>DASPQJ010000040.1:0-74909 GCA_035625025.1 Acidimicrobiales bacterium
AGATCCTTGAAATAGACCCGCTCGTCCGGGTTCTCGAGCAGGTTCCGCATGCAGAGGCGCTCGACCTCGTCCCGCGGGAGAGCCGGAACCGGGTCGTCAGGGCTTGGCTTCGGCCGCTTCACCATCGCGATCCCCCCCGAACCAAGTCCGCCGAGTTGTATTCCCGGTCCAACGACCACCTCGAATTGACCCACTCTTCGCCCAAGCCGGCGAAAGGATGCGGGATCGCCAGGGGAAACCAAACGAAGCCAAGGTACGTTACCAGGAGCCCTGCGAGCAATGAAGGAGCCGCGCGCGATCGCCGTCACCGCATTTGGGGAGACTCCAGTTCAGGTTCCGGGCAAAGTTCCCGATTCCCAGGGAACCCCCGGATCCCGAGCAACTCCTCAGAATTCACCCTGCCTTCGTCGTCGTTGACTTGGAGACGTCGACACCGCGAAGCGACACGGAGGTCGGCGGACAGGAGGCCGATGTGGCGGAGCCATCGAGCGCCGTCGTTGATCGGCTCAATCGCGCTGCGACGTCATCACACGTCGCCCTCGACATACAGTCTCAACCGTCACATGGAGATCTTCCGCCTTAGGAAACGCTTCGGGCGGGGAACCTCGACGGCTCCCCGTCGTTCTTTCGTCGTGCCCGAAGTGGTCCCTCCATTGTCCAGCGGCACGACCACCTCTTTCGGGTCGTCCGGGCTTTCTGGCCATGACCGCGCCGCCGGAGACACCGGCGTGTTAAGGCGCCCGGCAGCCCTCGCTGGCGCCGCCGTCGTCATCGTGTCGGGATTGGCGATCTCGGCACCGTCGTCCGACGCGGCACTCGTCATGCGCGGCCAGATCGGCGCGGCGGCGCATGGAACTCTTCATAAGCCGGTTCGGGGAACGACGCGCCCCCGGGCGACGACCCTGTCCCGCGACGGGGTCCAGGCTCAATGGGTCGTCGCGGAGAACAAGCGTCCGGGCACGACGGCCTGGGAGATCCCCCCAGGTGCGGCAACATCGATCGAGGGGTTCGCCTCCACGACGTACGCCGCGCGCGGTGACCGCGTCACGCTCTACGTCTCCACTACGGCCCCGCGACTCCACGTCGTCGCCTATCGGATGGGCTACTACCAAGGCAAGGGTGCCCGCTTCATCTGGCACTCCCGAGAAATCGCCGGACGTCGGCAGCCGACCTGTCCTCGGACCACGGGGACGAACATGGTCACCTGCGACAACTGGACGCCAACACTCGAGTTCAGAATCACCCGCGCCTTCGTCGAGGGCGACTATCTTCTGAAGCTCGTCGGAAGTGGTGGTCAGCAGAGCTACGTCCCGCTAACCGTCTGGGACCCGACCAGCACGGCCACCTACGTCGTAAAGAACGACGTTTACACCTGGCAGGCCTGGAACGCCTACGGCGGCTACGACTTTTACGCCGGTCCGGGCACCTGCCCGTCGGGGGTGTACCCGCTGTGCACGCGGGCTCGCATTGTGTCTTTCGACCGCCCCTATGACTACGGCGCCGGTGCCGGAGACTTTCTCGGCAGCGAGTACCCCCTCGTCCGCTTCGTCGAGCAGGAGGGCCTCGACGTCACATACATGACCGACGTGACGGTCCAGCAGCACCCGGCGTTGCTGCTCGCGCATCGAACGATGGTGTCGCTCGGCCATGACGAGTGCTGGTCGCTCACCGAACGCCAGGCGGCTGGGCGCGCCGAGGCCCACGGCGTCAACATGATCTTCTTCGGCGCGAGCGCCATCTTGCGACATGTGCGCCTCCAGGCTTCACCCTTGGGCGCCGATCGCGAGGAAATCGACTATCGCGATTCGACCGCTGATCCTCTCGACGGAAAGGGCAATCCGCTCGAGGTAACGGGGAACACCTGGAGTTCCCCCCCCGCGAACTGGCCGGAAATCGGGTTCGTCGGCGAGCAGTACGTCGGCTACCTGCTGCCGGGGGCGGCGCCTGAATCACTCGTCGTCGCGCCTGGTGCGTCCCCCTGGTTCCTCCGAGGAACCGGACTGCACAACGGCTCCCGCGTTCCGGGGGTCGTGACCGGCGACCTCGACGCATTCGATCCGGGGGATCATCCCAACAACCTCGAGATCCTCGCTCACTCACCCGTCAATCTCTCCGACACGATGAGCGAGCTCGGCGCGGCCCAGGGATTCCTCTACTCCGACATGACCTACTGGACCGACCCGACCAGCGCGGCTGGGATCTTCGACAGCGGTGCGACTTCGTGGATCGCTTCCCTCACACCTTGTTCGCCCGGCGCACGCAATTGCCCGGCGTCCGTCACGAGGAGGATGACGGGCAATCTGCTCGCTCTCTTCGGCCGAGGCCCCGCCGGACACTTCGAACCCTCGGTTGCGAACTGGCGGCAGATCTACGGTTCGGCGACCTGATCCGACCACGCCCGTCGGAATCGGCCCGCCCCGTCACTCGTGAGACCCGCAACCGCACGGACTCAGCTCTCTTCGGCCAGCTCAGCGATCTCAACCAAGACTTTCCCGGTGACGCCGCTCTCCACCGCCGCCTGGGCGTCGCGGATCGCCTCGAGCGGGAATCGATGGAGGGGAAGACCGGCATCTTTGCCCACCCGGAGCGCCCCCTCGTCGAGCGCGGCGGAGACATCCTCGACGGCAGTGGTCTTGGCAATCCTCGGGACCGTGTAGATGAGAACGAATTGGTAACAGGCGTTGATCGTCATCGCCGGTCGCACGGGAATCGAGAGATCCCGGGTGCCCGCGGCGTAGACCGCCACCGTGCCGTCCGGCGCGAGGACTTCGCGGTCGATCTCCGCGTTGGCGACCGGGTTGACCTCGACGATGAGATCGACACCTTGCGGCGCGACTTCCCGAACCTTGGCAACCACGTCCTCGGTCCGATAGTTGATCACGGTGTGTGCCCCGGCGTCAGCTGCCAACACGGCCTTTTCCGGTGAGCTCACCGTCGTGAGAATCGAAGCACCGGACCACCGCGCAAGTTCAATCGCGGCGTGGCCGACCGCGCCTGCCCCGCCGGCAACGAGCACGGTGCGACCAGAGAGCGAACCACGTCCGAGCCTTGCTCCCGAGTTCGCGCCAACGGTCAGGCACCGATGTGCCGTCAGCGTGGGTATTCCGAGGCTCGCTCCGAGGTCAAACGACGCCGTATCCGGCAAGTGGACGGCATGATCCTGAGCCAGCGCGACATATTCCTGCGCCGTTCCCTCGGCTCGCTGCCAGGCCGACTCCCAGATCCAGACGCGCTCCCCCTTTCGGGCCGCATCACATCCTTCGCCAACCTCGGCTATGACACCCGCGCCGTCTTGTTGGGGGACCACCTCGGGATAAGGGAACACGACGGGGGCGGTCGCCCCTCGGCGCGTCTTCCAGTCCGTCGGATTCACCCCAGATACTGCTACCTGGACGAGGACTTCCCCAGGACCAGGGACGGGTCTCGGCCGCTCGACGATCTCGAGAACCTCTGGGCCCCCGTACTTTCGGTAGACACATGCCCTCATCGCATTGCCCCCGAGCCAAATCTCGCTGCTGCCACGGCTTCCCTGCGCATCAGTCTGCCCTCCACGATCACGGACGGTGCGGCCGCGAACGCCCCGACCACGATTGCAGAACCGGGAATTTCCGGCGCGTTGTCGAAGGTTCAGCCGGCGAACCCACCGGAATCCCGATTTGTCGGCCCATCGCGTGCCCGAGACGCGCCACGTGACGATAGTTGCATTCTTGTCGAGGACCTGGTCAGCGACGGTCCGCGTGGTACCAGACGGCGACGCCCCCGATCTCCACGGGGGCACGTCCGAGCGCAACCGTGAGGTAGCGCATCACGAGCCCCGGGTCGACGCCGACCGGGTAGAAGATGATGGTGCCGATGTGCCATCGCGTGAGGAAAAGGCGAACTAGTTGCTCGCCGTGCTTGTCGAGCTTTGGCGCCAGCCGGACATACCCCCAGTATCCGGCGCGGAAAAGATGCTGCAACTGAATAGGTGGAAGGGGGTCAACGTGGACTGCTCCGCCGCCGGTGGCCAGCGGAATCGTTGCCTCACCGCCGACGAGCTTGAAGGAGAAGCCGGCAATGGCCTGCCAGAGCATTCCATAGTTGACAGCACTCAAATCGTAGGGGTAGGTGACGACGGCGCTTCCGTTCGGAATCTCCCTCACAGCAGCGGATGTGAAATAGGGAGGAACATCTGCCGCCTGTGAGACGAACGGCATCTGGGGGACGAGGGGAACGAGCACGCCGGCACCGACCAGCGCGACGACGCCAACGATCGGGACATGGCTCCGGACCTTCGAGGCCCGGCCGCCTCGGTGGAGGATCCCTGACCGCGCGACCCTGGCGGAACTCCACACGTCTCGTTTCCAGCGATCGAGCCCGATTGCATAGATGAACGCCGAGGCAAGCACCACGAAAAGCGAGAATCTCGACGCGATCAGATTCTCGAGCACAGGGATCTTCTCCAGGATCGCGAATGGCAGCGCGATTCCGGTGGCGTGGCCGCCCAAATTGAGCGGTGTCCCAAGGGACAGGAGGAAGGCAACGAATCCTGTGAAGGCCAACACGACAACGAACCGGTCACGCCGGTTCCAAAAGAGAAGAACCAGAAGCAACAGGACCAGTGGGATGCCAAGGTACGAGCCGTTCTCCGCGAGATCGTTCCCCACGTACGTCGTGCCGACCGCTGCAAGGTGCGCTGGCGCCAAGAATTGATTGATCGTCGGGATGATCGACCCAAACAGGTCAGCCCGCAAGGGGCCGATCTCTGCCACCGTCCACTGTGGACCGGATATGTGCCAGGGCCCGAAGAGGTAGCAGTACACGGGATACGCCACGATCACCGCGAGCGTGGCGAGAGCCCAGATCGCGCCTTGGAGCGCGTGTGCAATATGTCGTCGCACACTCGCGCGCGAGACCACGATCGCGAAACCAACCCCGGCGGCACAGCACAGCAGGGTTGTCGCCAGGACCTCGATCGAGATGAGGAACTGGGCCGCCATAACGAGCCCGAGGATCACCCCGTACTTGCGTGCTTCCTTTTCCTGCCGTCTTACGAGTTCGTCTATCAGCAAAACCACGAGAGGGGGAAATGGCACGAACGCGAGGAACAGATGACCCAACGCCTGACCGACCACGTAGGGCGAGAACCCGTACAGCAGACCGCCGAGGAAGGCTGCTGGGAACCACTTCGTGTAGCGGCGGAGGACAAACATCATCGACGTCGCCGAAGCAAAAAAGGCAAGCCTCATGAACAGGTTGAAGGCGGCAATCGGCCCGAAAATTGCAGTGACGGGCGACGCGAGCAGACCGAGGAGCGGCATCAACGTGTTGTCGGCGAGGTTGACCCCATAGGGATAGTTCATCGCCGTGGTGGTAAATGGATTGATCCCGTGCCCCAGCGCGTGGAACATCCAAGCGAAGAACCACACCTCTTGAATCCGGTCAGAGCAGGCGCATCCCAGGATCTGCGTCTGACTGAGGGGCTGAACCGGCCAGAATGCAAGACACGCGATGGCCAAATACGCCACCAAGGAGGCGAGCACCCAGATTGCCGGTTTCCCCGTCGATCGACCACGCCGCACGGGTGTTCTGTCTTGAGACGGTGGAACAGAAGCTAGGCGCGAATTGTCGCGCGACACGACGTGATCCTCTGGGGTTCTCATCAGTCAAGAAGCCATCATCGCGAGTTTTCTCGACACACTTTAGTTATCGATTGTGCTTGATCGAGGTGGAGTCTGACCCAGGTGCAAATCACGATGCAGTAGCTCGATGGCTGAGCGTCACTCGTGATCCGAACCCCGGTCTGGACAGGTCCTTGGGGCGCGTCGCTCTCTTGTCCGCCGTCAATCGGGATCAGCGAGCTACCCTGCGCAGCTCTTTGCGCCGGTATGACTTGACGGTTGCAGGTGACGAACGCGACTCCGGAAACCGAACTGGCACCCATTCCTCAAAATCACGACTGTCGACGAAGTACCAACGTCCAACTGTGATCGCAGCCGAGTGCTCGTCTCCACGCAATTGGTCAACCCCGGTGAGCACGATTCCCCCCACCCATTAGAGGGTCTGGAACCGGACCAAGTAGTCGAACCAATCCTGGCAGATTTCTACGCGTGGGCGAACCCGCGCATCTCGTGTTATTTGCCCCACCCTCTCCGCTGATGACGTCCACCCCCACCCCAACTGACGGGATCGCGGTCATCGGAGCAGCAGCTGGGATACTCTGCGCGAACCGTTTGTACTGCGACCGCGACGAGGTCTCGAACATCATCGTCCAAGAGCCACCAGCAAATTGAGTCTCAGTCAGGAGTGAGGATATGAACGCGAAAAGCAGTCGGATGTTCCACTGGCCAGTTCTTGTCATCGGTGTCCTGCTTATCGTGTTGCCGTTCACAGTCTCCATGCCGAGCAGGACGAGTGCGGGACAGAAACTGCTGAACGCCTTCCACCCGATAATGCAGCCTGCCAGCGTCCGCACGACCGTCAGTTACGACGTCAACACATTCACTCCACTTGGTCCCTTCGCGAGTGGGGCTGTAGCGGCCGCGCCTGAACTGCCCAAGTTCATGGCCGCACTAGCTACGGCACTTCACATGACCCCCGCTCAACTGCAAGCCTTCCTGGGAAAGAACGCCCCGACCTTCGGTCTGATCCTCACCACCTTCCCGAAGCTTGTTCCGATCTTCACGAAGGTCCCGCCGGGTCTCGCTTTCTATAAGCCGATAGTGGACACGATGCAGGCCCAAGTGAACAACTTCGCGGCCGTCGACAGCTTGCCGAATCTCAACCTGTTCACATGGTTCCTCGTCGTTCCCGGCATCCTGCTAGTGCTGCTCGCCGGCCTGCCCCTGCTTCTCGCCCGGCGACGCCCATAGTCATCCCGCCGATGCGAGTCGCCTAGAAGCCACCGAGAGGATCACTTCGGCACCGCGTCGCCGCTCGTCGGTCACAAGTGGCGACGCGGTGCCGAGTCTCCTCGCGAGTCCAGTCCTTGACGCTGCGGAGCAGGACTCACCTAAGCGAGGGAGCAGATACTGCCGCCTCCCGTGGTGGTGTAGGAGTCGTAGTTCTGCCAGTTGCTAAAGGTGGAAAGGGGCGTGGCCGGAGGTGTGCCAGCGTCAACATAGACTTGGCCCGCTACCAAGCCGCTGAGACCAGTGATGTTCTGAGTGCCGGAGCTCGTGATGTACTGGAGGTTCGTGGTCGAGATCGCGAGTCCGATGTAGTAGTAGGCGCCGTTGCTCGGCCAGCCGCGCAGGGCTGCATTCGTGCCGTTCGCGCCGGAGGTGAGCAGGGCGGCGATCGACGCCGGAGGGGCGGAAGAGGGGTCGATCGTGGAATTCGCTTCGTACGCCTGGACTCCGACCTCAACCGTCTTCACGTCGGTGTTGCAAGCCGCCACAGCGCTTCTGCCCGTGACTCCGCCAAGCGAGAAGACGACGACGGCGGCGAGGATACCCATAATGACGATGACGACGAGGATCTCGATGAGCGTGAAGCCGTCCTGGTCGTGTCCGGCCTTCGTTGCCTTGCTTTTCACGCGGAATCGACCAATCATGACGACCCTTGACTTTCGTCGAACCGTCGTGACCACACTTCTCGCAGTCAGAAGATAATCCTGGACTGCCGATATGTGTCGGATTCAGACGCATTTGGCCTGGTATGAATGATCGAAATGTGTCACCGCTCAAGAAAGGGGTGATGGCCCGCCTGGCGCACTGGGTTCGCCAGGTGGGCCATCACAAGATCTTCTTGACCCGGCGGGTCGGGGGATCTCTTCGGGCTGGCGGCTCGAGCGCGGTCCCGCGGCACCAACGGTTCTTGACCCTCCGTCGCACGTAAAATTGGCGCGAGTCAACGACGATCGGGACTCGGTGACACGCCGACGAGATCAGTTCTTGCGGCAGGGAGGACCGGTCTGCCGGCGGGAGGAGAGAGATGGGCTTTGTGACCCCGGCCCAGCGCTACGACGTGATCAGCGTCGGCGACGTGGCGACCGATCTGTTCATCCGGCTGTCCGACAACCAGGTGGAAAGGCGCGTCGACGAGCGGGGGACGTTGCTTGAGTTCCCGCTCGGCGCCAAGATCCCCTATGAGAAGGCCACGACCGTCGAGGCCGGCGGCAGTGCCGCCAACGCGGCCGTCGCATTTGCGCGTCTCGGTCTCCGGGTCGCGCTGGCGAGTTTTCTCGCCCACGACGAGCTCGGGCGCGATCTGTTGGGCGCGTTGCACACCGAGCGCGTTGACACTCGTCTCGTCCATGTCGACTCGCCCGCCCACACGAACCGGAACTTCGTACTGCTGTTGAACGGCGAGCAGACGATCCTCGTCCGACATGAGCGGTTCGACTACCACTGGCCGCACCTGCGGCCGAGCGAGGTGCCGACCTGGCTCTACGTCACCTCGCTCGGGCCACACGCCCTCGACTACCAGGACAAGATCGCCGACTGGCTCGACGAGAACTCCGCCGTCCGGATGGCCTTCCAACCCGGCACGTTCCAGATCGAAGCCGGAACCGAGCGGCTCGCGCGCTTGTACGGGCGCGCGGAGGTCCTCGTCTGCGGCCGTACTCAGGCTGTCGCGATCACGGGCGGTCACTCGGGCGATTCCGCCCAATTGCTCGGTCCGTTGATGAAGCTCGGCCCACGCGAGGTCGTCGTCGTGGACGAGACGGGTGGTGCCGTCGCGGCCGACGGTACGAAACGGTACCTTGTCCCGCCTTTCCCCGACTCGAGTGCGCCGCTTGACCGCACCGGGGCCGAGGATGCCTTCGCGGCGACGCTGGCCGCGGCGCTCATCCGGGGCATGCCGTTCGCCGAGGCGCTCAGCTGGCCGGCGGTGAACTTCATGAGCGTCTCGCACGAACTCGGCTCGCAGGCCGGCCTTCTGCACGAGGACGAGCTACGCGGTCACCTCGCCGAGATGGGCGACGCCTATGCGGTGCACCTTGGCTGAGACTCCGGGCGCCGAACGACGGGTTGGTGACGCCGCTTCGTGATCTCCAAGGGCCCGGAGCGCGAGGAAGGACGCCCCGGCGGTGCGACCGGCCGTTCCTGCGGGTGGGATCCAGCTACATTTCATTCGCATTTGGCTAACCTCATCTGCGCGATGCGCACGCCGAGTGCGAGGACCGTGCAGGCTGATCGGCGAAGGCCGCGCCCTAACTGCTCCGCCCGGCGGAGCAGCACCGCGTAAGGGGCATGACCGCCCTGGTCGCGGCGCTGCACGCGCTCGGTCGGGGCATCTTCGTCTTCGCGATCCTGTAGGCGCACCATCGCTCGCTCGGCGCCGGGGAGACAGGGCGCATCGTGGTCTCAAACAGGGGCGACAGGCGGATTCCAGCCAATGAGGTGGAACGACTCCTGGGCGAGGCGGAATCCAACCGCGCCGGCGGTTGACGGATCCACGCAGTTGTCTAGGGCGAACGACGCGACGGTGCTGTGACTGCTGACCGCGTGACGACCACGAACGGTTCGTTGCCAGGGCCCCTGGCCGAATGTTCCGCGGATTGGTATCGAAAGCGGATTCGACGACGCCTGCGTGAGGTTGTGCAGCGAGATGGTCAGCCGGGCGAGACCGGGCTCGGCAGGCTCGCTAGTTGTGATAATCGGGGACGTTGTCCCTGGGCGAGCGGGTTCCAGGGTCCACCATGGAAGTGAGTCCTCCGAGGAGCCTGTGGGTCTTTTACCACCTACAGCACCAAGGAGGACCCGGGGCTCAGGTTAAGTCGCAGCATCCCAATTCGATTTTGCCGTCAGGGAAGAGCGGCGGAGACGAGCGGCCGGTCTGTTCGCCAGAGGGGTCTCCCAGGCCGACGTCGTCCGCGAGCTCGGGTCTCGGAACAGAGCACGAGCCGCCGGTACGCGGCCTGATGGGAGGGCGATTAGGGGCGCTCTCCGCAGCTGGTCGGGCGGGGCGAAAGCCCCGACTCAGCCCGGCGGATCTGAGGCGTCTCGAGCAGGTGCTTTGTCGCGGCGCGCCGGCGAACGGCGATGCGACCGAATTGTGGACGCTCCCGCGTGTCGCCGAAGTGACCGAACGATTGACCGGTTCCAACTGGGACGGGCTGTCGAACCAGCACAGCAGGGCGAGGCGCGCTCCTTGCGACCCAGCGCCACTGGCTCGCCACCGAACGCCTGCCCGCTTACGCGCCGGAGCTCAACCCCGTCGAGGCTCTGTGCGGGAACGTGAAGGGAACCGAGCTCGCGTCCTCCTTCCTCCGCCGCACCGGTCCTTCTCTATGACCACGTGCTCGCTGTACTACGCGAGTCTCGTTAGTTGACACTGGTCCCGCGACCGGCACGGGTCAGGCGGACGAGATGGATGAGATCCGTTTCTCGCCACGTCCAGCGTCCGGAGCGGGACGCGGGGCGCTCCTATTGATGCGTCCCGCGTTTCACACGCCTTTCAACCCGCGTCAGACGCGCCCTTGGACGCTTGGCGCGGGTCAAGGCGAAAAGGGATCCATAGACAGTCAAGAAAGCGTACGAGCGCTTCGCCGCAACGTGGTTCGCCGCTTACGTCGCCCTTCGGGATGCGCTTACCGAAGCAAAGCGACGCTTCCGTGAAGCGACGGGCCTCGAGCCTTTCGAGCGCTTCGGTGGCGAACCTTCTCGATCTCGGAGGAGGTTCACGATCAGCCCGGACCAAATACTCGCCAACCGGTCGTGGTTCGAAAGTCGGGCTGTGACAACGATCGACTGTCATTCCACGACGTGGTCATCGCCGCGGCTCTAACCGCGCCAGCCGAGGTCAGCTCATAGATCCAGCTCACTAACGGCAACCTGAAACCTGAGAAAGGGAAATCCGGTGCCTGACGGCATCCGGCTCGATCTGGGGCTAATCGAACAGACATAAGCCGTAACTGCTGCCAACCTGTCGGTGACACCCTGGCAGACAAACCGTCATCTCGTCGAGAATGTGGCGCGTCTCGCCTCGCTGGACTGTTCCGTGCTCGACGTCACCTGCGGCTACGGCGCGTTCTGGACGCGCTGAAGACCAACTGACCTTCCAGCCTGCGACCTGGTACCGGAAAAGTCGCCCGGCGGCCAACGGCATCGTATTCGACCCGCTTTACAAGCTGAACGGCACACCGACCGACGAGGTCGACGAACGCCACGGCGTGCACGTCCTCTCGGGCTGGAAGGACCGTATGCGCCTTATCGCCCACAGCATCGCCGAGTGCTGCAGAGTCACCCGCCGCCACTTGCTCGCCAGGTGCAAACGGTTGTTTACGCGAAGAAACTAGCGTCGTCTCCGGGACGGATCGGGACGAGACGTGGATCGAGGAGCAGGGACGAACGGTGGTCGAGGCGACTGAGCGCGGGGAAGCGGCCGACAATTTGGTCGAGCCGACCGGCAAGTTCCGCGTCTACCTCGGGGCGGTGGCCGGCGTCGGCAAGACCTGGGCGATGCTCGACGAGGGTTGGCGTCGTTACAAGCGCGGCGCCGACGTCGTGATCGGCTTCGTCGAGACACACGGCCGGCAACTAACCGCCCAACAGATACGCGACCTGCCCATCGTTCCGCGCAAGTCCGTGGAGTACCGGGGCACGCGCTTCGAGGAGATGGACCTGGAGGCAGTACTCGCCCGCAAGGCCGGCGTGGCGCTCATCGACGAGCTTGCCCACACCAACGTGCCGGGCTCGGGGCCCCACGCCAAGCGGTGGGAGGACGTGTTGGAGATCCTGGAGGCGGGCATCAGCGTCATCAGCACGGTCAACATCCAGCACCTGGAAAGCGTCGCGGATGCCGTCCAGCAGATCACCGGCGTGGCGGTGCGCGAGCGCGTGCCCGACTGGGTCGTGCGAAAGGCCGACCAGGTGGAGCTGATCGACTCGTCGCCCGAGCAGCTGCGCAGGCGCATGCTGCACGGCCACGTCTATCCCCCTGAGAAGATCCCCCTCGCCCTCAACAGCTTCTTCCGCTACCAGAACCTCTCGGCACTACGCGAGCTCGCGCTGAGGTTCGTGGCGGACGAAACCGAGGAGGAGCTGCTGGCGTACCTCGTCGCCCAGCATCCGGACATCGTCTGGGACACCGCGGAGCGCATCATGGTGGCGGTGACGGCTTCGCCGGGAACCGACAGGGTGCTGCGGCGCGCGGCGCGCATCGCGGCCCGTGCGCACGCCGACCTTCAGGCGGTCCACGTCCGCGCGGACGACAGCTCGCAGTCGGCCTCCAAAGAGGCGCTCGCGTCCGTCAAGCACCTGGCCGAGGACCTCGGCGCGAGCTGGCACGAGATAGTCGCGGACGACCCCGCCCCTGCCCTGATGCAGTTCGCAAAGGACCACCAGATCACCCAGATCGTGCTCGGCGCCTCACGCCGGCCGAGATGGGAGCAGATCATGAGCGGGGCGTCGGTCGGGCAACGGGTGCTGCGCTTCGCCCGCCAGGCCGGCGTCGACGTCCACGTCATCGCCCGCTACGGCGCCGAGGCTCCCCCCAGCGCGGCGAGCACCCCCGACGACGGTTAGCGAGCGGCGCGAGCAGGCGGCACCGCTTGCGAGATTCCCGCGGCCCGATAGCTCCCTCACAGAAGCGCTCAGCCGCCGTGAGACGTGGTCTGGAGCCGGACGGTCGAACGGGGTTCGAGCGCGCGGTCAGCTTGGCAAGGGAACCGCTCTGTGCACCTAAGGAACCCGTTCCCCTTCTGTGGCACCCGTTGGGCACGGCGGGGCGGGGACCCTAGTTGGGGGTGGTCAAGTCCACGCGCCCCTGTAAATCGCGCTCGAGCTGAGCGTCATGCCGCTTCGCGTTCTTGGGTTCTTCTTCATCGTGTTGTCTGATCTTCTGCTGGCGGTGGATCGAGCCCCAGCTCGCCGCGAAGCAGCCGCG
Source organism: Acidimicrobiales bacterium (assembly GCA_035625025.1). Lineage (GTDB taxonomy): Bacteria > Actinomycetota > Acidimicrobiia > Acidimicrobiales > Bog-793 > Bog-793. The sequence goes on from DASPQJ010000040.1 coordinate 12,814, forward strand.
CCTCCGGAGCTCGATGTCGTTGATCGACACGCGGCACCACCTCTCGGCGGAACGGATCATCGTCGCGAGGGGAAGCTTCATCGGCGAACGCTCGGTCGTGAGCCGTGGAGAAGAACGACCCAGAACTCATCGTCCGTGCACTGCGTTCTGACGAGCAGCACGGCTTCGTTTCCGAGGTCCGCAGGCCTCGAGCCGACCCGTCCGCATCCGATGACGACGTCGCGCACCACACCCGTGAAACACGTTTGCAGTGCCCGACACAACTCGGTCCTGGCGTCGAGTCGCCCGATCTTCGGTGTGTGGGCGCTGGACCATCCGCCTCGCCATCGCCTGAAAACAGACAACTACTCTTGTCAGTTGTGCCTGGCGGAGCCGCCGACGATCTCGGCGTGGCTACCGTCGAAGGGGCCAATCGCCGGGAACCACGATCTGAGGAGGACACGATGGCGAAGAGGGTCGGGATCCTGACGGGTGGCGGCGACTGTCCCGGCCTGAATGCGGTCATCCGTGCGGTCGTACGCGCCTCGGACGTCGCAGATTGGGATTGCCTCGGCGTGCTGGAGGGCTGGCGTGGGCTCGTCGACGGGCTCTTCCGCGACCTCGGTCCGGCCGAGGTCTCCGAGATTCTCCAGCGCGGGGGCACGATCATCGGTACAAGCCGTACAAACCCCTACAAGATCGAGGGCGGCGTGGAGAAGTTGCTTCAGAACACACGCGAGCACGGGCTCGACGCGCTCATCGCCATTGGCGGCGAAGACACGCTCGGTGTGGCCGCCAGGCTCTACCGTGAGCACGGGTTCCCGATCGTCGGCGTGCCGAAGACGATCGACAACGACCTCTCCGGCACCGACTACACCTTCGGCTTCGACACGGCGGTGAGCACCGCGACCGAAGCGATAGACCGTCTACGCACCTCAGCCGAGTCACGTCATCGAATCATGGTCGTCGAGGTGATGGGCCGCCACGCCGGTTGGATTGCGCTGATGAGCGGCATTGCGGGCGGTGCCGACCTGGTCCTGATCCCCGAGCAGCGGATGACCGTCGAAGCAGTCTGCGAAGAGCTGCGCCGAGGTCACGCACGCGGCAGGACCTTCTCGATGGTCGTCGTCAGCGAAGGTTACGAGCTCTCATACGAGAGCGGTGAGAGTCAGCTGGTGGGCCACAATGCGCCCACGACCGACCAGTTCGGACATGTCCTCCTCGGCGGTGTGGGCGAGGAGCTGGGGCGGGAGATCGAGCAGCGCACGGGGTTCGAGGCGGGAGTGGTCGTGCTCGGCTACGTCCAGCGTGGAGGAACCCCCACGTCGCGCGATCGCGTCCTCGCGACGCGTTTCGGCCTGAAAGCAGCAGAGCTCGCCCACAACGGCGTCTTCGGTCAGATGGTGGCGCTGCACGGCGATGACATCGTCGTCGTATCGCTGGACGAGGCGACGGCGGAGCTGAAGACGGTGACACCTGAGTGGTACGCCGTCGCGCAGGCATTCTTCGACTGAGTTCGTCGCGTTCGCGGCGCGGTCGCCCGGTGGGAGGAGCTGAAAGCTGGCCCGTCCCCTGAGGGAGGCGACAGGACGGAGGTGACGACCAGGCGCCTTGGTTCGGACGCGCCCATCCGCTGAGGCGGCGTCGGCTCTTCGAGATCCAAGCGGACCGGATCGGCTGGAGTGAGGTCGAATTCTCCCGGGCGTCTGAAGGGGAAGCAAACGAGCTGTCGCCTCCAAGCGATGCGATCCGGTTGGAAAGCCCGCAGGCCGTGCGCGAACCTGGATGGTGAGATCCGTGGAGCGTTCGCCTCCGCACCGTTCGCTCCGGCAGTCGGTCGGCTGAGTGCGCCGATAGAAGGAGAAACACCGTGGGGATCGACATCCGCGAAGTGCTCGGAGACGAGGCGGACTTCCTCCTCGACCACGAGTGCAAGACGATCGAGCGCGAGCAGCTCAGCCTGCCCGGCCCGGACTACATCGACCGGGTCCTTCTCGCAAGCGACCGGCCGATCGCGGTCCTGCGCAACCTGCAGCAGCTCTTTAGCCACGGCCGCCTCTCTGGCACGGGCTATCTCTCCATCCTCCCCGTCGACCAGGGCATCGAACACTCGGGAGCGGCGAGCTTTGCCAAGAACCCGGCCTATTTCGACCCCGTGAAGCTCGCCGAGCTCGCCGTCGCCGCCGAATGCAGCGGCTTTGCCACCACCCTCGGGGTGCTCGGCATGATCTCGAGGCGCTATGCCCACAAGATCCCGCTCATCTTGAAGCTCAACCACAGCGAGCTGCTCACCTATCCCAACCGCGGCGACCAGGTGCCCTTCGCCTCTGTCCGCCAGGCCGTCGACCTCGGGGCGCTTGGCGTGGGGGCCACGATCTATTTCGGTTCGGAGGAGAGCTCGCGCCAGTTGCGTGAGGTGACCGAGATGTTCGCCGAGGCGCACCGCTACGGGCTGTTCACGATCCTTTGGTGCTACCTGCGCAACCCGGTCTTTAAGACCAAGGAGGCCGACTACCACCTGGCGGCCGATCTCACTGGGCAGGCCAACCACCTCGGGGTGACCATCGAGGCCGACATCGTCAAGCAGAAGCTGCCCGAGAACAACGGCGGCTACACCGCCTTGAACTTCGGCCGCACCCACCCGCTCGTCTACGAGCAGCTGACAAGCGAGCACCCGATCGACCTAACGAGATGGCAGGTCGTGAACTGCTATTCAGGGCGCGTCGGGCTCATCAACTCCGGCGGGGAGTCAAGAGGCGCCAACGACCTCGCCCAGGCCGTGCGGACAGCTGTCATAAACAAGCGGGCCGGGGGCATGGGCCTCATCGTGGGACGCAAGGCCTTCCAGCGCCCCTTGGCCGAGGGGGTCGGGATCATACGGGCCATCCAGGACGTCTACCTCGACAATTCGATCAGCGTCGCTTAGCAGCCGGTCATCGGTGGCGGTCAGCGACGTCACGGCGAGCCGTATGGCCGCGGCATCGGGAGAGTTCAGATAAGGATTATCGCGAGATTCACTCCCTCTGTGCCGGGCCGGTTCGGGAAAGTCCCTCGTCCGTGGGCTCTGCGAGGAGTCGTCAACGGTCCCTGGAGGAGAAGAGTCCGGATCTCGTCGTCGCCACACTGCGCTCTGACGAGCGCCACGACTTCGTCTCCCCCATCGAGCGGCGTATCCGATCTCAGCACGACCACGTCGCCGCCGCGCCGTAGATGTGACGACCACAGACGTCTCGCGACAAGCTGCGCGTCCCGAACTCGGCGCCAACGAAGGAGGAGTCCTCATTCAAGCTGACCTCCTCGAGGCGGGTGTGGTTGCCCTCGAACTGAAGTAGGCGGACGAGCATCCCGACCGAGACCGCCTCTCCGACGAGGCCGGCGAGCAGCTGCGGCATCGATACCGCGACGTCCACGCCGCACATCTCGTTGAACAGCCAGTGGTTCTTAAGGTGGTTGACCCTGGCAGGCACGCGGGGAACAGCGAACTCCTGCTTGGCATGCTGCAAGATGAGGAGATCGTCCTCGTCGTCGCCCGTGGACGCTGCCGCCATGTCCATCGCGTCAAAATGGGCAGCCTTGAGAGGGGCCGCCTCGCAGGCGTCTGCTGTGACGCAGTGGACTCCTTCCACCGGCGACAGGCTGGCGATCAGGTCTGGGTTCCAATCGAGCAGCTGCACCTCGTGCCCGTTCTGGACCAGATCCTCGGCGAGGAAACGGCCCACCTTGCTCACCGCTGCGATTGCCACCTTCACGAGCGGTCCCTCCCGTACTTCAGGCCCGGCACGGGCGACACGCCCGGGAACAACTCCTTGATCTTGTCCTCGACCTCGTAGGTGACGATGAGACTGAGAACGCCGCCCTCTTGGGCGATGAGATCCTCCACCTCCAGAGCCGGCAGCCAGTGCGCGTCACGGCGATCACACGTAGCCCTGCGCCGTGTAAGGCCGCCGCCGGCAGGCGCTGGCTTGCCCACCCTCTTGGCAGCGGCAGCGCACTCAGGTGCAGCCGGCCGGTCCAGCTGGACCACAAGGTGACGCAGCGCTCGGGCATTATCCGGCACAGCACGTCATCGATCGTCCACCCCGCCGTCGGCACCGTCGGGATCCCGAGCCCCGGGAAGATCTCCGCCCGGCGGGAGTCCAATGAGTGTTTCTCGTTCCCTCAGCGCGACTTCGACCCGCAGGGCAGACCGCCGCGCCCACCGTCGGCGCCCTCCCAAGAAGCCGCCGGTCTACTCCGGCATCAGTCCGACGAATGGGCCACGTCGCGGGACCGCTTCGCCGAGTGGGACCGAAAGTCCTACTTCGACCTCGACGTAGCCGCGACAACGGAGAATGCGCTATGCGCCAGGTTCTGTGCAGTCGAAAGCGATGGTCTCGTTCAGGGGTTACCGGGCACGGTGCGGTGTATCCCGCCGCACTCGTCGGTTGGCAAGTGGGTCAAGAAGGCGTACGAAAGCTCGTTGGCGGATGCAATCGTCGTCTGTTTGGTCCCGCCACGGACGGACACCCGGTGGTGGCAGGAATGGGCCACAAGAGCCAAGTGCCGCTTCATCACGGGACGCCTGCACTTTGGTGAGGAAAAATCAGGCAGGCCGTTCCCCTCAATCCTCCTCGTGTTCCGGCCCAGTACGGCTGATGAAGGAAGTGGGGCCGCCCCGTTCGGACGGAGAGGTTGATTATGCCGCTGAGCACGGTGTTTGCTCGCAGCCCCAACGGGGTTCGAACCCGTGTCTCCACCTTGAGAGGGTGGTGTCCTAGGCCTCTAGACGATGGGGCCGAGATCGCTCTCTGCACAGAAGTCGGGTCAGCAGCGTACCCGCGTGCGATCGAACCGCGCGTACCCTGCCTAGGAAGACAGGACGACGCGTCCGCGGGAGATGATCGGAGTACTGATTCTCGTTCGTCGAGCTGTGAACCGAGTTTGATCCGACCCACACTCATCGCCCGCACACTGGGGTCCTGCGCTGAATTTGCTCGGGGGGGAGGACTCGAACCCCCAATTACAGGGCCAGAACCTGTCGTGTTGCCGATTACACCACCCCCGAATTGAGGCGCCGAGATTTTAACAGTCGGTGCCGAACGCTCGGAGGCCGCTCGCCAGAGACAATCCAGTTGACGGCGGTGCTTGGATCGTCGCCTGGCGGCCCACTTAGTACGCTGCCCAGGGCGCGTGGCCGAAACCGAAGATTCGGCCGACGGCGACACCAGTCGATTCCCGCACGAGCGGGCCCAGCTCGGAAAAGATCAGCTTCTCGGAGCTCGCTGGTGGGGACACCTGGACGGAAAGACCATCTTGCGCGCCGACGTACTTTGCCCACAAGGCATCGATCGCGTCGGTGACAATGATCACGCTGTTCCCGCTCATAAGCGCCTTCGAAGTCTCTAGGAGTGCAATTGATGCATCGGCCGCACTGACCCTTTTCAACGCAGAGGGGGCGACATGATAGGTCTTTCGCAGTAGGTTCCACTCGACGCGGAGGGACGCGGCCGACCCCGTGACGAAGACCAAACCTGCGCGGTGGTCCGCGTACAGCGTTGCCGCTTGCTTGAGACGAGCGGAGAGGTCGGCGCCAGCGGAGCGGTTCGCGACCGGTTGTCCGAGAACAACGATCGCCATCGCGGGTTTGATTGCCGAAGGTGCGGTCGACAGTCGGGACGAGATCACCACCTGGACACCGCACACGACGACATACACGACGGCCACGATCAAAGCGAGGGAAACGAGCTTGATGACCCAGCGGACCGGCGTGAACAGCATGGCCGCAATTCCCCCTTACGGACCTGAAGCTGCGGGAGGCGACACCTCGCCGAGAGCAGCCTCGATCCGTGACATCGTCCGCTCCCTGCCGAGCACCTCGAGGGATTCGAAAAGCGGTAGGCCCACGCTCGTTCCCATCGTTGCGACGCGAACCGGAGCCTGAGCCTGGCTGAGCTTACGCCCGACGTGACCGGCGACAGCGGTAAGCGCCTCGCGCAGAGAAGTTGACGTCCACGGGCCGTCCTGGAACAGCGCACGCGTTTCCTCGAGGATCATCTTCGCCGCCTCGTCCCGACGCACAGCCTTGTCGAATGCCGACGGGTCAACGACAAAGGGCTCGTCGAACAGGAACTCGACCAAGCCGATAACCTCGCCCAATGTCACAACACGCTCTTGGATGAGCGGGGCGAGACGGGTCAATAGCTCGGCGTCCAAGCACCCGGACGGCCAGGGAACGGCCGTGCCATCGAGAAAACGACGTGCTCTTTCGACGAATTCACCCACGGTGAGGGCGCGCAGGTAGACCGCGTTGAAATGTGCGAGCCGCTTCTCGTCAAAGTACGCGGGCGAGACATTGACGTCTTCGAGACGGAACTCGTCGATCATTTCCTCCACGGTTAGGACCTCGCGCTGATCGGGGGGTCCCCACCCGAGCAAGGCGAGGTAGTTGCGCATCGCCTCGGGCAAGTAACCCTGCGCCCGGTAGTCCTCGACGGCGACGCGATCGTGCCTTTTCGAGAGCTTCTGGCGCTTGTCGTTCACGAGGATCGGCAGATGAGCGAACACGGGAAGTGCGGTCCGACCGAGCGCCTCCCAGACGAGGACCGCCTTCGGCGTCGTCGGTAAATGCTCCTCCGCCCGGACCACATGTGTGATCCGCATGTCGATGTCGTCGGCGACCACGGCGAGGACGAAAAGCGGATCGCCGCTCGACTTCACTAGAACGAAGTCTTCGATCGTCGAGTTCGCGAATTCGACGTTCCCGCGCACGACGTCCCGCACCACTGTGACGCCCTCGTCGGGAACGCGGAACCGGAGGACGCGACCGGGCCCGGGAACGAGCCCGCGGTCGCGACAGAAGCCGTCGTAACCGGGCACCGGGTTGTACTTCGTCCGCGCGTCGATCACTTGGCGCGTGCAGTCGCACGCGTAAGCGTGCCCGGAGTCATAGAGCTGGCGCGCCGCGACTTGGTAAACCTCCCGACGTTCGGACTGGAAGAACGGACCCTCATCCCAGGAGATGCCTAGCCACTCCAGCGCCGAGAGGATTCCGTCGATCCAGTCCGCGTGGCTTCGCTCCCGATCGGTGTCCTCGATGCGAAGGATGAACTTTCCTCCGAGGCGACGCACGAACAGCCAGTTGTACAGCGCGGTCCGGGCTCCCCCGACATGGAAATACCCCGTCGGAGAAGGAGCGAAACGGACGCGAGGTGTCGCCGGAGCCGTCACTCCTCGACGATTGAGATCGACCGCGTCGGGCACGACGTCACCGCCTGCTCGACGAAACCGCGAAGCTCCTCGGTCGGATGCTCGTCGAGAACGTAGAGGTAACCGTCTTCACGGACTTCAAACACCTGCGGCAGAATCCCCGTGCAGACGCCGTTGGTCCGGCAGGTGTCAAAGTCGACAACAACACGCAATCTAAGCCCCCTCGATCCATCGATCCGCCCGCCAGACCAGAGGTTAGCCAGCTCCAAGACCCGACCGCAGCCCTCCGTTACGCTCAGGGACACTGTGGCCGCGATCAGACACCCGGTCAGAATCGCCGCCGGACTCGTGCTGCTGCTCGGCGCGGCCCTCGCCGTCGCTTTCGCCGCCGGGGTGTTCCGGCCGACGCCTCCGAGCCTCACTCCCGCACAGCGCAAAGCGCGGGCAGCTGAAAGGGCCACAAGACGGCTCCTCGCCGAGGAGTCGTCCACGGTCCGAGGAGCCGAGGCTCTCGTCAAGGTGAAACTCCCCCGACACGCGTCCCCGCCGCCCCGTGCTCCCGAGGTCCCACCAAGACTGTTCAGTGCTCCGCTCACTCCCGTAGAAGTGCTCGGATTCGTGCCGTATTGGGAGATTCCGAACATCACCGCGACCGAGCTCGCCGACACGAGCGTGCTCGCGGTCTACGGAGTCGAGGTGGCAAGCAGCGGGGGATTCCTCGAGTCCGGACCCGGCTGGACCTACTACGCGAACACGGGATACGGCGGTCTCACCTCCGCCGCGCACCGCGCAGGTGATCGTGTGCTTTTCACGGTCTCGACGACCAGCTCCTCCGTCATCAACAGCCTGGCTCGTCACCCCGAACCGACGAGCACGCGGCTTGCCACGGCCATCGCAGGCTCGGTCGCGTCAGGTGGGCTCGACGGGGTCGACCTCGACATCGAAGGCTCGTCACAGGCCGACCGTTCCGGTTTCGTCAGCTTCATCACCGATCTCATGGGGTCACTGCGACGCGACGGCATGCGCAAGACAGTCGTCCTCAACTGCTACCCGCAGTCGGCGGGCGACGAGACGAACTTCTTCGACGTGGCGAGGCTCGCGCCCCTCGTCGACCAAGTCTTCATCATGGACTACGACATGGAGCAGTACTCGAACTCCTCGGCGAACGCGCCCCTCGCGAGCAAGGACCTCGGACTGAGTGACGTCCAGTCGCTCATTCAGTACCGTCGCGTCGTTCCCGCGTCGAAACTCATCCTCGGGGTCCCCTTCTACGGGGTCGACTTCATCACGGCCACCGGAGCACCCGGTTCGGAAACCCTGACCCCGTCACCGTCCGTCGAGACGTACGCGAACGTCGTGGCCGCGGGGAAGACCCCACTGTGGGACCCGGAATCCCTTACCGTGTGGACGCATTACCGGGTCGGCTCGACGTGGCACGAGACTTGGTACGACGACCCGATCAGCATCGCTTTGAAACGCGCACTCGCGGCCCGACTCCATCTCGCCGGGGTCGGCGTCTGGGCGCTCGGGTTCGAGGGGAACACCACCGAGATGCTCACCGCGCTCGACGGCGGCTCACCACCGAGGCGGGTACTGACCACTTCAAGTTGACGTTTGCCCCGTCAGCTGCCAGAAGAGCTCTCCGACCGAGCTACGGCGCGCATCAGCCGCGACTTGCGACGGGCCGCCTGATTGGGGTGGATGACCCCTTTGGCCGCCGCCTTGTCAATGCGCCGTGCGGCCGCGGCGACCTTGGCCGCGACATCGTCGGCTCCGTCTTCGGCCGCGAACAGCGCGCTCCTCGTACGCGTCTTCAACTCTGAGCGCACCGACTTGTTGCGCTCGCGCTGGGACTCACTCTGCCCGATGCGCTTTATCTGACTTTTCGTGTTCGCCATGGATTCCCTCGAGCTCGCACCCCTGATTTCTTGCCTGGACGGGTGGCGCATCGTACCAGGCCAGCACGCCTGCCCGGACCCTCGCCCCAGCGAGCAGGCCCCGGAAGGCAGGACCCGACGGAGATGGCACGATGTGCAACATGGTCGACACGTCGAGGATCCGGAATTTCTCGATCATCAGCCACGTCGACCATGGCAAGTCGACGCTGTCGGATCGGATCCTCGAGCTGACCGGTGCCGTCGACCCCCGCGACATGCGCGAGCAGTTCCTCGACTCGATGGACATCGAACGTGAGCGCGGCATCACGATCAAGGCGCAGAACGTCCGCGTCCACTGGCATGGGCACGTGCTGCACCTCATCGACACCCCCGGTCACGTGGACTTCGGCTACGAGGTCTCCCGCAGCCTCGCCGCCTGCGAGGGTGTCGTCCTCCTCGTCGACGCGTCACAGGGGATCGAAGCACAGACGCTCGCCAACTGCTACCTCGCGCTGGAGAGTGAACTCGAGATCGTCGCGGCGCTGAACAAGATCGACCTGCCCGCCGCGGACCCCGACCGCTACGCAGCAGAGATTGAGAACGTGCTCGGCATCGCCGCCGACTCAGTTCTCAGGATCTCGGCGAAGACGGGCGCAGGGGTGCCGGAACTGCTCGACGCCGTCGTTGCCCGCATCCCCGCGCCCAAGGGCGACGTGGGGTCGCGCCTGCGGGCGCTCGTGTTCGACTCGTACTACGACCAGTATCGGGGGGTGATCAGTGCCATCCGGGTCGTCGACGGCGCGCTGCGCTCGGACATGCGGATCCGATTCATCCAGGCCAGCGTCACGCACGACGTCGAGGAAATCGGTGTCCGCGCGCCAGCTCCAACGCCCGTCGGCGAGCTCGGTCCCGGAGAGGTCGGCTACGTCGTCGCCAGCGTGAAGGACATCGGCGAAGCGCGAGTCGGGGAGACGATCACTGACGCGGCGCGACCGGCCCACGACCCGCTCGCCGGATACCGGGACCCCAAACCGATGGTCTTCTGCGGGATCTACCCGATCGACGGGGACGAGTTTCCGGAGCTGCGCGACGCCCTCGAGCGGCTCAAGTTGAATGACGCGAGCATCAGCTACTCCCCAGAGACCTCGACCGCCCTCGGTTTCGGCTTCCGCTGCGGATTCCTCGGCCTGTTGCACATGGACATTGTCCGCGAACGGCTCGAACGCGAGTTCAACCTCTCGCTCATCGCGACAGCGCCATCGGTCGGCTTCGTCGCCCATCTCACCGACGGGACGACGCAACTCGTCGAAAATCCCTCGGCATTGCCGCCGCAACAGAGTCTCGACCACGTCGACGAGCCCATGCTGCGGGTCACGATCGTGACCCCGGTCGAGCACGTGGGCACGATCATCGACCTCTGCCAGGCCAAACGCGGACGCCAGGACAGAATGCAGTACCTGTCCGCCGATCGGGTGGAGCTCGTCTACACCGTCCCGCTCGCCGAGATCGTCGTCGACTTCTTCGACCAGCTGAAGAGCCGGACGAAGGGGTACGCGAGCCTCGACTACGAACCGGCGGGGACCGAGACGGCGAACCTCGTCAAGGTCGACATCCTGCTGAATGGCCAGCCCGTCGATGCCTTCTCCTCGATCGTCCACCGGGCACGCGCCGAGGAGTACGGCCGCAGGATGACGGACAGGCTGCGGCGGGTCATCCCCCGCCAGCTCTTCGACGTGCCGATCCAGGCCGCGATCGGGGGGCGGATCGTCGCCCGCGAGACCGTGAAGGCCAAACGCAAGGACGTGCTCGCCAAGTGTTACGGAGGTGACGTCACGAGGAAGCGCAAGCTGCTCGAGAAGCAGAAGGAGGGCAAGAAGCGCATGAAGTCGATCGGCCGCGTCGAGATCCCCCAGGAGGCGTTCGTCTCAGTGCTCCGCCTCGACGAGTAGTCCGACGGCGCGAGCGGCCGCATCCCCCTCGACGTCCGTGATCTTCAGCACTCGGTAGAATTGAGTGCTGATACAGGGTGCGCCTCAGGCGGCCCGTTCTGTCTAGCAGCAAGGGGCGGGAAGACACGTGGCAACGAAGGACCCAGCGATCGACGCGAGGAAGTCCACGATCCTGCGCCAGGTGATCTCTGAGCACATCCAGACCGGCCAGCCGATCGGCTCCGCGCACGTCGTGCGCAACCCCGAAATCGACGTCTCTCCCGCGACCGTACGCTCCGACATGGCGGCGCTCGAGCGGGAAGGCTACCTCACCCATCCCCACACGAGTGCCGGTCGCATCCCGACGGACAAGGGGTATCGGTACTTCGTGGACCACCTCGACGAATCGAACGCGCTCGACCCGGCGAGCGCAGAGCAGGTCGAAGCGTTCTTCAAGCGGGCGCACGGCGAGCTCGAGCGGATGCTGCGCGACACCTCGCGACTGCTCTCCCAGCTGACCGACTACGCCTCGGTCGTCGTCGGCCCGACGCACGAAGCACTGACCATCCGGTCGTCGCTCCTCGCCCGTCTCGGTCCGCGCACCGCTCTCCTCGTCGTCGTGCTTTCGGATGGTGTCGTCGAAAAAAGGTCGCTCGAGATCGACGAAGCGGTGAGCGACGCGGACATCGAACAGGCGAACGCGTCGCTGCGCGAGCAGCTCCCCGGTCAGACCCTCGGCCGCCTGGCCCCGATGACCATCTCGGGAGTCAGAACAATCGACCGCATCGTGCAGTCCTGCTACGCGGTTCTCCCCGCGATCCCACCGTTCGACTCGAGCGGTGAGGACGTCTTCGTTGGTGGCGCCTCGCACATGGCGGACCAGTTCGGCGCGGCGGAGACCGTGCGCGAGGTGCTCGCCATCCTCGAGCAGTCCTTCGTCGTCGTCTCGCTGATCAGCGATCTACTGGCCCAAGGCCGGTCCGTGGCGATTGGCGCGGAAAGCGGCCTGCCGTCGCTCGCGGAGTGCTCGCTCGTCGTCGCGCCCTACGAGGTCAGCACCAAGCTCGTCGGGACGATCGGGGTGCTCGGGCCGACGCGGATGAACTACCCACAGGCACTGGCGACCGTCGCCGTCGTGAGCCAGCGTCTCAGCCGCGAACTGTCGGGCAACTAAGAAACCCGACATGGGGAACAACTAGTGGCCCGAGACTTCTACGAGATCCTGGGAGTCCCGCGCAACGCTTCCGAAGAAGAGATCAAGCGCGCCTACCGGCGGCTCGCCCGGGAACTCCACCCCGACACGAGCGGCAACGCCGAGTCCGAAGCGCGCTTCAAGGAAGTGACGCTCGCCTACGAGACCTTGCGGGACCCGGAACGTCGGCGACGCTACGACATGTTCGGTCCCGAAGGCGAGCGCGTCGGTCCGCAGGGTCCGGGCGACATCTTCACGACTGGATTCGGCGACTTGTTCAACGCGTTCTTCTCCGGCGGAGGATTCGGAGCGACGACCGTCAACAGAACCCGACGCGGGGAGGATGTCGAAGTGACGCTCGATCTTCCCTTCGAAGGCGCCGTGTTCGGGGCGGAGCGGCCGATCACTTTCCGCGGGATCGTGCCCTGCCCGGCCTGTTCGGGATCGGGTGCCCGCCCCGGAACAACTCCCATCACGTGCACCCAGTGCGGCGGATCCGGTCAGCAACGCCGCGTCCGCCAGTCGATTCTCGGCCAAGTCGTGAGCGCGACGCCGTGCACCCGCTGCCGGGGACTCGGCGAGGTTATCGAATCGCGCTGCACCGATTGTCGGGGCGACGGACGTCGCGTCGACAATCGGACCATCACCGTCGACGTGCCCTCCGGCGTCGACAACGGCACCACGCTCCGCATCAGCGGCGCCGGCGCGCCGGCGCTGCGCGGCGGCGTCCCCGGGGACCTCTACGTCCACGTCCGGGTCGCCCCCCACCCTCGATTCGAACGGTCCGGCACGGACCTCGTCACCTCGGAGCACGTGTCGATGGCCCAGGCTGCCCTCGGCGCCGAGATCGACGTCGAGACCCTCGACGGGACAGAGACGATCGCGATCCCGCCAGGCACCCAGACCGGAAGGATCGTCCGACTGAAAGGACGGGGCGTTCCCGAGGTGCGGGGGCGCAACCGCGGCGACCTCCACATCCAGATCGTCGTCGACACGCCGGCCGGTCTCACCAAGGACCAGGAGCGCCTGCTCCGGGAGTTCGCGGCACAGCGGGGGGAGGAGCTCGCCTCCGAGGAGCCCGGCATCATCTCCCGCATCCGGTCGAGCTTCGGCTGACCGGCGGCACGAACGGGTTCCGCCGCCATTTTCCCTGCCGACTTCGACACCGTTCGGCGCGCCGCCGCGGTCGTGTTCGTCCCCGATCTCGCCGCACCCGAGCTCGAGCCCGAAGACGCCCACCACCTCGCCAACGTTCTGCGACTCGCGAAAGGTGATCTCGTCATCGCCTCGGACGGCAGGGGGGCGTTCCGGCCCTGCCGACTCGAGTTCGGCGCCCCGCCCGAGCGGGGATCTTCCCGCGCCAGCCGGTCACGCCTCGCGCGCCTCGCGCTCGCCGGCCCGGTCGCAACGATCCCGCCGCCCGACCCGCCGCTCATGGTCGGGTTCGCCCTGCACAAAGGTGAGCGGCCCGAATGGGCGGTCCAGAAGCTCACCGAGCTCGGCATCGACCGCATCATCACGTTCACGACGGCGCGCACCGTCGTTCGTCTCGACGACACGATGGCCGGACGGCGCGGCGATCGCCTGCGGCGCGTCGCGCGGGAGGCGGCGGCGCAATGCCGACGGGTGATCCTGCCCGAGGTCGACGACCCGGTGCCCTACGAGATGGTGCTCGCCAGCTTCCCCGGCGTCCTCGCCGTCGCCGAGCCCGGGGCACCCCCCCTCGCCGCCTCGACGACGGGGGTTCTCGTCGGTCCGGAGGGCGGTTTCACAGAAGAGGAGCTCGGCCGGGCGCCGACGCTTGTCGGCCTCACCGACACCGTGTTGCGCGCCGAGACCGCCGCGGTCGCGGCCGGCGTGCTGCTCGTGTCGATTCGGACCGGACGCGTCCGTCCGCGTTAGCTGGCGACCGATCACACGGGGACACCCAGCACCACGCTGCGTGGTGGAGTACCGTGATGGATCGAAGCCGCCGGGCTCGGGCGCCCGGCGGGACAGAGGATGAACGGCCTGGACCCCGATGGGCGAATTTGACGAACACCCCGCCGAGGCAACGGACAGCTACGCCGAGACGGTCGGCGCCCGCTTGCGTGCCGTGCGTCGGCAGAAACGCATGTCACTCCAGGCGGTCGAGGCCGCGTCGAGCGAAGAGTTCAAAGCCTCGGTCCTCGGTGCCTACGAGCGGGGCGAACGCGCGATTTCTGTCCCGCGCCTTCGCCGTCTCGCCCAGATCTACGACGTCCCGTTGAACCAACTCCTCCCCGGCAGCCGGGAAGGGGGCTTGGAGCCCGACGCCGAGCCGCTGACGAGGACTCCGCACGAGACGAAGATCCGCATCGACCTCGTCCGCCTGAAGGCGACCAAGGGGCTCGAGGCGGAAGCACTGCAGCGTTTTCTCACCAAGGTCCAGCTCGACCGGCAGGACTTCAACGGACAGGTCCTCACGATTCGCGCCGACGACCTCCGCGTCATCGGCGCCACCTTCGGCCTCGGCGTCATCGAGATGGTCGAGAGGCTGCAGTCGCTCGGCCTCATCTACGCCGCCTAGTGCCCCCTGACGCCCGCGAGGGCGCGGCCGACGAGTTCGGCGTCTACATCCACGTCCCGTTCTGCGCGCACCGCTGCGACTACTGCGCCTTCGCGACCTGGAGCGACAAGTTCGACCTCGCCGAGCCCTACATCGACGCCTGCGTCACCGACATCGGACGCGCCCGCACGGCGGGTCTCCTGCGCCAGGCGACGACGGCCTACGTCGGGGGTGGGACGCCGTCGCTCCTCCCCCCGGAGTTGTTGACCCGCCTGCTCGACGCGATCGACCGGGCTCCGGGCGCGGAGGTGACGGTCGAGGTCAATCCCGAAAGCACGACACGCGCTCTGTTGCGGGCAGCACAGAGTGCCGGCGCGACCCGGGTCTCGCTCGGGGTCCAGTCGCTCGTGCCGCACGTGCTCGCCGACCTCGGTCGGACCCACCGGCCGGGTTCGGTCAGACGAGCCGTCGCGACCGTCGGCGAGGTCGGGTTCGCGTCCTTCAACGTCGACGTCGTCTACGGGTCGGTCGCGGAGTCCGACGCCGATCTCGTCACGACACTCACTGGACTGCTCGCGCTCGAGCCCTCGCCGCCGCACGTGAGCGCCTACGCTCTCACCGTCGAACCCGGGACACCGCTCGCTCGAGACCTGCGCCGCCGTCCCGACGACGACGTCGAGGCCGAACGCTACGAACTTGTCGACGAGACGCTGGAGGCGGCCGGGCTCAGCTGGTACGAGATCTCCAACTGGGCGAGACCGGGTCATGAATGCCGCCACAACCTCGCCTGTTGGCGTGGTGCCGACTACCTCGGTTTCGGCTCCGCCGCCCACAGCCATCTCAAGGGACGGCGCTTCCGCAACGTCGGATCGCCCGAGCGCTACATCGCGCGGATCCGGCACGGCGTCTCGGCGGTCGTGGCGTCCGAACGCCTCGACGACGGGGCACGTGAGCTCGAGTCCCTGCAGCTCGCCCTGCGGACACGCGACGGCGTCGCGGAAGCGGCATTGCCCGCGGACCCGGCGCTCGAAGACCTCGTCGCGCGGTACGCCGGGCGCGCCGTCCTCACCCGCCGCGGCCGGTTGCTCGCCAACGAGGTCGCCATCCGGCTGCGCTCGCCCGCGACCGCCGGGGCGGGGCCGACGTCGGACCGGCGCACCAGATCTCGCACGTGCTACCGGCGGATGACATGAGAGGGCACGAACTGCATGGTCAGGTGGTATAATGCCTGCTCGTGGTC
Organism: Acidimicrobiales bacterium; assembly: GCA_035625025.1. GTDB lineage: Bacteria > Actinomycetota > Acidimicrobiia > Acidimicrobiales > Bog-793 > Bog-793. The sequence continues at coordinate 28,742 of DASPQJ010000040.1, forward strand.
GAGGGCGGCGTCTGGATGAGCACCAAACAGGCTGCGGCTTATCTCGGAGTCAATCTGCGCACGCTCTACAGGTTCATCGACGAAGGCGGGCTGCCGGCTTTCAAGTTCGGGCGCGTCATCCGTCTGCGCCAGCAAGACGTCGAGGCGTTCGTCGAATCGGCGCGTGTCGCGCCAGGCAGCCTCGAACACCTCTACCCCGAGCCGACACGCCAGACGAAGCGCTGAGCGACGATCCACCCCGGCTACCGCGCCATCGCCCGGCCGTGAACCGCGCCATCTCGCCGCGACCGGCCCTCGACTCCCCGTCAGCCTGGTCGCGACGAGCGAGCGGACGACCACGTTCCCGGAGGACGCGCCGGGCCCCAACGCCTCCACCCCCGTCGGGGCGAGTCGGCACCGCTCGCATCCGCCGGGCTGCGACGGCGGGCCGGACCACTCCTCGCCCGAGTGCCCGAGGCTCACTGGTACCCTCGGGGCGGTAGACGTGTCCGTGACCCAGATCAAGATCCAAGTCCCCGGCAACGACCTCATGGTCGGACTGCTCGGCGAACGGGACGAGCTCCTCCTCCTCGTCGAGCGGGAGTTCGACGACACGTCGATTCGAGTGCGGGGGAATGAGATCACGATCGACGGCCCCGACGCGCATCGTGTCGGCCAGATCTTCAACGAACTCGTCGCGCACCTCGAGCGCGGCCAGTGGATCGACGCCGCGCACGTCGGACGGACGATCGAGATGGTGAAGTCCGACGTCCTTCCGTCCGAGGTGCTCGCGACCGAGGTCCTGCGGCCCGCCGGAGGTCGACCGGTCCGACCGATGACCCCGGGACAGCGCCGCTACGTCGACGCGATCGCCGCCAACACCATCACGTTCGGGATCGGCCCCGCCGGGACCGGAAAGTCCTACCTTGCCGTCGCGGCCGCCGTGCGGGCCCTGCAATCCAAAGAGGTCCACCGGATCATCCTCGCCCGCCCCGCTGTCGAGGCCGGGGAGCGACTCGGCTTCCTGCCGGGCGACCTCATGGCGAAGGTCGACCCCTACCTGCGACCGCTCTACGACGCCCTTTACGACATGCTCGAACCCGAGGGCACCCAGCGTCATCTCGAACGCGGCACCATCGAGGTCGCGCCGCTCGCCTTCATGCGGGGCCGTACCCTCAACGCGAGCTTCGTCATCCTCGACGAAGCCCAGAACACGACGCCGGAGCAGATGAAGATGTTCCTCACCCGGATCGGATTCGGGACGAAGGCGGTCGTCACCGGCGATGTGACGCAGATCGACGTCGCGGGGGGTCGTTCCGGCCTCGTCGGCATCGAGGAGATCCTCGGGCCCATCGACGGGGTCGGCTTCGTCCGGCTCGGCGAGTCCGACGTCGTCCGCAACCGCATCGTCCGAGCGATCGTGTCCGCCTATGAACGGCACGACGACCAGGAACCCACACACTGAAGACGTGATGGCTGTCGAGGTCTTCGTCGCCAACGAGCAGGACGGACGCGCGATCGATTGTCTGCGTTGGGCCGACCTTGCCAAGGCGACCCTCGCCGCGGAAGGCGTCCGCGGAGACGCCGAGCTCTCGGTGCTTTTCGTCGACGAGGCCACAATCGCCGCGCTGAACGAGCGGTTCCTCGAGATCGCCGGGCCAACCGACGTGCTCGCCTTTCCGATCGACGAGGACCAAGCCGCCTTCGGCCGCTCGCCGGACAACGGCGGTAGCGGCCCGGGTTGGGAGACCCCGGAGGACGGGTCGGTCCCGCTTCTCATCGGCGACGTCGTGATCTGTCCCGAGGTCGCCTGGCGCAACGCGCCCCATCACGCCGGCAGTTTCGACGACGAGATCGCGCTCCTCCTCGTCCACGGGATCCTCCATCTGCTCGGTATGGACCACGAACGACCCGCCGAGGCCGACGCGATGGAGGCCCGGGAACAAGAGCTCCTCGACGAACTCTTCCGCGCCAAGGAAACGTGATGCTGGCGGCGTCGTTCGGCGCTTCCGACGGCGGGCTGCTCGCCGCCGTCATCGTCCTCATCGGTCTCTCCGCTGTGCTCGCGCTCGCAGAGACCAGCCTCGTCCGGACCACGCAGGCCCGAGCGCGCTCGCTCGAGGAGCAACAGCGTCACGGCGCGCGGTCCCTGCGGCGCCTCGTCGAGCACCCCGAGCACTTCCTCGCGCCTCTCCTGCTCCTCGTTCTCGTCTGCCAGCTCGTCGCTGCCAGCCTTGTCGGTGATGAGGCGTCACACCTGTTCGGCGCGCTCGGGCTCACCGCGGCGATCGTCTTCGAGGTCGTCGTCATCTTCGTCGTCGCCGAAGCCGTGCCCAAGCAATGGGCGGTCCGCCACGCCGACCGCGCCGCCCTCTTCGCGGCACCGTTCGTCACGACGATTGTCAGCTTCCCGCCGGTGCGGGCCGTCGCGACGCTCCTCATAGGTCTCGCCCATCTCGTCACGCCGGGGCACGGCACCGACGTCGAGCCCGAGGTCACCGAGTCCGAGCTCCTCGCCCTCGCCGACGTCGCCGTCGACGAGGACGTCATCGAGAACGAGGAACGCGAGCTCATCTCGTCGATCATCGACTTCGGCGACACGATTGTGCGCGAGGTGATGGCGCCCCGCCCCGACGTCGTCGCGGTCGAAGCCAGCACCATCGCAGGAGTGGTCCTCGAACGGGCGATGGCCTCCGGGTTGAGCCGTCTTCCCGTCTATCGCGCGACCCTCGACGACGTCGTCGGCATCGTCTATACCCGTGACGTCGTGCGCGCGGTGCGCGCCGGCCACGAGGAACGCCCTGTCGGGCAGCTGTGCCGGACAGCGCATTTCGTGCCGGAGACCAAGCGTGTCGCGCCCTTGCTGCGCGAGATGCAGTCCGAGCAGTTCCACCTCGCCGTCGTCGTCGACGAATACGGCGGGACAGCGGGAATTGTCACACTCGAGGATCTGCTGGAAGAACTCGTCGGCGAGATCGCCGATGAGTTCGACGCCGACGATCCGCTCCTCGAACCGCTCGAGGGCGGCGCCTACGTCGTCTCGGGTCGCATGTCGCTCGACGAGGTGAACGAGATCCTCGACGCCGACCTGCCTGCCGGCGACTGGGACACCGTCGCCGGGCTCTTCCTCCATCTGCACGGCCGCGTCCCCGCCGAGAACGAGTCGGTCGTCGCTGACGGCTACACGCTCACCGCCGAGCGGGTGCAGCGCCGCCGGATCGGCAAAGTGCGGATCATCCCCCACGAATTGGCGGTCCGGGGAGACGAGGACGGCACGGGCGGAGCGACGGCGAAGCACTGAGGGCGGCTCTTCGCCGCGAGCTCCGAGCCGGCCTGCGGGAACGAGACCCGGTCGTTTTCAGGTCAGCGCCAGCGCGACGGCGTTTCGTTCGGGCTTTGTCACCGTCGCCGTGAACAAGGCCGACGTGGCACCGCGCTCGACGACACCCCGCCAGCTCGCGGGGCCGAGGTCGAACCCGGCCCCGGTGAGGCTGAGTACTTCCCCGTCTCGGCGAGGACCGGGAGCGGGGTGCCGGGGTTCACCGCACACGTCATCGACCGGCTCCCGCCGGTCCCCGCTACTACCCCGAAGGGGTGGTGCGCGACGTCCCCGCGGCCTTCTTCGTCGCCGGACTCGTGCGCGCCCAGCTCCTCACGGCCGTTCGCGACGAGCTGCCCCACTCGATCGCCAGCCGGGTCGTCGAAGGGAAGTGGTCCCATATCCGCCGCGAGATCCTCGTCGAGAGGCCGAGCCAGCGCGCCACGTCGTCGGCAAACGGGGCGAGGTGCCGAAGGCGGTCCGCCCGGCGGTGCGCCGCAAACTCCCTCCCGGCACGGACCTCGATCTGCCCGTGCGGGTCGAACGCGACTGGCAGCGGCACCCCGAGAAGATAGAACGCCGCCGCTATTGAGTCGAGCGCGCGGCGAGCGCCCGCAGGAACGCCTCGGCGACACGGCGATCCTTCGTCCGGCGCATCGGCGGCAGCGCCCGAAGGAGCTGCCAGCGATAGTTGGCGTTCGCCAACCGTGAATCGAGGACCGCGACCACGCCACGGTCGCTCGCGCTGCGGATCAACCGGCCCACACCCTGCGCGAGCAGCGTCGAGGCCCGCGGCAGGTCGATCGTCCTGAAGGCGTCGCGACCGGCACGATCGCGCCGTGCGGCGATCAGCGGGTCGTCGGGACGAGGAAACGGGATTCGGTCGATGACGACGAGCGAAAGCGTCGACCCCGGAACGTCGACTCCCTGCCAGAAGCCCATCGTCGCGAACAGGCAGGCCGCCGGTTCTGCGCTGAACCGGGCGAGCAGCGCCGCCTTGGAATAGTCGCCCTGAACGAGGAGCGGGAACGCCAGGCGGGCGCGACACGCGTCGGCGGCACGCGTCATCGCGCCGAGGCTCGTGAACAGCGCCAGCGTCCGGCCCTGGGCCGCTTCGATGAGACCCGCCAGCTCCTCGTGGATCGCCCTCTCGGCGTCGTCGCGGCGACGGTCCGGCAGGTGCGCCGCGCAGTACAAAAGGGCGTGTTCGTCGAAGGCGAACGGGCTGCCGACGTCGACCTCGTCGATCTTTCCGGGCTCCGCCCCGAGATGGATCCCGAGGCCCGGCGGGATCGTCGCGCTCGTGAGGACGACAGTCTGTCGGGCGAACAACCTCTCGGCGAGCGCCGGCGCGACGTCGATGGGCGCGACACGAAGAGCCGGACGGGTTCCTTGGTCGACCCAGGCGACGTCGTCGTCGTCGAACTGGACGAGCCGGTCGATGTCGGTCCGCAGCCGTCCCGCCGCAAGCATCGCCCGCATCGCCGGCTGACTGGACTCCACGCCATCTTGGCCGTCCCCAGTCCCGACGAGCGCGCCGAGAACCGCCTCAAGCCGTTCGAGGCGGGAACGCGCCAGACCGACGACCTCGCCGAGATCTCCCGGGAGCACGCTGGCGACCCGCTCACCGGGGCGCGCCGCCAACGCCGCGTCTAGACGGTCCGCCAGCTCCGCGAGGTCGTCGACCACGCCGGAGCGCCGCGACCCCGGGCCGACGGCCGCGCGCGCCGCGGTGGCGACGGACCGCAGCCGGCCGGCACCGATGGAGGCGCCGAGGCTCTCGGTCACGACGTCCTCGAGCGCGTGGGCCTCGTCGACAATGAGCACCTCGCGCTCGGGAAGTACGGCCCCGTCGCTCGCGATGTCAGCACCGAGGAGGTGGAGGTTCACGACGACGACGTCCGCGGTCTCCGCCCTCGCCCGGGCCCGTTCGGCGAAGCACTCCCCTCCGGACGGGCAGCGGAAGGCACCGGGACACTCGTCGGCCGTCACGCTGAGCGAGGACCACAGCCTGCGGTCCGGCTCCTCGACCAACTCGGCCCGGTCGCCCGTCACGGTTCTGGCCGCCCAGTCAAAGACCCGGTGGGCACTCTCGACGCGTGCCGTCGGCGTCCGGTCGTTCTCGTCGAGCCTTCCCTGGGTTCCGGCCAGCCGGGATTCCTTCAACCGCTGCACGCAGACGTAGTTCGATCGGCCCTTGAGCACGGTCGACGAAAATCGGCGTAAGCCGGCGCGCACGAGCGGGATGTCCTTGTTCGCGAGCTGGTCCTGCAGGGCTTTCGTCGCCGTCGCAACAACGACGCGCCTGCCTGAAAGGATCGCGGGAACGAGGTACGCCAGCGACTTGCCTGTCCCGGTGCCGGCCGCGACCGAGAGATGGCGCCCCGAGGCGATCGCCGCCGCGACGGCGTCGGCCATCGTGAGCTGTCCCTTCCGCAACTCACCGCCATCGGGAAGCTTGGCGGTGACCCGGCGCAGGGCCTCAGCCGTCGTCGACGCCCGCACCACGCCCCGAGCGTAGGTTTCGACCCTCCCCGCCACCCGCACGTCGGTTCACGCCACGGCCGGGCCCGCCATCGCGGCGGCGAGAGCGCGCCGAGCATCCGCCACCGCGTCCCCGAGATCGGCGACTTCGTACTCGACGGCGCCGTCTGGGGGCGCGAGAAAGACGAAAACCACCCGGTCGACCGGTCGCGCGAGGGCTGTCGCCAGGGCGAGCGCGTAGGCACCGGCCTGCATTCGATAGCGGCGCGCGCTGGCAGGCACCGCGGCCGCGCTCGGGAGCAGGTCTGTCTTGTAATCGACGACGATGAGCCGGTCGCCTTCCGGGAAACAGAGGTCGACGACGCCTTCGAGCACGCCCCCTTCGACCGGGACGGTCACGGGCAGCTCCCGCCAGCGGTTTCTCGCCGCGGCCGCGGCCACGACGATCGGGGTTGCGAACGCCGACCGGGCGAGCGCCGCCACCTCGTCGACGCGGTCGGCGCACCCCTCACGGAACGCCTCGTCGCGGGCGAGCTCGTCGAGCCGGATGTCTCCGGCGAGATCGGCGCGCTGCAGGACGCCGTGAACCGCCCGGCCGATCGCCGTCGCCGCTCGACGCGACTTCCAACGAGCCTGGTCCGCAGGCTCGTCCTCGCCAGTCGACCAAGGGACCGGAGCGGCCCAGGAGTCGCGGCCGACGAGCGCGGCGAGCTCGCTCGCGGCGACGCTCGTCAATCGTGCCGCACGTCGCGTGACCTCGGCGCGCCCGGCACGCCAACGCGCGAAGGACTCCGGGTCGGCTGCGGGCCCTCGAGGCGCGGGCGGACGCCCGGAACGCGCCGAACGCGCCTTCGTCGCCCGGGGAACTGCGCGGATCGACGCGTCTTGCCACAACCCTCCGAGGTCTTCGAGACGGGACGCGATGCGCTCAGCCAGTGACGGTCGACCCCGTTCGGCGGCGGTCGAGCGGCGCAGCGAGACGACGAGATGGTCCCGCGCCCGGGTCATCGCCACGTAGCAAAGACGCAGATCCTCCTCCGTGGCCCGCACGAGCTCGGCTTCGGCGAGGGGCGCGAACCCCGTCGTTTCCACGTCGCGGCGCAGTCGGACCTCGGCTCTGCCAGCGGCGTCGAAAAGCACCGCCTTGCGGGCGGTCGGGCTCTGTTGGATGCCACCGAGCTCGGCGACGATGACCACCGGAAACTCGAGGCCCTTGGCCGCGTGGATCGTAAGAATCCGAACGGCGTCGTCGGCCTCCCCCATCGCCGTTTCGCGGGCACGGACCCGACCGGCAGCTTGTCGGTCCATCCACTCGAGCATCTCGGCGGTCGTCGCCCCGCCTGACTCGGCGAATGCCCGCGCTTGATCGACGACGAAGCGAAGCCGCCGCACGGCCTCCCGCCCGTGCCGCGACAACGCGGCGAGCTCGAAGACCTCGAAGTCGCGCACGACGGCCTCGAGCGTGCCGACGACGCCGAGCAGGTGACGGCGGGCGGCGATCGCCGTCAGCCGGCCCAGGGCCGCGGCCACGGGATCGTCCGGGACGACACCGGGACTCTCCTCCAGGCTCCAGATGCCTCCCTGCCGCCGATAGCGGAGAAGGTCGTCGTCGCCGCAGGCGAGCATCGGCGTCCGCAGCGCCGTGATGATCGCGGCTTCGTCGCCCGCGGAGTCCACAGCCCTCAGGCAGGCGAGAAGATCCCTCACCTCGGGTGAGGAATAGACGAGCGAGGTCGAGTCCACCCGGAAGGGAACATCCGCGGCGTCGAGCGCCGCCTCGAGCTCGGAAAGGCCGGTGCGCCGCGTGAGGAGGATCGCGATGTCGCCGTATCGAACGGGACGCGTCTCGGTCGTGGTTTCGACGGGCCATTCCTCACGGACCGCCGCGACGACGACCGCGGCGATGTCGGCGCCCTCGCGCTCGCGTCGCTCGTGAGCCGAGACTTTGGCGTTCGCCGCCGCCCCGAGGATCGAAACCGGCGCCCGGGAGCCCCGCCTGCGGTGGGGTCCGAGTGGGGCGTAACCCGACCCGGTCGGGCTCGCCGCTTCCCTACCATCGGCTGGCGCGAACAGCGGCGCAAAGACCCCGTTCACCCAGTCGATGATGCCGGGAGCCGACCGGAAGTTCGTCGTCAGCCGGACGGGACCGGATGGGACCAGATCGTGCATCGCGGCCGCATAGACCTCGGGCGCGGCGCCACGGAAGCGATAGATCGACTGGCGGGGGTCGCCGACGAAAAAGAGCTTCCCGGGAATCGCCCTGCCCGCCGAGTCCTGCCCGAGGAGCCGGAGGATCTCGAGCTGCAGCGGGTCGGTGTCCTGGAACTCGTCGACAAGGATGTGGCTGTAACGCGTGCTCACGGCGCGTCTCACGTCCGGATCACCGGCAAGCAGGTCGCGCGTGAACACGAGAAGGTCGTGGAAGCACAGCTCTCCGCTACGCCGGCGCCTCTCGGCGGCGGACACCGCCTCGCTCCCGAGCCTGAGAACGAGCGCGTCGAGCACCGCTTCGCGCAACTTTGCGGCGTGCGCCGACCGCAAATCGTCGAGTCCGGCCACCTCCGCCCGTATTTCGGCGACGTCCAAGCCCTTCCAATCCTCCTTGCGACCCTTGTGGCCCGCTCGCCAGGGACCGATCGAGCAGAGCCACCGGAGTCGATCGGCCCAGTCGACAAGTCTCGTTGCGCGGTCAAGATCGGTCTCGATCCTCCCGATCAGCTCACCGAGCGTGTCGGCGCCGTTCGTGCAGGACTCGCGACGTCCGCGCAGGGCGCGCATCGCGTCGATGACGCGGTCCGTGGCGGCATCGACGTCGGTCCCGAGACTCTCGACGGTGAGTGCCGGGCTCTTTCCCGGGGTCCGGTGACGGTCCCACGCCTGATCGATCTCGGAGGCCAGCTGCCGGAGGTGGCCGAGCGTGACGCCGATCGCCAGCGAGGCCGCGACGAGCACCTCGCTGTCTGGGTCATCGAGCAGCGCATCGAGGAACGTCGCGAAACGTCGCTCGAAGTCGGTATCGGACTGGATCTCGTCGAGGACCCGAAGCCGCAGGGGAAGCCCTGCGGCGAGAGGGTGCTCGAGAAGGATCCTCTGGGCGAACCCGTGAATCGTCGTCATGGAGGCGTTATCGAGTTCGTGGAGCGCGGACCCCGCCCAGTCTCCTCCTGGGCGAGCCGACTCTCTCACGAGCTCGTCGTGGATCCGTTCCCGCAGGTCCGCTGCGGCCGCCTCGGTGAAGGTGATCGCCGCGACCGCGCCGAGGGAAGCGCGCTGCGTCGCCGTCAGCGCGAGAACCCTGCGGACGAGCTCGCTCGTCTTGCCGGTGCCGGCGCCGGCCTCGACGAAGAGCGTCTCGTCGAGGTTGTCCCGGACGGCGCGCCGCGCCGAGTCGTCGATCATGGGCGGCGGCTCACTCATCGGTCGTCTCCGGCTCGACGAGGTTCACGTAGCTCGTGAGCACGGGTGCGGCGCGGGCCACCCTCCAGAGCACGTCACGTTCGACGGGGCAGATGGTGTCGAAGTCGCACCAGCGGCAGTGCTCGAACGATTCCTGCTGGCGCGCGCCGGGACGGAACGGGAAGCAGCCTGATTCAACCGTTCCGGCGAGCACGGACAGGACCTCCTGGGTGCGCGCGATGGTCCCGCCGTCGAGCTCGATCGCGACCTCCTCGTCTGGTTCGTCCACGAACCGGTAGCTCGCCCGCACAGGGACGCCGGGTTCGTCCGACACCAGTGCGGCGCGCGCCGCGAGGGCGTAGATAGGGAGCTGGAGATGACGGCCACCGTCGACCGGGTCGACGACTATCCCCTTGTACGACGCCGCCTTGCCCGTCTTGTAGTCGATGACGTCGAGCGCCCCGTCCGATCGTCGATCGACGCGGTCGATCTTGCCCCGGAAACTGAGCTTCCTGTCCCCGACGGTGAAATCGACCGGCGGCGCTGCGGAAGTGCCGAACGACCATTCGACGGTGATCGGCTTCGCCCCACGCCTTTGGCGCGACTCGGCGTCGCGGGCCCGTTCCGCCTCGAGCTTGTCCAGGAGCTCGCGACGGGTCCTCATCCAGAGGATCCGCTTGCCCGTCCGGCCGAGACGCTCGTAGCGATCGCAGACCTCCGTCGCGATGTCCCAGAGACGCGCCGCGGCCCCGGCTGGATCGAGGTCATTCGTCTGGGGGAGGCCGATGACCTCTCGCATGTACCGTTCGAGCACCTCGTGAGCGATTTGACCGCGATCGCGGGGGTCGATCTCGGTGCGACGCTCGGGCGCGTCGATCACCTCGCAACGGAGTTCGTGGCCGAGGAAGTACCGGAACGGACAGACGGCGAACTCTTCGAGCGTGGTCGGCGACAGGACGCTGCCGACGAGGCCGTCAGCGCCCGCCCCGTCCTCCAGCCGCCCGGCGAACCGACCAAATGAACGCGCACCTCGGGCGGCGGCAGCCCGGCTGCCGGACGCCAGATGGGGTGAGGCGGCGACGAGGAAGGACACGACCTGGTCGTGACGGGACGCGGAAGTCGCGATGAAGGCCGCACTCACGACCTCGCCCTCGCCGATCGCGGGGACTGACCCGACCGCCACCGACTCCAGCGCCCCGACCGAACTCGCGACGCGCCGCGTGGGGGTGTCGCGGCCGACGAATCGGGAACGAATCCGGGCCCGTCCGTCGCGGGAGTCCCGATCTCGTCGCGTCAAGACCGTCCGTGCCGCGCCGGAAAGAGCAACAAAGAGGAGGCGGCGGTCCCGTTCGACCGCCTTGCCCGGCGTCGCGGCCTCGAGTCCCACCGTCTCGCGTTCTTCGGTGGACAGAACCGCACTCGCATGCGCCCGGCGCGGCAATTCGCCCTCGACACACCCGAGCACGACGGCAAGGTCGAGCTCGAGGCCCGTCGCCGCATCGAGCGGACCGACGATGATTCCCGACGACAGTCGGCCTGTCGGCGGTGCGGGACGGTCCAGCGCGCTGACGAGCGCCCGCGAGAACCGGGTGAGATCGGGGCGAGCGTCGACACCGTCGAGCACCTCGAGCTCGACCAGCGCGTCGGCGATAGCCGCCCCGAGACGGTCGTCGGTCTCGTCGCTCGCCAGGGGTTCGTCTCTGCCCCCGAGATAGCGGGTGAGCACGGCTCGTGACCACTCGACGAAACCGGACCAGCTGCGCAGCTCCGCGGCCGCGCGGCATGTCGCGTCGAGCTCTTCGACGAACGCCTGCAACTTGACAGACGCGGCGAGGACGCGCTCGGAACGCTCGAGGCGCGTCCGCGAGCTCACCGAGCACTCTGGCCCCCCCAACAGGCTCTCCTCTCCGAGCGCGCGTCGGCTCTCCTCGGCGAGCGCGTCCAGGTGCCTTCGCCACTCGGCGGCGGTGCCGCCCACGATCCCTGAGAGGCGCGAAACCCGCTCCCAGTCTCCGACGGGGGTCGCGGTCCCGTCCCCCTGGCGTATCGGCACCGAGCGAAGCCAGGCCATGACGGCGGCGCGTTCGAGTCCCGAGATCGCGAGATCAAGGAGACCGAAGAGGAAGCGCGCGGTCGATGAGTCGGCAACCCGGTCAGGTGAGGGACCATTCCAGGCGATCCCGGCCTCGCCGAGAGTCGTCGCGATCAGACGCAGGTACGGGTCCCGCGACGCGAACAAGAGCGCCACGCGCTCTGGCGCGCCGCCCGCGGCGAGATGCTCGAGCACGAGGCGGACGGCGGCACGCGTCTCGGACTCGGCATCGGGAGCCACGAGACTGTCCTGCGCGCCGATCGGACTGTCCGGGTCGGCCTCCGTTGCTGCCAGGAGCGCGGGGCCGACGACAGCGAAACCTTCCCCGGCGAGGGTCTCGCCCAATCGTCGGCTCGGTGCGTCGGCGGCACCATCGGAAACCACCCCGAGCTGGACCTCAACTTCGCTCGCCTCGGCGACCGCCCCCAGCAGGCGAACTTCGGCGGGACGCATCCGTTCGGGAAGATGGATGACGAGACGATCCCAACCGCGCCCCGACCGACCGCTGCGGATTTCGTCCACGGCGGCGTCGACCAGATCGACGTCGTCGAACCAACGTTCGCGGAGTCGTTCCCGCATCGACGCACACAACACCGAGAGATCCGCGCCGCGGGGACTCGCCGACGCAAGGCGCGCCAACCCGACCGCACCGAGCTGGCGAACCTCCTTGTAGACGTCGACGAGCTCCTGCTCCGTCGAGGGGTGTTCGGCGACGGCGGCAAGGAACGCCGGATGGTCGCGCAGCGCGGAACGCGCGGCAGACCCGAGCGCGGCACGGCCGAGGGGACGGCGGCCTTCCCGCCGGCAGGCTGGGCCGCCGATCTCTGCGGCAAGGTCGGCTAGCACGAGAAAGCGGACGTTGACGAGACCGCGCGCGCCGCCCGGACGAATTCGGGCCGCCAGCCGGTGTCGCAGCGCGCGAGCTGCTCGTGCCGACGGAGCGACAACGGTGACCGCTGCGGACGGATCTCCTCGCTGGAATGCGTCGACGGAACCGGCGAGCGCGTCGAAGGCGGGTGTCCCGACGCGGACAAAGCGCAAGCTCCCCGGCACCCCGGCGAGCATACGGCTCGGTTGCGACGGCGCGTGGCGGCCGATGAACTCCCCCCAGGCCGTGGAGCTGGCGATGTTCGCGGGAGGATCGGCCGACGTCCCGGCCGGTGAGAGGTGCAGCCCGCACTCCGTCTTGTCGCCGTCCGGCCCGCGCCGCCCCGAGGTCCTCCCTCGGGGGGGCGATCGGCCGGGTCGTTCGAGCACCTCCGATCGACACGCAGCCGGCCGCGTTGAGCGGGTGGCGCGGGAGGAGATGGTCCCCGACATAGCGGTCGACGTCCGCGTCGGTCCACATCGCCATGGGGTTGACCTTCACGAGTTGCTTCGCCGGTTCCCAGACGACGACGGGGCACCGGCCCGCTCGGGCGTGTCGACACGCTTCAGCCCGGTGATCCACGCGGCCCTGCCGGTAAGCGCGCGCGAGCGGAGCGACCTGGCGCATCTCGTGACAACGCGGGTCCCACTGGGGCGCCCGGCGGGCCCGATCCCCGGTTCCACGACCGTGAGCTGCAGGCCGTAAAGACGTTCGATCTGTCGCACGTACGAGATCGTCTCGGAGAAATGAAAGCCGGTGTCGCGGAAGACACCTCAACAGCCGGATCGGCGCGCACCGCCAGATCGATGAGAACGCAGTCTTGGAACGAGAAGGCGACGACGACGTCGCCGCCGAATCGTCCGACCGCCACCGGCGGATCTCCGGTGCGCTCGCTCCGTCGAGCTCTTGCCCGACTTCGGCGATCTCGTCTTGGAGCGCGCCTGGCGCACAGGCCTCGCCGGCCAACTCGCGTTCCGCGACAGCCGGGATCTCCTAGGCGGATTCCATGACGAGATCGACGCTAGTGCGACGCCTGACGGACCCGGCCGCGCCGCCTGCGGGACGACCGCGTCGGTGCGGAGCGGTTCACCGAACGGAGCAGCGATGGATGCCGGAAAAGGGCCGGCTATGCCGAATTGAGTCGATACCCCGCACTTCTTCGCCCGAGGCGACAGTCGAATGGCCGCCGACGGGACTAGCTTCGCCGTAATGGCACGCACCCCGTTCGTCGATGGCATCGACCCGGACCAGGTTCCCCGGCACATCGCGGTCGTCATGGACGGCAACGGACGTTGGGCGACGCAGCGCGGATTGGAGCGAACCGCGGGCCACGCCGCGAGCGAAGAGGCCCTCGTCGACACGGTCGACGGAGCTCTCGAGCTCGGCGTGGAGTGGTTCACCGCGTACGCGTTCTCGACTGAGAACTGGCGCCGCCCCCCCGACGAAGTGCGTTTCCTCATGAACTTCAACGAAGGGATCCTGCTTCGCAACAGAGACGAACTGAACGCCAAGGGCGTGCGAATCCGAATCGCGGGCCGCAGGGACTGGCGTGTCCCGCGTCGACTGCTGCGCTATATAGACGACGCGGAGGCGCTCACCGCCGAGAACACGCGGATGACCTTCACGATCTGCTTCAACTACGGGGGCCGCGCCGAGATAATCGACGCCGTCCGAGCCCTGGTCGCGGAGGGCGTCCCGGCCAGCAAGATCGATGAACGCCGGTTCCGCTCCCACCTGTACTTCCCCGACATGCCCGATCCGGATCTCATCATCCGCACCTCGAGCGAATATCGGATCTCCAACTTCCTGCTCTGGGAACTCGCCTATTCCGAGCTCGTCTTCACCGACGTCCTCTGGCCGGACTTCCGCCGCGACGACCTCTTCGCGGCGGTACGCGAATACCAGCATCGGGAGCGCCGCTACGGGGGGATAGACCGATGAGCGCACGAGAATCGACGACCGAACCGGCGGAGGCTCGGTATCACCGATGAAGCAAGGTCGGCCCCACGGGGAAACCGGCTCGCCCTTCCCGATCGGCAGCGCCGGAACGGCTCCCTTCAGCGACCGCATCCTCGGGACCTAGGACCAGTGGCGAACTACCGCGACACCGGAGTGGTCCTCCGAACGATCCGACTCGGCGAAGCAGACCGGATCGTCACCATCGTCACGCCTGAACACGGCAAGGTGCGAGCCGTGGCGAAGGGCGTCCGCAAGGTGAAAAGCCGCATCGGGGCGCGTCTCGAACCACTCACCCACGTCGACATGATGTGTTGGCGGGGCCGAGATCTCGACATCGTGACCCAAGTCGAGGTGCTCGACGTCTTCCGAGGAATCCGTTCCGATCTCGCTCGCCTCGGACCAGCGATGTCGATGCTCGAGATCGTCGACCAGGTCACCGTCGACCGTCAGGGTTCGCCGGAGCTCTACACCTTGCTCGTCGGCGCACTGCGCAGCCTCGAGGTCACCGCGTCGCCCGTCACCCTGGCGGCGTTTTGCCTGAAGCTCCTCATCGTCGAGGGCGTCGGACCAGTCACCGACTCGTGCGCTCATTGCGGCACCGTCGGACCCCTCGTCGCCTTCGACGCCGGAGAGGGCGGCTTTTTGTGCCACTCCTGCCGCCGGGGACAGGCGGTGTCGCCCGAGGTCGTCGCGCTTGCCCGACGCATCTGTTCGGGCGGGCTCGCCCGGGTCCTCGCCGAACCAGACGGGCCGGCGATCGAGGCGTTGGAGCGGATCGCGACCTCGGCCGTCGAACACCACCTCGACCGGCGGCTGCGCACGACGCGTCACCATCTCGTCGAAGAGACAACGCCGGCATAGGTCAAATCACAGGGTCTCGAATGCCAGACGCTCTGCGTCCGGCATTCGGCGACTTCGACGCGGGTATCCTCGGGGCATGTCGGAGCAAAGTCCCACATCTGACCGCGTCCCCGAGGAGAATTCTGGGCGGTTTGATGCCATCGTCAACCTCGCCAAGCGACGAGGTTTCGTCTTCCCCTCGGCCGAGATCTACGGCGGCATCCGCTCGACTTACGACTACGGACCCCTCGGCGCGCTGATGCTGAGGAACGTGAAGGAGGCCTGGTGGCAGGCGATAGTGCGCCAGCGCGACGACGTCGTGCCCATCGACTCCGCGATCATCACGAACCCGAAGGTTTGGGAGGCGTCCGGCCATCTCGAGACGTTCGCCGATCCGCTCGTCGACTGCCGGTCGTGCCGTGAACGCTGGCGGGCGGACGAGATCGGTGGCGTCTGCCCGAACTGCGGTTCTACGAACCTCACCGAAGCTCGGCCGTTCAACCTCATGTTCAAGACCTTCGTCGGCCCGGTAGACGATGAGTCCTCGGTCGCCTACCTGCGCCCCGAGACCGCCCAGGGGATGTTCCTCAACTTCGTAAACGTGATGACGACGATGCGCCGCAGGCCCCCCTTTGGGATTGCCCAGCTCGGCCGCGGCTTTCGCAACGAGATCACCCCCGGGAACTTCGTCTTCCGCACCCGTGAGTTCGAGATGATGGAACTGGAGTTCTTCGTCCCCCCGGCCGACGCCGCCCAGTGGTTCACGTACTGGTGCGAGGAGCGGCTCTCTTGGTACCAGAAGCTTGGGATCGCGAAAGACCGTCTGCGTTTCTACCAGCACCGCCGCGAAGAACTGTCGCACTACTCCGCGGCGACGACGGACATTGAGTTCCTCTTCCCTTGGGGCTGGGGCGAGCTCGAGGGCATCGCCAACCGAACCGACTTCGACCTGAAGGCGCACAGCGCGCACTCCGGCGTCCGTCTCGAGTACTTCGACCAGGCGACCGGCGAGCGCTATACCCCGCACGTGATCGAGCCGTCAGCCGGCGCGACGCGGGCGATGATGGCCTTTCTCCTCGCGGCCTACGAGGAGGACGAGATCGGGGGCGAGCGCCGGACGGTGCTGCACCTCCATCCGAAACTCGCACCGTTCCAGGTCGCCGTGCTCCCCCTGTCGAAGAAGGAACCGCTCGACGCCCTCGCCCACGAGGTGTTGGGCCGCTGCCGGGCCGCGTTGATGTGCGATTACGACGACACGCAGTCGATCGGACGGCGCTACCGGCGCCAGGACGAGATCGGCACGCCCTTCTGCGTCACCGTCGACTTCGACAGCTTGGAGGACAACGCCGTCACGATCCGCGAACGAGACTCGACTCTGCAGGCCCGGGTTCCGATCGAGAACGTCGTCGTCGAGCTGCAGGAGCGAATCCGGTCCTGAACCCGTCGGCCGACCCGGCCCGACTCGGAAGGCCCCGCCAGCCGGAGCTGGGCGGAAGGGTGCGATGGCATCAATTCGCCGGACAGGGGGCCGCGGCGAGACGATCGCCCGACGAGCTGGAAAAGAGTGAAAGCACCAAGCAGGCGAGAAGAGTTGGCCTCGACCAGGGTTGTCGGGTTCTCGCCGTCGGTGCCCCGGCGGACTGGTCGTTCGACGATCCGCCGGTCGGGGTCGCCGTCGCGCCGCGGAGCGCTCCTTTCGGCCCGAACGAAACGGTGAACCTGGTCCGACTGAGATGACGATCGTCTTCGCCCGCGGCTCCCAGTCCCTCGCGGCAACCCTCGGCGCCGGCGGCGATGCGGGAACAAGGCCCGTGACGCCGTGGATCTCTGGCCGGCCCGGGCCAGCGGCCACTTGAGCGATCTGGCTGACGGAACCGTGCGCCGGGCCGGACTCGCACTCGGACTCGTCGACAACGAGGTGGCGGCAGTGGACTCCGACTGGTCCGGACTCCGCTTCGAGCGGCGGCGCGAGCGGCCCTGAACCCGGCTGCGTCCAAGGCACGCGTCAAACGGGTACCGTCCGGACCGTGGCAATTCCCGACGAGGACGTCGCCCAGGTCCGGGCCGCGACGGACCTCGTCGCTCTGATCGGCGAGCGGACCGCCCTCAAGCGAGTAGGTCGGCGCTTTGTCGGACTCTGTCCGTTCCATGCCGAGAAGACAGGCTCGTTCAGCGTCAACGCCGAAGAGGGTCTCTACTACTGCTTCGGCTGCCAGGCCTCGGGCGACGCCATTAGCTTCGTGCGGGCGACCGAGGGGGTCGACTTCGTCGAGGCCGTCGAGCGGCTCGCCAATCGCGCGGGAATCACGATCCGGTTCGACGACGACCGCGACCGGAACGAGGAACGCAATCGGCGACGGGAGCTGCTCGCGGCGATGACCGCAGCCGTCGACTTCTACCACGACAGACTGCTCACCCACCCCGACGCGGGACGGGCGCGCCAGTACCTGCGCTCACGCGGGTACGACGGCGAGATCGTCCGCAAGTTCCGGCTCGGCTACGCCCCGGCGGGTTTCGACGAGCTCGTCCGGGCGCTCCGCCTGCCGGGAGCGGTGCTCCGAGAAGCGGGGCTCGCTTACGAAAACGAGCGCTCCCGTCTCCAGGACGCCTTCCGGGAACGGGTCATGTTCCCGATCTTCGACCCCGGCGGCCAGGCGATCGCCTTCGGTGGCCGGATCCTTCCCGACGCACTTCGTGCCTCGGATCGAGAACCGGGGCCGAAGTACAGGAACTCCCCCGAGTCGGCCATCTACTCGAAGCGCCGCACGCTCTACGGTCTGAACTGGGCTAAGGGCGACATCGCCCGCGCGCACGAAGTCGTCGTGTGCGAGGGATACACCGACGTCATCGGCTTCCACGTCGCCGGCGTGCCCCGGGCCGTCGCGACGTGCGGCACGGCCCTCACCGAGGACCACTTCCGCCTCCTCGCGCACTTCGCCAAGAAGATCGTGCTGTGCTTCGACGCCGACGCCGCCGGACAAGCGGCCGCGGCGCGCCTTTACCAATGGGAGAAGCGCCACGAGCTCGAACTCGCTGTCGCCGAACTGCCCGTCGGCTCGGACCCAGGAGAACTGGCACAGGGCAATCCCGCGGCGCTCGCCGCGGCCGTCGAACATGCCCAGCCATTCCTCGGGTTCCGAGTCGAACAGGCCCTTGGCGCGCACGACCTGCACACGCCCGAGGGCCGCAGCCGGGCGGCCGAGTCTGCCGTCTCGGCCATTGCCGAGCACCCGAACGAGCTCGTCCGCGACCAGTACCTCATCGGCGTGGCCGACCGGACCCACGTCGATCCGGTGCAGCTGCGTGAACTGCTCGTCGAGGTTCAGTCCCGACCGCAGCCAGATGTCGACGCGCCCAGCACGGGACCCAGCCAGCGCCGAGATGACGACCGGGGTTCCGACGTCGACCCCTCGCGCCGGACGTCCCGGCGGGCGTCGGAGTCGCGTTCCGAGCTCCGGGCGGGACGCGACGCTCTCATCCTCACGCTCGACCGAGCCGACGAGGTCCGCCCACTTTTCGATGAGGTGCTGTTCGTCGACCCAGTGCAACGCAACGCTTATCGCGCTCTCACCGCTGCGGCGAGCCTCGCCCAGGCGATCGAGCGGGCAGACCCGGAAGCCAGCGACCTGCTTCGTCGTCTCGCCGTCTCCGAGGGGCCCGACGAGCTCGACGTCACCGGCACCTATATCGAGCTCGTCCGGACGGCTTCCGAGAAGGTGCTGCGGGAGTTCGAGGCCGAAGGGCGCGTCGCCGAGCAGGAAGGCAGGAGCGAGGACGTCGTCGCCGTGCTGACCACGGGCGCTTGGTTGCGGACCGAACTCGAGATCCTACGGGACCCGCTCGTTCGTCCTGGTGGAACGTCGAGCGCAGAGGACGCCGCGAAACGGTTGGTAGCGTGGCTCACGCAACGCCAGCAGGAGGCAGCGGGATGAAACGCGTCAAACCGCTCGAAGGAGACAGCACCACTTCCGCGGCCGCCGATCCGACCCTTCCTGGGCCACGAAAAGGTCGACGCGAGCGGGCCTTGGCGCGCCGGGTCGATAAGCGCCCGCGGCTTCGCGAGAATGGCTCCGAGGGACAGGCGACCAACGCGATCCAACAGCGGCGCGCAGGCTCGGCAAACGGCGCGGCGGCGACGACGGCGGGTGACCCCGTTCGCGCCTATCTGAACGAGATCGGCCGGGTCTCGCTTCTGTCTGCGGAGCTTGAAGTGCTGTGTGCCAAACGGATCGAACGCGGACGCGTCGCGCACGACCGGCGTGAAGCCTGGTTGCGCGACGGCGTTCTCGACGACATCTCGACGGCGAAACGCCGAGTCGCTGAGCGCGCGATCGCCGAGGGCCAGGAGGCGAAAGATCTCCTCACCGAGGCCAACCTCAGGCTGGTCGTGTCGATTGCGAAGCATTACCGCAACCGAGGCATGGCTTTCCTCGATCTGATCCAGGAGGGCAATCTCGGCTTGATGCGCGCCGTCGAAAAGTTCGACTATCGCCGGGGCTTCAAGTTCTCGACCTACGCGACGTGGTGGATCCGCCAGGCAATCACCCGGGCCGTCGCTGATCAAGCGCGGACGATTCGCATCCCGGTCCACATGGTCGAGACGATCAACAAAGTTGTCCGGGTCCAGCGCCAGCTCTCCCAGCAACTCGGCCGGGATCCGACGGTCGGCGAGATCGCGGCCCGCATCGAGTTCCCCGTCGAGCGAGTCCGCGAGATCCAGCGCATCAGCCAGGACACGATCTCGTTGCAACAGCCGATCGGCAGCGGTGACGAGGAGTTCAGCCTCTCGGACCTTGTCGAGGACCAGGCTGCGGAGGTCCCACTGGACGCCGCGACCAGGATGATGCTGAACGAGGCCGTCCAGCACGCCCTCCACGAGCTCTCCCCCCGAGAACAAGACGTCGTCCGGCTTCGTTTCGGGCTCGAGGACGGGCGGATCCGGACGCTCGAAGAGGTCGGGCAGATCTTCGGAGTAACGAGAGAACGCGTCCGTCAGATCGAAATGAAGACCCTCGCCAAGCTGCGACAGCCCTCCCTTGCCTTGCCGCTCCGGGACTACTTCGAAGGAGACTGACCCGCTCGGTCCGATCCCTCGCCGATTTAGCGCGAGTTCGACAGCACTCCTTTCGTCGTGGTGTGCCAAACGTATCCGCGACTCAGTCGTGACAGGTCGGCGTCGTCGCCAGGAACGTCTCGTCGACAGGCGTAGGAGGCTACTGCGAAACTCTGCCCAACGGGTCGGTGTAGTTTCGAGTGACGCTGTGTCGCGCGAAGCCAGAGGGAGTCGTCTTCTCGCCCCTGTCGATGACGCGATGAATGGCGCGGGCACACATTGGCGCGGCTCGAGGCCGCGGCGTTCCTCGTGCGTCTCTCCTCGACAACGGATGCGCCTGAATCCGTCGAGCGTCATCGGTCCGACCGGGCTCTGGCAGGCGCTTTCGCCCCCCCCATCGGCGCCGTGACGATCGCGACGACGAAACCGAAGGTGCAAGGTCCGTCAGAACTGGTCCGATCCGGGTGGCGGGTTATGCCGTTGCCAGACGGGATGTCACGGGGCCATGCCGGAGCCATTGGGTTCCCTGCGGCGCGGTGACGCCACCGCCGCCAGACCACAGCGGAACAAGGCAAAAGGAAGGAAACGCCCCAGGCACGGGCCTCAAACGGTAAACGAGCGACGCTTCGCAGAGGTTCCTGAACAACGAGCAAGGGGGATAGACCGAGATGTCGAACCAAATCGCAAGCCCGAGTGACGGTGGTACCCCGCGGCAATCGGCGCCGGTGGGCGACCCGAGTCCGCTCGGGTTCGCGGGGTTTGCCGCGACACTGTTCCTACTGGGCCTGGTCTACGCACAGGTGTTGAGCGGAAAGGCCACGTACGTCGTTCTGCCGCTCGCGTTGGTTTACGGAGGCGTCGCCGAACTTCTCGCCGGCATGTGGGAGTTCAGACGAGGGAACACCTTCGGTGCTGTTGCCTTCACCTCGTACGGCGCCTTTTGGATCACGTACTTCGTCCTCAACCAGTACTTCGGATCAGCTGCCACCGCCTACCAGGCGATCGGCTACCTCCTCCTCACCTGGACGATCTTCACGGCCTACATGCTCATCGCCTCGATGCGGACGAACGGCGCCGTGTTTCTCGTCTTCCTGACTCTGACGATCACCCTCGCCGTCTTCACGGCGGGTGAATTCGACCACAATGTCAACATCCTGAAAGGCGGTGGAATCGTCGCGATCATCACCGCGGCGCTCAGCTGGTACGCGTCGCTTGCCGGTGTCGTCAACACGACGTGGAAAAAGCGCATCCTCCCGGTCTGGCCGCTTGATAGCTAATCGGCGACGCTGCCAACTGAGCACCAGAAGGGTCCGGAGACAGTTGAGCGCCGCCGGCGCGCCGTCCGGCGGACCCTTAACCGGATCGGTCTCCCGCCGACCACCCATCGTGACCAGCAGGATTCTCGTCATTCCCGCGATTCTCCTCAGACGAAGTCACCGTCGGTATCGGACAGCCGCCGGAACGCGATCCAGGACCGATCGCCGCGAGCTGTGCACGCTGCTAACGTGCCGTCGTTCGATCCGGGGTAGCTCAATTGGCAGAGCACGCGGCTGTTAACCGTGTGGTTGAGAGTTCGAGTCTCTCCCCCGGAGCCGTGGACCGGATGGACGAGACGTTGCTCAGTCGTCCATCCGGGCGACAAGTCTCCTTGCAGACATGAAACACCGGTGCCAGGCACAGCCCGGCACCGGTGCCATTTGATGAGTCTCGTCGACTAACGACAGCTACGACTGGATGATCACTGGGCAGTCCCAGGTGCCCGAGATCGTCACATTTCCCGCGTTCGCCTTGCCGCTGCCGTTGTCGTACGACATCTTGTAGGTGGCCGCGCCCTTCTGGTTGCCGACGGTGATCTTGCCCGATGACGCGAAGAAACCGAGATTGGTGGAGCCGCCGGGAATGACAGGCTGCAGGCTGGCACCGTACGCCGAAGTCTGAGACAGTCCCTTCTGGACCATGTTCGTGCCGCCCTCTGTTGCTGAGGCGAGGAAGATCCAGGTGCTGTAGCTGAGGCCGGACAACTTGCCGTGGAGGGTCGCGTCAATTGAGGCACCTCCCAGCCCCGGCATGTGCCGACCGTTCGTCAGCGAACAGTTCCTCACCGGGTCGGACAACGTGAGGGTGCCGTGGTACTTCCCTGTGACCGTAAAGGTGGTCGTGGGACCACCTTTCGAAGGAGACTTCGCGGCGCTGGCAATTCCGCCACCTACTGCGCCGAGAAAGACGGCACCAACCAAGAGCGCGGCGCCGGCAATACGCATCCTCGGGTCTACCCGCCTACCGCTGACGTTGAACAGCATGGCCTCCTCCGAACCTGTTGTGACCGGCGATTGATTCTCTGCCGCCCTGTTGCACGAATCATAGCCTTTCACTTGGAACTCAAGAATCACGTGCGGTGAGAATTGGCCTCAGCGGCGGTGACACCGTGCGGCGTCTCGCGGGCTTGTCGCCGTCTGTCGGGTGGACCAGTGATTTCCCCGAAGTCTCTGCCGAGTAATCGCCCCTGAGAAAAGGACTTGAAGACGCGGCCCGGTGAGAGAAGGTGTCACCCGCCGTTTGCCGTCCCGAGTGTGGAGCCGAGATGCCCCGTCAGGGCCGGATCGGGCCGCCGGCACAATCGCCCAACCCGCCCCGGAGCCTCTCAGCACCCGATGCACGAGAAACCCTCCCAGGGAGCCAACGCGGTATCAGGCACGAGTCCCCCGTCTTTCTCGATCCCGGACACTGGCGACGCCTCGTCACGAGCTGGCGCGACGACCAACAATCGCTACGCGGAGGAAACCCCAGTGCAGTTCCACCTGCCGGAGACAATCACGGTCCCGTCGTTGGGTTCGCCACTTCCGTTGTTGAAAACCATCTTGTACGTCGCCGAGCCGGTCCTGCCACCGATAGTGATCTTTCCCGATCTCGCCGAAAACCCCGTGCTCGAACTCATCATGTTGCCTACGGGAACAAGTCCAACGCTGTACTGCGAAATCGGTGTGAGGTCGTTCTGGGTCAGTGTGCCGGTTTTCGGCTCGACGGCGAGAAAGGTCCAGGTCCTCCAGCTGAGGCCCGACAACTTGCCCTTGAGGATCAACTCGAGTGTCACGGTTCCCGGCAACCTGACAATCATGCAGTTCTCCGCCGGGTCGGACATCTTCAGGCTGCCGCCGTACGTCCCGGTGACGATGAAGGTGTTCGTCTCTGCTCGGCGCGCCCCGGACGCGGCATCGCCCAGGACGTTGACACCCAGAGTCGCGAGAGCCGTGGCACTTACGAGCAGCGCGATGCCCGCGGTGCGCGTCCTGGGGCGTGTCGGCCGACCGCCGACTTTGCGCATCGAGACCTCCTCGAATTCGGCAACTGACGGGTCATTTGTGAAATCGGTCCGACGACCTGGAAGGTAATTCTCCGTTCGTGACGCGTCGCGCCCGTCATGATGCCACCGAGGTGACGACCGTCGCGGTCGTGGGTTCGACACGCGGCGTAACTCCCGATCGCGGAACACCCGTCCCCGCACCGGAGTATTCCGGCGGGGCAGACAGAACGCAACGGAGCCGGCTTCGCCGCGCCCTTTTTCCTGCCGGTCAGGGTCCAGGCGCGAAAACGCCATTTCTCGTCGTCGAATGACTTCTCCCCCGACGAGGCGGCGGAGCCGGTACGGTCCAGGTGTGGCGAACCCATCGACAACGGGGAGGCGACAGTGTTCGACGCTCTGAAGGTCGCCTATCGCAAGGATCCGGCGCTGCACGGTGTGCACGCGTTCGAGGTCATTCTCTACCAGGGCATCTGGGCAATCTGGTCGTATCGGCTCGCCCACGCCCTCCAGAAGATTCATCTGCCCTTCTTCCCCCGTCTCATCTCCCAGCTCGCAAGGCTTTTCACGGGGATTGAGATCCATCCCGGAGCGGTGATCGGCAAGAGGTGCTTCATCGACCACGGTGCGGGTGTCGTGATCGGCGAGACGGCAGTGCTCGGTGACGACGTCATGCTCTACCAGGGCGTCACCCTTGGCGGCCATGGCTGGTGGACGGACGCCAAGGGCGCGAAACGTCACCCGACGATCGGCAACAACGTCACGCTCGGCGTCGGGTGCTCCGTGCTGGGCCCGGTCGTCGTCGGCGAGGACAGCCGGATCGGTCCGCACGCGCTCGTGGTCGACGACGTGCCGGCGCGCTCAATCGTGGTCGTGGAAAGGGGCCATTGCGTCACGCTCAGCAGAGCACGCTTCAAAGAACCGGAAGACGAGGAGCGTCTCCCTGCCACGTGGATGACGGGTGAGGGAGAGGAGAGGCCTGATGGCACTGCATGATGATGTGACCGAGCTATCGGTCGAACGCCGCTCGTCGAACTCCACCGTTTCGCGGCCGATATTCCCGTGGGACTCATCGCCAAACTCGAAAACGCGAATCCCGGTGGAAGCGTCAAGGACCGCATCTCTTTGGCGGTGATCCGTGCCGCAAAGACCTCTGGCGAGCTCTCCCCAACGGCACGATCGTCGAGCCGACGAGTGGCAATACGGGGATCGGGCTTGCCATGGTCGCGGCCACCAAGGGCTACGGCACCATCTTCACGATGCCGGAGAGCAGGAGCGTCGAACGGCGAAGGATCATCGCCGTCTACGGCGCCCGCATCGTCCTCACGCCTGCCGCAGACGGGATGCGCGGCGCGGTCGAAGAGGCGCGCCGGCTCTCCGCCGAACACGGCTGGTACATCTCGCAGCAGTTCGAGAACCCGGCGAACCCGAGGTGCACCGGCGTACGACGGCCCTCGAGATCTGGAACGACCTCGACGGTCGGCTCGACGCCTTCGTTGCCGGCGTTGGCACCGGCGGCGCGATCACCGGTGTTGGACGGGTCTGGAAGAATCGCAGCTCGTCGATCCTCGTCGTGGCCGTCGGGCCCGAGGAATCACCCGTCCTTTCCGGCGGCTCGCCAGCTCCTCATCGAATCCAGGGCATCGGAGCCGGTTTCGTCCCGGCGATCCTCGACACCGCCGTCTTCGACGAGGTCGTGTGGGTCAGCGGGTCCGACGCCGCGGAGGCGAGCAGGCGACTCGCCCGAACCGAGGGCATCCTCGTCGACGTCTCGAGCGGGGCGGCCCTGGGCGCGGCCACCCGGGTCGCCGAGCGTCCGGAACTGGCAGGCAGACCGTCGTCGTCGTCCCGGAGACCGGAGATCGGTACCTCAGCACTGGCCTTTTCGACACTGACGCTGATCGACGCCCGGCGCGGTCGATGGCTGTTTTCGAACCGCGGCTTGCACGAGGTCCTCGCAACCTATCTGCAGGTGGCAGAGTGTCGAAAGCAGTGTGCGGTGCGGGGCCGTAGCTCAGTGGTCAGAGCAGGGGACTCATAATCCCTGGGTCGCAGGTTCGATCCCTGCCGGCCCCACCGTTTTCTTGTATGACCACGCCCTTGGTTTCAGCGAGGTCGTTGCGTCGACCGGCTGAAACCAAGCCTGACGCGTGACAGATCGATAACGCCTGATCTGGAACGCAGTAACGGGTGATCCGTGACGCGCCTTCGGTTGACGCCTCAGCAATGCGTCCGTCAGCGAACTCAGCGCCCGACCCGATGGCCGGTGCAGGCGATTCAGAAGACTTGCCCGTCCGTCTTCATTTCCGTCTGATTCCGCTGAGATCGGCTCGGGTTCGCCACGTTCGGGTGCGCGGGCGCGCGGCCGCGCGCCCCCTCAAATGGCCCGAAACCGTGCCGCGTACTGCCAAGTGCCACCTTGGCGGTCCATGAACGCGAAGCCGTGGTGGTAGAACTGTCGACGAAGCTTCGGAAAAGCGATGAAGTCAGCATCCCGGCGGGTTTCGACCACCGTGACGATGCCGCCGGGAGCGAGCACACGGCGGATCTCCTCCAAACAGGAATCCCGCTTACGGACTTCCCCCAGCACCGTCGCAAGGAGAACGGCGTCGAAACATGCCGCTCGCAACGGCAGCGCAGAAGCCTCACCGACAAGGTAGAGCACGTTGGATCGCGCGACGAGGCGCTTCCGGGCGTGGAGGAGCATGGGGAACTGTAGATCGACGAGCACGACACTCCCGTGCGACACCGCCTCGGCGAGAAAGGGACTAAAAAAGCCCGGTCCGCAGCCCAGCTCCAGCACTTTCTGTCCAGGTGTAAGCACCATCGCGCCGACAGTGCGACGGGGCGGCTGGACGAGACGACGCAACGGGTTTACCAGCGAGCGCGCGTGCACCGCCGGGAAGACCCTGCCACGCCGCATGCCCTGTTTCGGACCTGGTCCAGTGTCCACTGTCACACCTCTTTGCTGCACCAGAACTGGACAGGTGTCACAGCAGAATCATGCTCTCAGGTTGAGCCGCCAGCGGACACCTCACCGATGCTTCAGACCTCAGCGGCTCCTCGTCGTCTGCGAAGATCCCACGGCGACTCCGACGGGAGATCTCGAAGGTGGTCGAACAGACCTCCCGGTTTCCTTTCGCGGGTTCCACGCCACCGACGAAGATCCTTCCACCTCTAGCCTCCGGGCACGCGATCTCGTTTGCTGGTAGCAACGCAACGTCTCTGGGTTCAGCCTCTAAGGGTCTGGTTGGAACGTCGCTCGGGGTTGTTTCAGAAACAGGGCTGACGCGACCCGCTACGCCGCCCGAGGCTGCAAGACCTTGTCCGGATCGTGGAGCACGACTGTGCCGCCGATGAGGTCGTGGAGACACCTGTGGTCGCTTCGCGAGAGAAACACGACGAACGACACAAGCTCGGTGATCCACCCGAAAATGCCCTCGGCGATGCCCCCGATGATCTCGCGCAGCGCCATCCTCCACCAACCCGCGACGCGCGAATCTTCCGGCTGCCAGCAGCGCATCCCCAGCACCTGCAGTGCCGGCGTCTGACCGCGCCCCCAGACGATCAATCCCCAGACGAGGTAGCCAAGGCCAAGCGTGGCAATCGACAACGGAATCGCCAGGAACCAGGCACCGATGCGTCGACCGACACCGGCCAGAGTCACGCCCTCGGGCAAGGTGAGGCCGCTTGCCGGGTCGAAGTACGCCCCCGGAGGACCGCCCACGGACCCCGGTCCCCCATAGCCGCGCCCGGACGCGCAAGCCGGCCACGGATTGTGGTAGCTCCCGAACGGCGGGGAATCGCCTGGCGAGGGCTGCGGAGCGTTCGGATCAGGTGGCTGAGTCATAGATTTCGACGCCCAGGTGCACTGCGCCAAACCTAATGGAAACTCGAACTCGACGATGGATCCGTGCGACGGAACTGGAAAACAGGTCAGCGGCCAATGACACTTCTCGTCCCGTGCCGGAACTGCCAACTGCAAGCACTTCGCCGATCACCCAATGAGAAACGACACGGCTAACTGACCCCGACGAGCCGCGGCGTGAGGAGCCACCGCAACGCCCCTGTCTCGGCTGCGACGTCGGACCAGAGCTCCACGTCAAAATCCACCCGGGCGAGCGCCGCGGTCGGCATGATGACGTGCCCCCCGCCGATCAGGTGCGCGATCGCCTCAGAACAAGTCGGTTCGTGGCCGACGACGAGCAGCACGTCAGTCGAGTCAACCTCGGCCCGGATCTCGCCGACGAGGGCCTCGAGCCCCAGCCCGTAGAGCTGATCCGAGTCGCGCACGGGACACCGCCACTTCCCGGCTTCCATCGCCCGCGTGAGCGTCTCGACCACCCGTTTGGCTGGCGACCGGATCGCGCTGTCCGGGATATTCCCCGTTTCGGCGATGAACCGACCGATCGCGTCGGCGCTGCGCCGACCCCGAGCCGAGAGCGGTCGGTCGGTATCGGGCTCATCGGGTCCGTGGGACCAGTCGGACTTGGCGTGTCGCAGGACAAGGAGGATGCGCATGGGCCATTCTTGCTCGCACGCGGCCGCCGCCGGGGCGCAAACGAACGCTGGGCGCCCAGCCGCTTATGTTCCGCGGACGTCCCGCAGCGGACCGAGCGTGGGGGACGCCGCCTCACGGACGTCGTCGGAGCGCCCGTCGAAGGTCACCCGCCCTGCCGACAAGACGACGACCGAGCGGGCAAGTTGGAGCACCCGCTCGACGTGCTGTTCGATGACGAGCAGCGCAGTGCCGGATTCGAGGACGCGGCCCAGGGCCACGAACACTTCGTCGACGATCGCAGGTGAAAGCCCGAGTGAGAGCTCGTCGACGACGAGCAGTCGCTGGGGAACGGCGAGCACCCTCGCCAGCGCGAGCATCCGCTGCTCGCCGCCCGAGAGCGTGCCAGCCAGCTGACCCCTTCTTTCGCCGAGCCGCGGATAGGTCTCGTAGGCGCGGCTCAAGGCCTCGGCGAGTCCCCTCGGACCGACGGAGCGGCGGAAGTCGAGGGCGAGGTTCTCCTCGACCGTGAGTGACGCGAACACCGAACGCCCTTCGGGGGCGTGGGCGATCCCGAGACGGGCGATCCGCCAGGCTGGCCATCCCGTGATGTCACGGCCGTCGAAGACGATCCTGCCGCCACTCGGGTTTACGAGGCCCGAGACGACGCGCGCGACGGTTGACTTGCCCGCTCCGTTCGATCCGACGAGGGCGACCGCCGAACGCGCGGCGACCGAGAACGAGACACCGAAAACCGCCCGATAGGGGCCGTAAGCGACGTCGACGTCGTGCAGCTCAAGAAGCGCCCGAGGCGCAGCTTCTTTCGGGGTGGGCGCCACCGCTGCGGATCCGACTCGGGGGATCGTCGCGCTTCCGGGTTCGGCGCGGAACGCGGGGGACGCTGGGGGCGCCTGCCCGAGGTAGGCGCGCCGAACAGCGGGATCGTCGAGCACCGCGTCGACCGGTCCATCGGCGATCAGACGACCGAAGTCGAGGACTACGAGACGCTGCGTCGAGGCGGCGACCATCTCAAGATCGTGTTCGACAAGCACGATTGTCGCGCCGCGCTCTTCCCGGACACGCCGCAAGATGGAGACGAGCTCGCCGCGTTCGATCTGGTCGAGTCCCGATGATGGTTCGTCGAGCATCAAGAGCCGCGGCTCGCCGACGAGCGCGCGAGCGAGCTCGACGAGACGCCCGTGGCCGAGACTGAGGGCCTCGACGGGAACGTCGGCTTCCTTCTCGAGACCGACAAGCCGGAGCAGCGCGTCGGTCACGCGTCGTTCCTCGCGACTCGGTCGACCGACGCCGAGGAGATCCCTCCAGAGCCTTCCCCGTCCGCCGCGGACTCGTTCGGTGACGAGCACGTGTTCGCGCGGGGTCATCCCGGCGAAGAGCTCGAGCCGTTGGAAGGTGCGACCGATCCCCAACCTCGTGCGCCGGAAGGTCGGAAGGTGGTCGATCGGGGCCCCGTCAAAGATCACCGTTCCGGTGTCGGGGTGTTCGAGACCGAGCAGGCAGTTGAAAAGGGTCGTCTTCCCCGCGCCGTTCGGTCCGACCAGTCCGACCGCCTCACCCTCGTCGATGGCGAGCGACAGCTGGCTCAACGCGACGATCCCACCGAAGCTCTTTGAGATATCCCGGGCGACGAGCAGGGCCATGGTTCAGCGACCGCTGGGACCGGCCGGTGCGGTCAGCTCGGCTTCCGGTTGGTCGTTGCGCGTCAGGAAATGGGCGAACTGCTCGGCACGGTCGAGCACCCAGCGACGCGCGTATTCGACTGCACCTTCGGGGTGGCGCACGTAGGTGACCGCGGCAAGACCGAAGATCAGCGCGGCGAGCGATCCGAAGCGGCCCGGCAGATTGTTGATCAACTGCTGGAGCACCGTGTACGCGAGACCGGCCTCGATTGCCCCGGCGACGGAGTAGACGCCCACTGTTGCGACGATGACCACGAAAATGAGCGAGAACTCGTAGTTGAAGTCGGTCGGAGAGACGGTCTGTTCCAGCGACGCGTAAAGTGCTCCGCCCACGCCGGCGATTGCCGCCGAGAGCATGAAGGCGACGACGCGTAACCGCCGGACGTCGATGCCGATCGATTCCGCCCCCACCTCGGACGCCCGCAGCGCACCGAGCTCCCCGCCGACGGATCCGTGCTGCAAAAGCCACACGGCGCCTGCGGCGAGCGCGAGCACCACGAGAGCGAGCCAGAAGAACGCCCCGCTCCCCGCGAAGTCGAGACTCCCGATCGTCGGACGCGGAACACTGAGCCCCGAGGCGCCGTTTCCGGACCAGGAGTACTGGAAGAGCACGTTGTCGCCGAGAAGCGCGAATGCGAGCGTGAGCAGCGCGAGTGCGATTCCGCCCAGCCGGAGACTGGGAATCGCCACGACGAGTCCGACGAGGGCAGCGAGCACGCCGCCCGCGACAACGCCGAGCAACACCGCCGTCCCGAAGTGGGTGGCGAGCTGTCCAGCGGTGAACGCGCCCACGGCGGCGAACGACGCCTGACACAGCGAGATCTGGCCGCTCATCCCGGTGAGCAACGTGATGGAAAGGAAGATGGTCGAGAAGACGAGCCCTTGGGTGAGGGTGAACTCCCAGTTCCCCGGCACGATCACGAGAGTGATGACAATGAACACGGCGACAAGCAATGCGGTGAAGGAGCGGGAACCGAGCGCGACCTCGGTCATGCGGGCCGGTGGTTTCAGGGACGCCGGAGGCGGGTCACAAGAGGAGAGCGGATCGCCGAGCGGCCCGGCGGGGCGGAACGACCGGCGCGCGACGAGCAACACCGCGAGCACGACGAACGGGAAGGATGGCCGAAGACCGGAGGACAGCACGGTTCCCGACGGTAGGTATCCGCCGATCACCTCCTGGACCACGCCGAGCGCGACGCCGCCGACGAGCGTCAGCGACAGGCTGGCGAACCCGCCGACCGCGGCCGCCGCGATCGCGGCGACGAGCAACGCCGTGAAGTACGAAGGGTCGAGCGCGGCGTAGATCGGGGCCAGAAGGACGCCGGCAAGCCCGGCAAGCAGGCTCGAGAGCATCCAGGCAAACGTGCCGACGCGGTCCGCCCGGATTCCCGCGAGCTCGGTCATCCGGGGGCTCTCGACGACGGCTCGCATGCTCAGCCCGAGTCCGCTCGAGCGGAACATCAGTCCGAGGGCGGCGATGACGACGACCGTGACGCCGGTCGTGAGCAACTCCTCTCCCGTCAGCGCGACGCTCCCGATCCGGAAGTAGACGTGGTCCGGGTTGAGCGCGAGCGCAGGGGGCGCCAGCCGCTGGCTCGTCCCGAAGATCATCTGCATCACGCTCGGGATGGCGATCAGCAAACCGAGGGCGGGGACGAGACGGACGAGCGGCGGTGCTGTCCGGGCGTACTGGAAGAGCAGCCGGTCGAGGACGTAACCGATCGCCGGACCAAGGAGGACCACGGCGACGACGAACGCCGCCCACTTCGGCCGACCGTCCTCGACAGCTACATAAAAGACGATCGCCGAGACGTACGCCTGAGCGCCGAAGGCCAGGTTGAACACTCCCGACGCTTTGTAGGTAAGGACGAGGCCGGCAGCCATCAACGCATAGGCACACCCGTAGGGAACGCCGGGGAGCGCGTAGGAGAGGAACTCGCTCAACGGGAGCGGCTTCCTATTCCCCTAGCCACCCCCGCCGCCCGGAACCGTCAGGGGCGGCACACCTGGCGGCAAAGGGACAACCTTGCGAATCGGCCCGTGGGCCGGATTCGGCACCGGGAAGCAGCTGAACACGCTCGGTGGTGTCGTGTAGACGGGGACGAACCGATTTCCCTGAACCTGGACAAAAACGCTGCAGTTGTAGATCGTGCTGACACCCGTGTGATCGGTGCGCCAGTCGATCGGCGAGACGAGGCCGTGCGCCGTGTACAGCGTCATCTTGTTGATCGCCGCGACGAGACGCGTGCGCGTGACGTCGCGGCCGATCGCCCGCAGACCCGTGACGAACAGGTCAGCACTCGTCCATCCCGCCAGGGCCGCCTCCGAAGGGGGGTTCCCTGGCGCGTATCGTTTGAGAGCCGCTTCGAAACGGTCCATGCTCGGATACCGCCTGGGATAGAGCTGCGTGACTTCGAAGGGCACGTGCTGCAGCATGAAGTAGACGCCCTGCATCGCCGAGGCGTAGGTCTTGAGCGCCGACACGTCGTAGCCGTCGAACCAGTACTGCGTCACGCCGGTCATCCCGTCCTGCTGCATCGTGTGGGACAGCAGGATGTCCCCGGTGAGGTCGAGGCACGAGGTGACCATGTCGACTCGGAGCGACTTCATCCGCGTGACGTCGGCCTGGAGGTCGAACGCGGGCACGGGGACGGCAAGGTCCTCGAAGGCGATCCGGATGCCGTACTGGTGGAAGGCGTTGGCGACCCCCTGGCAGCCTTGTCGTGACTGGCTGATGTTGTAAGCGATCAGCGCCGCGGCACGGACGTCGTGCTGTTCAGCGAGATAGGCCGCTTGGAGCTGGGCCGAGGTGAATGCCGTGTACGACCCGGTGTTTCCGTACATGCTCGGACCCGCCCAGTCGACGTTGGGATTGACGTTGAGCCCGAAGGTCGGAACGTCGTGCTGGGAAAGGAAGGGACCACCGGAGAACGACGGGGTCGCGACCGGAACGACGGCGAACACATGGTCCTGCTGGACGAGCGTGCGGGCCTGGCTCGCGTCCAGCGAGGGGTCCGACTGATCGTCGAGCCTGTACGCGAAATCGATCTTCCGGCCGTTCACGCCACCGTCGGCGTTGACCAAGTCGAAGTAGGCCTGGGCCCCGGCGATCGCCGGCGCGAAGTCCGCCGGCAACGGCCCGGTGATGGACGACAGACCGCCGACGACGATCCGGTTCGGGTACACGCCCTGGGTGTTCCCAGAGGTCGAAACGGTCGTCGCGGCGTTCCCGCAGGCCGCGAGGACGGTCCCGGCGAGTACGAGCGCAGCGCAACCGGCGAGGCCGGCCCGTCTCCCTACGACACGCATGGGCTGCGCTCCTTGGACGTCGAGAAGCGTCCTTTCCCCCCGTGACCTTACCCAAAGAACCGCTCGCACGAGAGCAACGAAACGACGCGCCTCTGGTCGGTCGGCTGCAAATCGCCGCCCGCGATCAACGCACGTGCCCGTTCCGGCAAGGCAAGTCACCCTGGATGCGCGCCGAATCGGCCGGCGCGGGTGAATGAACAGCGAACGACACAAGACGCGGGATCTTCGAATGCTGGCCATCCTGGAGGCCGCGAATCCCGACCATTCGAAGCCACGAGTACGGAGCGATCAACCTCGGCCCTGGAACAAAGTCCCGGAATCCGTCACCGCTCGTTCGGGTTCCCTCGCCGAGAACAACCCGCCGGACGTGCCAGGAGACGGTGGCCGAAAGGGCCTCGGTTCGCCACGCAGAGCGCTTCGCGCAACCACGTTGGCGCTCCCACGATCGAACCCGGATCGCGACCCGTCCGGGACGAATCGCCCACGTCTTCACCACAGATCGTCGAAGTCATCGAGGTCGAGTTCACGCTGCCTCGCGTGCACCTCACGGGCCCGTTGCACGGCGTAAATTCCAGGTCCTCCGGACGACGCGGCTTCCGCCCGGAACGAAACCCCGAGCGTCGCCGCGAGGCTCGCGCCTACCGAGAGTCGCAGAGCCGCAAGGTCGTAACCGCCCTCGAGGACCAGGACCAGTCGACCGGCGCGAGGTGCGAACTCACGCGCTCGTCGGGCGAGACCGGCGAAGTCACCGGACGTGAGCGCGAGATCAGCGAGCGGGTCGGCCCGGTGAGCGTCGAACCCCGCGGAGACGAGGACCCAAGTGGGCGAGAAGGCGTCGGCCGCCGGACCGAAGACCTCGTCGAACGCCGCCAGGACGACGTCGCCGGTCGTGCCGGGCGGGAGCGGAACGTTGAGGTTCAGTCCACGTGCCTGCGGCCCGCCGGTCTCCTCGGCCCGTCCCGTCCCGGGAAACAGAGGCCACTGGTGCGTCGAGGTGTAGAGCACGCGGGGGTCGTCCCAGAAGGCCGACTGGGTTCCGTTCCCGTGGTGCACGTCCCAGTCGATGACGAGAACGCGTTCGCCGCGGTCCGCCAACGCCGCGGCGGCGATGGCGACGTTGTTGAGAAGACAGAAGCCCATCGCCCGGTCCGCCAGGGCGTGGTGGCCCGGGGGACGCGCCGCGACGAAGGCCGCGTCACCCATCCCACTCTCGAGCGCGTCGACCGCGGCGAGCACTCCTCCGGCGGCGAGCAACGCGGTGTCCCAGGACCCGGGGCTCACGACCGTGTCGGGATCGAGTGGCCCACCGCCCCGCTCGCAGAACTCCCGCAGCGCGCTCAAGTACGGCGGCCGGTGGACCCGGCTCAGCTCGGCTTCAGTGGCCCGGCGAGCCTCAAGGAAGACGACGGCTTCGGACAGCCCCGCGAGGTCGATCCCGTCGAGCGCGGCCTGCACCCGGCTCGGCCGCTCCGGATGCGCGCCTCCGACGTCATGTCGGTCGAGCGCGGGTGAACCCGCGACGACAAGCACGACTTCACTGTAGGTGGGAAAGCTCCCGAGGCCCGACGGCCGCGGCGCCGACTGCCAAATGGCCGCCCGCGATTCGAATTGTCCCCGTACGGTGGAGCGCCGCTCCGATCGACAGAACCCGAAGTCTCACTTGCTGAGCCCGACAAACCGTTACTCAGGTTGTGAGCTCGATTCGACAGAGAGCGGGCTCTGGTCGCGCGCGGACGACGTGCTGAGGACCGTGGAAAGTTCGGGACGATGACGCAGCATCAGCTCGAAACCGACCGGCCCGAGTAAACGGTTCGCGGCCGTGTTCGACGGCTTCATCCCTAGCAGCGTACGGCCCAGCTCATCGGCGCTTTCCTCCAGACCGACCTCTCGCACCTGGCGTAACGGTTCACCGCGCAGTTGCCGATCACGCAACCCGCCGAGCCGAGCTAATACGTTCCGCCTGCTGCCGCCCCGTTCAGCGGCGTCCTGGAAGTGCTTGTAGCGCGACGAGCCAAGTGCCGTGACGATCTCCCCATACCGCTTCGGATCGAGAAACAGGGCAGCAAGATCGACGATCGAAGAGGCGGCATCTGACCGATCACGGTCGCTTCCGGCGACGGCTTCGAGCAGAATTCTCGACAACCGGGTTGATTCCGGGTGGACGCGGTCGACCCAGAACCACAGAGTCGGTCGGCGCCGCAACGCGCTGTGCAGGATCAGGTCGCTGGCCGGTTCGTCAAGGGTCAGCATCTTGCGCGCGAGGAACAGCACGAGCAGGTCCTGGCGGCTGAGAAGCTTCGCCCGATCGGCGCGCCAGCTGCGAACGGCCTGGTCGAGCAGGGCCCGAGGCTCGGCGCTCATCTCGCCGGACTCGCCCACAACCTGGATCGAAGCGCCGGCCGGAAGCACGGTCGCCAGCACGAGATTCTGCAGGATGCGTTCCCGCTCCGCCCGGACGGCCGCGTCGATCCAGGCGCGGTGATCGGCATGCGTGGCGAGACCCGTCTTCCCGCCACGTCGGCACACGATGGTGTGGCGCGCAAAGACCGTGACGCTTGTCTTGTCGGCTTCGTACCGACCATCTCTCGCGAACACGACCGGAGGCGTCTCGTGCGGCTCGACCGTTACCACGACGACCTGGTAATCGGGGCTTTCGGCGACCTCGAAGCTGGTCGAAACCGCGACGTGGCCTGGCGCGACATAGCTGTCGATGAGATGAGAGAGTGCCGCCGAGTCGAAGAACCATCCATCCGCAACGACGCCGCCGGGACGGCCATCGCCGTGCTTCTCGACGCCGAGACGAATCTCCCCACCCCCGCTGTTCGCGAGAGCGACAACCTCTTTGACGAGATCCAAGCGATCGGCGGGACTTTCCGGGTCGTAGCGGGATTTCAACTCGACGGTCCGAGTCTCCCGGTAGACCTCGCCCATGAACGCCCCCTAAGCAGCATCTTTCTCGCGCGCCTCTCGTGCTCTCGCAACCCTACGCTCAGCGAGACCGACGTAGTCGGGGTCGGTCTCGTAGCCGACGTAGTGGCGGCGTGTCGCGATCGCGGCGACCGCCGTCGTTCCGGATCCGATGAACGGGTCGAGAACCACGTCACCTTTGTAGGTGTAGAGCTCGATGAGACGGCGGGGGAGATCGACCGGGAACGGCGCGGGGTGACCGACTCGCGTCGCGGACTCCGGCGCGATGTGCCAGACGTCGAGTGTCCACGCCAGGAAGTCGTCCTTAGAGATGGTCGCCTCGCAGGGAAGCCCCCGCGTTTCGCGCGTCTTGGCGTCGAGGGCCCGGTCGAAGCGTCCCTTGCTCGCGACGATCACGCGTTCGGTCACGTCTCGGAGCACGGGATTCGACGGCTTCATGAACGAACCCCAGGCGCAGTTCCCGCTCGCCCCGGCGGCCTTCTGCCAGAGGATCTCGCCGCGCAACAGGAAACCGAGATCGTCTTGCAGAATACGTGTCACATCGCTCGAGAGCGAACGGTACGGCTTGCGTCCCAGGTTGGCCACGTTGATTGCGATCCTGCCGCCGGGTTCGAGGACCCGCAGGCACTCGGCGAACACATCGGCGAGCTGTCCGAGGTATTCGACGTATGTCGCCGGAACGTGGCCGTGTCCCATCTCCTCCTCGTACTGCTTTCCCGAGAAGTACGGAGGCGAGGAGCACACGAGCGCCACGGACTTCGACGGCACCCCGGCCATCTCGCGGGAATCGCCCAAGATGATCGAGTCCTTGACCGTGCAGGCGCAGACTTCGGCGTCATCGGACATCGCAGGAGCGGTGAAGCGACCGTAGAACGAGCTCGCGTCATGGTTCTCGCGCCGCGATGCCCCGAAGTTCGACGTCTCCGTCATCTGCCTTCTCTCGGCTCAGCCCGATCACAAGTATGGCCGACGGGTCTTGTTCGTCCGGGGATACGGCCAGGTACGCGCTTTAGAGCGCGGTCGCCACCTTCGGGTCGGCTATGCCGGAGCGGCGGGATCCGGTGGTCTTGCCGCGCCCCGGAGAGCCGACCGGAGGCTCTTGGCGCGTCCTTCGCCTCTGGAGCGCTCCCCGGGGCGAAAGCCGGCCGGTCACCCGCCGACGGAGCCGTCGATGGTCTGACGCAGCAGGTCGGCGTGTCCGTTGCGCCGGGCGTACTCCCCGATGATGTGGACGAGGATCCAACCAGCGAGACCTCGTGGCCCCGCCAGGGACTCGCGCCGACCGCGCCGAGGTCGCCCGGGCAGCGACCGCCGGGAGGAGTTGCACTCCTTCTCCCAGGTCAGAAGACCTTCTGAGGCGTTGGCAGGTTCAGCGCCGTCGAAATCGAGGTCCGGTTCGGCGTCCGTGCAGTACAGCTGCGGCTGGTCGCCTGCCGCCCAGCAGCGCTGGAACCAGTGCCGTTCGACCTCCGCCAGGTACCGGACGAGTCCGGCCAGCGACAACGACGACGGCGGAACCGATTTCGTCGCGAGTTCCTCTGGGGAGAGACCCTCGCACTTCAGCGCCAGGGTCGCACGTTGGAAGTCGAGTCACGCTTCGCGCGTCGGACGTTCGGAAGCGGCGAACGGCGCTTCAACTCGTTCCACGAGAACTTCCGATCTTGTTCCGGGATAGTCGTCTCGACTCAGTCTTGCGGCTCCGGCGCGCGCTCGTCCGAGAACGGGAGCCGGTCTTTGAGCCTCAGTGGGCGTCGACCGGACGGGGTTCGGTGATGAGTCGCAGGTCACCGCTTAGACCGCGCACCGTCGCCGTGGTGCCGCTCGCCTCGATCGTGACGCGGCTACGACCGATCGGGACATGCTCGATCCGCACGTCACCGCAGGACGCGGGCAGTCGCGGCGCGAGCCAAACCGTGCCGTCGCCGAGCGAGGGATCGAGCCGGAGGAGCGTGCGCAGCAAGCTGAAAGGCGTCGCCGAGGCCCAGGCCTGCGGCGAGCACGAGGTCGGGTAACCGACCGGTGTGACGAACTCGTCGCGCGCGAATCCGCACAGCAGCTCGGGGAGCCGACCGTCGAATACCGTCGCGAGATCGAATAATCCCTGCGCGATGGCTTGAGCCTCCTCAACGAAGCCATACCGCATCAGCCCCGCGGCACAGATGGCGCTGTCGTGTGGCCAGACGGAGCCGTTGTGGTAGCTCACCGGATTGAAAGCACCCATCGAACTCGCCAGCGTGCGGACGCCCCAGCCTGTGAACATCTCCTCCGAGACGAGGTGCTCGGCTACTCGGGCCGCAAGGGGCTGGGCGACGATCCCGGTCCAAAGGCAATGACCGATGTTCGACGTCAAGGCGTCGATCGGGCGCTTCTCGGCATCGAGACCGATCGCGAGATAGCCCCTGTCAGCGAGCCAGAAACGCTCGTTGAAGGCCTGTTGCAACCGCCGCGCCCGTTCTTCGAACAGGCGCGCCGTCTCGACGTCCCCCCGGGAGCGCGCGATGCGAGCCCGCGCGAGATAGGCGGCGTAGACGTAGCCCTGCACCTCGCAGAGCGCGATCGGAGGCTCGGCGATCCTCCCGTTGGCGTAGTTGACCCCGTCAGAGGAATCCTTCCAACCCTGGTGGACGAGTCCGCGATCCGTCGGACGCTGATACTCGACGAAACCGTCGCCGTCCCGGTCGCCGAACTCCCGGATCCACTCGAGCGCCCGGTCGGCGTGCGGCAGCAGGCGGTCGATGATCCCCCCGTCGACCCCCCAGCTGTGTAGCTCGCCGAGGAGCATGACGAACAGCGGGGTCGCGTCGATCGATCCGTAGTAGATGGACTCGGCACGCCGAGCCGACGCCCCGGTCAGGCCGGAGCGCATCTCGTGCAGGATTCGTCCCGGTTCCTCCTCGGTGCGCGCGTCGACGCTCTCACCCTGATAGCGGGCGAGCGTGAGAAGCGTTCCGACCGCGATCGTCGGATCGACCCCGATGGTCATCGCCGAGGTGATGAGGGAATCGCGTCCGAAGAGCGTCATGAACCAAGGGGCGCCCGCTGCGAGGACGGCCAGACCCGGTTCGTCGGGGTCAACGATCCGCAGAACGCCGAGGTCGGGGATGCTGCGGCCGAGCGTCCGGTTGACGTCCTCGTCGTCGGTCCGCACCCGGGGCGTCCCTTCTTCCCAGGAACGAAGGCGCGCCACCGGCGTCGAGCGCTCGACCGGTTCCCCACAGCGATACCGCGGTTCGACCGGCTCGCCGTTCATCTCCAGGTTGATTTCGAAGCAGGTCCGCCACTCGCCGCGCACGGGAACGACCGCGTCCACGATGATGGCGCCGGGCACCGATTTCGATCCCGCGGGCATCCGCACCGTAATTCTCCGCGTGCTCTCCCGATACGTGTGCGTGATGATCATCGCCGACTCCGTGACGGCGACGTCGGTGTCGCCCCGAGACTGGGCGCGGCCCTCTTTCACGTCGAACAGGTGAGCGAAATCGGCTTCGACCTCCACGGCGATCGAACAGACGGTCGTCTCACCACCGAGGTTGCGAAGGATGAGGTCCTCGCGCATCCCATCGCCCACGAAACGCTCCCGGACGATGAAAAGTGTGCTGTCCGTCTGACCCTCGCGCGGCTGCACGCGACCGAGGAACCGAGCGGAGAACGGATCGCTCGGGACGACGGTGAGGGGCTGGATCGGAACGTCGTCGATCCGCAATCGCCACCTCGACAAGTACCGCGTGTCCCGATAGAAGAGCCCCTGCGGACCGCCGGGATCGATGTCACCGTTTGGGTTCGAGATCGCGAAACTCGTCCCCTCGACGAGGGTGACCGTGTTGGCCGCGACATCACCGAGTGCCGTTCGACCTCGGAATACCCAGGCGTTCATCGTCGTCGACCCGCCGATTCGAGGCGATCGCGACGGGTGGGCCTTACACCGCAAATCCCGCCAGGCCCGATAGATATCTGGATCACCGTTCGCCGCTCACCAGGCGACGGTAGAGGTCGACGTGCTCGTCGACCATTCGTCGCAATGAGAAGTGCCCTTCGACCGCGTCGCGGCAGCGCCTCCGGTCGATTTCTCCGACGCGGCTCACTGCCTCGACGAGCGCCGGCCTGCCGGCACGAACGAACCCCGTGATGCCGTCCTCAACGATCTCGGGAGCCGCGCCGCACGGCGTCGTGACCACCGGTGTGCCACAGGCGAGGGCCTCGATCATGACCATGCCGAACGGCTCGGGCCAGGAGATGGGATTGAGCAGCATCCTGGCGCCACCCAGCAGCTCAATCTTCGTTCCGCGATCGACTTCGCCAAGGTACTCGACGCCCGGCCCGAGCAGGGGCCTGATCTCCGACTCGAAATAGTCGATCTCGATTTGCTCACTTCGCTTTCCCGCGATGAGCAGCGCCACACCGGCGTCACGCGCGACGCCCACTGCGGTGTGGACGCCCTTGTCCGGGCTCATCCGACCGAGGAACAGCGCGTACCCCCCGGAACCATCGCCGACCGGGAACTCGGAGGGCTCGACCCCGTGGTGGATGACCGCCGCGATCGGGACGTCGAACGCTGTCGAGGCCTGGTGACGGGAGATCGCGATGACGGGAACGTGATCCGCGACGATCCGGTAGACGTCGATGAGATCGCTCTCGAAAGGGCCGTGGTTCGTCGTGACAACGGGAACGCTCGGAAAGCGCTCCGAGTACAACGGTCCGATCAGCGTGTGATCGTGCACGACATCGACCTCACGGGCCAGCTCGTAGGCGTGCACGACATGCCGGATCTCCTGGGCCGCGCCGCCCGCGCCGACGCCTATGGCACGTTCGAAGACCCATCGGCGCTCGACGTCGCATGTGCTGTCGCCGGTCGTGTACAGCAAGACCTCATGTCCGGCCTGCTCCAACCCTCGGGCCAGACCGTCGAGAACGGTCTCGGTTCCGCCGTAGGCGGGTGGCGGAACCGGCAACCACGGTGGCGCCACGATCATGATGCGCATGTCGATACCTTCCCCGTTGCCGACTCGCGCGCCATGGTCGCTGCACCCGTCCCGTTGCGCCCTCTCTCGGCGCGCAGGCCGGCCGGGTGTCCACCGTCGCAGCCGAGACGAGGACCGGAATCCACCCCGACGACGACCGAAGCCGTGGCCGCGCCCCCTCGTCGCACTGGTCAGCTCGTGCCGCAAGCATTCCCGCGCCCACGGTGAGGTTGCAAGGTCGCGATCGTCGACAATCGGACCGGCCAGCGCGAGAACGAACCTCAGGCGTCTTGCGTCGCTTGGAACGGCGCTCCAATCCGTGTCACGGCCGTCGCCGCACCACGCCCCGGTCGACGACACCCCCGACGCGACGTCGTCTCGGGCCCACGTGATCCGAGACGAGCCGTCGCGACCCCTTTACCGCGCAATCCCGGCCAGGGTGACCGCGGCGGTGTGGGAAGTGTCGTTCGTGTCCACGAAGGTGACCGTGATCGAAGCACCCGGTTTGTGCGCTTCGATGGCCGCGAGCAGCGCTTTGTTCGTCGCGACCGTCTTGCCGTCGATCGCAGTGATCGTGTCCCCGGGCTGGATGCCCGCCGCCTCAGCCGGGGTCGAGGCATAGACCTCGCTCACCGGCACGCCAGGGGGGTTCGAGCTCGAACCGGTCGGACCGGTCGGGAAACCGAAGGGTCCGAAACTGTACGAATACGGCTCGCCCACCAGAACGCCGAGGAACGCGGACTCGCCGAGGCTGATCCGCCCCGACGACCGCCCGTGCTGGATCTGGACGGCGATCTGGCGCGCCTCGTTGATCGGGATCGCGAACCCCTCCGATCCGCCCGCCTCCGCCGACTGGGCGGCTGTATCCATCCCGATGACCTGGTCGTTCAGATTGACGAGCGGGCCTCCCGAGTCGCCCGACACGATCGGCGCATCGGTCTGTAACAGATTGTGCAGCGTCTCGCCCGTGCTGATCGACAGCTCGTCACTCGCGGTGATCGTGCGCCCGACCGCGGTGATGGTCCCGCTGATGACGCTGGGTTTGCCACCGAGACCGAGGGCGTTGCCGATCGCGACGACCGGAAGGCCGACCTTGACGCTCGCCGAGTTTCCTAGCCGTACGTAGGGAAGGTTCGCTGGCGCGCCAACGAGCTGGAGGAGCGCGACGTCCTGGGTCACGTCCACGCCCAGGACCTTGACGTGATAGGTGCCGTACGTCGCGACGCTCGCCGAGATAGCTGTGGCGTCGGCCACAACATGGTTGTTCGTCAGCACCTCGCCGGATGGCGTCACGATCATCCCCGTCCCGGCGGCTTGCTCGGCCCCCGTGCCGACCGGGTTCGCGACGTTCGTCTGGATGTCGACGACAGCGGGGTCGACGGTCGCGGCGACCTGCGCGACCGAGTTCCCGGTTCCGGCGAGTCCGCTCCCGGTGGTCTCGCTCGTCGCCGGAAGGGGCGCGACAGTCGGGCTCGACGAACTCGAGTTGCTGCGTAACGCGGCATCCAGACCAGCGCCGAGGCTGCCGGCGAGCAATGCGACGATCACCACAAGCGCCAGCACGTGGCGCCCACCGCGTCGTGGCGGCGCGCCGTCGTCGGTCGGTGCCGGTGGCGGCGGGACCCAGTGCCACCCCCCGGGTCCCCCGCCTGGCGACTCGGCGGACGTCGAGCCCCAGGGGTCCGCTGACGAGCGGACCGGGGCCCACTCGCCCGGACCAGTGTCGCCAGCCGCGGGCGGCGTCACTTCCCCGCCCTGCGGCGGAGTCGGGTTCTCGTTCATTTCGTCCATCGGTCCTCGTTCCTACGTTCTCCACTCGAGTCCACGGCGTTCGGCGCCTGTCGAAGCTCTTTTCCTTTTCCAGCATGGAGTCGACATCTCGGATCCGTCTGGGTCCAGCCTGGGAACTTGCTGAGAAACCAAGCTGCCGGGACCCAGGTCCAGGTTAGCGGCGGGTCCTCGCGGCGCTCGCTAAGAAGGCGGGCGGATTCCAACCCCTGCCACCGCGGGAGCGACACGCGGCTCAGGCGAGCGCCACGAGATCCGCGAAGTCGTCGCTCCAGTAGTCCTCGACGCCATCGGGCATGAGC
Organism: Acidimicrobiales bacterium; assembly: GCA_035625025.1. Taxonomy (GTDB): domain Bacteria; phylum Actinomycetota; class Acidimicrobiia; order Acidimicrobiales; family Bog-793; genus Bog-793. The sequence continues at coordinate 71,513 of DASPQJ010000040.1, forward strand.
AGGACCCGCTCCGGACGAAGGGCCGCGACAGCACCGGGGTCGTGCGTGACCAGCACGATCGCTCCCGAGTAGCGACGCAACGAGGCGAGCACCTCGACGCGGCTCGCCGGGTCGAGGTTGTTCGTCGGCTCGTCGAGGAGCAGGACATTCGCCGCTGAGACGACGAGGCAGGCCAACGCGAGTCGGGTCTTCTCGCCCCCGGAGAGCGTCCCGGCTTTCTGGTCAATCCGCTCGCCGCCGAAAAGGAACGCGCCGAGGATGCGCCGCAGCTCGACGTCGGTCATTGCTGCTGGCGCGCCACTCCGCACGTTGGCGAACACCGATGCGGTCTGGTCGAGAGTCTCGTGCTCTTGCGCGTAGTAGCCGAGGCGCAGGCCGTGACCCGCCGCGACGACCCCGGTGTCGACTGGTTCGATCCCCGCGAGCACGCGCAGCAACGTTGTCTTTCCGGCTCCGTTGAGCCCCAGCACGACGAGACGGGAGCCGCGGTCGATCGCGAGGTCGACGCCGCGGAACACCTCGAGCGAGCCGAAACACTTGGTCAAACCGCTCGCCACGAGCGGAGTCTTGCCGCAAGGGGTGGGGTCCGGAAAGCGGATCTTGGCGACTTTCTCGCGGCGACGCACTTCAGGCAGTGCGGCCGCTAGACCAGCGGCGCGCCGGTCGAACTGGTGCGCGGCGGCGGCTTTCGTCGCCTTGGCTCGCATCTGGTCCGCCTGCAGGCGCAGCGCGACGATCTTGCGTTCGGTGTTGGCGCGCTCCCGGGCGCGGCGGCGATCGTCGGCCGCCTGCTGTTCGAGATAGGCCCGCCAGCCGACGTTGTGGATGTCGAGCGCAGCCCGGTTCGCATCAAGGTGGAAGACGCGGTTAATCGCCTCCCCGAGAAGCGTCGCGTCGTGGCTGACGATGACGCAGCCTCCCCTGTGGGCACGCAGGAAGGTCTGCAGCCAGCCGACAGAATCGGCGTCGAGATGGTTGGTCGGCTCGTCGAGCAGCAGCGTCGGCGCCCCAGAGAAGAGAACCCGGGCGAGTTCGACTCGCCGCCTCTGGCCGCCTGACAGGGTGCCTAGCGGCTGGGCGAGCACCCGCGCCGGCAAGTCGAGGCTCGAAGCGATCGCGGCCGCTTCGGATTCCGCTGCCCAGCCGCCTCGGGCCGCGAACCGCTCCTCAGCCCTGGTGTAGCGGCGCATTGCGTCTGCACCGCCAACCTTGTCGGACGTCATCATCTGCGCGGCCGCGCCGGCGAGTTCGTCGAGGATCCGCACAAGTCCACGCGCCGACAGGATGCGATGGCCGGCGGCCTCGTCGAGATCCCCGGTCCTCGGATCCTGAGGGAGATAGGCGATCGCGCTGGAGCGTCGAACGGATCCTTTCGCTGGCAGCGCCTCTCCCGCGAGCACGCGGAGCAGGGTCGTCTTCCCGGCGCCATTACGACCGACGAGCCCGATCCGGTCACCCCGACCGACGTGGAAGGTAGCCCCCGAGACAAGCGTGTGGACACCGGCGGTGAGTTCGAGATCGGTGGCAGTCAGCATCGGCGCGAAGAAAGAGACGTTGAAGGCGGCAGCGGACACACGGTCGACTTCGACCTCCCAGCATCGCGCCGATCCGCTGCCACCGTCACGACCAGGCCGGCGTGCCCGTCGGCCGATGTCGCTTCTTAGCGACGGCATCGCGTCGCACGGCCTTGACGACACGGGGTTTGCGGTGTCTAGGTTGGGAGATGGTCAGCGGCGAGGACAGAGGCCTTCGCCGTCCCGTGTGCACTTCCCAGGCCGAACCGACGATCGTCCCGCGCCGACTGAAGACGCCTCGGCATCGCCGTCTGCGAGACCGGTTGGCTCGACAGGTCGTCCTCCACCTGCTCGGCGCGCTGCACGATGGCGCGCTCGCTATCGCCGAGAACGGCACTCGTCGGGAGTTCGGCGAGGTGGTCGGCGGTCCCCCGGTCCCTGAGATCACCGTGCGGTCGCCGGCGGCGTGGACGGCGGTCGCCTCTGGAGGAAGCAGCGGCCTCGGACGCGGCTTCTTCTCTGGATGGTGGACCGTTGAAGAGCTCGACGACCTGGTCATGGCGATCCGCGTCATCATCCGCAACCTCGACGCCAGCGAGCGCCCCCAACGAGCGATGCACGCGCTTGTCGCGCCGGTCCTGTGGGCGCGCGTGCGGTTCCTCGAGCGCCTCGGTCGACACGCTGCTGACCGTCGGAATATTCGCGCCCACTACGACCTCGGGAACGAGTTCTTCTCGCTCTTCCTCGACAAGACGATGACCTACTCGTGCGCGCTCTTCGACACCGAACAAGAGTCGCTCGATGAGGCCCAAGAGGCCAAGCTCGACCGTCTCTGTCGCAAGCTCGAACTCACGCCGCACGACCACGTGCTCGAGATCGGCACCGGCTGGGGAAGTTTCGCTGTCCACGCGGCACGCAAGTACGGCTGCCGGGTCACGACGACCACACTTTCGCGGCAGCAGTTCACGTTCGCCACCGAGAAGATCGCCCAAATGGGCCTCGCCGATCGGGTCACCGTGCTTCTCGAAGACTATCGGGACCTGAAGGGCACCTACGACAAGCTCGTCTCGATCGAGATGATCGAAGCCGTCGACTGGCGCCAGTACGGCAAGTTCTTCGTCACCTGCGCGCGCCTTTTGAAACCGGACGGACTGCTGGCCTTACAAGCGATCGTCATCGCCGACCGCTACTTCCACCGCGCCAAGCAGAGCAGGGATTTCATCAAGCGCTACATCTTCCCGGGCGGCTGTCTGCCCTCGGTCGCGGCGATCCTCGAGGCGACGTCGCAGGTGTCCGACCTCGAGCTCCTGGCCCTTGACGACATCGGGCCGCACTACGCCGAAACGCTACGTCGCTGGCGGGCCGGACTGGAGAGCCACAAGTCCGAACTCGCCGCGCTCGGCTTCGATGAGACCTTCCACCTGCTTTTCGACTTCTATTTCTGCTACTGCGAGGCCGCGTTCCTAGAACGGCGAATCTCCGATGTCCAGTGCCTCTTCTCCCGATCACGCTGGCGCGCCCCCGCGCTCGGTATGCGACGGGGCTGACCGCGCCGCCCTAAGTAGCACCGACCGGTTGGATTTTCCCCACCCGAGCGATCTGCGCCGGGGTCGGAAGGCGGACTGTCGATGCCGCGCCCAGGCGCCAGCACCCGGCTGACCAGCCAGGAGATGTCGACCTCGCCACGACCCAGTTGTTCGGGCTCTCGTCCCTCACGTTGTACCACCTCGAACCGAAGATGTGGCACACGGAGTTCACGGCAAACCTCACGTGCTCAAAGGCGAGAATCCGGATCAGCCCCGCCCAGTCCAGCGCCTCGAGGTCACGCACGACACTCCCCGTGAACGCGTAGCCGATGACGAACGGCAGGCCAACCGAGAGAG
>DASPQJ010000041.1:0-81671 GCA_035625025.1 Acidimicrobiales bacterium
AGCCACATGCTCCGCCGCTTGTGCGGGCCCCCGTCAATTCCTTTGAGTTTTAGCCTTGCGGCCGTACTCCCCAGGCGGGGCACTTAATGCGTTAGCTGCGGCACGGAAACCGTCGATAGGCCCCCACACCTAGTGCCCAACGTTTACGGCGTGGACTACCAGGGTATCTAATCCTGTTCGCTCCCCACGCTTTCGCTCCTCAGCGTCAGTACCGGCCCAGACCACCGCCTTCGCTACTGGTGTTCCTCCTGATATCTGCGCATTTCACCGCTACACCAGGAATTCCGTGGTCCCCTACCGGACTCCAGTCATGGCAGTATCGAGTGGCATCTCCAGGTTAAGCCTGGGGCTTTCACATCCGACTTACCAAACCGCCTACGAGCTCTTTACGCCCAATGAATCCGGACAACGCTCGCCCCCTACGTATCACCGCGGCTGCTGGCACGTAGTTAGCCGGGGCTTCTTCTGTGGGTACCGTCATTTTCGTTCCCACTGAAAGGAGTTTACAACCCGAAGGCCTCCATCCCCCACGCGGCGTTGCTGCGTCAGGCTTTCGCCCATTGCGCAAGATTCCCTACTGCTGCCTCCCGTAGGAGTCTGGGCCGTGTCTCAGTCCCAGTGTGGCTGATCGTCCTCTCAGACCAGCTACCCGTCGTCGCCTTGGTGGGCCGTTACCGCACCAACTAGCTGATAGGCCGCGAGCCCCTCCTGGAGCGGGAACCCTTTCCTCACAGGTCCATGCGGACCCGTGGGGGTATCCGGTATTAGCATCAGTTTCCCGATGTTATTCCGGTCTCCGGGGCAGGTTGCTCACGTGTTACGCACCCGTTCGCCACTAGGTCTTCTTCGGTGTTACCACCAAATGGACCCCGTTCGACTTGCATGTATTAGGCACGCCGCCAGCGTTCGTCCTGAGCCAGGATCAAACTCTCCATCGAGATCTCGCATCGGCCCTTGGGCCGATGTATCGATCCGGAGAGCCGGTCCGAGAACCCGATAAGTCCTCGCACCGACTGGCACCAAAACGGACGTTGTCCGTATTCAGTGCTTACTGACTTCGTGACCGCGCGTCGCCATAGACGCGCCGTCACCCGCACTGGCTTTTGGCTGTTCCTATTCCGTTCTCAAGGAGCGACAAGGGGCACACTTCCTCGCGGAAGGAGGTACCCGGGCGTTCCCCAGACCGCACCAGCTCGCAAGAGTCGGGGGTCCGCGGCGCGGTCGACCGGCGGTCGCCCGCCGAACGACACAGCTCGGCGCAAAAACCCTTTTCCGAGCTGCGGGTCACCTTAGCACCCGCGCCGGAGGTGTCAATCGCTCCACCGGGCGTCCTGCGACACGTTCGGGTCGCCCGCGACGGCGAAACGCCAGGGCAAGACCGCCGCTTCCCCGACCCGCGCCGACAGTCCGACCCGCGGCCCGCACCAGGGACCCCGCGGCGCGGCGGTTCCATCGTCGACGAGGGCGAGTCCGCCCGCCCCGGTGACGAGGTCCGCCCCGTCGTCGGCGCCCTCGATGCCGAGGGCTTGGCAGATCTTCGCCGGCCCCGAGCAGAGCTCTCGATCCGGCGCGCCGCCGCGCCGCCGCCGCATCAGCTCGAGACCCTCCAAGGGGGCGAGCGCCCGGAGGAGGACGGCGCCGGGGACCCCGGCCTCGCCACAGACGACGTTGCCGCAGTGGTGCATCCCGTAGGTGAAGTAGACGTAGAGGTGCCCGGGAGGGCCGAACATCGTGGCGTTGCGCGCGGTCTGGCCGCGAAAGGCGTGGCTCGCGGCGTCGAAGGCGCCGGCGTAGGCCTCGACCTCGACGATCCGCCCTGCGGCTCCCCGGCCGACGAGGACCGCGTTGAGGAGCTCCGGCGCGACCACCAGCGGGTCGCGAGCGAAGAACTCCCTGGTCAGCCGGCGGCCCACGGCCGGTCTCAGCGGGTCGGTCGGCCGATCTCGCCGATACGCGCCCGGTCGGCCCGCAACCGGTCGCTGAAGCGCGCGAGCTGGTCCGCCGTCCCGCCCCGCTCGGTGGGGCCCGTCCGGCGCCGAGCCGGGTCGGCCTCGGGGTCGACGATCGGCACGGCGTTGCGTCCGAGGGCCGGGTCGGCGAGGACCAGCTCGGCGAGGGGTCTTCCCTCCTCGGCCGCGCGCCGCACGAGCTCGCCGACGAGCCCGTGGGCCCGCCGGAAGGGCATACCCCTTTCGGTCAGCCATTCGGCGAGGTCGACGGCGAACAGCGCCGGGTCGGCGGCGGCCTTGGCCATCGCCTCCGAATCGAACCGGACCGAGCTGACGAGCCCGCGCACCGCGACGAGCGCCCGACTGACCTGGTCGAAAGCATCGAAGAGGGGCTCTTTGTCCTCCTGGAGGTCGCGGTTGTAGGCGAACGGCAGGCCCTTGAGGGTCGCCAGGAACCCGGCGAGGTGGCCGATCAGCCGGCCGGCCTTGCCTCGGGCGAGCTCGGCGATGTCGGGGTTCTTCTTCTGCGGCAGCATCGAGCTCCCCGTCGACCAGGCGTCGTCGAGCCGGTAGAAGCCGAACTCCGCCGTCGAGAAAAGGACGAACTCCTCGCCGAGGCGCGAGAGGTGCACGCCGAGGAGGGCGAGGTCGAAAAGGGTCTCGGCGACGAAGTCCCGGTCGGTGACGGCGTCGAGGGAGTTCTCGAAGCGCGCCGTGAACCCGAGATCGCCCGCGACCCCGTCGGGGTCGAGGAGCAACGACGAGCCGGCGAGCGCGCCGGCGCCGAGGGGCGAGACGTCGAGCCGGCGCCGGGTGTCGAGGAGCCGGTCGACGTCGCGGAGGAGCGCCCAGCCGTGCGCCAGCAGCTGGTTCGCCAACGTCACGGGCTGGGCCCGCTGGAGGTGCGTGTACCCCGGCAGCGCGACCCCCTCGGCCCGGGCGGCGCGGGCCGCGAGCGTCTCGCCGAGCTCGACGGTCAGGTTCGCGATCTCGCCGATCCGCCGCCGCGTGTAGAGGCGCAGAGCCGTCGCCACCTGGTCGTTGCGGCTCCTTCCCGAGTGGAGCTTGGCGCCGGCCTCGCCCGCGAGCTCGGTGACGCGCCGCTCGATCGCGGTGTGGATGTCCTCGTCGCCGGCTACGAAGGCGAACCGGCCGGACGAGAACTCCGCTCCCACCCGGTCGAGGGCGTCGAGCAGCTTGGCGGCATCGGCCTCCTCGAGGACGCCCGTGCGGGAGAGGCCCCGCACGTGGGCGACCGATCCATCGAGGTCGTCTCGCCACAGCGCCCGGTCGAACGAGACGCTCTCCGTGAACGCCATCATCGCCGGGGCCGGCGGTGTCCTCATCCGCTTCGACCACAGCGTCACGGTCGGTCCCCTTCGCGGTCGGCGGCCTGGCGGCTCGCCCAGGTCTTGACACCGAGACCATAGATGCGGATGTAACCCTCGGCGTCCTCGTGGCGGAAGGAGTCGGCGGCGTCGTAGGTGGCGAGCCCGTAGTCGTAGAGCCCGACCGGGCTGCGCCTCCCGACGACGGCGACGTGGCCCCCCGGTGCGAAGCGCAGCCGGACCTCGCCCGTGACGTGGTGCTGGGTCGAGGCGACGAAGGCGGAAAGCGCCTCCCGGAGGGGCGAGAACCACATCCCGTCGTAGACGAGCTCCGCGAAGCGGCCTTCGAGCCGCGCCTTTTCGTGGGCGAGGTCGCGTTCCAGGGTGAGCGCTTCGAGGTCGGCGTGCGCCAGGAGGAGGGCGAGCGACGCCGGGCACTCGTAGATCTCCCGGCTCTTGATCCCGACCCGCCGGTTCTCCACCATGTCGATCCGCCCGAACCCCGTCGACCCGGCGATCCGGCCGATCGCGTCGATGAGCTCGACGAGATCGAGCCTCTCCCCCTCGAGCGAGACGGGCACGCCCGAGACGAAGCCGACCGTCACCTCGACCGCCTCGGTCGTCGTCGGCACGGTGAGGGCGAACATCTCCTCGCCCGGGGCGACCCACGGATCTTCGATCGCCCCGCACTCGATCGCGCGGCCCCAGAGGTTCTCGTCGATCGAATAGATCCGCTCCTTCGTCGCCTCGACGGGGATGTCGTGGAGCCGGGCGTACTCGACGGTCTCCTCGCGGGTCATCTTCCACTCCCGCGCCGGGGCCACGATCTCGAGATCCGGCGCCAGCGCCCGCGTCCCGACCTCGAAGCGCACTTGGTCGTTGCCCTTGCCGGTGCAACCGTGGGCAACCGCCGTCGCGCCGTGGCGGCGGGCCTGCGCGACGAGGTGCGAGACGATCACCGGGCGCGACAGCGCCGAGACGAGTGGGTACCGGCCCTCGTAGAGCGCGTTCGCCTGGAGGGCCGGCACGATGAAGTCGGCCGCGAACTCGGCCCGGGCGTCGACGACGACCGCCTCGATCGCCCCTGCGCCGAGGGCGCGGGCGCGGATCGCGGCGAAATCGCCGCCCTGGCCGACGTCGACGGCGACGGCGACGACCTCGAAGCCACGCTCCGCTTGGAGCCAGTGCACCGCGGCGGACGTGTCCAGTCCACCCGAATAGGCGAGCACCACCCGTTTCGTCACTTTCCGACCTCTTCCTCCGGCGGCACCGGTTGTGGCGACCTTCTCGGATCCTTGCGCCCGGCCAACCGCCCGAGGAGGCCGGCGAGCGCCGCGCCCCCGGTCGCTTCGTCGGCGACGACGAGCACGGTGTCGTCGCCCGCCACCGTGCCGACCGCGCCGGCGACGCGGCAGCGGTCGAGCGCCGAGGCGACGACGTGGGCCGAACCCGGCGGCGTCCGGACGACGACGAGGTTGGCCGACGACGAGAGCTCGACGACCCACTCGCCGAGGACGCGCCGCAGGTGCTCGATCGGTGTCTGTTGGTCCTGGGGCAGCTCGGCGATGGCGTAGACGGGGTGGCCGACGCCGGGAACCCGCACCTTCAGCGCCCCGAGCTCCTCGAGGTCGCGCGAGATCGTCGCCTGGGTCGCGTCGACGCCCTCGGCGACGAGCAGCTCGACGAGTTGGGACTGGCTGGTGACGGCGTTGTCGGCGAGCAGGCGCGCGAGGACGTGCTGCCGGCGGTTCTTCGGCACGCGGCTCACCGCGTCGACCCGGCCGACTCGACAAGGAAGAAGAAAAGACCGCGCATCGCGTGCCTCCGGTTTGTCGCCTGTGCCCAGACCCGGCTGCGCCGGCCTTCCAGCACGGCGGCCGTGATCTCCTCGCCGCGGTGGGCGGGCAGGCAGTGGAGCACGATCGCCCCGGGGGCCGCCCGCTCGACCAGAGCTTCGTCGAGCGTGAAGCCCCGGAAGGCGGCCTTCTTGGCGACCGCCTCGGCTTTGTCGGCCATCGACAGCCACACGTCGGTGTAGACGACATCGGCGCCCGCGACCGCCACGACCGGCTCGGCGGTGACCTCCACCGCGCCGCCCTGGGCGCGGGCCGCCGCCAGGAAGTCCGCATCGAGCTGGTAGCCGGGAGGCGACGCGACGGTGATCTCCGCCCCGACGGCGATGCAGCCGGAGACGAGCGAACGACAGACGTTGTTCGCGTCGCCGACGAAGGCGATCCTCTTGCCCTCGAGCGATCCCAGGCACTGCCGGATCGTCAGCAGGTCGCCGAGCGCCTCGGTCGGATGCTCGAGGTCGGAGAGCAGGTTGACGACGGGGACTGGCGCGTCGGCGCCGTCGAGGGCGGCCGCCATCCGCTCCAGCGTCGCGTGCTCGGCGACGCGGGCGGCGACAAGAGCGTGGTAGCAGCCGAGGGTCCGAGCGACGTCCTCGACCGACTCCCGCACGTCGAAGCCGATCTCCTCGCCCCGGATCGTGACGGGGTGCCCGCCGAGGTCGACGACGGCCAACTCGGCGGCGTTGCGGGTGCGGGCCGAGGGGAACTCGAAGACGAGGGCGACGCCCCGGCCCCTGAGGACCGGCGCGAGGTTCGCTCGCTCCGAAAGATCCAGAACGGCCCTGATCTCCGCCGGCGCGAGGTCGGCGACCGACAGGACGTGACGCGTCACGGCGTCCCCTCCTTTCCTCCTCGCTCCCCCGCCCGCACCCGGGCGATCGCCCCGGCGAGCAGCCGGACCGCTTCGTCACAGTCCGCTTCCGTGACGACGAACGGAGGCAGCAGGCGGATCACGCCGGGGGCCGGCGTGTTGACGACGAGACCGGCGGCGAGCGCCTCGTGGAAGACGGCGCGCGCCTCGATCCCGTCTTCGAGGACGACCCCGAGCAACAGTCCCGCGCCCCGCACCGCGGCGACACCGTCGATCCGGGCGAGGAGGGCCGTGAGCCTTTCGCCGACCCGGGCGGCAGTGCCGGGGGCGTCGATGGCGATCAGTCGCTCCAGCGTCGCCTGGGCGGCGGCCATCGCCAGCGGCTGACCGCCGAACGTCGACCCGTGGTCCCCCGGGCGGAACGCCCGGGCGACCGCGGCGCGGGCCCAGCAGGCGCCGACGGGGACGCCGTTGCCGAGGGCCTTGGCGACAGTCACGACGTCCGGCACGATCCCCTCGCGCTGGAAGGCGAACCACCGTCCCGTGCGGCCGAGCCCGGTCTGGATCTCGTCGACGATGAGGAGCAACCCGAGCTCGTCACAGATCGCCCGCGCCTCGGCGAGATAACCCGGCGGGGGTGGCACGACGCCTGACTCGCCGAGGATCGGCTCGAGGAGCACCCCGACGACGGCGGTCGGGTCGATCCCCCGCAGGGCCGCGGCATCGCCGTAGGCGACGTGGCTGAATCCCTCCGGGAGGGGCAGGAACGCCTCGTGCTTGGCAGGCTGTCCCGTCGCGTGGAGGGTCGCGAGCGTTCGCCCGTGGAAGGAACCGAAGGCCGACACGACCCCGTAGCGACCGGGTCCGCCGAAGCGGCGCGCGACCTTGATGGCGCACTCGTTCGCCTCAGCCCCGGAATTGGCGAAGAACACCTGGCCTCCCGCGGGTGTCCCGTCGCCGATCAAGGTGTCAAGCTGCGCCGCCACCGCTTCGTTGAACTCGTTCCCGAAGATGTTCGAGACGTGGGCCAGCCGGGCCACCTGAGCCGCGACCGCCGCCGTGACCGCCGGGTCGGCGTGGCCGAGCGAGGTGACCCCCAGCCCCGAGAGGAAATCGAGATACGACCGTCCCTCCGAGTCGACGAGCCGGCAGCCCTTCCCCGAGACGAACCGGACGACCGGCTCGCGGTAGGTCGGCATGAGGTGGGTCACGACCCGACGACCATCGTGCCGACGCCTGACTCCGTGAACAGCTCCAAGAGAAGCGCGTGCTCGATCCGGCCGTCGAGGATGTGGGCGGCCTCGACGCCGTCCCTCACGGCCCGGGCGCAAGCCCGCGCCTTGGGGATCATCCCGCCGACGATGCCGCCCGAGTCGACGAGCGCCTCGAGGGCGACGGCGCTCGTCGTCGACAGCACGCTCGACGGGTCCTCGGCTCGGGCGCGCACGCCGGGGACGTCGGTGAGGAAGATGAGCCGCCGCGCCCCGAGCGACTCGGCGATGGCGCCCGCGACCGCGTCGGCGTTGACGTTGTAGGCCTGGCCGGTTGCGTCCGGGGCGATCGTCGCGACGACCGGGACGAGGCCCTCAGCGAGAAGATGGCGCAACAGAACTGGGTCGACGGACTCGACGTCGCCGACGAAACCGAGCGCGGGATCGCGCTCGACGGCGGTGATGAAGCCCCCGTCCTCGCCCGACAGACCGACGGCGATCGGGGCGTGGAGGTTCAGCGCGCCGACGATCTCCCGGTTCACCTTGCCGACGAGCACCATGCGCGCGATGTCGAGCGTCTCGGCGTCCGTGACCCGCTGTCCGTCCCGGAACTCCGGCGTCTTGCCGAGAGCCTCCATCAGCGCGCCGATCTGGGGACCGCCCCCGTGCACGACGACAGGGAGCATGCCGACGCTGCGCATCAAGACGACGTCCTGCGCGAACTCGGCGAGAACCGACGCCGAATCGAGATCGCCGGCCGCGAGCGTGCTGCCGCCGAATTTGACGACGATGACCGCGCCGAGGAAGCGCCTGATGTACGGGAGCGCCTCGGCGAGCGTCGCCGCCGTCGCCGCGGCGTCGGCGTCGGGCCGGACGCTCACGACGTCCTCCTGTTCTCTTCGATGTATCCGGGCCCCAGGTCGGTCGCGAGCACGCTCGCCACGCCGTCACCGAGCCCGAGATCGCACGAGATCTCGACGTGGGTGCCGGCGAGGTGCTCGGCGGCCGCCGCCCAGTCGTGCTCCACCGCGACGCCGCCGGCGACGACGGTCGTCGCACCGTAGGCGACGCGCACCCGGTCCGGGTCGAAGGCCACCCCCGAGGCGCCGAGCTCGCTCACGATCCGACCCCAGTAGGGATCGGCGCCGTAGAGCGAGACCTTGACGAGCAGGCTCCCCGCGACGGCGCGGGCCGCGTGGCGGGCGTCCTCGTCGTCGACGGCCCCGGCGACGACGACCCTGGCGACCCGGGTCGCGCCCTCGGCGTCCGCGGCGAGCTGGGAGGCGAGATCGGCGCAGGCCTCGGCGAGCGTCGTGGCGAGCTCCGCGGCGCCGACCTCGCCAGCCTCGCCGCTCGCCAGGGCGACGACGGTGTCGTTCGTCGAGGTGCACCCGTCGACGAGCAGGGCGTTGAAGGTCCGGTCGACCGCCCCGTGCAACACCGATCTCAGCAGCGCGGGGGACACCCCGGCATCGGTCGTCAGAACGGCGAGCATCGTCGCCATCTGCGGAGCGATCATCCCGGCGCCCTTCGCCATCCCCCCGACGCGGAAGTTCCGGCCGGCACGGCGGACCTGTTTCGGGTGGGTGTCCGTCGTGAGGATCGCCGTCGCCGCCGCCTTGGCGTCGTCCGCCGAAGGGCCGCGCCGCCCGACGAGGGCCGGGGCCGCGGCCTCGATCACCCCGATGGGGAGGGCGGGACCGATCAGGCCGGTCGAACAGACGAGGATCTCGTTCGCCCCGACGCCGAGCGGGCCGGCGACGGCGGCGGCCATCCTCTCGGCGGCGAGCTGGCCCGAACGCCCGGTGGCGGCGTTGGCGCAGCCGCTGTTCAGGACGACCGCCGCGGCCCGCCCCTTCGTCGCCGCGAGGTGCTTGCGGCTCACGATCACCGGGGCGGCACAGGCCTTGTTCGTCGTGAAGGTCGCCGCCGCCGGGACGGCGCCGGTGACCGCCGCGACGAGCGCCAGGTCGGCGATCCCGTCGGGCTTGACCCCGGCCGCCATCCCCGAGGCGACGAAGCCACGCGGCCAGGTCACGCTCACGGCGTCACCGCGACCCGGGGCAGGCCCGCCGTCTCGGCGAGGCCGAGGGCGACGTTCGCCGCTTGGATCGCCTGGCCGGCGCCGCCCTTCGTGAGGTTATCGATCGCCGCGACGACGACGGCGTGACCGGTGCGGGCGTCGGCGCGGGCCGTCAGTTTCGCCACGTTCGAGGCGTAGGTCTCGCGCGTCGCGGGCGCATGCCCGACGACTTCGACGAAGGGCTCGCCGGCGTAGCGCGTGCCGAGCAGTTCGAGGAGCCCTTCGGTCGAGATCCGGCGCGCGAGCTTCCCGTAGCACGTGGCGAGGATGCCTCGGGTCATCGGCGCGAGGTGCGGCGTGAAGAGCACCTCGGCCCCGGTCACCTGTTCCATCTCCGGGGTGTGGCGGTGATCGGTCAACCCGTAGGCGACGAAGCTCTCGTTCACCGTGGCGTGGTGCGTCGTCGCCGTGGGCGACCTGCCCGCCCCGGAGGTGCCGCTCGCGGCGTCGACGATCGCCCCGCGGACTTCGATCACGCCGGCCGCGACGAGCGGTTGGAGCGCGAGCGCCGCCGCGGTCACGTAACAACCCGGCGCGGCGATGAGTCGGGCCCCCCCGAGCTCGGCGCGATAGATCTCCGGCAGGCCGCAGACGGCCCGGCCCAGCAGCTCAGGCGCCTGGTGCGCAAACCCGTACCAGAGCTCGTAGGCGGCGGGGTCCCGGAGGCGGAAGTCGGCGCCGAGATCGACGACCACCGGGACGGAGGCGACGAGTCGGGCCACGATGCCCTGCGAGTGCCCCGAGGGGAGGGCGACAAAGACCACGTCGCAGCCGGACAGCGCCGCCGGGTCCGTCGCCGTCGCCACCATCCCCCCGTAGATTGCCCCGAGACCCGGGTAGAGCTCGGCGATCGCCGTCCCCGCCGCGGAATCGGCCTGGGCCACCCCGACCTCGAGGTCGGGGTGCGCCGCGAGCAGCCGCAGGAGCTCGGCGCCGAGATAGCCCGACGCGCCGACGACGCCCGCCTTCATGGCATGAACATACTACGAACTGCATGGACATGCGGACCGGACGCCGACGACCGAGCCGCGGACGGCGGGTTCACCACTCCTCTTGCCAGTCGTAGGGGGCCTTGGCGCGCCTCCCCTCCTCGACGGGCAACGCGGCGTGGGCTTCCGCTAGGAACGTCCGCACCTTACGGGGGTCCTTGCGCGCCCCCGTCTCGACGCCCGTCGAGACGTCGACGCCCCAGGGGCGCAGGCGTCGAATGGCGTCGGCGACGTTCCCGGGGTCGAGCCCGCCGCCGAGGATCAACCGGTGCGAACGCGGCATCCGCTCGGCGAGCCGCCAGTCGAAGACCTTGCCCGGGCCGGGCGCCGGCGCGTCGACGAGGACCGCGTCGGCCCGGTACTCGGACACGTCGGTGAGAGCCGCCGGGGTCGCCCCGAAGGCCTTGATGACAAGCGGCACCCTCTCGGCGATGTAGGCGACGTCCTCCGGGCTCTCATGACCGTTCAGCTGGGCGGCACGCAAGCCCGCCTGGCAGACGACGTCGACGACCCGCTGGGCGAGGGTGTCGCGGAACACCCCGACGGTGATGACCTCCGGCGGCAGCCGCCGGGCGATGTCGCGCGCCGCGCCGATCGCCACCTGACGCGGCGACGGCGCGAGCACGAACCCGATCGCGTCGGCACCCATCGCCACGGCGAGGAGCGCGTCCTCTTCGTTCGTCACCCCGCAAATCTTCACGAACACGCGGCACCCCGGCGATCGGCGCCTTTTGGGCCCCCAGCGGCGCGGCGCGCCGGCGCGGACTCGGCACCACCACGACAGCGTAACGGTGGGCGCGGCGGCGCTCGGGGCAATGGGCCGGACCGGACCCCGCTTGGCACACCCCTCGCGGCCCCACGCGCCATGCTTGACGGGTGGCAAGCCCGAGCCTCGCCAAAGCCGATCACGGCACCGTCGTCATCGTCGAGGATGACCACCACATCGCGGACCTCGTCGACCTGTGGCTGCGCAACGCGGGCTTCCGCGTCTTGCAGGCCACCGAGGCCCGGCGCGGCCTCGAGTTCGTCGCCAAGGAGCATCCGAGCCTCGTCCTCCTCGACATCGGACTGCCCGGACCGGTCGACGGCATCGAAGTCTGTCGCGAAATCCGCCGCACGAGCGAGGTGCCCGTCGTATTTCTCACCGCCCGCGACGACGAGGTCGACCGCGTCCTCGGCCTCGAGCTCGGCGCCGACGACTACATCGTGAAGCCGTTCTCGCCCCGCGAGCTCGTCGCCCGGGTGCGGGCGGTCCTGCGGCGCACCGAGGGCTCCCACCGGGTGAGGGAGAACCCGCTCTCCGTCGGCGGCCTCACGGTCGACACGGTAAGGCGCGAGGTGACGACCGCGGCGGGACCGGTCCGGCTCACGGCGCGCGAGTTCGATCTGCTCGTCCATTTCGCCGCCAACACAAGGATCGTCTTCACCCGGCGCCAGTTGCTCGACTCGGTTTGGGGCCCCGGGTGGATCGGCGACGAGCGGACGGTCGATGTCCACGTCCGGCAGCTGCGGCGCAAGCTCGGCGAAGCGCTGCCGCTGAAGACGATCTGGGGCGTCGGTTACCGGTGCGATTGAGACGTCGGCCCGGCGCCGGCGGCGCGCGCCACTGGCCGATGGGGGCGCGCATCACCCTCGCTTTCGTTACCGTGCTCGCGGTCGCGCTGACGTTGGCGGGCGGGGTGAGCTTGTACCTCGTCCGCAACGCCGCGGCCGACAACACCCGACGGCTCGTTCTCCAACAGACGACTGACCTCGCCCACCACGAGCAGGCGCTCGCCCGGACGACGAGGAACTCCCCCCAGATCATCGCCGAGGTCCTCTCCCTCCTCAGCTCCGTCGCCGGGATCCGCCAGGCCTCGATCGTCACGACGTCCGCGAGGGGAACCTTCGTCGGCGCCGTCCCGAAACTCGACTTCTCCGCCCGCGCGCTCGACACGAAGGACCTCGCCGCGGGACGGGCCACCTCGGGTATCGACCACGATCTCGCCTTCGCGGCGGTGCCACTCCTCTCCGCCGGCGGGGTCCACCTCGCCTTCCTCCTCGCCCGGCCGGTCAGCTACTCGGACGCCAGCGTCTCGTACTTCCTCTTGGCTGGCGGAATCTCGCTCCTCGTCGCCGCCGCGGCCGCCGCGGTCATCTCGCGGCGAATCGCCCGGCGCGTCGTCGCCGCGACCGGCGCCGCCGTCAGAATCGCCGGCGGCGACTTCTCGACGCGACTTGCCGCGACGCGCCACGACTACGCCGAGCTCGCCACGCTGAGCGGCTCGCTCAACCAGATGGCGGCCCGACTCGAGGACTCCCGTGACCTCGACCGGCAGTTCTTGATGTCGGTCTCGCACGACCTGCGCACGCCGCTCACGTCGATCCGCGGCTACGCCGAGGCGATCACCGAGGGCGTGACCCCCGACCCGTCGCGGGCCGCCTCCGTCGTCGTCGCCGAGGCGATCCGCCTGGAGCGTCTCATCGCCGACCTGCTCGACCTGGCGCGACTCGACGCCCACCAGTTCTCGCTCCATCTCGCGACCTTCGACGCCGCCGAGGTCGTCGCCGAGGTCGCCGGGGCCCTGCGCTACGAGTTCGACGCCGCCGGGGTGGCGCTCGAGATCTCGGTCGCCCCGGGGCTGTGGATCCGGGCCGATCGCGACCGGCTCGGTCAGATCGTCGCCAACCTCACGGAGAACGCCCTCAAGTTCGCCAGCGCCGCGGTCGGGGTCTCCTGCCGCCGCGCCGACGGGGCGATCGCCATCACGGTCGCCGACGACGGCCCGGGAATCGACCCCGCCGACCTCCCCCGCGTCTTCGAGCGGCATTTCACCGCGACGAAGTCCGCGGCCCGCGCCGTCGGCACCGGGCTCGGCCTCGCCATCGTCTCGGAACTGGCGGAGGCGCTGCACGGCGACCTCGCCATCGTCTCGCCCGCCGCCGGGGGCAAGGGCACGCGGATCACCGTCTCGCTCCCCGGGGCCGGTCGACCGGGCTAGGCCTCAGCTCCCCGGGCGCCAGAGCGGGAGTTCGGCCGCCTCGGCCGGGATCGTCGACCCGGCGTGGAGGATCCCGACGCCGGCGGGAACGGAGATCTCCCGGCGCAGATAGCCGAGCGCGACGGGGGAGTTCGTGCGCGGCGAATACGCCACGCTCGTGAGGGCGCCGACCGCTCTCGAGTCGACGACGACCGGGTCGCCGGCCCCGGGGCGGCCGGACTCGACGACGAATCCGACGAGTCGGCGCGCCACCCGGTTGCCCCGGGCGTCGAGGCGCGCGACGAGCTCCTGGCCGGTGTAACAGCCCTTCGTGAGGCTCACCGCCCGGGCGACGAGACCGGCCTCCTGGGGGATCGTTCTCTCGGTGAGCTCCCTCCCCATCACCGGAACGCCCGCTTCGATGCGCGCCGCCTCGAAGGCGCCGGCGTCGCCCTCGGCGACACCGCTCGGCAGCGCGGCCGCGGGATCGACGAGGTCGCAACCCGCAAAACCCGGCCAGCCGACATCGAGCACGAGCGCGGCCCGCGCCTCGGCGGCAGCCGGTCGGGCGCCCGGTCCGCGCACGACTGCCGCCCGCCAGTGGGAAAGTCCGAGATCGACCTGGACGCGCAGCTTGAAGCGCCGCAGGCGCGCGAGGATCGCCTCTCCCCACCCGGCGTCGACGACGACGCAGAGCGACGTGTCTCCCGTGCGCGCGACGCGGCCGTAACCGTCGAGCTTGCCCTGCGGCGAGAGCACGAGGGTCTCGACGCTTCCCCCCGGTGCCAGGTTGCCGAGATCCTGGGAAACCTGGCCCTGCAGGTAGCTCAGCGCGTCGGGGCCGGCGAGCGTGACGACGTCGACGGCGACGACGACCCCGGCGACGCCGGCGCGGAGCGCGACGTAGGTCGCGGCCGCGCTCAGCGGGTCCACGACGGGATCTTCAGGTCGGAAGGCGGCGAGCGAAGCACGTCCGCGCCCCCGTGTGGCAGGCCCCGGAACCTTCTTGGTCGACCTCGACGACGAGTGCGTCGCCGTCGCAGTCGACGAGGACGCCGCGCAGCCGCTGGCGGTTGCCCGAGGTCTCGCCCTTCGGCCAGAGCTCGCGCCGGCTGCGCGAGTAGAACCACGTCCTTTTGCTCTCGAGGGTCCGCCGCAGCGCCTCGGCGTTCATGTACGCCACCATCAGGACCTCGCGCGAGGTCGCGTCCTGGACGATCGCCGGCACGAGGCCGTCGGGCCCGAACCGGACGTCGTCGGGCGAGACGACCTCGGCGCCGTCCGGCGCCGCGACCCCGTCGCTCCCCGCCACTTCCTTCACAGGTACAGGCCGGTCCCGCCGTCGAGGCGTTCCGTCGCGAGGGCCTGGACGTCGCGCTCGCGCAGGATGAGGTAGTCCTCGCCCTGGACGTCGACCTCGAAGCAGTCATCCCGGTTGAACAGCACCTTGTCGCCGACCTTGATGTTCCGGACGTTCGGTCCCGTCGCGGCGACCTCGGCCCAGGTGAGCCGCTTCGTGAGCTGCGCGGTCGCGGGGATGAGGATGCCGGCGCGCGAGCGCCGCTCGCCCTCGGGATCGGGCACCTGCACGAGCAGGCGATCGTTCACCATCGTGATCGGCTGTTTCACCCCGCCGGGCGACTTGTCGCTCCGCCGGGGCGCAGGGGCCACCGCCATGACCAAGACGGTAGTGCGCGCTTCGAGCCGACGAGTCGGGATCTAGGCCCCGGGGGGGCGGACGACGACGCCGTGGTCGGCGAGGTAGCGCTTCGCCTCGGCGATGGTCGCCGCCTGATAGTGGAAGACCGACGCCGCGAGCACGCCGTCGGCCCCGGCGGCGGCCCCCTCGACGAGGTGCCCGAGGTGTCCGACCCCCCCGGAGGCGATCACCGGGACGTCGACCGCGGCGACGACCTGGCCGACGAGGCTGGCGTCGTAGCCGGCCTCGGTGCCGTCCCGGTCCATCGAGGTGAGGAGGATCTCCCCCGCGCCGAGGCTCACGACCTTCCCGGCCCAGGCGACGGCGTCGAGCCCGGTCGGCCGGCGCCCGCCGTGGGAGTAGACCTCGTAACCGGATCCCGCCCGCCGGGCATCGATCGCGACGACGACGCACTGGTTGCCGAAGGTCGCGGCGATCTCGGCGACGAGCTCGGGACGGGCGATCGCGGCGGAGTTGACGGCGACCTTGTCGGCGCCGGCCCGCAAGATCTGACGGGCGTCGTCGAGGGAACGGATCCCGCCGCCGACGGTGAGCGGGATGAAGACCTCGTCGGCCGTGCGCGCGACGACGTCGATCAAGATCGCCCGGTCGTCGCTCGACGCCGTGATGTCCAAGAAGATGAGCTCGTCGGCGCCCTCGGCGTCGTAGCGGCGGGCGAGCTCAACGGGGTCGCCGGCGTCACGCAGGCCGACGAAGTTCACCCCCTTCACGACGCGACCGTGGTCGACGTCGAGGCAGGGGATGATCCTCAGGCTGCGCATGCCGCGATGGCGTCGGCGACCGCCAGCTCACCGGAGGCGAGGGCGCGCCCGACGATCACCCCGACGAGCGAGCGCCCGACGACCTGCAACCCGCGCAACGCGACGAGATCCTCGACGCTCCCCACCCCACCCGAGGCGATGACCGGGAAGCGCGTCTCGCCGAGGACGAACCGGCAGCCGTCGAGGTCGGGGCCCTCGAGGGTCCCGTCACGGGAGATGTCGGTGACGACGACGCCGGCGAGCGGCAGCGACTCGAGCGAGTACAGGGCGGCGGCGAGATCGACGCCGGTCGGGCGCTCCCAGCCCCGCACGGCGAGCTCGCGGAAGGTCCGGCCCCCGACGGTCGCGCGCCGGTGGTCGAGCCCGACGAGCACCCGATCGGGGTAGCGGCGGGATAGACGGCGCGCGAACTCCGGGTCCTCGATCCCGGCCGTGCCGACGACGACCCGGCCGACCCCCATCCCGAACAGGGCGTCGGCAGCCTCGATCGTGCGCACCCCCCCGCCGCACTGGACGGGGAACGGGACCGCCCGGACGATCTCGCGCACGACCGGCGAGTTGACGGGACTGCCGGTGCGCGCCGCGTCGAGGTCGACGAGGTGGAGATGGCTAGCGCCACCGGCGACATAGGCGCGGGCCCGCTCGACCGGGTCACCGAAGACCGTCTCGTTCGCGAAATCGCCGCGCACCAACCGCACGGCCTGTCCCCCGCGGATGTCGATCGACGGGAAGCACTCCATTCCGATCGCCCTCTAGGTTCGCGCGGCCGCGACGACGGCGCAGCGCTCGGCGAAAGCGGCGAGAACGGCGAGGCCCGAGCTGCCGGACTTTTCCGGGTGGAACTGGGTCCCGAAGCAGTTGTCGCGTTCCACGACGGCGACGACCGCTCCCCCGTAGTCACAGGTCGCGACGACCGCCCCGGCGCTGCGCGCCGTCGGCACGGGCGCGTAGGAGTGGACGAAGTAGAACCAGGGTCGCGCCTCGAGGCCCGCGAGGAGGACCGACTCCCGGCCGGGAACGCGATCGAGCGCGTTCCACTGCATCTGGGGGAGCTTCTCGGCCCCCGTGAGCCGGGCGACCGTGCCGGACAAAACACCGAGCCCGGCGACCCCGGGACTTTCCTCGGAGTCGTCGAAGAGCAACTGGAAGCCGACGCACACGCCGAGCATCGGTTTGTCGGTCGCGACGGCGTCGAGGACGGCGCGGTCGAGTCCGCTCTCCCGCAGGGCCGCGGCACAGGCGCCGAAGTTGCCGACGCCCGGGAGGACGACCCCCGCGGCGCGTTCGGCCTCGGCGGCCGAGGCGACGAGACGTGCCTCGGCGCCGACGCGCAGGAGCGCCTTCTCCGCCGATCGCAAGTTGCCGATCCCGTAGTCGAGGACGGCGATCACCGCCTAGAGCACCCCTTTCGTCGACGGCACCCCGGCGAGTTCGACCCGCTTGGCGTCACGCAAGGCCCGGGCGACGGCCTTGAACGACGCCTCCAAGACGTGGTGGGCGTTCTTGCCGTGACGACGGGCGACGTGCAGCGTCACCGCCGCGGCGGTCACAAAAGCGCGCCAGAACTCCTCGGCGAGCTGCGGGTCGAACGGCGGGGAGCCAAGACCCGGCGTGTCCGGCGCGAAGTCGATCTCGTAGCTGAGATACGCCCGCCCCGAGACGTCGAGCGCCACGTCGACGAGCGCCTCGTCGAGCGGCACCGCCACCGAGGCGAAACGGCGGATCCCCTCCTTGGCGCCGAACGCCGCCGCCAGCGCCTCGCCGAGCGCGATCCCGGTGTCCTCCACGGTGTGGTGGGCGTCGACGTCGAGATCCCCCGTCGCTCGGACGACAAGATCGAGCCCGCCGTGCTTGCCGAGCTGGTTCAGCATGTGGTCGAAGAAAGGCAGTCCCGTCACCACCTCGACGCGGCCGGACCCGTCGAGGTCGAGCTCGACGAAGATGTCGCTCTCCGCCGTCTGGCGGCGCCGTGTCGCCCGCCGGGGCGCCGGAACCGCCCGATTGGCCGCCTTTGCCATCGTCACAGCCTCGCGCGTCGCCGGGCGACAAGGGCAGACGGCCCTTTCAGCCGACGACCTCAGCGAGCGCGGCGAGGAACGCGTCGTTCTCCTCGGGCGTGCCGATCGTCACCCGCAGATGCCCGGCGAGACGTGGCCAGCCCGAAAGGTCGCGGACAAGGACGGAGCGAGCGACGAGTCCCTCCCATACCGCGTGGGCGTCGTGGTCGCCCGTCGAGAATAGGACGAAGTTCGACTCCGACGGGACGGCCTCGAGCCCGAGGACGGCGAGTCCCGCCAGGACCCGCGCCCGCCCGGCGACCAGACGGGCGACGCGGGCGTCCATCTGCTCGGTGAACCCGAGGGCGAGGATCCCCGCCTCCTGTTTCACGGCATCGACGTGGTAAGGGAGGGCCGCCTGGAAGAGGGCCTCGACGACCTCCGGGGCGCCGATCGCGTAGCCGAGGCGGAGCGCGGCGAGCGACCAGGTCTTCGAGAACGTCCGCAGCACGACGAGGTTCGGGTGCGAGCCGACGAGATCGAGCACCGAACGCGGCGCGAACTGGACGTAAGCCTCGTCGACGACGACGAGGCCGGGGGCACGGGCGAGCGCCGCCTCGACCGTGGCGTCCGGCTCGACCAACCCCGTCGGGTTGTTCGGTGAGCACAGAAAGACGACCGCGGGCTCACCCTCCCCGGACGTCGCCGCTCGGGCGAGCGCCCGGTCGAACTCGGCGGGATCGATGAGGTATCCCTGGTTGCGTTCGCCTTCGACGACCGCCGTGGCGGTCAGCCGGGCGATGTGGCTGTGGAGCGCGTACGTCGGCTCGAACACGACGCAGCACCGCCCCGGCCCGCCGTAGGCGACAAGGAGTGACTGGATCACCTCGTTCGAGCCATTGGCACAGAAGATCTGGTCCGCGCCGACGTGGTGCTGGCCGGCCAGGGCGGCCCGCAGACGCCTCGCCCGGCGGTCGGGGTAGCGGTTGAGGTCGATGCCCGGGATGGCGGCCGCCAAGGCGGCCACGAACTCCGGAGGCGGCGGCTCCGGGGCCTCGTTCGTGTTCAACCGGACCGCCGCCTCGACCTGCGGCGAGTGGTAGCCCGTCCACGGGGCGCCCGCGAAGCGCGGCTCTCGTCGCGGCCGGCCGACGTCCGCCGGGCTCACCTGGCGCTCCAGGTCGGCTGGCCGACGCGCAGGCGGACCGACTCGGCGTGGGCGGGCAGTCCCTCGGCGTCGGCGATCGCCGCGACGTCGGGCGCGACACGCTGCACGCCGCGAGCGGTGACGCGGATGGCGTGCGAACGGCGCAGGAAGTCTCCCGTCCCGAGCACCGAGGAAAAGCGGGCGGACCCGAACGTCGGCAGCACGTGGCTCGGCCCCGCGACGTAGTCCCCGATCGAAGCGGAGGCGTAAGGGCCGACGAACACCGCCCCGGCGTGGCGGACGAGCCGGACGAGGCTCTCGGCGCCGGCGGCCAGCAGCTCGAGGTGCTCGGGCGCGATGGCGTTCACGACCGCCATGGCGTGCTCGGGCCCATCGACCAAGACGGCGTAGCCACCAGAACGCAGCGCCGCCCGGGTCTCCTCCCGCCGGGGGCTCGCCGCGACGAGGCGCTCGATCGCGAGGTCGATCGCCGCGGCGACGGCTTCCGACCATGTGACGAGCCAAGCGAACCCGTCCGGACCGTGCTCGGCCTGGACGATGACGTCGATCGCCGCCCACTCCGCGGGCGCCGACCCGTCGGCGACGACGACGACCTCCGACGGGCCGGCGAATGCGGCCGGAACGCCGACCGTGCCCCGCACCTCCCGCTCGGCGACCGAGACCCACTTCGAACCCGGTCCGACGACGACGTCGACCTTGCGGATCGATTCCGTCCCGTAGGCGAGGGCGCCGATCGCCTGGGCCCCGCCGACCCGGTAGACCTCGCCGACGCCGGCGACCGCGGCAGCAGCAAGGGTCGTGAGCGCGACGGTGCCGTCGGGTCCGGGCGGGGCGCAGCAGGCGATCGAGCCGACGCCGGCGACGAGCGCCGGGATCGCTGTCATGAGGACGGTCGACGGGTACGTCGCCCGTCCGCCCGGCGCGTAGACGCCGACCCGGTCGACGGGGATCAACAACTCGGTGATCTCGATCCCTCCGGCCTCGAAGGTCTGCGGCCGAGCCAGCTCACGTCGGTGGAAGGTCTCGATCGCCTCGGCCGCGGCCCGCAGTGCCGCGGTGAGTTCGCGGCCCACTTTCGCGGGGGCCGAAGCGATTTCGTCCTCGGGCACGCGCAGCTCGCCGAGTTCGAGCCCGTCGAAACGCCGGGTGAGCTCGCGCACCGCGTCGTCACCGCGTTGGCGCACCGCGGCGAGGATCGCCCGCACCTCGGCGACGGGATCGTCGCCGGCCTGGTCCGGGCGGGGTAGGTCCGCCGGGACATCGGGCGACGTTCCGCGCAGGTCGAGCCGGGTGAGCACGATGCCGAGCGTAGCGAACGACCGATTCGCCACCCGGTGCGGTCGATAAAGATAGGGGGATGCCGGTCGACTACTCCGAACTCACCTCGATGGCCGAGTCGATCGACGCGCTCGCGCGCCGGGTCGCAAAGATGGGTGACGCGGCCAAGGGGCAGAAGAACGATGACACCGCCGCCGAGCTCTACGCCGTCGAACGCGCCCTCGCCGGCGCGATGAGACGGCTGAACCGCCTCATCCGGGCGACACGCCGCTAGCGGACTTTCTCTTCCTCGCCGGGCGCGTCCTAGGTCCCGGCGGTGTCACGGACCCGACCCCGGCGCTCGGACAGATGTCGGCGAGCGCGCACACCTCACAGCGCGGCCGACGGGCGCGGCAGACGGCCCGGCCGTGGAGGATCAGTCGCAGGCTGAATGCGCCCCACTCGTCGGGCGCGACGAGCGTGCCCAGATCGCGCTCGACGACGTCCGGGTCGTCGGCAGCGCTGAAGCCGAGGCGACGCGCCAGCCGGCCGACGTGGGTGTCGACCGGCAACCCCGGCAACCCGAAGGCGACGGACAAGACGACGTTCGCCGTCTTTCTCCCGACGCCGGGCAGCGTGACGAGCCCGTCGAGAGTTTGCGGCACGATGCCGGCGAACCGGGCGACGAGCGCTTGAGCCATGCCGGCGAGACTGCGGGCCTTGGCGCGGAAAAACCCGGTCGAGCGGATGATCTCCTCGAGCTCGCCGGGATCGGCGCCGGCGAGGTCCTCCGGGGTCGGGAAAGCGCGGAAAAGAGCCGGGGTGACGAGGTTGACCCGCTCGTCGGTCGTCTGCGCCGACAAGATCGTCGCGACGAGAAGCTGAAAGGCCCCGTCGTGGCGCAACGCACAGAGTTCGCGGGCGTCTCCCGGGAACTGCGCGGCGAGACGCTGCGCCGCGACCCGGGCGCGCCCGGCGGTGCTCCTCGGCTTGGCCACTTCGGCCGATCGTAGTGAGACGGGCCGCTCCCCCACGTTCCCCCCTTGCCGCCGGTACCGTGAGCGCGTGGACCGTGTCGAGGTCTCCCGGCGAACGGCCGGCGCGGTGACCCCGGCGATCGCGGCGCTCCTCGCCGCGGCGACGGAGGCGCTCGGTTACCGGCCCCTCGACGAGGACAGCTGGCGCGATCTCGCCGCGGGCCACCAGCCCGGATTCGCCGGGTTCGTCGCGCGGGCCTCGGAACGGCCGGAGATCGTCGGCTACGCCCAGCTCGACCGGGGACCGAGTTCCTGGGGGCTCGAGTACGTCCTCGACCCGACAATCCCAGAGGCGTTCTCCGTGGCGCGGGCGCTGTGCCGCGCCGGGGTCGACCTCGCCGCCCGGGAGGGCGGCGGCCCGCTCCAGCTCTGGGCCCGGTCCCCGACAGCTGCGAACGACGAGATCGCGGGCTCGGTCGGGTTGGTCCGGGAACGAGAGCTCTGTCAGATGCGACGCCCGCTGCCGATCGACGAGGACGCGTCGCCCCGCCTTTCGACCCGCGCCTTTCGGGTCGGCCAGGACGAACCCGCCTGGCTCGAGCTCAACAACCGCAGCTTCGCCTCCCACCCCGAACAGGGATCCTGGAGCCCGGAGATGCTCGCGGCGCGGGAGCGCCAACCCTGGTTCGACCCCGCGGGCTTCCTCGTCCACGAACGCGGCGGGAAGATGGTGGCGTTCTGCTGGACCAAGGTCCACGGGGGCGAGACCCCGCTCGGTGAGATTTACGTGCTCGGTGTCGACCCTGCCCATCAGGCCCGCGGCATCGGCGCGGCGATGCTGCGCGCCGGCCTCGAGGTCCTCCACGACAGGGGACTGCGCACCGTGATGCTCTACGTCGACGCCGACAACGAGCGGGCCGTGGAGCTGTACCGCTCGTTCGGCTTCGTCGTCCACCACCATGACCGCGCCTACGGCGGGCAGATCGAGCCGGCGCGGTGAGCCGCTACGACCTCAGCCGGGACGAGCTCGCCGAGCTCCTCGGCGACCTGCCGCCCTACCGGACAAACCAGCTCTGGGAAGGGCTCTACGGCCGGTTCGCCGAGCCGACCGAGTTGCGGGAGCTTCCCCGGGCGCTGCGCGCCCGGCTGGCGGCTCTCCCCAAGTTCGCGCCCGCGCTCGACGTCGAGGGGGAGCGAACGGCCGACGCCGGCGAGACGCTGAAGTGGCTGCTCCGCCTCGCCGACGGCGGGAGGATCGAGGCCGTCCTCCTCCACCACCCGCGCCGTTCCACGGTGTGCGTCTCGTCCCAGGCCGGTTGCGCGATGGCCTGCACGTTCTGTGCCACCGGTGACGCCGGCTTGCTCCGCCAGCTTTCGACCGGGGAGATCGTCGAGCAGGTCGTGCTGGCGGCACGTGCCGCGCGCCGCGCCGGACGCCGCCTCGACCACGTCGTGTTCATGGGCATGGGTGAGCCGTTGGCGAACTTCGGCAACGTCTGGCGGGCGATCGAGCGGATCATCGACGACATCGGCGTCGCCGCCCGGCACGTCACCGTGTCGACGGTCGGCGTCATCCCCGGGATCCGGCGCCTGGCGGCCGCGCCGCGCCAGGTCAACCTCGCCGTGTCGCTCCATGCCGCCAACGACACGCTGCGCAACGGGCTCGTGCCCCTGAACCGCCGCTACCCGCTCGGCGACCTCGTCGCGGCCTGTGCGGACTACTTCGCAGCGACGCACCGGAGGATCTCGTTCGAGTGGGCGCTCATCGCCGGCGTGAACGACACCGACAGCGACGCCGACGAGCTCGCGGCCCTGTCCCGCGAGTTGCACGCCCATGTCAACCTCATCCCGCTCAACCCGACACCCGGCGGGATCGGGCGCGGTCTCGTCGGATCCCCCCGAAGACGGGTCCTCGCCTTCCAGGGTCGGCTAGCCGACAAGGGCGTCAACGCCACCGTCCGGCGGGCACGGGGCCGCGCCATCGAGGCCGCGTGCGGCCAGCTCGCGACGGTCCGGGGCCAAGCGCTCCCCGCGGTGAGCGCCGGACACCTCGGGCCGAGCGGCGCCGACGCGACACCGGCGAGCCGTCGCTGACCGCTTCCTGACCGTGGCCCGCGACCGCGGCGCTGTCCGCGCCGCCGCCGAGCGCGGCGGTTACGCTCGGGCGTCCGTCGAGTGAAGGGGACCTGTTGCGTCGCATCGCCGTTTTCGTTCTCGCCATCCTCGCCGCCACCGCACCGATCGCCGGGGCGTCACGCACCACCCGCGGCCCGAGCGGGCTTCCGACCGTCGCCGCCAAGTTCGACCACACCCCGAAGATCGTCTTCCCGAAGACCGCTGCGCCGAAGACCCTGTCGGCGACCGTTCTCGATCCGGGAACCGGTGCCGTCGTCGCCCGCGGCGATCTCCTCGTCGTCAACTACCTCGGCCAGATCTGGCGGGGCCGGGTCTTCGACTCCTCCTTCGGCGAGCCGGTCCCCGCCGCCTTCCAGATCGGCGTGAAGGAGGTCATCCCGGGTTGGGACAAGACCCTCGTCGGCCAGCGTGTCGGCAGTCGCGTCCTCCTCGTCGTCCCCCCTGTCGACGGCTACGGCAAGAAGGGCCAGCCCTCGGCCGGAATCACCGCCACCGACACGCTCGTCTTCGTCGTCGACCTCCTTGGCGCCTACGGACGGAACGCCGTTGGTGATCCCAACGCCGTCGTCCTGCGCAGCGGGTTGGGCGGCGTGAGCGTCGGCGGGGCCCCCGGGGTCGAACCCACGATCACGATCGCCAAGGGCGCGCCGAAACCGAAGGTCCTGGAAACGGCCGTTCTCGACCGGGGTAACGGCGCCCTGCTGAAGCCGGGCCTCGTCGTCATCCAGGCCGTCATCGCCAACTGGCAGGGCAAGGTCGTCGACTCGACCTGGGCGAACAAGCTCCCCGTCTACTCAACGGTCGGGATCAAGTCCGAGCCGACCCTGCTCGACTCGCTTGTCGGCACGCCGATCGGCAGCCGCGTCCTCATCGTGGCCGCGGGGTCGTCCTCGGCCAAACCGGAAGCGATCGTGGTCGACATCGTCGCCGAGCCGCCGGGCACGGCCGCCCAGTCGAAGTAGCCGACCAGCGGCCGCGCCGCTCGTCGACGAGGGAACCACCCGCCGGTTCGCCGCTCGGTCCGAGGAACCCGGGTGCTTCTTCCTCGCCGGGCCGACCGCAGGATCCCGCCCCGAGGAACGCCCCGCCCGCCGGGGGAACCCCCGCGACCCGAGGGTCCTGACCGCGGGCTTCAGCGCGGCCGCGCCCTATTGGACGCCGGATGCTGGGGCGCGATTCTCGCCAGCTCCTCGGCCGACGACGTGGCCGTCACGCCGGCGCAGAAGATCCCGACCTCCATCGCCCAGCGCTCGAGGTGGGCGCGCAGGATCGCTCTTGCCGGCATCGGCCAGTTCGTCGACGACGATTGGCTCCGTCTTCCGGCCGAGTTGGAGCTCACCGGATCTGGCGACGCGGATGTGGCGCACCCACTCGGTCTCCCCGGGCCGCCACCAGGAAACGCTTCCCCGAGCACGAGAAGATTGACCGGCAGGCTGCGCCATTGCCCGGTCGCGCGACCTCGGACCCGCAGGACGCGCGAGCCGAGAACGCTCCGCCCGAACCGGGTGAGAAGCGCCACGAAGCGGTTGAAGAGGTGGACGGCAAACCAACCAGGCTTCCGGCAGTGGGCCATGGGCCTTCGTCGCGCCCCGGTTGAGGTCCTGCCAGACCAAGGGCAAGCAGGCGCAGCGCCGAAGGCCGAAAGGCAGAGATCCCTTGGCCCGTGCGGCGAACGTCGGCCCCGAGTCAGACGTCACGCGAAAGACGACGGCGCGAACGAGCGGAGCCGCCGATTCGCGCCCGCGGTCACCTGACAGACTGGGGCCGTGGTGAGACAGGTTCCCCGCACGCGACGCTGGTTTCCGGTCCACCAGCCGTCGACCCTCCAGATCGCGGCCGTCCTGCTGTACTGGAGCGCATTTCTCGGCCTTATCTCCGGCCTGTTCGTCGGCGGGGCAGGTCGTTACGCGCTCATCTTGACGGCCGCCGAGGCCGCCGGAGCTTACGGGATCGCCAACGAACGCCGCTGGGGCTACGGCGTCGCGCTCGTCGCGGCGGTCATCCCCCTCGTCCTTGTCCTCCGAGTCCCGGCTCTTCTCGGCGCGTCGGTGTTGGGCGTGCTCTTCCAGATCGCGCTCGTCGCGCTCCTCCTCCATCCCCAGAGCCGCGATTACTACAGGCTCTGGTACCGCTGACGTTCGATTCCCGACCTCAGCAGAGCCGCGCCCGACGAGTTGACGTCTCGCCGGGCGACCCGCTGCCCCAGGGCGACGAGAAGGCCGCGGCCGTGCGGGCGATGTTCGACACCATCGCGGACCGCTACGACCTGTTGAACCGGTTGATCTCACTCGGACTCGACCGCACCTGGCGCCGGCGCGCCGTCGCGGCGCTCGACCTCGCGCCACCGTCTGTCGTCGTCGACCTCGCCTGCGGGACCGGTGACCTCTGCCGCGAACTGACGAAGGCGGGTCATCGCGCCCTCGGCGTGGACTTCTCGCCAAGGATGCTGGCGGCCGCGAGAGCGGGCGCCGTGCCGCTCGTCCAGGCCGACGCGACACTCCTGCCCGTCGCGACCGGCTCCGTCGACGGGCTCGTCTGCGGATTCGCCCTCCGAAACTTCGTCGAACTCGCCGCGGTCCTCGTCGAGGTGGCCCGCGTCGTGCGCCCCGGCGGACGAATCTCGCTCCTCGAGGTCGACGAACCGCGCTCGAAGCTGGTCGCCGCCGGGCACCGGATCTGGTTCCGGGGGGTGGTCCCAGGCCTTGGCGCGCTGCTCTCGGACGGCGCCGCCTACCGCTACCTGCCGCGTTCGGTCGCCTACCTGCCGGCGCCGGCGGAGATGGCAGCGCTCGTCGAGGGTGTCGGATTCGCGGAGCTGCGGCGCCTCCGACTCCACGGAGGGATTGCCCAGGTCATCGCGGCGACCCGCGTCGGCGGAAGGCCGCTGGGGGGCCGGACTCACCCCGGCCGGCCCGGACGGAACCCGACGTGAGCGCCCCGGCCCGACTCACCGGCCCCGACGGCGAGCCGATCGCGGCCGGCGCCCTCTCCTGGCGCGGGGTGCGCCTCGGTTCCGATCTCCTCGCCCGAGCGCGCCGTCACGCCTTCCGCGCCGGACGGGTGATCGCCCGCGACGGCCTGGAAGTGCTCTCCTGGGGGGTGGCGGCTCGGATCGAGTTCCCCCGCGGCGCCGGTGAGCCTGCCGCAGCCGAGTGCGCCCACGAGCTTCTCGCTGCGATACCCGGCGGACCGGACGGCGAGACCGCGATCCGCGGGCCCGTCGCGCTCGGCGCGCTCCCCTTCGACACCTCGGTGCCGGGGTCGCTCGTCATCGCCGGGACGACGATCGTCGTCGACGGAGGAACCGGCGCCGCGGTCGCCGTCGGGCCCGGCCCGGGATCCCCCGATCCCTGGGGGAAATCTCCCCGCGACTTCGCGGTTCCCGAGAGCGACGACCGCGGGGACGAGGCGGGTCCCGACCGATTCCGCGTCGACTCGGTCCGGCCCCACGACGATTTCCTCGCCCGGGTCGCGGCGGCGCGCGCCGCGATCCGGGCCGGCGATCTCGCCAAGGTCGTCCTCGTTCGCGAGGTCGCCCTCCGCGCCAACCAGCGCTTCCGCCAGTTCGACCTCCTCGAACGCCTGCGCGCCCTCCACCCGACCTGTGCCGCCTTCGCGATCGACGGTTTCGTCGGTGCCAGCCCGGAGCTCCTCGTCCGACGGCGCGATCGCCTGATCGGGTCTCGCCCGCTCGCCGGGACGGTCGCCCGCAGTGGCGATCGGTCCGAGGACGCCCGGGCCGCGGCCGAACTGTTGGCGTCGCCAAAGGACCGCCTCGAGCACCGCTACGTCGTCGAAGCCATCATCGCCACCTTCGCCCGCCACGCCGGTGACGTCGCCGTCCCCGAGAAACCGGAGCTTCTCGAGCTCCGCAACGTCATCCACCTCGCGACGCCGGTGTCGGGGACGTTGCACGCCGTCGGTCCGGACGGGCGCCTCCCGAGCGCGCTCGGCCTCGCCCTCGAGCTCCACCCGACGCCCGCCGTCGCCGGCGTACCGCGCGAAGCCGCGCTCGCCTACCTCGACAAGGCCGAAGATCTCGACCGGGGGCGCTTCGCCGGGCCGGTCGGCTGGTTCGACGCCTCCGGTGACGGTGAATGGTGGATCGG
The DNA here is from genome assembly GCA_035625025.1 of Acidimicrobiales bacterium. Taxonomy (GTDB): domain Bacteria; phylum Actinomycetota; class Acidimicrobiia; order Acidimicrobiales; family Bog-793; genus Bog-793. Next base: position 27,310 of record DASPQJ010000041.1, read on the forward strand.
CATCCGCAGCGCGGTCGTCGACGGGGCCCGGGCACGCCTTTTCGCCGGGGCCGGCATCGTCGCGGCCTCCGACCCGGCGACAGAGCTCGCTGAAACCCAGCTGAAACTCCAGGCGCTTCTCGCCGCGTTCGTGCGCCCCTGACACCGCGCTCCCCCGAACCCCGGGGCGATGGCGATCCTGCGGTGCTTTGCTATCTCCGTGACTGACCGGTAGCCCCCGGCCAGCGGGTGCGGGAAAACGACCGCCTAAAGGACCGGACCGGGACGCTCGGCGATCTCTGGGCCACGACACCGTGCACCTTCCCGGATCCCGGGTGCTCGAGGTCGATGTGGCGTCGGCGCCCAGACGATCACGCTTGCACGAAAAAGCCCCAGAGCCCGGCTCACGTCATTTCGGATCCCCGCGGATTCGCTCGCCCCGGTCGAGCGGCGGGCCAAGTCCCTCGGGCTGACCAACGTGGAATTCCGCCGAGCAGACGTCTTCTCCTTGCCGTTCGCTCCTCGGTCGTTCCACCACTCTTTCTTTCTTTCGTCCTCGAGCACCTCTCCCGGCCGGTCGAAGCCTGGGCCCGCCCCGGCGAGCTCTGCAGTCCGACGGGGCGATCGCGGCGATCGCGGGCGACGACGGGTCGGCGGTCTTCCATCCCGACGACGCCGCCGCGCACCGGGCGATCCGCGGCCCGATCGACCTGCAGCGCCAGGCCGGCCTGACGCCTTGATCGGGCGACGGGTCGGTCCCTTCTCGTCGGGGCCGGCTTCCGAGACGTCCGGGGCGACCCTCGGGTCGTCTGCGCCGACGCGAGCCGCCCCGGGCTCGTTGCCGGCTTCACCGGAAAGACGTTCCCCGCGCCAACCGGGGGCGGGCGCGAGGCGGCCCTCGCGGCGGGTCTTATCGACGACAAGACCTTCGATGCCGGTGTCCGCGCTTTGGACCGGACGGCGGAGAGCGATGGGGTGTCCCTCGAGACGTTCTTCAAAGGAGTCGGCGAGAAAGGGCGAGCCGACATCCGCCCGCCGGCGTCGCCGACCGCGACGAACGCAATGCCGGGCCCGAATGGCACAGCCCGACGCGGTGGTCTTGTCCGGGAGCCTTCACCGGGCCAAAACGTCGGTCGGACCGTCGCCGACAAGGATCCCCCTTTGTGGTCGACAGCGCCGCCGGGAGATCACATCCGAGTCGATCGAGGAGTGCCCCGACGCGACGTTGCCCGAGGTCGAACGCCTTCCGCCAAAGAGCCGGCGACTTCGCCTACTCGGGGATCTGCGTCGACAGGCAGAACGGGTGACCGGCGGGATCGAGCAGCACCCGCCAGCGCTCCGGCGCGGGCTGCACCGTGGCGCGACGCGCCCCAAGCCGGATCGCTTCGGCTTCGGCTTCGTCGAGGTCGCCGACCGCCAGATCGAGGTGCATCTGCTTGGGGAAGGCGCCTTCGGGCCACGTCGGCGGGACGTAGTTGGCGACGCGGACCGTGGACAACCAGCCGCGGTCGGTCCGCACCGCGACGAACTCGTCGCTCGTGTACGCGACTTCGCCCCCGAGCAACGCGGCCCAGAATTCCCCCAGGGGACCGGGGTCCGTGCAGTCCAGCGAGACCGATCCCAGTCGAGCCACGGCCATGTCCCGATGGTACCGGCGACGACGGCGTCTTGCGCGGGGCCTTTCGGGCTCGATCTCCCCGGCAAACTCGGCGACGCTTGTGACCGGCGTTCGGGAACGGACACGGGAGATGCCGAGCGGAAGACGCTGACGCGGCGCCCCGAGGCGTGACGACGGCTACTCGCGGGGGCGGTGACAAGCGACGATTGGCCCAGTGCCGGCACCCGCCGGCCGCCCGTCGTGGCACCGTGCAGGGACCGCTGCAGAGTGTCGGCATTGGATGAGCAACCCGCCGCTCCCCGCGACTTGGCACGCTTCCCAAGGAAAACGGCTAGAGGCGGCGCGGGTCCCCCGGGGGCGGGACCGGACGTTCGCTTCGTCCGGGATATCTGCGAAGCTGCTCCGGTGACTGGGAGAAGGCGGCGCCTGGAGAGGTTCGAGTTCGTACCCGACGACTCGGCGATGGTCGTGGCCTGCATGACCCAGCTGGCCGCGGCCCGGAACGGCTGGATCAACCTGTTGCCCGGGATCGTCGACGACGAAGAGGGTCCGTCGATGCCGACCGGCCTTACCGCCCTCTTCGGCGCCGGAAACCCCGGGGTCACGATGTGCACGTGGGTCCCGGCCGGTTCAGACCGCCGCGGACGTGACCCGACGAGGCTCGGCATCATGCACGCCTGTGGCCGGGGCGCCAGCGACCGATTGCGCGCCCGGGACATTGCGATCCCGGAGGGCTGGTTCGTCGAGCAGAACCACCCCCGACGCGGGCTGGTCATCCGCGTGCCGCCGGGTGAGCCCCACGAGGTGGTGCTCGACTGGACGCTGCGGGCCGGGAGAGCGCTGTGCAACGTGCGCCTCACCGGGACGTGGGAAGCGGAGGTCCACTTTCCGCCCGGCTAGCGAGCTCCGCCCGCCGGACCGGGGAGCCGTCCCCCCGGCTGAGGCCCGGCGTTTCACGGTCGGGGCGAACGAGTCCGAGCGGCCCCGGGCGACGGCGGCTCGCCGGTGAGACCGCGTGGCAAGACGCTTCTCCCGGCGCCGATTTCGAACCTTTTCATCCCGCCGAGCGTCTATAGGGCACGAGATTCGCGCCCGACCAGGAGGCCAAGTCTGTGAGATCGCGCCCGCCACGTCTTCGGTATCGCTCGGGCCTTGCTCTCGTGGCGCTCATCGCCGGGGCGATGCTCCTCGCCGCGGGAGGGAGCGCCGACGCCACCGCCCGCCCGGCCATTTCGCCGGCTTCGTCGGCGCGCGGTCCTTCGCTCTGCGATTCGATCGCCCAACTCGATCGCCTCGTCGTGCGGCGCACCGACGCCTTCCCGAAGAACCTCCGCCTCTTCACCTTCGCCGACTCCGTCACCGTCGGCCAGGCCGCGGCGGTCCGCGCCGTGGCGAAGGCACTCTGCGCGCTGCCGAAGATGCCGGTCGGCGCGATGCTCTGTCCGGCCGATTTCGGGATCACCTACGAGCTCGCGTTCTTCGCGCCCGGCCGGGCGTTCCCGACGGTCGGCGTCGGGGCGACGGGATGCCAGGCGGTCCACGGTCTCGGCCCGGCCCGCTGGGTCCGGTCTTCCGGGTTCTGGAAGGTCCTCGGCCGTGCCATGGGACTCGCCCACCCCGACGACACGACGTTCGCCGGCCGGTCCTTCTGACGCCGTGACGGACTGACCGCGCCCTTCCGCCTCAGCGCGTCGAGAAGCGCAACACGATCTCGTCGTGGGTACGCCGGGGCGGTCCTTCCCGCCCGCATTCGACCGGGCCCTCGGCGGCGGCCGCGACGACCGACGGCCAAAAGCGCGACGCCTCCTCGTTCGCCACGTCGTAGGCGACCTCCCAACGGCCGGGGCGCCGCGTAAAGAGCATCGCCGCCGCGCGCCGGCCGACCCCGACACGGCGATGGGCCCGCAGGACGAAGGACCGGGCGACTTCGCTCGCCCCGTCGGGCCGCGATCGAGCCAGGACGAACCCCGCGAGCCCCCCGGCGTGACGGATCAACCACGCCGCCCGGTCGGGCTCTTCGAAGTGCCGGTCCACGCAGCGGTGGACCGCGGTACCGTCCGTGCCGAACTCATCAGGACGGATCGCCGAGAAGTCGTACCGGTCGAGCTGGAGGAGCCTTCCCAGCTCGGCCCTGTCCTTCTCGGCGACCTTGTCGAGAACGACCTCGCCCAGGTCCTTGGGCCAACCTGCCGACGCGGGAGCGGCGTTCCCCTCGCCGGTGAGCTCGCGAGCGAGCTCGATCTCGTCGTGGAGCGCGATGCCGTCGAGGCCGACCTCGGGAATGCCGGGTTTCAGGGCCCGCGCCCTGTCGACCGCGCCGACGTGGACGGCGACGAGCCGGAACCCGCGTCGCTGATAAAAACGCAGGGCCGCACCGTTGTCGTTCGTCGTCACCAGCGTGACCCGGTGGCAGTGACGCCCTCTCGCCAACTCCTCCACCGCGGCGAGAAGGCCCGTGCCGACGCCGACCGACGGGCGGAGGGCGTCGAGGGTCACGACCTCGATCTGGCGATCGGATTCCCGGAAGGTCACGAGACCCACCCGTTCTCCGTCGACCTCGGCGACGAAGCCCGGGAGTCGGGCCGCGTCGAACAACTGGCCGCGAGTGACGATGCTCGCCGCACCCCACCGTGCGACGAGCACTTCCTCCACCCAGGCCCGGTCCGCATCCTGCAGATCGTGCACGTCGGCACGCGGAGCCCGCCTCACGAAAGCGCCTCTTTTCGCCCCAGGGCGGTCCTCGGGCCCCGGACGGAGCTGTCGCCCCCGCCCGGCGGACCGCAGATCACGGGTTCGGCGCGACCCCGGTGCGCACGACCGAACTGTGCCAGGACGGCCAGACCAGCCGGCGCAGGCCCCACCAAGTCACGAGCACGAACGCCTCGACGACGGTGAAGGTCGACATCTTCGAGGACCCGGCGACACGGTCGACGAAGTGGATCGGCACTTCGACGACCCCGGTCCCGGCATGGCGGGCGAGCATCGTCATCTCGACCTGGAAGCCGTAACTGTCGGCGTGCACGCGGTCGAGGTCGACCCGACGCAACTGTGTCGCCGAATAGACGCGGAACCCCGCCGTCGAGTCCTCGACGCCGAGCCCGAGGAGCACCTTGGCGTAGATGTTTCCGAGACGCGAGATGAGGCGGCGCGAGAACGACCAGTTCGGGATGGAGCCGCCGGGGACGTAGCGCGAGCCGATGACGAGACCGACACCGTCGTCGAGCGCCGCGAGGAGCTCGGGGAGCGCGCGGGGGTCGTGCGAGAAATCCGAGTCCATCTCGACGAAGGCTTCGTAACCGCGCTCCAATCCCCAGCGGAATCCGTCGCGATAGGCGGGACCGAGCCCCTTCTTCGCCGGTCGTCGCAGCACCTCGATTCCGCCGAGGTCCGCCCCGACCTTCTCGGCGATCTCGGCGGTCCCGTCCGGGCTCGAGTCGTCAACGACGAGGATCGTGGCCTGCGCGACGACTTCGCGCACCGTGCGGAGCATCGCCTCGATGTTCTCGCGCTCGTTGTACGTCGGGAGGACGACGAGCACGCGCACGGCAAGACCCTACCCTTCGACGGCCTCCCCGCTTTGCCGCGCCGGAGCGCGCCGCCGCTCGGCGAGGAGCTCGCGCCCCGCGACCGGAAGCGATCCGGCCGCCGGGACGGCGGGGATCGCGCCGGCGACCGCACCGAAGGTCGCGCCGACGATCTTTTCGGCCTCGACGCCGACGAGCACCGCGAGGAGCACCGCGCGCGGCGGGAGCCGGACCGCGCCCGAGACGATGGGGGGGCAGAGGGCGTCGTTCTCGACCTGCCGCTAGACGAGCAAGACGACGATCGTCACGATCCCCGCGACGATGGAGCGCCAGAACGCCACCTTGACGGTCCGCACCCCGGCGGATAGTCCCCCGACGAGCGGCAGGAACTCGCCGACCCCGACCCAGACGGCGCGGCGGGGCGCGAAGGGCACGCCGGTCGCCCCGAGGGTCGCGAACACGACGAGCCCGCCGAGCACGGAGGTGACGAGAACGCCGATCACAAACCCGGTCACCTCGCGGCCACCGCCGCGGTCACCCGCCGGTCCCGGGCCGGGGGCTCCGCGGTCATGAGGTGGATACGCCCTCGTCGCTGGCGGGCCCCTCGAGGAGCGCGAAGGACGGAAGGAAAGCGATCGTCACGAGACCGACGATGCCCGACAGGACGGTCCTGCCGACGGCGAGGGCCGGCTTGGAGAGCTGGGCGGTCGCGCTCTCGAGGTTGGGGACGTGGCGGCGTGCCAGCTTTCGGGATGGAAGCGCGTGCTGAGGGGGCCGACCGCTCCCCGGCCGTGCTGGGCGGCGGGCCCCAGCCGGGGCGGGTCGGGCACGAAGCGGGTCACCGACGAGACGAGCGGGGGGAAGAGCAGGTGGCCGAGGACCGACGCCAGAACGACGAGGACCCGTAGACGATGAAGATCGCCCTGACGCGCCCGAACCCCGGCGCCAGAGGATCCGGACGAAGGGGTTGAAGAGACCGCCCTAGATAGAGACGAAGATCAGAACAATCGTCGCCCGCCGCCGCCCGGCGAGAAGAGCGGTGACGAGAACTCCGAGACCAGGCAGACGAAGACCGCGCCCCCCAGGACGAGCCACTCCGTGGCGCAGTTGGGGCCGTGATCGCGGCATCCCGCGCGCCCCGCGCGCGTCCGGCCGACCGGCTTCGGGGCCTCGTTTCCGGACCCCGGTCAAGCTGACCGGGGTCCGGAAACCGTGCATTTCCGCTCGTCGCGGCGGGCGGCGATTGACGGCTGGCATCGCCGACGTGGAAGCATGGTCCGGTGCCTGACGAGGCCAAGACCTCCCTGCGGTCCCGCTGGCGGGCGATCGTGCCGGCGCCGCTACGCCACGGGATCCTCATCTTCCTGGTCGTCATCGTCGTCGAGTACCTCGTCGTGCCGGAGCTCATCGGCGCGAGCCGGAACATCCACTACCTCGAGAGGCTGAACGTCGGCTGGCTCGTCGCGGGCGTCGGGTTCGAGGCGTTCTCGCTTTTCGCCTACGCCCTTCTGACGTGGACCGTGCTGCCCGGGCACCGCCCGCGCGTCTCGCGCGTGTTCCGGATCGACCTGGCGACGACCGCGGTCGCCCACACTGTCCCCGGGGGGTCGGCGGCCTCGGCGGGGCTCGGTTATCGCCTTCTGACCGGGGAGGGGGTCAGCGGCACGGACGCGGGCTTCACGATGGCGACCCAGGGGATCGGCTCGGCGGTCGTGCTCAACGTGATGCTCTGGCTCGCCCTGGTGATCTCGATCCCGATCGCCGGGTTCCACACCATCTACGTCGTCGTCGCCCTCCTCGGCATGATCGCCCTCGGGTTCTTCGCCGTCCTCATCTACTTCCTCACCCGGGGCGAAGATCCCGCGATACGCCTCGTGCGGCGCGTCGGGGTGGCGATCCCCCGGGTCCGACCGGACCGTTTCGAGGCGACCTTCCGTCACATCGCCGAATCGCTGCGGACGCTGACGACGAACCGCGACCGGCTGCGCGCCGCGCTCGGCTGGGCGGCAACGAACTGGCTGCTCGATGCCGCCGCCTTGTGGTCGTTCCTCGCCGCGCTCGGCCGCTACGTCAACCCGATCGAACTCTTCGCCGCCTACGGCATCGCCAACGTGCTCGCCGCCATCCCGATCACCCCCGGCGGCCTCGGCTTCGTCGAGGCCTCGCTCCCGCTCCTGCTGGCGAGCTTCGGCGTGACGAAGAACGTCGCGCTCCTCAGCGTCCTCGGCTGGCGGATCGTCAACTTCTGGCTGCCGATCCCCGTCGGGGCCGTCTCCTACCTGTCGCTGAAGCTCCACCGCGGCGAGGGATGGCGCGCCAGCAGGCGGGCGCTCGCCGAGCTCACCGTCCGGCTGCCCCCGCCGGAGCCCCCGCCGGCGACGTAGGGCTCAACCGAGGCCCGAGCCCCCTGGCGCGACGAGGTCGAGACCGGGGCGCGGCCTCGCCTCGACGACGAAGGCGCACGCCACGTCGAAGGTGCGCTCGAAAAGCGCCATCTTGCGCCGGACGGTCCACAGCTCGAGTTCCGGCTCGGCTGCGGCGCCGAGCACGAGGGCGAGCTGGCGGTTGACGCCGAGCGGTCGGGCCGTGATCGCCTGGACGAGCCCGCGGTGCGAGGCGTCGAGACTGTCGGCGATTCGCAAGAGCGCCGTCAGCGCGACGGCGTGGGCGCGATCGGGCTTGCGCAGCTGGGCGAACGGCTCGTAGGAGAGCTTCGGGGTGCCGCGGACGTGGTAGCGGCCCATCGTCGCGAGGATCCGGACCTCCTGGGGCGAGAAACCCCGCAGGCCCCCGTTCTCGATGAGATAGGCGCTGTGGCGGTCGTGGTTCTGCCGGCTGATGTGCTCGCCGACGTCGTGGAGCAACGCCCCGAACTCGAGAAGTTCGCGCTCCGCGGGACCGAGCCCATGGATCGGGGCCGTGGCGTCGAACAGCTGCAGGCTGAGCGCCGCGACCTGGCGGGCGTGCGGCTGACGCCAGTTCGAACGGCGACACAGGGCGAGAACGGACCACCGCCTGAGGGCCCGGGGGTCGCCGAGGAGCTCGACACGGTCGCGGGAGCCGATGGCGTCGAGCACGATCCCCTCCCGGAGCGACCAGTCGCTCACCGTCAGCGCGTCGAGGTGGGTCGCCCCCATCAGGTACTCGAGGACGGCCATCCCCGCCGGCATCAGATCGACGCGACGCGGCTCGGCTCCGGGGAGCTTGGCCCGCTCGCTCGCGGAAGCGGAGTAGATGCGGTCGCGCAGTGCCTCGATCTCGTCCCGCCCCACCGTCAGCTGGTTGACCGACTCCACGACGACGCCGTCGCGTAGCGCCGCAGCCATACGGGCGAGCGCGACGAAGGTCCCCGACGAGCCGATCAGCTGGCGGGGCCGAGGCGTGAGGATCTCGTCGAGGACCGGCTCGATCGTGCCGGAGATCCGCGCCCGCAAGCGTCGCAAGTCCTTGTCGGTCGGCGGGTCGTTGGCGACGAGCTCGGCGGTGAGCCGGCCGACGCCGAGGTGGACGCTCGTCGCGAACACGAGCTCGGCCCGGTCGCCGACGGTGAGCTCGAGACTGCCGCCCCCGAGGTCGGCGGCGAGGGCCGGACCGGGGTCGATGAGGATGCTCGAGCGGATCGCCCGGAAGATGAGCTCGGCCTCCCGGGTGCCGTCGACGACGACGATTCTTACGCCCGTTTCCAGGCGCACCCGGTCGACGAGCGCTCCCCCGTCGAGCGCCTCGCGGATCGCCGAGGTGCCCAGCGCGATGATCTCGTCGGCCCCGTTCGCCTCGGCGATCGACTTGAAATGGGCGATGACCTTGATCGCCGCCTCCGTCGCCAGGCGGCCAATGACGCGCTCGCGGGCGACGAGGTCCCCGAGCCGCAGCATCTCCTTCTCCCGGACGAGAGGCAGGAAGCTGCCGTCGGGGCGCGTCTCGACGACGATCATGTGGAACGAGTTGCTGCCGAGGTCGAGCGCGGCGATCCGCACCGGGTGACTAGACCGCGGCGTCGGCCCGCCGGCGGCGCGAGCGCTCTCGGGCCAGCTCTTCCAGACGGCGCTGGGCGCACAGGCCCACGACGCGCGCCACCCGCGACCAGGTCCCGTCGGCGTGCAGCTCCCAGGACGACTCGTCGTCGGCGAGATCGAGCGTCAAGATGTCCTCGAGACGCCCGCACAGCTCGGGGTCGCGCACCGGGACGACCGCCTCGATCCGGTGGTCGAGGTTGCGCTCCATCAAGTCCGCCGAGCCGATGAAGTACTCGGCCGGGTTGCCGGCCCCGGGCAGCGAATCGGACCGCTCGAGCGCCGTCGCGGCGAGGACCTCGGCCGAGGGCACCCCGAAGCGGTAGATCCGGGAGTGCTCGAGGTAGCGACCGACGATCGACTTCTCCGTGATCGTCGCCGACAAGCCGGGGATCCCCGGCCGCAGGCAGCAGATGCCCCGGACAAGGAGCTGGATCCGCACCCCCGCCTGGGAGGCCGCGTAGAGGGCGTCGACGATCGCGGGGTCCGTCAGTCCGTTCGCCTTGATGACGATCGAACCCGCGCTTCCGGCGTCGCGCTCACGGGCGATCCTCTCGAGCACCCAGGAACGGAACCGGGAGGGCGCGAGGATCAGCGCGTGGGTCTCGACCGAGCGTGAGAACCCCGTCAGGCGGTTGAAAAGAGCGGTGAGGTCCTCGCCGAGCTGGGCGTCGGCGGTCAGCAGACCGAGGTCCTCGTAGATGCGGGCGGTGACGGAGTTGTAGTTCCCCGTCCCGATGTGGCAGTAGCGGCGGATCCCGTCCTCCTCCCGGCGCACGACGAGGGCCGTCTTGGAGTGGGTCTTCAGGCCCACGACGCCGTAGACGACGTGGACGCCGGCCTCTTCGAGTTGCCGCGCCCAGGTGATGTTGCGCTGCTCGTCGAAGCGGGCCTGCAGCTCCACGAGCGCGGCGACCTGCTTGCCGGACTCCGCGGCGCGGACGAGCGCCGTGACGAAGGGGGCATCGCCCGAGGTCCGGTACAGCGTCTGCTTGATCGCCAACACGTCGGGGTCGGCGGCGGCCTGGGAGAGGAACTCCTCGACCGACGAGGCGAAGGAGTCGTAGGGGAGGTGGACGAGGACGTCCCGCTCCCGCAGCACGGAAAAGATGTCGACGGGGGCGCCGGTCTCCGTCATGAGACGGGGAGGTGGGCGCGGCGAGTACGACGGCTGGCCGAGATCGGGACGGTCGAGCCCGGCGATCGCCCAGAGCTCGCCGAGGTCGAGCGGCGCCGCCGAGCAGTAGACGTCGACCTCGTCGAGCTCGAGCTCGTGGCGCAAAAACTCGACGATCTCGGGAGGCATCCCCGGCCCGACCTCGAGCCGGACGGCCCGGCCGAAACGCCTCCGGCGCAGCTCGTACTCGACCGCGGCCAGAAGGTCGTCGTCCTCGGCTTCGTCGAGTTCGAGGTCGGCGTTGCGCGTGACGCGGAACGTGTGCCACGACCCGATCCGCATCTGCGGGAACAGATCCCGGAGGTGTGCCGCGATCACCTGTTCGAGGAGCACGAAGCGCGTCCCCTCGACGCCGACGAAGCGCGGCAGCAACGGCGGGATCTTCACCCGCGCGAAGCGGTTCTCCCCGGTGACGGGGTCCTCGACGGAGACGGCGAGGTTGAGCGAGAGGTTCGAGATGTACGGGAAGGGGTGCCCGGGATCGACCGCGAGCGGCGTGAGGACCGGGAACATCTCGCGGGCGAAGCGCTCCCTCAGCTCGCGGCGGTCCTCCGGGCTGAGATCGGGGTAGTCGACGATCTCGATGCCCGCCGCCGAGAGCTCCGGCCGGACGGCGTCGTTGAAGATCCGGGCCTGGGTCTCGACGAGTCCCGACACCCGCCCCCGCACCGCGTCGAGCGTCTCGAGGACGGAGCGGCCGTCGGGGAAGCGCTTGCGGACCCCGGCGGCGAGCTGGTTCTTCAGCCCCGCCACCCGGACCTGGAAGAACTCGTCCAGCCCGGTCGAGGAGATGGCGAGGAACTTCGCCCGCTCGAGGAGCGGCAGCTCGGCGTCGCCGGCGAGATCGAGGACCCGGGCCGCGAACTCGAGCCAGGACAGCTCCCGGTTCAGATAGCGCGCCGGGCCGAAGCTCTCCGGCCCGGCGGCGGCCGCCGGGCCGTCGCCGACCGGCGCGACGGGCCGAGCGGTCTCGACGAGGGGCTCCGGGGCCATCGGCACAGGTTACCTGGCCAGGGACGAAGCTCCTCTTCAACTACCGTAGGGTCGTGACGGCCGTCGCCACCCGGCGCCGCGGGCAGCCCCGTCGCCGCACCGAAGCGGGACTGCTCGCGATGGGAGCCCTCGTCGTGCTCTCGGCGACCCTCATGGAGTCCCTCGCCACGACGGGGGCCCTCCCCGACCACGTGGTCGGCTTCCTCGCCTGCCTCGTTGCCATCGCCCTCGTCGTCCAGGCGGTGAACCGCTGGCTCGCGCCGGCCGCCGACCCGGTCATCGTGCCGGTCGCGCTCTTTTTGAACGGCCTCGGCTACGTGATGATCGAACGGGGCGACCCGAAGCTCGCCGGCCAACAGTTCGCCTGGACGATCGTCGGCCTTGCCCTCTACACGTCCGTCCTTTTCCTCATCAAGCGGAGCCGCGACCTCGAGCGCTTCCGCTACCTCGTCGCCGGCTGCGCCTTCGCCCTCCTCGTCGCGCCGCTCGTCCCCGGGCTCGGCGAGAAGATCAACGGGGCGTCCCTCTGGGTCCACGTCTCCTCGGTCGAGTTCCAACCCGTCGAGATCGCCAAGCTCCTCCTGGTGATCTTCTTCGCCTCGTATTTCATCGACAAGCGCGAGCTTCTGACGGTCCCGACCCGCCGCGTCGGCGATCGGCTCCTCCCCGACCTGAGGGCCTTCGGGCCGATCGTCATCGCCGGCGCCGTCGCCCTCCTCATCATCCTCGCCGAGCACGACATCGGCTTCTCGCTCCTGTTGTTCGTCGTCTTTTTGGTGATGATTTGGCTCGCGACGGGAAGGTGGACCTACGTCGTCGTCGGTCTCGCCGTCTTCGCTATCGGGACCTTCGTCGCGAGCCACCTGCTCGGTCAGCTGAACACGCGGATCGCGGACTGGATCAACCCCTGGGCGCATTCCAACGGGAGCGGCTTCCAGCCGATCCAGGGCGAGCTCGCCTTCGGGCGCGGGGGGATCTTCGGCACGGGGATCGGCTTCGGGATCGCGGTGCGCTCCGACGTGCTCCCCGTCTCGTCGAGCGACTACATCTTCGCCGTGATCGGCGAGGAGCTCGGCCTCGTCGGCGCCGCGGCGGTCGTCTGCTGCTACGCCATCATCGTCGGCGCGGGACTGCGCGCCGCGCGACGGGCCCGTTCCGAGTTCGCGCGCCTCGTCGCCGCCGGGCTGACGGCGACCCTCGGGCTGCAGGCCTTCCTCATCATGGCGGGCAACACGCGGCTGTTGCCGCTGACGGGCGTCACCCTCCCCTTCGTCTCCTACGGGGGGTCATCGCTCGTCGCCAACTACGCGCTCTTGGCGCTCCTCATGCGGATCTCCAACGAGGGCAATCAGCCGCCGGCCGAGCCGGCCCTGCCGAGCTGGTCGAGCAGCGCCGACACGACGGCGACGGTCGCCGCCGGTCCCTGACGCAGCGCCAGGGCGACGGCGTCCGAGGGGCGGCAGGCGGCCACCACCTGGCCGTCGGAGGTCTCGACGGCGACCTCGGCGTAGAACGCGCCCCGCGTGCACCCGGTGATGCGCGCCGCGGCGATCGAGCCCCCCAGACGGGCGACGAGATTGACGAACAGCTCGTGGGTGAGGGGCTTCGGAGTCGGCTGACCGCGCAGGGCAAAGCCGATCGCCGTGCCCTCGGCGAGCCCGATCGGGATCGTGAGCCGCCGGTGCGGCGGGGCGATCTCCTCCAGGATGAGGAAAGGGTTCGGGTTCGGAAGGACCATCGCGGCGTCGACGACCCGCACGGCGATGAAGTCGTCGCCCGCCTCGGGCACCCCGTCGGGCCCGTCCCCGCCGGAACTGACCGGGTCTGCGGGCGGCGCTCCCGCCTCGACCGGGGCGGCGGCGGCCGTCTCGCCGGGGGCCGCGGCGAGCGCCGCTTCCTCGGCGGGAGAAAGGGTCTTGGCGATCGCTCGGCGCGGTCGTCGTGTCATCGGGCACGGCTCCGGTGCAACTCGACGTTGACGACGAGGCCGGCCGCGACGAAGAAGGCGACGAGCGCCGAGCCCCCGTAGGAGATGAACGGAAGCGGGATCCCCGTGATCGGCATGATCCCCGTCGCCATGCCGATGTTCTCGAAGACCGAGATGACGAGGAACGCCAGCACGCCGGCGCACAACAGGCGCCCGAGGGAGTCCCGGGCCACCTGGATCGCCCGGAAGATGCGGTAGACGACGACGCCGTAGAGTCCGACGACGATGGCCGACCCGACGAAGCCGAGTTGCTCGCCGACCGCCGAGAAGATGAAGTCGGCGTACTGGTACGGGACGTAGGCGAGGCTCGTCTCGAGGCCGCGGTAAAGCCCCGTCCCGCGCACCCCTCCGGCGCCGATCGCCGTCTTCGACAGGTCGACCTCGTAGTTGAGACCGCCGATCCCCGTGCTCGGATGGAGGAAGGCGGTCAGCCGGTCGAGCTGGTAGCTGCTGAACAAGTGGAGGGCGACCGCGGCGGCGAAGGCCGCCACCCCGAGCACGACGAGCGCGGCCAGGAAACGGAGGCGGACCCCGCCGACGTAGAGCATCACGAACAGCACCGCGGTCAGGAGGAGCGCGGTGCCGAGGTCCGGCTGCACGACGACGAGCAGAAGCGGGATCCCCGCCAGGGCGACGAGCGCCGCGATCGAGGGGAGGTTGAGCACCCGCTCATGGCGGCTCAGGTAGACCGCGATGACGGCGATGACGGCGAGGACGGCGAACTCCGACGGCTGGAACTGCACACCGGAGAACGAGATCCAGCGCTGGGCGCCGTTCTCGGTGTGGCCGAGGGCCTTCACGGCGACGAGGGCGGCGACGGCGGCGCCGTAGAGGACGTAGCCCCACTCCTCGAGCCGCCGGTAGTCGAAAAGGGCACAGAAGACCATCACCGCGACGCCGGTGGCGGCGTAGACGATCTGGCGCTTCAGGTAGTAGGCGGGCTCGGCCGGGTAGAACGAGCGCGTCGCCGAGTAGACCATCACGGCCCCGAAGGCCGCGAGCGCCAAGATCGCCAGGACGAGAAGGAAGTCGATGTGGCGCAGGACGGCGAGGGCGGCGTTGTCCTCCCTGCGGCGCCCGAGGTGCGCACGCCGCCCGAGAGGATCGACCACCACGACCCGACACGTTACCGGCCTGGATGCGAGGCGGAATTGCAGCGCGTCCCGCGGCCCCGCGACCCAGGACCGGGACCGGTCACCTTTCTCGGGTGAGCCCCAGGGCCGCGAACATGGCGTCGAGCGGCGCCTCTTTCCCGGTGAAGAGCGCCACCTGACGGGCGGCCTGGTGCACGAGCACGCCGAGTCCGTTGCGCACCTGGGACCCTTGGGTTCCCGCCAGGGCAAGAAACTCGGTGACCCGGGGCTCGTAGACGACGTCGACGACGAACTGGTCGGCGCCGAGGTGCCGGGTGATCGCTTCCCAACCGCCGGCGTATCCCGTGACGTCGCCGGCAAAGCCGACCGAGGTCGCCTGGACGACGAGCGCGGCCAAGCCGACCTCGCCGGGCGCGGCCACCCGGCCCGCCGCGCCGGCGAGCGCGGCGGCGGTCTCGGCGTGCGAGGCGGTCCGGTTGACGACGAGGATCTCGCGGGCCCCGGCGTCGCCGAGCGCGGCGACGATCGCCCGGGCCGTCGAACCGGCACCGAGGACGGCACAGACCTCGCCCGCGGGATCGAACCCCCAGGTCTCGGCGAGGTCATCGACGAAGCCCCCGCCGTCCGTCGTCTCGGCCCGGGCGCCGCGTGATCCAAAGACGACGGTGTTCGCGGCGCCGATCCGCTCCACCTCCGCCGAGCGCTCGTCGCACGCCTCGGCGACGGCGATCTTGTGCGGCGTCGTCACCGACAGACCCCGCAGACCCCGGGCCGCGGCGGCGCGCAGCGCCTCCGGCACCTCGCCGACCGGCACCCGGAAGGCCCCGTAGGTCCAATCGAGACCGAGGGCGGCGTACGCCGCTCTGTGGATGAGCGGCGAGAGCGAGTGGGCGACCGGGTCACCGATCACACCAGCGGCGCAGCCCGCGACGGGGATCGCGCCCTCCTCGGCGATCACGAGCACCGCTCCCGGTCGATGTAGGCCTGGAGGATCACCGCCGCCGCGCCGGCGTCGTCCGACACCCGGGTCGGCCGGGCCCGGGTCGGCCGACGACGCCCGAGGCGTCCCCGCGCCCCACCCCGGCGATCGGACGCCGCGCCGGCCTCCCGCCGGCGACGGCTCGCCTCGACCGTCGAGTAGCGCTCGTCGATCGTGACCACCGGGACCGCCAGGGCCCCGGCGAGGCGCGCTATCTCCGCGATCACCCGTCCCGCCGCCGGGCCGATCCGCCCGTCGAGGCTGAGGGGCACGCCGACGACGACGAGGGTCGCGCCGGTCTCGGCGACGAGGCCCGCGAGCGCGGCGTGATCGACCTCTTCCTCCCCGGAGCGCTCGACGACGCCCCGCGGCGTCGCGACGGTGCGGGCCGAGTCGCTCACCGCGACGCCGATGCGCCCCGTCCCGAGATCGACGCCGAGACAGGGTCCCGGTCCCGCGGCTTCGGCCCTTTCGGGCGCCGGCCCGCTCAACGCGACCCGAGAAGCGTGGCGAGCGCCGCCACGGCCTCGTCGAGCGCGGCCACGTCGCGGCCGCCCGCCGTGGCGAGCTCCGGCGAACCACCTCCGCCCCCGCCGACGACGGCCGCGGCCGCGGCGGCAACCGGACGGGCGTCGATCCCGCTCGCCTTCGTCGTCGCGACGACGATCGCGACCCGCCCGTCCTCGGTGGCGCCGGCGAGCCCGACCGCCTCGACGCCACCGTGGCGCCGCGTCGCGAGGGCGAGCTCCCGCAGTCTCGTCGGGTCGACGCCGTCCCGTCGGGCGACAACTCGCCCGGCGCGGCCGGCCGCGGCGAGCTCGGCGGCCTCGGCCGCGAGCGAGCGCGACTCCAGCTGTCGCAGCTCGTCGGCGAGGGCCCGCTCCCGGGCGACCAGGCGCTCGATCGCCTCGACGAGCTCGTTCGGCGCCGTCCGCAGCGCAGCCGAGGCGGCGCTGACGACGGCCGCGAGCTTGCGGATCTCGGCGATCGACCCCGTGCCCGTCGTCGCCTCGATGCGCCGGGTGTTCGCCCCGATCGAGCTCTCCGAGACGATCCGGAACAGCCCGATCGTGCCGAGCGCCGCGACATGGGTGCCACCGCAGAGCTCGACCGACTCCGGTCCCGCTTCGACGACCCGGACGGTCTCGCCGTACTTCTCGCCGAAAAAGGCGATCGCGCCGGCGCGCTCGGCCTCGACACGGGAGGTCTCGCGGACGCGCACCGCAGAGTCGGCGAGGATCGCCGTCGCGACCATGTCCTCGACCCGGTGGAGCTCGTCGGGCGTGACCGCGGCGAAGTGGCTGAAATCGAAGCGCAGGCGGTCGGGGGCGACGAGCGATCCCTGCTGCTTCACATGCTCGCCGAGCACGGTGCGCAGCGCCCAGTGCAGAAGGTGGGTCGCCGTGTGGTTGCGCCGGATCGCGTCGCGGCGGGCGACGTCGATCGCGGCGGTGACCTCGGCCCCGGGAGCGAGCACGCCCTTCGTCACGTAGCCGGTGTGACGGGTGACCCCGTCGACAGACGTCGTGTCGAGGACGCGCAACTCCCCTGTCGCCGCCGAGATGGTCCCGGTGTCGCCGACCTGGCCCCCGCTCTCGGCGTAAAACGGCGTCCGATCCAAGAACACGTCGACGAGCTCGACCCCTTGCGGCAGCGTCTCGCCGTCGACGTTCGCAAACCCCGCCCGATCCTCCCGGATCTCGATCCCCACGACCCGCGCCTCCATCGAGGTCTCCGTGTAGCCGACGAAGACCGTCGGGCCGAAGGCCTCGAGGATCTCGCGCACGCCCTCCCGCTCGCCCTCGACCGGGGCCTGGCGCGTCGCTTCGCGGCCGCGGCGGCGCTGCTCGGCCATCGCGGCCTCGAAGCCGGCCCGGTCGACTGCGACGCCGCGGGAGCCCGCAACCTCGACCGTGAGGTCGATGGGAAACCCGTAGGTGTCGTGGAGCTTGAAGGCGGTCTCGCCGGCGAGCACCTGGCCGCCCTTTCCGAGCTCGGAGTCGATGAGCTGCGATCCGGCGCGTAGTGTCCGGCGGAAGGCCTCCTCCTCGTGGCCGACGACCGTCCGCACGAGCGAGGCGTCGCGCCGAAGTTTCGGATAGGCCGTGCCGAGCGTCGCCACGACGGAGTCGGTGAGGTCGGGCAGGACGATCTCGCCGACGCCGAGCTGGTGGGCCCGCAACGCGGCGCGGCGCATGATGCGTCGCAGCACGTAGCCGCGGCCGTCGTTGGAAGGGAACACGCCGTCAGAGACGAGGAAGGTCATCGCCCGGGCGTGGTCGGCGAGGATGCGCAGCGCCACGTCGGTCGGTTCGTCCCGGCCGATCGGCGAGCGCGTGAGTTGGGCCGCGGCGTCGACAATCGGCGCCAGAAGGTCGGTCTCGAAGAGCGACCCGACGCCCTGGAGGAGGGTGAGGATCCGTTCCAGTCCCGCCCCGGTGTCGATGTTCTTGTTCGGCAGCTCCTTCATCGTCCCGTCGGCGAACCTCTCGTACTGCATGAAGACGAGGTTCCAGATCTCGGTGTAGCGCTCGGAGTCGCCGTGGGCGGGACCCCCGGGGGCGCCGAAGCTGTCGCCGCGGTCGAAGTAGATCTCCGAGCAGGGCCCGCACGGACCGGTGTCGCCCATCTTCCAGAAGTTGTCCTCGCCCATCTTCTGGATGCGGCTGGCGGGCAGTCCCGCCGTCTCCCGCCAGATGCCGGCCGAGTCGTCGTCGGACTCGTGGATCGTGACCCAGAGCCGGTCGGGCTCGAAGCCGAGCACCTCGGTCACGAGCTCCCACGCGTACGGGATCGCGAGTTCCTTGAAGTAGTCGCCGAAGCTGAAGTTGCCGAGCATCTCGAACAGCGTCTCGTGGCGCGTCGTCGTCCCGATGATCTCGATGTCCGAGGTCCGAAAGCACGGCTGGATCGTCGTCGCCCGCGTGACGGGCGGTGTCTCGTCCCCCGTGAAGTACGGCTTGAACTGGACCATCCCGGCGATCGTGAACATGACCGAGGGGTCGACGGGCACGAGGCTCGCGGCGCCGAGCGCGGTGTGGCCCCGTTCGACGAAAAAGCGCGTGAAGGCCGCCCGGAGCTGGTCGCTCGAGATCGTCATGTCCTCACCGTGCCCGGTTCTCCTTGTCTTGTCCCCCGGACGCGGCGTCGTCGTGGAGGCTGCGCAGGATCGCAAGCCGCTCGGCGATCCCGGCCTCGGCGCCACGGTCCGACGGCTCGTAGTAGTGCCGTCCGACGAGCTCCGCTGGGAGGTAGTCGGCTGCGACCCAGCCACGCGGGTCATCGTGAGGATACTCGTAGCCGACGCCGTGCCCGAGCGACTCCGCCCCGGGGTAGTTCGCGCCCCGCAAGGCCGCGGGCACCGCCCCCAGCGGACCGTTCTCGACGTCGGACTGCGCCGCCCAAATCGCCGCCGCGGTCCGGTTCGACTTCGGCGCCGTGGCGAGGTAGACGACCGCCTCGGCGAGGTTGAGCGCCGCCTCCGGCAGGCCGACCCGGTCGAGCGCCGCCGCGGCCGCTTCGGCGACGACGAGCGCCAGCGGGTCCGCCAGCCCGACGTCCTCGCTCGACAGGATCACGAGCCGCCGGGCGACGAAACGGGGGTCCTCGCCGGCGGCGAGGAGGCGGGCGAGCCAATAGACCCCGGCGTCGGGGTCCGAACCGCGCACCGATTTGATGAGGGCGCTGATGAGGTCGTAGTGGGCGTCGCGTCCGTGGCGCAGGGCCCGGGTCGTGCGCGCCGCCTCGACGTCGTCCCGGCCGATCACGAGCGCCGCGTCGGCGCGGGCGCGAGCGACGGCGATGGCGATCTCGAGCGTCGTCACCATCGCCCGGGCGTCGCCGTCGGCGAGGTCGCAGCACGCCTCGAGGCCGTCGGGCTCGATCTCGGCGTGTTCGAGGTCGACGGCCCGGCGACCGAGCTCGGCGAGGTCTTCGCGGCCGATCGGCTCGAAGCGCCACAGCGTCGAACGGCTGAGCAACGGCGAGGTCAGCGAGAAGAACGGGTTCTCCGCCGTCGCCCCGATGAGCACGACGACTCCCTCCTCGACCCCCGGCAAGAGCGCGTCCTGCTGGGCGCGCGAGAAGCGGTGGATCTCGTCGAGGAAAAGGATCGTCCCCCGCCCCGTCGTCCCGAGCTGCCGCCGGGCCTCCTCGAGGGCGTCGCGGATGTCCTTCACCCCCGCCGAGGTCGCTGAGAGCTGTAGGAAGGCCTTCGCCGAGCGCGCCGCCACGATCCGGGCGAGCGTCGTCTTGCCGGAGCCCGCCGGCCCGAAAAAGACCGCCGACGACAGCCGGTCGGCCTCGATGAGCGCCCGCAGGGTCGCCCCCGGTCCGACGAGATGGCGCTGGCCGACGAACTCGGCGAGCGTCGCCGGCCGCATCCGCGTCGCCAAGGGCGCGCGCCGGGACAACTCCTCGGCGGCGGCGGCCTCGAACAGGTCGGAGTTCGGTTTCCGGGCCATCGCCGCAGTCCGGGGCCCCTAGGTCGCGCCCAGCCCCGGCGAGGGTCGGGCGCCCGTCGCGGGGGCATCCGCCCCGACGCGCAGGCCGAGCTCGGCGAGGCGCCCCGCCTCCAGCGGCAGCGGCCCGCCGGTGAGTGGGTCCGATCCGGACTGG
Organism: Acidimicrobiales bacterium; assembly: GCA_035625025.1. Taxonomy (GTDB): domain Bacteria; phylum Actinomycetota; class Acidimicrobiia; order Acidimicrobiales; family Bog-793; genus Bog-793. The sequence goes on from DASPQJ010000041.1 coordinate 47,291, forward strand.
GTCTTTGGGAAGGCGATCACCTCGCGGATGTTCTCCTCGCCGGCGAGGATCGCGACGAAGCGGTCGAGCCCGACGGCGAACCCGCCGTGGGGAGGGCCGCCGTAGCGGTAGGCGTCGAGGAGGAACCCGAAACGCGCCTCGGCGTCGGCGGCCGAGATGCCGAGCGCCGCGAAGACCCGCCGCTGCAGCTCCGGCTGGTGGATCCGGATCGACCCCGAACCGAGCTCCCAGCCGTCGAGGATGAGGTCGTAGCTGTGGGCGCGCACCGCGAACGGGTCGGTCGCCAACTTCTCGAGGTCCTCGAGGCGCGGCATCGTGAACGGGTGGTGGGCGGCCTGCGGGTGGCCGTCCTCGTCGACCCCGTCGAACAGCGGGAAGTCGACCACCCAGCAAAAGGCGAGCGGCCCGGCATCCGTCGCCGGACGGCCGAGCTCGACCCGCAGCTGGCCGAGCACCTCGCAGGCCCGGCGGTGCTCGCCGGCGACGATGAGGACGAGATCGCCCGCCCCGGCGGACGTCGCCGCGAGGATCGCGGCGAGCTCGGCGGCGGCGAGGTGCTTCACCGCCGGGCCGTCGAACCCGACGGGGTCGCCGACGGCGCGCAGCCAGACGAGGCCCGCCGCCCCGAGCGACCGGGCTCGCCCGACGAGCTCGTCGAGACGCGCCCGGCTGAACTCGACCCCGCCGGCGACGACGATCGCCTTCACGCTCGGCGCCTGGAGCGCCCGGAAACCGGTCCCGGCGACGGCGGCCGCGACGTCGACGATCTCCATCCCGAAGCGGAGGTCGGGCTTGTCGGTCCCGTAGCGGTCGAGCGCCTCGGGCCAGGTCATCTTGGCGAACTCGCCGGGGCGCTCCCCCGTCGCGGCTTCGGTCGCCTCGACCATCGCCTCGGTGACGAACCCGAGGATCTCGTCCTCGCCGACGAAGCTCGCCTCCACGTCGAGCTGGGTGAACTCGAACTGCCGGTCGGCGCGCAGGTCCTCGTCCCGCAGACAGCGGGCGATCTGGTAGTAGCGGTCGATGCCGCCGATCATCGTCAGCTGCTTGGCGATCTGGGGGCTCTGCGGCAGGGCGTAGAAAAGACCGGGCTGGAGGCGCGACGGCACGACGAACTCCCGGGCCCCCTCGGGCGTCGGGGTCCACAACAGTGGCGTCTCCACCTCGACGAAGCCCTGGCGCTCCATCGAACGGCGGATCGCCGAGTTGACGACCGAGCGGAGCCGCAGGTTGGCCTGCATCCGCTCGCTCCGCAGGTCGATGTAGCGGTGGCGGAGCCGCAGGGCCTCCTCGGTCTCGACCCGCTCGTCGAGCGAGAACGGCACCGGCGCGCACTTTGCGAGCGTCTCGACATCGCACTCGCCGAGCTCGACCTCACCGGTCGGCAGCGCCGGGTTCGCCGTGCCCTCGGGGCGGACGCGCACCGTGCCCGTCACGCGCACGACGTACTCGGGCCGGATCGCCCGGGCGCGCTCGACGACGCACTGCACGACACCCGTGTGGTCGCGCACGTCGAGGAAGGCGAGGTGCTCGCCGTGCTCGCGCCGGCGCGCCACCCAGCCGCAGACCGAGACGCGACTGCCGGCGTCGGCCGCCCGCAGCACGCCGCAGTAGTGGGTTCGCATCCCCAGCCCGACCGGCGCTTCGCCCGTCCCCGTCACGAGACCCACCTCCGCAGCGCCGCCACGACGTCGCCCCGGGCAACCGGCTCCTGGTGCCCCGCCTCCTCGCCGCGCAGCACCCGGAGGGTCACCGTCCCGGCGGCGAGCTCGTCGGTCCCGACGATGAGGGCGAGCCGGGCCCCGCGGCGGTCGGCGAGACGGAGCTGGGCCTTGGCGGAACGGCCGTCAAAAGCCCGCTCGGCGGTGACGCCGGTGCGCCTCAGCTCGGCGGTGAGGTCGCGGGCCGCGGCCCCGTCCGTGAGGTCGACGACGAAGACGTCGACCGCGTTGGCGTCCTCGCCGGGCAGGCCATCGGCCTCGGCGGCGAGGAGCACCCGCTCGATCCCGCACCCGAACCCGATCCCGGGCGCCGGGTCGCCGCCGAGGACGGCGACGAGCTTGTCGTAACGGCCGCCGCCGAGGACGACGTCCTGGGCGGCCGGGATCGCCGGCGAGGAGAACTCGAAGGTCGTCCGGGTGTAGTAGTCGAGACCCCGCACGAGGAGCTCGTCGCGGGTCCAGGCGATCCCCAAGGCTTCAAGACCCTCGGTAACCCGCCCGAAGTGCTCCCGACACGGCCTGCAGAGAGCCGCGCCGAGCCGGGGCGCGCCGGCGTGGAGCGCGACGCACGCCGGGTCCTTGCAGTCGAGGACGCGCAGCGGGTTCGCCGACCAGCGGCGGGCGTGCTCGGGACAGAGCTCGCCCTCGTGCGACTCGAGGTAGGCCGTGAGCGCGTCCCGGTAGGCGGGCAGACAGGCGTCGTCGCCCATCGAGTTCACCTTCAGCCGGACGCCGCGCAGCCCGAGCGCGGCGAGGAAGCTACTCCCGAGGGCGATCACCTCGACGTCGAGGTCCGGGTCCGCGCTGCCGATGGCCTCCACGCCGAGCTGGTGGTGCTGGCGGTGCCGGCCGGCCTGGGGCCGCTCGTAGCGGAAGGCCGGCGTCGCGTACCAGACCTTCCAGGGGATCGGCGGATGGTGCTGGACGAAGGCCCGCACGACCGAAGCGGTCCCCTCCGGCCGCAGGGCGAGGAGGCGGCCAGCTTTGTCCTCGAACTCGTACATCTGCTTTTGCACGAGATCGGTCGCCGCTCCGGCCCCCCGCCGGAAGACCTGCGCGTCCTCGAACATCGGCGAGACGAGGAGCCCGTAGCCCGCCGTGCGGGCGAGAGCGGCAAACCGGGCGACCGTGGCCGCGAAGCGCGCGCTTTCCGGCGGGAGGATGTCGTGTGTCCCCGTCGGCGCCTGAAAGGCGCTCACGGGTTGGCAGCGCGGAAAGACCTGCCCTTACCGGGCAACAGGCGAAAGGCGTCGTAGACGCCCTCCAGTCGCCGCAGTGAGGCAAGGACCGAGTCGAGGTGCGCGCTGTCAGCGAGCTCGCACTCAAAACGCATGCTCGTCACCCTATCCGGTGCTGTCTCGGCGGCAACTGAGACGATGCCGGCGTGGTGCTCGGCGAGGACGCGGGCAACGTCGGCGAGCAACTCCGCGCGGTCGAGCGCCTTCACCCCGATGCCGGCGGTATAGAGCCCCACCTGGGCCGCGTCCCACTCCACCTCGACGAGTCGCTCCCGGTTCTCGCCGACGAGCGAGAGGGCGTTCACACAGTCGGCGCGGTGCACCGACACGCCGCGTCCCCGTGTCACGAAGCCGACGATCGGGTCGCCCGGCACCGGAGTGCAGCAGGCCGAGAGGCGCACGAGCATGTCATCGAGCCCCTCGACGAAGACGCCGGCGCCGCTCGGTTCCCGGAAGGCCGACCTTCGCGGCTGGAGCACGGTCGTCGGCAGCTGCTCGTCACCCCCGCCGAGGATCTCGCGCCGCAGCCGTTGCACGACGGCGCGCCCCGAGAGGTGGCCCTCGCCGATCGCGGCGTAGAGCCCGTCGAGGTCGGCGAGGCCGAGCAGGCTCGCCAGCCGCTCGAGAGCCGAGGAGTCGAACAGCCGGCGCACCGGGAGGCCCTCCCGCCGCAGCTCCTTGGCGAGGTCGTCCCGGCCGTTGTCGATGGCGTCGTCGCGCCGCTCCCGGGAGAACCACTGGCGGATCTTGTTGCGCGCCTTCGGGGTGACGACGATCTTCAACCAGTCGTTCGAGGGGCCCGCGGTCGAGAACTTCGAGGTGATGATCTCGACCGAGTCGCCGGAGACGAGCTTCGTCTCGATCGGCACGAGCTTGCCGTTCACACGGGCGCCGACGCAGCGGTGACCGACCTCGGTGTGGATCGAGTAGGCGAAGTCGATCGGCGTCGCCCCCGTCGGCAGCGTGATGATCTCGCCTTTCGGCGTGAAGACGTAGACCTCGTCCTGCTCGAGGTCGAACTTCAAGGTCTCGAGGAACTCGATCGGGTCGGGGGTTTCGCGTTCCCAGTCGACGATCCGGCGCAGCCACTGCATCTCATCGGCCGCGGACCCCTCCCCGGGGTGGGCGGCACCCTCCTTGTAGCCCCAGTGGGCGGCGATGCCGTGCTCGGCCCGCTGGTGCATCGCCATCGTGCGGATCTGGACCTCCAAGGGCTTGCCGCGCGGGCCGACGACGGTCGTGTGGAGCGACTGGTAGAGGTTGAACTTCGGGGAGTTGATGTAGTCCTTGAAGCGGCCCTGTACCGGGGGCCACAGGGCGTGGACGGTGCCGAGGGCCTCCCAGCAGTCCTTGTCGGCTTCGACGATGACGCGGATCCCGACGAGGTCGTTGATCTCCTCGAACTCCTTGCCGCGCACGACCATCTTCTCGTAGATGCTCCAAAGGTGCTTCGGCCGACCGGTGACGATCGCCTCGATGCCGAGGGCCGCCAGCCGGGTCTTCAGGACCTCGACGACCTCGGCGACCTCGAGCTCCCGGCTCGGCGCCCGGGTCGCCACCATCTGGGCGATCTCCTCGTAGCGTTTCGGGTGGAGGGTGAAGAACGAGAGGTCCTCGAGCTGCCACTTGATCTCCTGAATGCCCAGGCGGTGCGCCAGGGGCGCGTAAATGTCAAGGGTCTGCTGGGCGATGCGGCGCTGCTTCCACTCCGGCATCACCGAGAGCGTCCGCATGTTGTGGAGCCGGTCGGCGAGCTTGATCACGAGGACGCGCCAGTCGTTCGCCATCGCGACGAGCATCCGGCGCACCGTCGCCGCCTGCTGGGCCTCCCGCGAGGAGAACTTCAAGCGATCGAGCTTCGTGACCCCGTTGACGATCTCGGCGATCACGGTCCCGAACTCGCTCTCGATCTCGGTGACGGTCACCGCGGTGTCCTCGACGACGTCGTGGAGCAGCGCCGCGACGACGCTCGTCACGTCGAGACCGAGGTCGGCGACGATCTGCGCCACGGCGATCGCGTGCGTGATGTACGGCTCGCCCGACAGTCGGCGCTGGCCCTCGTGGGCAGCCGAGGCCATGGCGAAGCCCCGGCGGACGATGCCCGCGTCCTGGCCGGGGTGGTGGGCCTCGAGCGTCGCGAGCAACGGCTCGATCGTGCTCACCGGCTCGGGCTTCTCGTCGAGCCCGACGAGCACCATCGGCGTGGTGAGGCGCTCCCGGTCGATCGGGCTCACCGCGTCCATGACACAGGGTACCGTCGCCGACCTCGCGACGTCGGCGCATTCCCGCGCCGAGCTGGCCCTTTGGGCCCGCCCGTCAGCCGGGAGCTGCCGGCGCGCCACTGCCGGCGAGGACGGCCGGGCCCGGCGCAACCGAGAAGTTCGCGGCCCGCGCGAGCCCGCGCGAGGGGACCACGCCCTCGAGGAGATACGCCCAGACGAACAGGTTCGCCGGGTACATGAGGTAGCCGAAACGCGTCGCCGGCGCGAGCACCGTGGCGAGCAGCATCGCCCAGGCCGTAAAGCGCACGGCGGCCGCCGGGGTGCGCGGCATCCAGCGTCTCAGGCCGTAGGCGACGAGACCGACTGCGACGACGACGAGCACAGCGGTGATCAGCCGACGGTGGTCGGGGAACACGGTCACGAGGACCTGCCCGAAAAGCGGGCTCGCCGCCGGGGATTTCACCGCCGCGAGACCGAGCGGGAAGCGGATCACGTTCTCGAAGAAGGCCCCCGGGCTCGTCGCGAAGCCGACCCCGATCACCGGGACGGCGACGAGCGCGACCGCGCCCCCGTAGCGCAGCGGCGCCGGGTGCCCTTCCCGGTCCCGGATGGCGAGAGCCATGAGGACGAGCACGGGCCAGGCGGTGAACTTCAGCGTCGCGGCCCAGCCGAGGACGAGGCCCGCGAGCACCGGTCGCCGCTTCGCCGCCAGCACGACACCCGCCAGCATGAGGCCGAGGACGGGGAGGTCGTCGCCTCCCGTCACCATCGGCAGCGCTCCCGAGGGCAGGACGACGAGGAACTGCAGCACCCGTCCCCGGCGCCCGACCGTCGCTCCGGCCCATAAAAGCGTGATCGCGCCGACAAGGAGCGTGAACCCGGCGAGGGTGACCCGGGCATCGATGAGCTCGGCCGGCCCAGAAAGGGCGTTGGCGAGCCCGAAGGGAGCCATCCCCGGCAAGTACGGGTAGAAGGAATTGGCGTCGATCGACTTCGCGTCGCTGCGCGGAGAGACACCGACGGTCGTCGGGTGCGCGAGATACGGGCTCCTGCCGGCGGCGAGCCGGTCGCCGGCGCGCTCGACGACGGCGACCTCGGACTGCGCGTTGGCGCCGGGACGCGCCTCGGCTCGCCAGACGAGCTCCGAGACGAGCGGGACGAGGACGGCGCCGATGACGAGGACGACGACGACGAGACGTCGCACCAGGCTCAGTGCTGCCGGGCGGATCGCGCCCCGGCGGTGCGCAAGGGCCACGACACCGCAGACGATGGTCCCGACCCCGTAAGAGACCGCCGCCATCTCGCCCCACAGCCGGTAGTCCGCCGAGACAGCGACGGCGATGGTCGCGACGGCGAAGACCGTGGCGCAGAGGTAAAGGAACGTGTCCTTTTCGATCGGAGACCACGACATCCCGCGCCGGTACGCCGACAGGACAGCGCTCCGCATCGGACGGAATCGTACTCTCGGGGCCCGCGGGCCCCAGGGCGCTGAGGCGCTAGGGCCGGCGCGCACCGCCCCGCCTCCGGGAACCGGAGGCGGGACTGGGCGCCACGAGCGGTCGGGCGGTCCCGCTCAGCGGTTTGGTTGCGGGGTGTAGCGCAGGTACTTCTTGACCGTCTTGAAACCCTTCGGGAACTTCACCTTGGCGTCGTCGTCGGAGATCGCCGGGGCGATGATCACGTCGTCGCCGTCCTTCCAGTTCACCGGTGTCGAGACCGAGTAGTTCGCGCTGAGCTGGAGCGAGTCGAGGACGCGCAGGATCTCCTCGAAGTTCCGTCCCGTGCTCGCCGGGTAGGTGATCGTCAGCTTCACCTTCTTGTCCGGGCCGATGACGAAGACCGACCGGACCGTGAGCGTGTTGTCGGCGTTCGGGTGGATCATCCCGTAAAGATCGGCGATCTTGCGATCGGGGTCGCCGAGTAACGGGTAGTTCAGAGTCTGGCCGGTCGCGTCCTTGATGTCGCCAGCCCAGTCCTTGTGGGAGGCAACCGGGTCGACCGACACCCCGAGGACCTTGGTGTTGCGTTTGTCGAACTGCCCCTTCAGGCGGGCGACCTCGCCGAGCTCCGTCGTGCACACCGGCGTGAAGTCCTTCGGGTGCGAAAAGAGAACCCCCCAGCCGTCCCCGAGATAGTCGTAGAGCGTGATCTCCCCGACGGTCGAGTCGGCGGTGAAATTCGGAGCGGTATCCCCCAGCTGCAATGCCATGGCCCTTTCTTCTTCCCATCCGGTGGCACCCGGCGCGCACCAGGGTGCCGGTCGTGTGGGGCGAGCCTAACGGCGCCGGCGCGAAACCCGACCGACTCGACCCGCTTTCTCCGGCTCGGCGCCAGGGCCGCAGGAAGCTCAGATTCCGGGCTGCGGCGTGAAGCGGAGGTAGTCCGTCACTGTCCGGAATCCCTGCGGGAACTGCACTCCGGCTTCCTCGTCCGAGACATTCGGCGAGATGATCACGTCGTCGCCCGGCTGCCAGTTGGCCGGCGTCATGACCGCGTGCCGGGCGGTGAGCTGGAGCGAATCGAGCGCCCGCAGGATCTCCCCGAGGTTCCGGCCGGTACCAATCGGGTAGTTCATGAGCAGCTCGACTCGCTTGTCGGGGTCGATGACGACGACCGACCGGACCGAGAGCGGGTCGGGCGCGAAGGGGTGGACCATCCCGTACAGGTTGGCGACGATGCGATCGGGGTCGCCGATCACCGGGAAGTTCACCTTGCACCCGGTCGCCTCTTCGATGTCGCGGAACCAGTCGCAGTGCGAGGCGACGGAGTCGACCGAGATGCCGACGACCTTCGTGCTGCGCCGCTCGAACTCGCCGATCAGACGGGCGACCTCACCGAGCTCGGTCGTGCACACCGGCGCGAAGTCCTTCGGGTGGGAAAAGAGGACCCCCCAGCTTCCGCCGAGGAAGTCGTGGAACGCGATCTTCCCTCGGGTCGAATCAGCGGTGAAGTCAGGCGCGTAGTCGCCCAGTCGCAGCGTCATTCTGCTCCCCCCGATCGTCGCGCGCGCCACCCATTCCAGCTGTCCGTCTCCCCAGCCGCGATGGCCGCGAAAGATCACAGTAACGGAAGCGCGCCCGGCGCCGGCGATTTCAGTCCGGACGGGTCTTTGGGTCCGGAGCGACGACACGGCCCCGCCGGCGGTGGACGACGACGGCGACGGCGACGGCGACGATGATGATGATGATGATCGTGGTCGAGACCCGACCGCCCCAGGTCAGCACCTTCTCGTAGGACTTGCCGACGGCGTAGCCGGCGAGCGTGTAGGCGGACCCCCAGACGAGGCCGCCGGCGGCGTTCGCGGCGAGGAACGTCCGATAGCGCACTTCGGAAGCCCCGGCGACGCCGGGGACGAGGGCGCGGAAGACGGCGGCGAAGCGGCCGACGAAGACGGCGTAGGCCCCGCGGCGCTGCAGGAAGAGCCGGGTCCGTTCGACCCCCCGATGGTCCTTCAGCGGCCGGTGCGACAGGAGCACTGGTCCGAAGCGCCGGCCGACCTCGTAGCCGACGCTGTCGCCGACGATCGCGCAGAGCACGACGAGGGTGCAGATCCACGACAGGCTGACGTGGTGCTCCGAGGCGAGCACACCCCCGAAGACGACCGCCGTCTCGCCCGGCAGGACGAAGCCGACGAAGAGCGCGGCCTCGCCGAAACACAGCGCCCCGACGAGCGCGTACGCCTCCCAGCCACCGAGCCCGAGGAGCGGGCTGAGCAGCGTGTTCACGCCCGCGTGACCCGTGCCACGGGCGAAACTGTAGGCGGCGCCCAGCGGGCAACGACGCCTCGCCCGCCCTCGCCCGACCCGCGACCGGGCCCGGCCCGCCGGCCGGGGTCCGGCTCGGAGCCCTCGTCCCGGGTCACCCGGCGCCGCGCCCGAGGCGCCGGCCAGGCGATGACCCGGCCGGGTCGCCCGGCACGGCGCGCCGGGCTGACCCCGGTTCGTTCCAATCGGCGCCGGTGTGCCAACATTTCTGTGACCGACGGGCCGGGGGCCCCGGGGCATCGAGGAGATCGTGACGGCAGAGCTCGAGAAGCACTCCCTTGACGGGCGGCGCGCCCGCGGGGAGCGGACGCGCCTCAAGGTCATCGAGGCGCTGCTCGATCTCGTCGACGACGGCACCGTCCGGCCAACCGCGCAGGAAGTGGCGGCACGCGCCGGGGTCGCGCTCCGCACCGTCTACCACCACTTCGAAGACGTCGAGGCGTTGCGGCGACTGGCCCTCGACCTGCAGATGCGTCGGCACGCCGAAATACTTCAGCCCGTCGACGCGCGCCTCGCGCTCGACGAGCGCATCCAGACGATCGCCGGCCAGTGTCGCCGGCTCTTCGAGATCCTCACGCCGATCCGCCGGGCGACGATGTTCGACGAGCAGAGCTCGCCCGAAATGGCCCAAGGCATCGCCTTTTGCACCCGCACTCGCCGTGACCACGTGATCGCCACCTTCGCACCCGAACTGCGACGTGCCGGCGCCGAGGAGCGCGTCCTCACCGACTCGATCGACTTCGTCACGGCCTGGCCGACCTGGGAGTATCTGCGCGCCGCGGTCGGCCGGTCTCCCGCGGCAGCGACGCGGGCGATCGTCGCGTCTCTCCAGGCCCTTCTCCGGCCGCTGAGCCGCCACCCAGGACCGTGATCGGGCGCGAAAAGAAGGCGAATCGCCGGCCACCCGGCGGGTCACATTGAACGCGCCGCCGGGTCGAAACGATCTTTCCGCGCCGAAAGAAATCGAGCTTCGCCGCGAGCAGTTGTCGAGTCAATCGGCGACCAAACTCGTCTCGGCGCTCAACACCGAGCTGCGCGGGCGCTATCCCGACCCGCGGGACTGTCACTTCGATCTCAGCGAAGACGACGTCGCTCCCGGACGCGGCGTATTCATCGTGGCGTCGGAGGGAGGAGTCGACATCGGTTGTGGCGCCGTTCGGCTACTCGACGACGGACGCGCCGAGCTGAAGCGCCTCTTCGTCGCGCCCGCTTTCCGCGGGCAGCGAATTGCCCCCAAGCTCCTCGACTTTCTCGAGAGCGAGGCGCGATTCCTCGGCGCTTCCCGGATCGTTCTCGCCACGGGGATCCGCTCACCAGAGGCGCTTGCCCTCTACCGGCGGGCGGGATACGTCCCGATCGACAACTTCGATCCCTACGAGGAATCGGTCGCCATCGTCTGCATGGGCAAAGACCTCGGCCCGCTCTGAACCCCGGCCACGCCCGGTTGTCGGCAGGGCGAGCGATAGCCTACGGGGGCCCTTTCGGCCTACCCAGGAGTTACTCGATGTCCGCCACGACCGTAGATGACCTGCAAATCGTCGCCGAACTCGCGAGGCAGCTCCGCGTCGACTCGATCCGCTGCGCGACGTCAGCCGGATCCGGTCACCCGACCTCTTCTCTCTCGGCCGCCGACCTCCTCGCCGTCCTCGTCACCCGCCATCTCCACTACGACTGGGCGGATCCGAAGCGACCCGAGAACGACCACCTGATCTTCTCGAAGGGCCACGCCTCACCGCTTTTGTACTCGGTATTCCGGGCCGTCGGCGTCGTCGACGAGGACGAGCTCATCACGACCTACCGTCGCCTCGGCGCGCGCTTGCAAGGTCACCCGACACCGGCGCTCCCTTGGGTCGACCTCGCCACCGGGTCCCTCGGGTTCGGCGTCGCCGCCGCAATCGGCGTGGCACTGGCAGGCAAGTTCCTCGACGAGCTCCCCTACCGGGTGTGGGCGCTGTGCGGGGACAGCGAGCTTTCCGAAGGCTCGGTTTGGGAGGCCTTCGACAAGGCCGCGCACTACGAACTCGACAACTTCACCGTGATCGTCGACGTCAACCGTCTCGGTCAGGTCGGGCCGACCGAGCTCGGTTGGGACCTCGATGCCTACTCGACGCGCGTCTCCGCCTTCGGCTGCCACCCGATCGAAGTCGACGGGCACGACCTCGGGGCGATCGACGCCGCCTTCGAAGAGGCGCGGCGCGCCCGCCGGCCGTCGGTCATCCTCGCCCGCACGGTGAAGGGCAAGGGGGTGCCGGAGGTCGAGGACAAGGTCGGCTGGCACGGCCTCGCGCTGCCCGCCGACCTCGCCGAGAAAGCCGTTGTCGCGCTCGGCGGCCCGAGCTCGTTGCGCGTCAGCACACCGCTCCCCGAACCCGGGATCCCGGCGATCACGCCCAACCCGCATGCGGTCGTCACGCTCCCCCGCTACGCCCTCGGCGACAAAGTCGCGACACGCAAGGCCTACGGCGAGGCTCTCGTCGCGTTGGCGGCCCGCCCCGAGGTCGTCGTGATCGACGCCGAGGTGGGTAACTCGACGTTCTCGGAGATGTTCTTCGCCGTCGCCCCGGAGCGTTCCTTCCAGGCCTTCATCGCCGAGCAGCTGATGATCGCGGCGGCCTCCGGTCTCGCTGTGCGCGGCTACGTGCCCTTCGCCGCGACCTTCGGCGCGTTCCTCTCCCGGGCCTTTGACTTCCTGCGGATGTCGGGGGTCTCCGAGGTCTCGATCCGCCTCGCCGGCTCGCACGCCGGAGTCGAGATCGGTGCCGACGGACCCTCCCAGATGGCTCTCGAGGACCTCGCGGCCCTGCGGGCGATCAACGGGTCGACCGTTCTGTATCCCGCCGACGCGACCTCGGCGGCGGCCCTCACCGCGGCGATGGCCGACCGCCCGGGGGTCTGCTACCTGCGAACGACACGCGGCGCCTACCCCGTCATCTACGGCCCGGGCGAGGCGTTCCCGATCGGCGGTGCCAAGGTTGTGCGGATGGGTCCGGCCGACGCGGTCACGCTCGTCGGCGCCGGCGTGACGCTCCACGAGAGCCTCGCCGCGGCCGAGATCCTGAAGAATGAAGGCATCGAGGCGCGCGTCGTCGACTGCTACTCGGTGAAGCCGATCGACACCGCGACCCTCCTCGCCTCGTGCGAGGCGACGGGCGGCCGGATCGTCGTCACCGAGGACCACTACCCCGCCGGAGGACTCGGCGAGGCCGTGGAGTCGGCTCTCCTCGCCGCGGGGGCCGCGCCGCGCCTCGCGCACCTCGCGGTCCGCGGGCTCTCGCAGTCGGGAACACCGGCCGAGCTCCTCGCCGCCGCCGGCATCTCGGCGGAGTGCATCGCCGACGCGGCCCGCTCTCTCGTGCGAGGCTGAGCTTTCGCGCGGTCACAGAGTCAGGAGGGGCCGAGGGCCGATCGATCTGCGGCTCGCCGGATCCCTGCGCGAAAGGGAAGCTCCGCGCCAACCGGCTCCGAGGAGACAAGATGAGCGCCGACCTGGCATCTGATGGCGCGGTGACGCCGCGTGAGGCCCAACAGGTCGCCAAGGCGAACGCGTCGTCTCGCACACCGGTCGTTTTCATCCACGGGCTGTGGGCGCTGGCGAGCGTCTGGGACCGCTGGGTCACGGCTTTCGAGGAGGCCGGCTACGTCGCCTTGACGCCGGGTTGGCCCGGCGACCCGGAGACGGTGGCGGCGGCCAACAAGCATCCCGAAGCCTTCGCACGCCAGCGCGTCGCCGGGATCGTCGATCATCTCGAAGGGATCATCGGCGGCCTGGCGGAAAAGCCGGTCGTGGTCGGCCACTCCTTTGGGGGACTGCTAACCCAGATCCTCGCCGGCCACGGCGTCGCCCGGGTGTCGGTGGCGATCAGCCCGGCCCCGTTCCGCGGCGTGCTGCCCTTGCCGGTCTCGACACTGCGTTCCGTCCTGCCGGTACTCGGCCATCCGGCCAACCGCCGGCGCGTGCTTCCGCTCAGCTACGCGCAGTTCCGCTACGCGGTCGCCAACGCGACGAGCGAGCCGGAAGCCCGGGAGTTGTACGGGACCCACGGGGTGCCCGCCTGCGGCAGGCTGGTGTTTCAGGACGCTTTCGCCAACCTCAACCCGGCCACCGAGGTGCGGGTCGACACGAGAAACCCCGGGCGGGGACCCCTGCTCATCATCTCGGGCGAAAAGGACCGCTTCTTGCCGCCGGCGATCGCCCGGGCATCGTACCGGCGCCAGCGCTCCAACGAGGCAGTGACCGAGATCGCCGAGATCCCGGGCCGCGGGCACTCGCTCACCTTCGACAGTGGCTGGCGGGAGGTCGCCGAGATCGCGCTGGAGTTCGTCGGCCGCGCCGTCTAGCTCCTCGCGGGAGACGGACACACGCGATCCCGAGAACCTCCAGAACGCCATGATCGGGCGAACGGGCCCGTCGCGGCCGCGTCGACGGCCGCGCCGAATCGCCCCTTCGTCTCGAGGCCGGTCCGGACGCCCCCGACGCCTCCGGAGGAACCGGCCACGAACATGGTGCCGTTACGGAGCCGCAAGCAGGATCCGACGGCCGGGCTCGTCCGCTCGAGGACCCGATCCAGCGTGAAAGGGACCTCGAGGGGGTCTCGGCTGATTCCCGGCAGTTGCGGGCTACGGGGTCTTTCGCCACAATCGCGGGTGACCTGGACCGTGCAGGACCGGCGGATCCGGCTCGCCGCGCTGTCGGCCGAGGAGGACCTGCGTCTACCCGGTCGACCGAGCCTTTGACGGCCGACAAGACAACTCGGCCCGTGACGAGCTGAGCGCCCGTCGTGAGACGGACGCGCTGTCCGCGACAAGAAGGCAGGACCAAGGGAAGGGGGAGGCGCACATGCAAGTCCTTGTCACCTGCGGCTCGAAGCGTGGAGGCACCGAGGAACTCGCCCAGATGCTCGCCGACGGTCTGCGGGAGGAAGGCCTCACCGTCGGCCTTTTCCGTCCGGAGGAGATCAAACACCTCGACCATTTCGACGTCGTCATCGTCGGCGGCGCGATCTACGCCGGCCGCTGGCACAAGACGTCACGACGCTTCGTGAAGGCCCACCTCCGAGAGCTCCGGCAACGCCCGACCTACTTCTTTTCCAGCGGACCCCTCGACGACTCCGCGGCCCGAAAGGAGATCCCGCCGGTGCAAGGGGTCCGGGCACTGATGAAACGGGTCGGCGCCCGCGGTCACATCACGTTCGGAGGCCGACTCCTTCCTGACGCCACGGGGTTTCCGGCCCGGGCGATGGCGAAGGAGCATTCCGGCGACTGGCGCGATCCCGCGCAGGTGCGGTCCTGGGCGAAGACGATCGCCGCGCAACTGAACGCGGGCTGAACGGTGGCGCCGTATCCGGTGACCTTCGATCTCGAGCGACCGGAGAAGATGGACCGCGCCCACGTCTTTTTGCGGATCCTGCTCCTCGTTGTGCTCTCCTGGGTCGCCGGATCCGCAACCGGAGGGGGTCTCGTCTATCTCGGTCTGCCCGTGGTCGCGGCGATCCTCATCTCCCAGGGTGGGGGGGAGCGCTACCTCACGGAGGACGGCGAGCGGATGACGAAGGTGCTTTCCTTCCTCGTCGGCCTGTATGCCTACTTCGCGCTCCTCACGGACCAACTGCCGGGCTTCGAGCGTGGCGCCATCCGCTTCGACGTCGTCCGCTCCGGCTCCCCCACCGTCTCCTCGGCACTCTGGCGGATCGCAAAGGCCATCCCGAGCGCGATCGTGCTCGCCCTGATCGGCTTCGTCAGCTGGATCGTGTGGCTCGTCGCCGCGATCTTCATCCTCGCGAGCGAGCGCTACCCCGCGGGGCTCTGGAACTTCCAACGCGGCGTCGTCCGCTGGGAGGCCCGTCTCCTCGCCTACCTCGCCTCGCTCGTCGATCCGTACCCACCCTTCTCGTTCGACACCGGACCGGCGAGCACGATCCCCTGAGGCTCGGCGCGCGATGGCGCGACCGGGATCGTGACGGTCTCGCCGGGAGGCCTCAGCCCGCCTCGACGACGAGGACCGCCGCGCCCTCGACACGGTCGTGGGCGAGGTCGGCGAGGGCCTCGTCGGCGCGGGATAGAGGGTAGGGCGTCGTCACGACGCGCAGCGCCGCGCGGGCCGCGATCCGGAGGAATTCCTCGCCGTCGGCGCGGGTGTTGGCGGTCACGCTGCGCAGGTTCTTCTCGTAGAAGAGCTCGCTCTCGTAATCGAGCGGGGGGATCGCGCTGAGATAGATCCCCGCGACCGCGAGCGTCCCACCCCGCTCGAGGGCGGCGAGGGCGACGGGCACGAGCTCTCCCGCCGGCGCGAAGAGGATCGCCGCGTCGAGCGGTTCGGGCGGCGGGTCGGCCGCCCCCTGGACCGACGCTGCCCCGAGCTCGCGCGCCAGTCGGCGGGCTTCGGCCGAGCGCGTCATCACGTGGACGGTCGCCCCCTCGTAGAGGGCGACCTGAGCGGCGAGATGCGCCGAAGCGCCGAAGCCGTAGATGCCGAGACGGCCGCCGGGAGGGAGCAGGGCCCGCCGCAAGGCCCGGAAGCCGATGATCCCGGCGCAGAGGAGCGGCGCGGCCTCGATGTCGGACGGCCCCGCGGGGATCGCGTAGGCGTAGCGCTCGTCGACGACCGCGAACTCGGCGTAGCCCCCGTCGGCGTCCCACCCGGTGAAGGCCGGCGCCTGACAGAGGTTCTCGTCGCCGCGGCGACAGAAGCCGCACGTCCCGTCGGTCGCGCGCAGCCAGGCGATGCCGACTCGCGCCCCAACGGGGAACCTCGACGACCCTGGTCCCAACGCCTTCACCGTGCCGACGACCTCGTGGCCGGGCACGACCCCGGGCCGGCGCGGCGGCAGCTCTCCCGCCGCGAGGTGGAGATCGGTCCGACAGACCCCGCAGGCCCGCACCCCGACGAGGACCTCGCCCGGGCCCGGTTCGGGGACGGGACGGTCGACGAGACGGAGCGGCCCGTCCTCGATCGGGCCGGGGCGGTCGACGATCCACGCACGCATGACGTCAGTCTCGCGTCTTGCAGCCGGCACGACCGCTCGGATTGCCGGGCGACCGGCCCGATGAGGTGCAACACTCGACGGTGGCGGCCGGTCACGGCGACGCCGGACGGGGACGGGGGAAAGGCCGTGGACGCTGGAGCAGTCTTTTGACGGCGCAGCGAACGTCACGCGACCGAGAACGTCCGGTTCGGGCGCGAACCGGCGGGGAGCCGGTCCCCCACGCGCATCACGCGCTGGTGTGCGCGGCCTACGGAGCGGTCGCCGTCGCCGCTCTCGTCGTCGGATCGGTTTTCGGCAAGGTCCATGGGGCACGCCTCGAACCGCGGGTCGTTCTCTGGTCGGCGACGGCGGTCTTCGTCCTGGCGGGGGTGACGACGACGCGGCGCCTCGCCCGTTGGCTCGGTCACGCCGTCGGGGTGAGCCCGCTCCCGGCGAGCGGGGCGGCTCTCCGCCTCACCATTTCGATCGCCGGCTACGTGATCATCCTCTTCGCGGCGCTCGGCCTCATCTCGGTGCCGATCGACCATCTGCTCGTCGGGGGCGCGGTGACCGGCGTCGTCCTGGGCATCGCCGCCCAGCAGGTGCTCGGCAACGTCTTCGCCGGCGTCGTGCTGCTTGTCGCCCACCCGTTTTCCGTCGGCAACCACATCCGGGTCCGGTCCGGGGCGCTCGGGGGACAGTTCGACGGCGTCGTGCGGGGGATGAATCTCACCTACGTCACGCTCCGCACCGAAGAGGGCACCCTCCACGTCCCGAACTCGGCCATGCTCGCCGCCGCCGTCGGTCCCTGGAAGAAAGCCGCCCTCAGCGCGGCGCCCGCCCCAGCGCCCACTGGGGGCGGCGGGGCGAATCCCATCCCGGCCGGGAGCGAGACGACGACCCCCCGTTAGCACCGCGGCCACCGGGCGAAGCTGCGCGGCCAACGAAGAACAAACGAGCGGGCGGGTCCGAACGGCTCGTCCCGTCGGCGCAAGGCCTCGATCGCGCCTCCGGGCCGGGCCGCCCGGCGCGGTCCGGGAGTCTTGTGTCGCGGGACCAGCTCCTCTCGGAGCTCGGGATCGCGTCGCAGTGACGACCTCCGCGCCGTAACGCATCGTGACTGTGCCCCGAAGCGTCGATCGCGGCTCCGATGCCCGCCAACAGCTCGTCGAGCTTCGCCGGCGGCAACTCGTTGTGGCCACGAAAGACGGGCACCTGGTTCAGCCACTCCTCCCGGGTGCAGGGCCGCTCCCCCTCGAACCGCCACTCCTCCGGGTCGCCGACACCGCCGCCTCGACCTCGAACCAGTTCCGCCGCGCGAGCTCGGCCATCCGGGGGTCGCCGTCGACCCCGAGCACCCGGCACCCGACCGCCCGGAACTGCCGGGCGAAGGTTCCTGTGCCGGACCCGGCGTCGAGGACGGCGGGTCCGGGACTCGTGGCGACGATCCTTTCCCCAAGACGTCGGGATAGCGGGGCCGCGCGCCCGTCGCCTTCGGCGTCCGAGCCGAACGAACCCGCGACCTCTCGGACTTCATTGGGCTCCGGCCGTCGAGCGGTCACGCGTCCCCGCCAAGCGGCGTGCCTCTGCTCGTTGCCGCCGGAGGGCGGAGTGAGCTGCAAGGAGGCCTGGCGCCGATTCGGCTCGCCCTACGAGTCGCGCGCGACTGACTTTCCGACTTCGCCGCGTCTTCCCGATCGCGGTTGGCTCGGCGCACAAGTTCCCGAGGCGCCACCTCTCCGCCCCGGTCGGTCGAGTCGAGGTCAGATCTTCCCGCCCTCGGCATTCCCCGTCCGTCGCCCCGAGGCTGCGACGAGAGCGCGTCGCGAAGACCCGGAAGGCGAGGTTCCC
This sequence comes from Acidimicrobiales bacterium, assembly GCA_035625025.1. Classification (GTDB taxonomy): domain Bacteria; phylum Actinomycetota; class Acidimicrobiia; order Acidimicrobiales; family Bog-793; genus Bog-793. The sequence continues at coordinate 65,049 of DASPQJ010000041.1, forward strand.
GGTGACGACCGCCAGACGTGCCGCCACGCCGTCCAGCCCCGGCCGATGGTGTAGGTCACAGCACCGATGGTCCCGACGAAGAACCCGATCGGAAGGTTCGACGTGTACGAAAGGGCGATGGCGGACCACACGGTCGCGAGAGCGATGACGACGGAGAGCCCCAGCGCGGTCAGGGGTTTGTTCGTGAAGGAACGAGCCGTGGCGGCCGGACTGATGAGCAGGCTGAAGATGAGGAGTGTCCCCACGACGGGCACGGCCATCGTGGTGACGAGCGCAACGACGAGGAGGAACGCGAGCTCCATCCGGTGGGTGTCGACACCCCGTGACTCGGCGGCATCGGGCATCACCGACGACAGGAGCAACGGCCGGTAGAGAAGGACGATCGCGGCGACGCAGACCGCCCCGATCACCGCCGTCGGCACGAGCTCGCTGCTGCTGACGCCGAGGACCTCGCCGAAAAGCAGCGAGAAGATCTCGGGCGCGTACTCCGTCGTCATCGCCAAGAAAAGAGCACCGATCCCGAGCATCACGACGATGGCGAGTGCCGTGGCGACGTCGTGCCGCTGCCGCCGCCCGAGACCGGCGATCCCGATCGCGCCGAGCAAGGAGAAGACCCCCAGTCCGAGGATGGTGTTCACGCCGAGAAGGCTCGCTCCCGCGGCCCCCGCGAACGCGCCGTTCGGGAGGGCGTGGGCCGCGAACGACGAGCCGCGCAGGACGGTGAAGAAGCCGACGACCCCGGCGACGACCGCGACGATCGTGGACGCCTCCCAGGCGTTCACCATGAACTGCGAGAACATCAGGCGACCTCTCGGCCGGACGGACGCTGGGCGGCGGCGCGGCGGGCGACGAGAAGGTCCACGACGAGGTAGACGGCGAAGACCACGGTGACGACGAAGAAACTGACCGGCCACCCGCGGTGAGACGGCGTCCAGTAGTAGCTGTCGTAAGAAAGGAGGATGCCGAGCCAGGTCGCACCGACGCCGAAGCCGGCGGCGGCGGCGACGGCGGTCCCGGTTCGCCTCGTGAGCCGCAGCGCGGTCGCGGCGGGACCGATGAGGAGGGCAGTCGACAGGATCGCCCCGATCGTGATCGCCGAGAGCGACACGGCGAGGGCGAGGGCGACGAGGAACCCGATCCCGACGAGGCGCAGCGAGACCCCGCGGGCCGCGGCGAGCTCCGGGCTTAACGAGCTGAGGATGAGAGGGCGGTATAAGGAGAACGTCAAGCCGGTCGCCAGAACGGCGAGGACGACGATGATCGGAACGATCGATGAAGGCAGGGTGAAGATCGAACCGAACAGCACGTTAATCGTCGCCCCGGTCGTACTCGTTGACGTCGCGTCAAAGTACAAAAAGAGCGCCGCGAGCCCGAGTGCCGCCCCGAGGACGATGCCCGTGGCGACGTCCCGGCCCCGAGGTCGCCGGATGCCGATCAGCTCCATCGTCCCTGCCGCCACGAGGTTCATGGCGACGAATCCGTACAACGGGCTGATGCCAACGAGGAACGCCGCCGATCCTCCGGCGGTGCCGATGTCGGCCAGTGAATGCCCGGCGAAGGACTGCCCGCGCACGACGGTGAAGGTGCCGACGACGCCGGACACGACCGCCGCGACGGCTCCGACGACAAGCGCGACGTGGACGGGGGAGCTGGCGAAGAATCCCGGCCCGATGACGGACGAGCCGATACTCGCCGGTCTCACGCCGACTCCGTTCCGCCGGCCGGCTCGGCGTGGTGCAGCCCCTCGTTCTCCCGGCCCGCGACGACGAGGACCCGGTCGTGAACCCGGATGACGTCGACGTGGCGCCCGTACAGCCGGCTCAACGACTGGGTGGAGACGACCTCGTCCGTGGTGCCGCTCGCCACCCGGCCCCCGGCGATGTACACGACCCGATCCATCACGGGTAGCAGAGGGTTCATGCCGTGGGCGGCGAACAGGACCGCGACGTTCTGCTCAGTAGCGATACGCGCCACGAGAGTGACGACCTCCTGCTCGCTCCGGATGTCGAGGTTGGCAAGCGGCTCGTCGAGGAGAAGGAGCCGCGGGCGACTGATGAGAGCGTGAGCGATCATGATGCGCTGCTGCTCGCCACCCGAGAGGTTGCCCACCCGAGCGTCCGCGAAGCTCGTCGCGTCGACCGCTTCGAGCATCTCGTCGACGAGGGCCTTGCGTCTCGCCGTCGGTCGGGGCATCCCGAAACGGTGGCCGTCGATCCCTAGCCCCACGAGATCCCGGGCCCGGATCGGCATGTCGGGATCGAGCCCGATCTTCTGGGGGACGTAGCCGATGAGGGGATTGCTGGCCGACCGGGGCTTCCCCAACACTCGGATGGTTCCCGACGTCGGAGCGACCAGGCCGAGGATGACTCGCAGAAGAGTCGTCTTGCCCGCTCCGTTCGAGCCGATCAGCCCGATGAACTCACCGGCGTCGCAGCGGAAGCTGACGTCACGGAGGATCTCCCGACCTGCAAGCGAGACAGTGACGTTCTCGAGCGCCAGGATCTCCGACCCGCCGAAGCCGGTCGCGTCCGTCATGGCTTCAGGCGCGTCGTGGAGACGTCGTCCGCCACGGCCTTCTGCAACGCGGCGACCTCGGCGAGCATCCACGACTGGTAGTCGTAGCCGGGCACGGGCATCGTCTCGTAGACACCGACGACGGGGATGCCCGCATGGAGGGCGTCAGCGATGAAGCTTTCGGTGAGCGAATCCGTGACCTGCTGGTTGTAGACGAATACCTTGACTTTGTACTGCGAGAAAAGGCCCTCCTGGATCGAGACGTCCTGTGGTGACGGGTCGACGCCGTTCATGATGTCCGCCTGCAGCGTGAACGGCGTGAGGTTCTTCGTCCCGGCTGCTTCGAGCATGTAATCCGCCACGGGCTCCGTCGTTGCGACCGGAGTGTTCGGATGTGTCGATCTGAACCTGGCGATCGCCTGGAGCCACGGACGGAGCGAAGTGGCAAACGCCGCCGCGTTGGCCCGGAAGTAGGCGGCGTGCCGGGGGTCAATCTCGGAGAAGTCGGCGGCGAGCTTGTCCGCCACCTTCGGCATGCTGGCCGGGTTGTACCAAAGGTGCGGGTTCGGCGTGCTGTCCGGGAGGCCGAGGAGCTGTTGGACGTCGACGACGTACCGCCTGGGGTTCGGGGACGCCGACTCGATCTTCGTCATGAAATCGTCGTAGCCGATCCCGTTCTGGATGACGACCCGGGCGGAGCTGACAGCCTGGGCGACTCCCGGCGAGACCTCGTAGGTGTGCGGATCCGTGTTCGGGTTGCTCTCGACAGAGTCGACGGTCACGTATCTCCCACCGATCTGCGCCGCGACGTTGCCGTACTCGTTCTCTGCGGCGACGACGGCGATCCCCGCGTTCGGCGCGCTGCCGTGCGCCACGGGGCCCGCCCCCAACCCGGCGAGCGTCACGACCACAGCGAGAAAAGGCGCCCCCGCCCCGGCTCCTCGGCGGATCTTCCTCCGAACCTCCACGTCGCCCGCCCCCCTTTTTTCCCTTTACCTCCAACCGGCTATCGCCTTTCCCTGTCGGGAGGTACGAACCGCTCGTGTGTGCAAAGATGGTAACAGAAACGGGAACCGTTGCAACTAACTATATGACGCTGCACTTATATAAACTCCGGCTAATATTGTGCCGTGCCGCAGACTGACGGTCGCGAAGCCCTGCCCGGGGCCGTCGTGCTGCTGAAGGCGCTGGCAGCCGAGGTGCGCCTCGCGGTGGCCGCCGAACTGCGGCGCGGTCCACGGTGCGTCCATGAACTGCAGGCGGCTCTGCGCCTGGAGGGCCGAGAGGTGAGTCAACCGTTGCTCTCCCAGCACCTCAAGGTCCTCCGGAATGCCGGGCTCGTCACGACGACCCGCCTCGGGGTGGAGCGGACCTACCAACTCGCCGATGACCGCGTCGGCCACCTCGTCGACGACGCTCTCGGCCACTCCCTCGAAGGGGCCAGATGACCGGGCCGATCGAAGGAGCGGCTCTCAGGACGCCCCGGGAGCGGTTGACCCGCCAAAAACGGGCGCTCGCCGGCGCGCTCGATGCCTCGTACTCCTTTCAGTCCGCCCAAGAGCTCTTCACGCAGCTGCGGTCCCGGGGCGAAAACGTCGGACTGACGACCATCTACAACCAGTTACGCGCTCTCGCCGAAGCCGGCGAGGTCGACGTGCTGCGATCGGACGACGGGGAGACGCTCTACCGCCGATGCGGGTCCGAGCACCACCACCACCATCTCGTCTGCCGTAAGTGCGGTGTCACCGTGGAAGTCGAGGACGCCGAGGTCGAGCGCTGGGCGACCCGCATCGCCACGGACAACGGCTTCGGCGGCACGACCCACACCATCGAGATCATCGGAACATGCGCGAATTGCATGTCGGACGGAGGCCCGGACTGGTCGGGAGATCCCGCCAGGGAGTGACGCAAGAGGCGTGATCCACAACGCCTCCCTCTACATCGCGGGGATCGCGGCCCCCGCCCCCGGTGCGACGACGGTCCTTCCCATGAGGCGCCGCCCGCCCCGGCAGGCTTATCTCGAGTGGACCGGCGACCCCTCCTCGGCGTCGAGGTCGACCAACCGGCACGGGATCACGGCGTCCTCGTAGATGTGGTAGCTCGCGCAGATCCGGTGGTAGCCGTCGGCGATCGTGAGCGGCGTGTCGGTCGCGAGGTCGCCCGCGACGAGGAGCACCGGCGAGAGACGCCTTCCTTTCTGGACCTTTTTCAGGTCCTTTTGGACGTGGAAGTTGTCGGCGGGGAGTGCCTCGAGCCTGCTCGCCCGCAACAGGTCTTTCGCCATCCGGCGCACGATGGGGGCCTTTTTCAGCGCCGCGACGAGCGCCTCCGCCCGGGACTCGCTGGCGACGAGGCTCAGATAGCTCTGCGCGGCCGGGTAGTCCTGTTCCTCGGGCTCGTCCTGCCAGTGCTCTTTGCGCGCCATCGTCGCCTCCCCGCGTCACCGCGCCGGACCTTGCCGGACCACGGCTCCCCGTCAGTCTGACTCTGCTGCGATTGCCTTGCTTCTCCCCGCGTCCTGGCAGCCCCGGCGACGCGGGCCTTCCCGCAAGCCCGGTCGTCCGAGAGCTCCGTCACCTCACCCGTGGCGGACGTCACGGGGAGTCGTGCGGCGGCCGGGAAGGAAGGGCGATGAGCGCGAGGAGGGCACCCGCCGCGGTGACCCCCGCCCCGACGATGAGGGCAGTACGACTCCCGAGCGCGAAAGCGACGCGGGCAGCCTGGGCGAGCTCGGCACCGACGAGGCCGCCGGCGATGCGGGCGACGGCGAGCGCGCCGCCGATCGAGCCGAGAATCGCGTGGGCGGCGACGGCCGGCGCGTGGCTTCCGGCGATCACCGTCCGCATCGAGTGTTGGTAGCGGGTGGAAAGGACGCTGCCGAGGACCGCCACACCGACGGCGCCGCCGACCTGCATCGCGGTCGAGTTCGTCGCCGAGCCGACGCCGGCGTCGGCTTGCGTCACCGCGCCGAGCACCGAGTCGATCGCCGCGGGCACGAGGAACCCCGCCCCGAGGCCGATGAGCAGCATCCCGGGCAGCTCCCGCAGGTAGGTCGCCGAAGCCACGGAAACGACGGCGATCTGGGCGAGCCCGCCGACGACGCTGAAAAGCGCGAGGACGACCACGAACTTCGTCCCGATCGACCGCACCGCCCACGACGAGACGAGCGCCCCGAGGGCGATGACCCCGGCAATGGGCAGGATCCGCAGTCCCGCACCGAGCGGCGAGTAGCCGAGGAAGAACTGGAGGAACTGGGTCATGATGAAAAGGCCCCCGAACAGGGCGAAAAGTCCCAGGCCGACGGACACGACCGCGACGCTGAATCGCCGCGAGGCGAAAAACTCGAGCGGCAGCATCGGGTGGTCGATGGCGCGCTCCCAGGCGATGAATCCGGCGATCACCGCGACGCCGGCCGCGCCGGCGGCGAGAACCTCCGGCGACAGCCACCCCCGGTTTGGTCCCTCGATGATCGCCCAGAGGATCAGCCCGAGTCCGACGATCGAGAGCGCCGAACCGGCCGAGTCCGGCCGGTCCGGCGCGCGGCTACGCGACTCCGGCACGAACGCGAGCGTGCCCACGACGCCGACGATGACAACCGGCACGTTGACGAGGAACACCGAGCCCCACCAGAAGCGGCTGAGCAGAAGCCCGCCGGCGACCGGCCCGACGGCGATCCCGAGTCCGATCGTGCCGGACCAGATGCCGACGGCACGAGCCCGTTCGGCCGCCACCCGGAACAGGTCATTGACAATGGAGATCCCCGAGGGGATCGTCATCGCCGCGCCCGTGCCCATCACCGCCCGCCAGGCGATCAGCGGCCCGACGCTGCCGGAGAAGGCCGCGCCGAGGGAACCGGCACCGAAGACGACGAGACCGAGGACGAAGAACCTCTTGCGCCCGAAGCGATCGGCGAGACTCCCAGCGACGAGCAAAAATCCCCCGAAGGCCATGGCGTAGGCGTCGACGATCCACTGCAACTCGTCGGTCGTCGCCCGCAAGCGTTCGACGAGCGTCGGCAGGGCGACGTTGAGGATCGTGTTGTCGAGGTTCACGACGAGCACCGCGATGCAAAGGACGGTGAGCGCCAACCAGCGCGGACTCGTCGCCGCGCCCACCCCCCTAGCGGGCGCCGCCACGCGGCGGCCGGGGTCGTCGCCGCACCGGAGGCTTCCGGGAGCCGTCCTCCGAGCCGATCGCCGCGCTCCTTGGCCGAGGGGCTCGCCCTCGCCGGACGCGACGGCCGAGGACGTCACCCACGGCATCCCGGAGGAGCGCCTCGAGTTCCTCGGCGGGCGCATCTTGCAGGAGGTCACCGTAGATGATGAGGGTGCTCAGCATCGCCCCGACCGCGCATCCGAATCGGACCCGGTCGCGCAGCGGCAGCGATCGGTCGCTCATCACACGGCGGACCTCTTCGTTGAGATCCTCGTGCTCGGCCTCGTGCTCGCGGCGGTGCAGTTGCTCGAAAACCGACCGGTTCCGATCGTGCATCACGAAGATCTTGCGGTGGGCGAACATCTCGCCAACCAGTTCGTCGAGCAGGGCCGTCCAGGTCTCCATGCCGGTCGGTAACTGACCGAGCTGGGCGATCGCGCGCCGGCCGATCTCGTGGAGTCGGAGGTGCAACGCCATCAAGATCTCGTCCTTGCTGGCGAAGTGGTAGTAGATGGCGGCCTTGGAGATCCCGAGCTGCTCGGCGATCTCGCGCAGCGACGACTTGTCGAAGCCCTTCTCGATGAAGAGATCGAGCGCGATGTCGAGGATCCGGTCCCGCGTGCGGGTTCCCGCAGGGTCCTCGCCCTCCCCCGCCGATCGGCTGCGAACCGGGGCCTTCCTCTCGCTCACGCTGCCCTCCGGACACGACGTCGCGCGTTCACTATATCCGAGCTACTTGACGACCGGTAAGCATTTACCTACCATGCGGTCAGTAAGTGGCGTGGCGAGCGGACGGGTGCGGGATGAGCGACGAGTCGATGATCGAGGTCGAGGATCTCACCAAGCGCTTCGGTGCGACCGTCGCCCTCGCGGGCGTCAGCTTCAGCGTCCCCCGGGGAGCGATCCTCGGGCTTCTCGGTCCCAACGGTGCCGGCAAGACGACGGCCCTGCGGATCCTGACGACGCTCACGATGCCCGACCGTGGCAAGGCTCGAGTCGCCGGCTTCGACGTCGTCCACGACGCCGCGGCGGTTCGCCGCAACATCGGGGTCGCGGCCCAGGACGCGACGCTCGACGAGACCCTGACCGGGCGTCAGAACCTCGTGATGGTGGCACGTCTCAGCGGGCTCGCTCGCGTTCATGCCCGAGGACGCGCGAACGAGCTCCTCGAACAGTTCGAGCTCGTCGACGCGGCGGACCGCCTCCTCAAGGAGTACTCCGGCGGGATGCGCCGACGCCTCGACGTCGCGGCGAGCCTCGTCGCGCGACCGCCGGTGCTCTTCTTTGACGAGCCGACGACGGGGCTCGACCCGACGAGCAGGGCGCGGGTATGGCAGATCATCCGCGGCCTCGTCGCCGACGGCGCCACGGTGCTTCTCACGACGCAGTATCTCGACGAAGCCGACGAGCTCGCCGACCGGATCGTCGTCCTCAACCACGGTCGGGTGATCGCCGACGGCACCGCTGCCGAGCTGAAAGCCCGCACGGGTGAAGCCCGCCTCGAGGTGACCCTGAGCGGGCCCCACCCCGAAGCGGCCGCGGCCCTCGCCCCGTTCGTCCTCGGGGACGTGCAGGTGAGCCAGGACGGCCAGAGGTTGCGCGGCCGGGTGCGCCGCGAGGACGGCCTGGCGACGACCGTCGTCCGAGCACTCGATGGCGCCCACGTCACCGTCGACGACGTCATCGTCCACCAGGCGTCGCTCGACGATGTCTTCTTCGCCCTCACCGACGGACGGCGCCGCGCCGCCGACGAGCTCGACGAAGTCGGCGCCGACACGGGAATCGCAAGCCGGTGACGACCGCCGCGCCGCTACCCGTCGCGCCGCGGATCCGGCAACCGAAGCCGCCCCGTTTGCGGTCCCAGCTGCGCGACGTCGCCGTCATGACGTATCGCAACTTGGTCCACATCCGCCGTGAGCCGTTGCAACTGTCGGACGTGACGCTCCAGCCAGCGCTTTTCACACTGCTCTTCGTCTACATCCTCGGTGCCGGTGTCGTGCTCCCCGGCGGGGGCACCTACGTCGACTTCGCCATCGCCGGACTCCTCGCCATGAACCTCGTCACGTCGTCGATGGGGACCGCCGTCGGGCTGAGCACCGACCTCAACACGGGGGTGATCGACCGTTTCCGGACGACGCCGATGTGGCGCCCGGCGGTGCTCGTCGGCCGCTCCGTCACCGACCTTCTCACCTCGGTCATGTGCGCCGCGATCGTCACCATCACGGCCCTCGCGATCGGCTGGCGCCCCGACGCCGGAATCGGGGCGGTGCTGGGAGGATTCGCGCTGTTCCTGCTCTTCGCCTACGCCCTGTCGTGGGGGTGCGGCTGTCTCGGGCTCGTGAGCAAGGGCCCCGAATCCGCCCAGGGAATCGGCCTCGTGATCCTCTTCCCGGCCGCGATCGTCTCGAACGCCTTCGTGCCGACCCAGCGCATGCCAACCGTGATGCGCGTCTTTGCCAACTGGAACCCGATCAGCGTCGTCACCGACGCCTGTCGGCAGCTCTGGGGCAACCCCAACCCGTCCGCGGCGATCCAGACGTGGCCGATGGAGCACGCCCTGGCGGCTTCTCTCCTGTGGTCTTTCGGCCTGCTCGCCGTGTTCGCGCCCCTGGCGGTCCACCTCTTCCGCCGGCGGACGACCAACTGATTCCGGCCGACCTCGCCTCGCCGCTCGCGCGCTCGCCAACCGGCCCGACGCCGGGCGGGGACGGGCTCGGCTATCCGACGAAGGACTCGATCTGCTTGACGAGCTTGTCCTCGACCTCGAAGTTCCACGCCGTCTCGGCGACGTCCACGATCAAGAACAGATCCGAGATCAGCAGCGTCTCGATCGCCGCGACACCCAGGTGCTGCAGCCATTTCCCGATGCCGACCTTGACCGTGAAATCGTTCGGCTGACCGGTGATCGAGATGGAAAGGGCGCGGTCGGCGTCGATGACGTCGCGCAAAAAACCACCCTTTTTCGCCTGGATCACGACACCCTCGGAGCTCGGCGCCGAAGACTGGGTCGTGAAGCCCTCGGTCTTGAGATACCCCTCGATCTTCGACTGCAAGTCGCTGAGGTCGGTGCCCTTGTTCTGGAACTGCTCAACCTTTTCGCCGATCATCGGTCTCTCCTAACTACCGGGGAATGGGCAACAGCTCTGTCGGCGAGCACACTAACAAGCGCCGCCGCTCGCACCCCTGCCCCGGCCGTGCTCCAAGCCGGCCGCGACGACGCAGCTCCTGCCGTCCGGTCGGAAGCCAGCTGAGACGAAGGCCCTGGTCAGGGTCTCACCGGCGAGACGAACCGTGTCGAAGTCGGAGGCGTTGTCGAGGTTGAACACCATCCCGTCGAGACCGACCTCGAGGTAGCCACCGACCTGTTCGCACAGCGCGTCGGGACCGCCCGCGATGGCAGAAGCGCGGTAGCAGGCCTCGTCCATCCCCCATGCCCGGACCATGAGGCGCCTCCGGCGCGCCGCTTCGGCATCGGTCGGGACGATGACCAGCGCGCCGAGGCGAGTCTTCGTGATCTCGACCTGGTCGCGACCGGTCGCCGCGCCGGGACCGGCCAGGACGTCGAACCTGTGACGGATGGTGTCTAGGTCGCCGAAGAGGTTGCAAGCGTCGGCATACCTGGCGACGAGCGCCAGCATGCGGATCTCGTCGGAGCCGCCGACGAGAATCGGGATCCCCTCGGCGCGGATCGGCCGGGGATAGTTGAGGGCGTGGTCGATGCGGTAGCAGCGGACGGTGAAGCTCGGCGCGTCCGCGGCGTAGATAGCGCGGCAGATCTGGAGCGCCTCTTTGGGACGCGTCATCCGCTCGCCGACCGACGGGAAACCGGAACCAGTCGGCGGGCTCGTCGTCGTTCCCGGCGGCACCGATCCCGTGGATCGCCCGACCGCCCGAGACGACGTCGAGGGTCGTCACGATCGGGGCGAGCAAAGCGGGGTTGCGGTAAGCGACGCCGCTGACCATCGTGCCGAGGCTGGCGCGTCTCGTGCGCGCTGCGACCCAATGAGCAGCGTGTAGGACTCGAGCATCGGGTCGGTGTGGGACCCAGAACCCGGAATCTGCTCGTAGTGGTCCATCACCCACCCGGAGTCGAACCCCGGCTCCTCGGCCGTGACGAAGACCTTCGCGATCTGCTCGAAAGAATCGCGGTCCGCGACGCCTGCGAACGTGAAGTTTGGGATCTGCGGGCCCCATCGGGTGACGGCGATCGCGCTCCTTTCCGGTCCGCCCCTACGACACGGTGCAAAGTGCCCTTCGAACGTAGTGGGAGGGCGGGTCAGTCAAGGCCGCCGACACCCATCGCGAGACTCGGGAGGCCTGGCGACACGCCCGCCCGCCCCGCCGCTACCGTCATTCCGAAAAGAACTGCTGGGGGGTTGCGGTGAGTCTGCTCGCCCTGATCGGTCTCACGGTGCTCGCCGGGTTGGCCGGTGCCGGCATCGCCGGCGTGACGATCACGGTGTTCCTCCACCGTGGCATCACCCACGGTTCGCACCGGATGAAGCCCGTCGTCTACGCCGCCGGGCGGTGGCTCACGTTCTTCACCGTATACATGCGCCACTGGGAATGGCGCCGGATCCACCGCAAGCACCACCTGTATACCGACGTCTGGATCGACGAGATCCGCCACGACCCGCACTCGCCGATCGTCATCACCCAGCGTCAGGGCATCGACGGGTACCGGCGCGTCTCGTGGCACATGGCGGCCATTTTCCACGCCGAGGCGAAACTGCCGGACATCCGGGACGACACCTACGACAACCCCAAGCTCGACCGGCCCTTCGACGCGCTTGACCGCCGCGTCTTTGACCATCCCGTCCGGGGAGCCGTCGTCGCCGGCATCGTCTACGCGGTCCTGTTCGCCCTGGCCGCCCCGCCCGTGCTCAGCGTGACGCGCACCCCCCTGTGGGAGCTCGCCTGCGTCGTCGCCGGGGTCGCCGCCCTCGCCGTCCACATCTGGGTCCTGTTGCGGTTCGGAGGCGCGATCAACTCCGACTGCCACCGCGGCAAGGTCTGGGTCGAGGGCGCCGGTTTCGCGAAGAACGTGAAACTGCTGTCGTTCCTCATCTTCGGCGAGGGCGAGCACCTCACCCACCATCTCTACCCGCAGTTCGCGAGGATCAGCGCCCGCTGGGATCTCGGCTGGCGCGTGATCGCCGTCCTCCGCTTCCTCGGACTCACCGAAGTCGTCGTCGACCGCGAGACCGTCTTGGCGACGCGCCGTCTCGTCAAAGAAGCAACTTCGGCCCGATCGTGACGTTCTGCGCACCCGTCTTCGGAGCGCCTCGCCCGGCTTCTACGCGCCGCCGCCGTCACGGGTGTCCTGCGGGAGTTCGACCATTCGCCGCGCCGGACCGCCCATGCCGGCGCGCTCGGCTACCCGGTCGGCGCCATCGCCAACAGCCTCGTCTTCGTGGCCGAAGGCGCGCCGGTGCTCATCTGCGAGAGCGGTGCCCGCCGGGTTGACACCGGACTCGTCACGACCAGCCAGGGCGGGGCAGCGATGAGGCGGGCCCGTCGACGAGGTCCCCGCCGCGACCGGCCAGCCGATCGCCCCGGTCGGCCACCCGGACCAGGCCCCGCGCCGATCGACTCCGCGCTTCAGCGCTCAGACGATCTGGGCCTCGGCGGGCACGCCGCAGACGGTCTTCCGATGACCTTCGGAGAGCTCGCCCGCATCGCCGAGGCGACCGAGGCCGAAGTGGCGACGGATTCCGAACCACCGGAAGAGCCAGCCTCCCCGGCCTCGCCACAGAACGGGAGCGACCGCGAGCAAACGGGGCTCCGACGCGGCTGAGCGCCCCCGCGGGGACGCTCAGCCCTGAAGCGCCCGTGAAAGGCGTCTCTGACTGATTGGAGCATATGCGACGGCGAAGCCGCCTGTCGAGACACGCACGGTGCCAATTCGCCCCTCCCGAGGTCACAGAGCCCGCCGGCCGACCGCCCCAGTCCGCGGCACGGCGCACGGAGCTCAGGAAGAACCGCCTTCCCGTTCGCGGGTGAGCTCGGCGGGCCCCAGCTCCCGTCCCGGCTCGTTGGAACGTCCGACGTTTGCCGCGGTCGAGGCACGACGGGCGGCAGCGCGGCGGTCATAATCCGCCTGCAAGACTCTTCCTACAACCCGAGGGGCACCCGATGCGTCGACCGCAGACCGACTGGAAAAGAATCATCGGCGTCGCAGCGCTGGCAAGCGCCGCCGTCTTCGTCCCCCTGGCGACGCTTCTCGCGGCGGCGCCCGCGCCACCCGCCGGCGCCGCCGGCGCGCCCGGGTGCGCGACCTCCGGGCTCGTCGTCTGGCTGGACACCGAGGGCATCGGCACGGCCGGTGCCACCTACTACAACCTCGAGTTCACCAACCTTTCCGGCAGAACCTGCACGATGTACGCCTATCCGGGAGTCTCGGCAATCAACCTCGCCGGCGGCCAGCTCGGGAGCGCGGCGCACTACAGCAGCTTGAAGCGGCCCGTTGTCGTGACGCTCGCGGACGGCGGCACTGCGACTGCGGTGGTGCGGATCACCGACACCGGGGTCTACCCGCCGTCCCGATGCCACCAAGTGCAAGCCGCGGGGCTGCGGGTCTACCCCCCGGACCAGCTCACGGCCCGAGTGGTCCCGTTCCCCTTCCTCGCCTGCTCGCGCTCCGGGCCGATCTTCCTCAACGTGCAACCGGTCGAAAAAGGCACGTCCGGCTGAGGCGGAGCGCCACCGGAGGCACGACCGCCACGGCCTCGAACCCGATCCGCAGCTTGCGGAATCCCCTGTGAGCCCGACCCATCCGTCGCAGGTCGAATTCGTCGCAACTCCGCACCGGCAATCCGAGGCGCAACGGCTACGACTTGCAGCTCCAGCTGCCGCTGATCTCGATCGTGGCGCCGTTCATGGTGGCCAGGGAAGCGCTGATCGAGCCCGTCTCAGCCGCGACAGTCACGGTCCCGCTCTTGGCGTAGAAGGTGTCTTTCGGCAGGATCATCGACTCCTGCGCCAAGTTCTTCGGGGAGGGCTGAAGCTCGACCCTCGGTTCCGCCGTCAGGGCGCCGGAGATCTCGAACTTGCCGGTCTTTTTCTCGGTGATGAGGAGACTCCAGCTCTGGACACCCTCGGAGAATCCCGAGATCGAGCCCACGAGGTCGTTCACGTCCGTCAGGCCGTTGGTCTTGACGAGATTGTTGAGGCATCCGGCAAACGGCCCGGCACGCAAGGCGCCCTTGCCCGCTCCGGTGATCTGGAAGCTGGTCTTCGCCGCGCTGCCGTGGCGCACCGTCGAGGCGCTCGTCGCGCCCGCCCCGACGAAGCCTGTCGCCCCGACAAACAGAGCCAATGCCGCGACCCAGCCCATCAACCGGTCGTGCCCACGCCTGCGCTTCGCCATCTCGACCTCCTCGGTCGCCGCCTCTCGGCAGAACTCGCCCGGAATACCTGCGACCTTCCTAGCTGCTCGTCTGCCACCCTACTTGCTTCGCCTCCCGGCCTTCCGGGAGCTAGAACGGCCCGAGACGATGAAGGCGTGCACTTCACGAGGGAAAGATCTGACTGAGGGATCGAGCGCGATCGCACCGGACCGAAGCCGTGGCTAGTCGAGTCGTCCTCGTCGGTGTGGGCCGGATCTCGCCGGCGCACCTGCGCGCCCTCGAGGGCGTCGAAGCCGTGGAGGACGTCGTCGGCGTCGATCCGAACCCGCGAGCCGCGGCCTCGTTCCGCCAGGCGCCGCTGCCCATCGAGCAGGATCTGCGGCGCGCCCTCTCCGCAGGCTCCGACCTCGTCGTCGTCGCCACCCCGACGGCTTCGCACGCCGCAGTCGTCGCCGCCGTGCGGGCGTGCGACGCGCGGGTGCCGATTCTCCTCGAGAAGCCCGCGGCCAGCCGTCGACGCGACGCCGACGAGGTGCTGGCGGATGCGGCCCTCGAGGTGATCCTGCACTCGGGCTTCGCTTCCCAGGTGATCTGGGCGACCGAGTTCTACGGTTCCCAGAAGTCGCGCTTCGGGGAGCTCGTCGCCTTTGAGGCCTGGTTTGGCAATCCTTACGCGCCCGACCGCGAGGAGCGCGCCGCCAGCCTCGGCAACAGCTGGTTGGACTCGGGCATCAACGCCCTGAGCGTCATCGGCCGTTTCGCGATCCCGGCAACCGCAGAGTCGTTCCGCGCCCTCGACGCCGACGCCAGCACCTTTGAAGCGCGCCTCAGCCTCGGAGAACCCGGCGAGGGCCACAAAGGCACGATCTTCACGACTTGGCAGGCCGCCGGCCACAGCTACTGGACCCGACTGCGTTTCGCCGGCGGTGGCGAACTCGTCCTCGACGACATCGCCGGCGCGGCGACCGTCTACGAGAACGGGGTCGTCACCGAGTCCTTCACGCGCTCGCACGGGGGCGACCGCCTGGAGCGGCACTACGCCTCCTTCTACGGCGACTACTTCGGCCCCCGCCGCTGGCAGTATCCGGCTGGAGCCGACCGGGCCCTGCACGGACTGCTCTTTTCCGCCCTCGAGCTCCTCGCCACCCGGTGCTGAGCGGACGGGCGCCTGTCCGGGGCGATCGGGAGATCGCGCCGATCGCTCAGGCCGACGATCCCACCTTCTCGCCGACTCCCGCGTCGATCGGCGTGTCGACAACGCTCGGGGCTGGAACCCGGCGGTGGCCGTGCAGATGCGCCTTCTGGGCTCTCGACTCCTCGTCCTCGTGGATGAACTTCTCGCCCCGCAGCGCCGAGGCGATCGCCGCGATGACGCTCATCACGACGGCGAAAAGCAAGATGAGCGTGAGCGCGTGCTTGAAGGGCGGGCCGATCAGCTGCGGAAAGAAGGCCCGGCTCGTGATGAGCTTCGCCTGGGCGGCGCCGAGGTGTTGCAAGACCGTCGGCCCGAGCAGGCTCTTCAGCGGGTTGTAGCCGAGGAACGCCGCGAACAGGTAGCCGAGGGGAGGAGCCTTGGCCAGCATCGCCGCGACGCTCCCCGGGACCCCGTGCGCCGTCAGGCCGGCGAGCATGGCATGGGGCACCTGGGAGTTGAGCCCGACGATGAGCAAGGTGAAGAAAAGCCCCATCGATAGGGGCATGCCGGAATTGGCGAGCGTGACGCGCATGCCCGAGGCCGCGCCCCGATGGCGGGCCGGGACCGAGTTCATGATCGACGACGTGTTCGGCGCGGCGAAGAGTCCTCCCCCGATCCCGGAGACGACCATCACGGCGGCGAACGGCCAGTAGGAGAAGTCGGCCGGGAAGAGGATCATCACCCCGTACATCGCCCCCGAGATGAGCATGCCCGCCGTCGCGAACGGCCTCGCCCCGTAGCGGTCGGAGAGCCTCCCCGAGAGCGGCCCGGAGAGCACGAAGCCGAGCATGAACGGCAGCATGTAGATCCCCGCCCACAAGGGCGTCACCGTGAAGTCATAGCCGTGCTCCGGCAGCCAGATGCCCTGGAACCAGATCATCAGCATGAACTGGAAGCCCCCCCTCCCGACCGAGCCGAGGAACCCGGCGGCGTTGCCAGCCGTGAAGGCCCGGATCCGGAAGAGCGACAGGCGGAACATCGGGGCCTCGACGAACGACTCGACGACGACGAACACGACGAGAAGGGCGAGACCCCCGAAGATCATCTCGAGGACGAAGGGGTTGCCCCAGCCGGTGAGCGAATGCCCGTAGGGCTTGATGGCGTAGGTGAAGCCCGTGAGCAGCATGCCGAGGCCCCCGGCGAAGGCGATGTTGCCGAGCCAGTCGATCCGGGCCGGGATCCGGATCCCGATCTCTCTTAGTTTGAAATACGCCCAGACGGTGCCGAAGAGCCCGATCGGGACGTTGGCGAGGAACACCCAGCGCCAGCCCACCTGGGCGAGGAGACCCCCGACGAGGATGCCGAGGAACGAGCCGAGGATGGCGGCGACCATGTTCGTGCCGAGCGCCAGGCCGAGCTGTTCGGCGGGAAAGGCGTCGGTGATGATCGCGGCCGAGTTCGCCAGGAGGA
>DASPQJ010000042.1:0-39036 GCA_035625025.1 Acidimicrobiales bacterium
TTGAGGAATTCCTGAAGAAGGCCTCTGGCGATAACGCCAACACCAGCTCCACTTGAAGCAACTCACGCCACTTGTACCGATACCGCGCAATTTCGCGTGCGCCCCGAGGGACTCGAACCCTCAACCTGCGGATTAAGAGTCCGTTGCTCTGCCATATTGAGCTAGAGGCGCGTCACGAGCATGATATCCGGCTCCCAAAGACCGGAACGGAAGTCTCGCAGATCACCATCTGGCGAATTGGGGTGACCGAGGGGACTTGAACCCCCGACCTCCAGGGCCACAACCTGGCGCTCTAACCAACTGAGCTACGGCCACCATTGTCGTGCCGACGCCACGCCGGACGTTGCGCTCCAGCATGACACACGACCCGGGGCAGGTGTGTTTGGAAACGACGGCCGACTACCATTCAGCCCTCGCGACAGACACAGAACTCGTTGCCCTCGGGGTCGACCATGACCTGCCACCATCCACCTTCCGAGCCGGATCGAGGCGTGTCAAGCTTTCTGGCGCCGAGCTCGAGGAGTGCGGCGATCACGGTTTCCGGGTCCTCCGAATACAGGTCGAGATGAACACGGTTCTTGACTCGCTTCTCCTCCGGGACACGCTGGAAGTAGACGACGGGCGAGGAGGCGTCCGGAGGCACGAGATCGAGATAGATGCCATCGCGATCGAGATCGCCGACCGCGTAGCCGAGAGCGCTGGCCCAGAAGGGCGCGAGCCGTTGCGGCTCCTGAGAATCGACGCCGATCTGAAGCCGCGGGCGCATAGTCCCACCTCCTTCGGACGAATGGTGGCAGGGTATATGCGGGCCGCTTCGACCGGCAATCTCGTGGCCGGTCCAGCACGCGAGTCGAATGCCCCCGTAGCTCAGTCGGACAGAGCAGCTGCCTTCTAAGCAGTTGGTCGGAGGTTCGAGTCCTCCCGGGGGCGCTCACCCGACCTAGACCGGGACAGGAGGCATCGGCTGCCCAAACGCCGTAAACGCGGACGGTATCTTGGCTCCCTTCTCCCCAGAGCTACTCCTTCTGTGGCAAGACGAACACCGAGCCGGCCGGGTTCGACGCCAGCCCCGGCGTGCTCCTCGGCGACAGCTGCGTGACGCCGGCGACACAACTCGTCGGTGAAATTCGAATCGGGGCCCTGCACAGCCCCGTGCGAACACGAGATGCCCCTAGCTCGGTCCCGGCGAACCTCCTCCGCGTTGGCGCCGAAAGAAAGCGAGCTGGACGATCACTTTCCGCCTGGGTCCGCAGAGCCCGCTCTCGGGGCTACGGGGGCACAGGTCGGCAAGGTTTGGGAATCTCCAAACAATCCGCCTGGGAGAGGTTCCCAGGCGAGAAAGGATTAGCTCTTGAGCCGTACCCCTCTTATCAACGGGGAGCGAGGCGTCGAGGCGATGACAATCACGTTATTGGCGCTCACCGAGCCAGCCCGACCACCTCAGCCAGGACACCCGCACCGGTGAAGAGGTGATGGAGGACGACGAGTACTGGAGCAGCTTCGTGACGCGCGCGCCAAAGCGGTATGAGTAGCAGGAGCGGATAGGCCCGGTACCTGATCGTCAAGGGAATACCAAGGAGAAAGAGCGGGTAGACGACAGCGACAGAATGATTTCGGAGCGCAGTCTGAAGGCGTTGCGGGTGTTTGCGAACCAAGTGCGCCCATCCCGCGCCATTCGCGAAGGCTCGCCTCATCTGACGACGCGGGCCTCCCACTGCGTCCTCGACGACCTCGACGACGGCGTCCGGGACCCAACGCAGCCGGTACCCGGAGTCGACCAGGCGCCACGTGAAGTCAATGTCCTCGCCAGCCGCGAACGACTCGTCGAAGCCACCGACAGCATCAAAGACGTCCCGTCGGAATGCAAAGTTGCTCATTCCCGCTTCGGAGGTGTAGCGCTCTGTCGCATGGCCCGACCAATCGGGCTGCGAATGAATGGCTCGGCCCCGTAATTCGACCTGACCGCACGTTATCCACTCGCCTTCATCGAAGATGGGTGAGAGAAGGCGGCTGAACCATTGTGCCCGCGGGATACACCCGCAATCCGTGAAGACAATTACATCGCCGCGTGCGCGACCGGCCCCGATGTTGCGCTGATGAGCGATCGTTACTCGCACACCTTTGGGTTGCTCGTAGTCGTACCAGGTGACCCACGGATGCTCCACACGCACTCGATCGAGACGCTTCTGGGAAGCGTCCACCACCACGACCTCGTCGAGGAGGCCCGGCATGAGCGTCTGG
Organism: Acidimicrobiales bacterium; assembly: GCA_035625025.1. Taxonomy (GTDB): domain Bacteria; phylum Actinomycetota; class Acidimicrobiia; order Acidimicrobiales; family Bog-793; genus Bog-793. The sequence continues at coordinate 2,242 of DASPQJ010000042.1, forward strand.
ACGGCATCGAGAGTGTCTGTGAGACAGGGCTCGTCCTTGCTGACGATGACCAAGGAAACTTTCATCATTTCAGAAGATATCTCGGGCTACTTTCACGATTGTGCGGTTAGCCATTCAGTCTCGCTCCGGCCCGTTCGCAAATGCGAGTGGAAGGAACCGCCGAGTGCCCGAGAAGCTCAGCACCGTGGAACGACGTGATGACGTCATCACAGGCGCTCTTTCGACCGACCGAAGCGTGGCTACGGTCGCCGAGGAGCTCAGCTCAGAGTCGGTACCCGGCCGGTCCGGCAAAGGCCTCCACCGCACCGTCTCCGCCGACCACGAGGAGCCCCTCTCCGGCGCTCGGCGCGGCGAAATGCTCCGTCGGCACCGCTGCCACAGTCACGACCTGTGCCCCCGTCCGGGGGTTCAACCCGACGAGTTCCCCGCCACTCACGCTCCAAACGTCACCGCCAGCGACGGTTGGCGAGCCCGAAACACCTTGTGGTGCGTGCCACACGACCGTGAGCGAGTTCCCCTGGACCCTCAACGCCGTAAGACTCGAATCAGGACAAGCCACGAAGACGTAGGAGCCATCCACGGCGTTCCCGCCGCGTGCGTTGCACACCTCGGTGGAGGCGACCTGGCCGCCGACGCCTCCCAGATGATTCGAATTCAACAGGTAGGCGCCGCCCGATTTGCCGACAATGAGAACACGGCCGTCCGATAAGGCCACCGGAGCCGTCGAACCGAGGTCGAGGTCGTCGGCGTTGTCGAGCCTCCAGGTGGAGGGCGCGAAGTACCCGACGAGTTTCAGCCTCGGGGTGAGCCCGAGAATGCTGTCACCCTCGTCGTAGTTTGTCGTCGACGCGCCGTTGCCCGTCGCCGCCAGGATCTCCCCTGATGGCAGCACGCTGACACCGGCCGGAGCCCAGATCGCCCCGCCTTTGGTCGTCGGGACCGCGTAGACGAGGGTGGCTCCGGAGCCGTTCTCGGGCACGGACATGAGATAACCCTGGTAACTCCCACAGTCGCCGTCATTGCCCCCGAAACCGATGAGGACCCGTCGGTCATCGAGTGCCAGGGCGGCGCGCTGCAACTGCGCCGCGCCACTCCAGCCCACTTGGTCGAGATCACGCCGGAACAGCACTCGGCCGCTCGCGGCATCGAGCGCGACGAGCTCGTGGTGCACCGAAACGCCCGCGGCGACCTCCTCGGAGGCATAGAGGTCATCCGAAAGCGGGTCGATCACCATCGTCGAGGTGATCCCCACAGTTGGCCCGATATCGCCACACGGCAGGTGCCCTGCAGACACCGGCTGGCCGATTCGGCGCGTCCAAAGGAGCCGCCCGCTGCCTGCGTCGAACGCGTCCACGATGTCGGCCTCGGTGCCTACGTAGACGCGCCCTTGGTAGATGAGCGGCTCGCCGTAAACCGCTCCGTCGACGGAAGACGTGCGCCACAACAGTCGCAGCGGCTGCAGGACAGGACTGCGGGGCTGCTCGGCGCTGCGCTGGAAGTTCCCCCCGTAGGTCGTCCACTCGCCTCCCCCCGGACCGGTGACCGACGACGATCCCCCCGCCAGGCCGAAGCCGGCAGTACCAGCGACCGCCACGCCCAGGATCACCGACGTAAACAGGACCGGAGCGAAGCGCGGCCCTGACGGGCGTCGCGTCAGACGAATCCTGATTCGCATGACAACGACCCTAATGTCCACGCGTTCCAGCGCCGGCAGCTCCGCGGGATATCGCAACTTCCTTGGCCACGGCGCACCGACGACCCCGGGGTCAGGAATCAGCGGGACGTGTCTTCGTGCGCGGCCCTGACGGCACGTACCGCGGCGACATCATCGACAATCTTCTGTCGGAGTTCCTCGTCCGAGGCGAACCGGAGCTGGCCTCGAATGAACTCCTCGACGCCGATGATTAGGCGCTCGCCGTATAGGTCGTCATCGAAATCGAGCAAATGCGCCTCCACGACGAGGCGTCCCTGGTCGTCGTAGTAGGTAGGTCGCCGGCCGACCGAGACCGCGGCAACGTGCTTCGTTCCGTCGGCCCGAATGACATAACCCGCATACACCCCCTCCGCCGGACAACCGCTCCCGTCGGCCGGCTCGAGGTTCGCGGTTGGGAATCCGAGCTCGCGGCCCCGGTGGTCCCCCTCGACCACGATGCCTTCGACGACCAGCGTCACGAGATCGACGCTACCAACGGGCTGCGGCGAGGTCCGACATCCGGCTGGGAGCGCGCCATCGGAAAGTGATACGTGGGGCGTGGCTGCTTGGCGTCTCTCCCCCTCGGCGCAACCCGCGGACCGCGCCCGGCGCGTCACCCCGGCATGACACGTCGGAGACGAATTCGCCCTCCGTATGACGGTCTGATTTCAATTCTGTTGCGTGTCTAGCTACAGTCTCGCCAGCGCAATCCAGGACAATTCGGCTCGACTCCGTACCAAGGGCGGACGTCCATGCATCGACGACTCACACGGTTCGGCCCTTTACTCATCGCAGTAGCGCTCGTACTCGGCACATCCCAAGGAGTCGCCTCCGCGAACAAGTCGCACTCGTCGGAACCGACGTACACCATTGCGTACGACGGCCCGCTCTCCGGCGGGAATGCCCAGCTCGGACGCAACATGAAGTACGCAGTCGAGCTCGCGATCAAGTGGGCGAACGAAGGCAAGACGTTCGGGAAATTGCCCTTCAAGCTGAAGTACGCCGAGCAGGACGACCAGGGATTGGCCACCGTATCGCCGACCTCTGCCGAGGCCCTGGTAACGAACCCGTCGGTCATGGCGGTCGTGGGCCCGGCGTTCTTCGATACGGCAAGATCAGCAGAACCCATCTTCTGGGCGGCTGACCTCGCCACGGTGAGCCCGTCGGTGACGAACCCGCTGCTCGCCGAGGAAGGCTGGGACAACTTCTTCCGCGTCGTCGCGGACGACAATGCCCAAGGCCCCTACGACGCCGACTACGTCGCTAAAGCCCTGAAGGTGAAATCCGTCTACAGCGTCAACGTCGCGAGGGCGTACGACTCCGGCCTCGCGGGGGCCTTTGACACGCGCCTCAAGCACGACGGCGTCGCGGTAACGCACCAGACCGCTCCGGGAACGACCCAGTGTCAGGCCGGCACGGGCGATGTCCAGGAGTACGGCGCGCTAGCTTCGCTGGTCGTCTCCAGCAAAGCCCCGCTTCTTTTCTACGCCGGTGACTACTGCGACTTCGCTCTCTTTGCCAAGGCGTTGCGCGCCGCGGGTTACAGGGGCCAACTCATGAGTGACAACGGAAGCCTCGATCCCCGCTACGTCAGCTCGGCCGGAAAAACCGTCGCGGACGGAACGCTGATCACCTGCGCGTGCTCGGCTCTGCAGAACACCCCCGAGGACAACTCCTTCGAATTGGCTTTCAAGCAGCTCGCTGGCTTCCCGAGCGGGACTTACACGCCCGAGGCTTTTGACGCGACGAACGTGATCATCGACGCGATGAAGTCGCTCGGGACCCACATCACCCGTGCCAAGATCGTCGCGGCCCTGCACAAGGTCACCTATGTCGGCTTGACGAAGACAATCCACTTCCGCCCGAACGGCAACATCTCGGACAAGACCATCTTCATCTACAAGGTCGAGAACGGGAAGATCGTCGAGCTCGGCTCGACCCTTTCTCTGATCAAGTCCTTCCGCTTCGTCGCTTCCGTTACCGGTTGATCCGTACCGCGCGGCGATCCTGGCCTCGGTGGACGCCCTGGCCCGCTCCGGAAACCAGCCGCTGTGCTTCACAGAGAATCTCTAGAGCTTTTCATCGGCGAAACCGCCAACGGATTTCCCTGTGCGCTGATCGCGCACGGTTACACGCTCGTCCACGACGTTCGGCAGCACATCAGTTCCGCGTACAACAAGTCTTCCCGAGTGGTCGCAGCCCTCGGGACGACGAGATCGATGAGGACCCCAGACGACGACAGGCTCAACAGGTTGCATCCCGCAACCGGGATCGCCTCGGCCCGGCGTTCGAGTCGTCATCGTAAAAGGTTCGACGACGTGGATCCGGAACGGCTCGATCACGGTCCGGAAGGGCTTGAACGCGATTTCCGTCAGGCGCGTCAGGGTCGCTCGCTTCTCGCAAAGCGAAAAGCGCCCGAGCACGGCATCGTGCCTCGCCCGAACGGAGCCCACCAAACAGAAGCCGAGCCCCGGTCCGCGCCGGAGCCCGCTACGAACAGCCGCTCGTCGCCCCGCAACTCGGGCAGGCAAAGCAGGAGCCGGCCCGCTGCATGACGTTGCCGCACGAGTAGCAGAACGGCGCATCCCTGTTCTCGAGCGATGTCTGGTAGACGGCCGCCAGGCTGTCACCGCCCTCCCCGAACCGCTCCTGCTCGCGTTTGGCGGCATCGGCGAGCTCGATGTCCTCAAGCCCGGGCAACGTCGGCTGTTTGCGCTCGCCGGTCGAAAGGATCCCGAGTTCGACTCGCTCGTCGTAGGGCAGGTAGTCGAGAGCGAGGCGTCGGAAGATGAAATCGACGAGGCTCGACGCGATCCGCAGGTCCGGGTCATCGGTGATCCCGGCGGGTTCGAAGCGCATGTTCGTGTACTTGCGAACGAACGTCGCGAGCGGCACACCGTGCTGGAGGCCGAGGCTGACCGCGATCGCAAAGGCGTCCATCACTCCCGAAAGCGTCGAACCTTGCTTCGAGACCTTCAAGAAGACCTCGCCGGGCCGTCCGTCCTCGTACTCCCCCACCGTCACGTAGCCGTCGCAGTCCGCGACTCGGAAGGCGAACGTGTACGAGCGCCGGCGCCGCGGCAGGCGCGTCCGCGTCGTCGCGCCCGGGGCCGTGACGTGACCAGCGAGCGCGTTTTCCAGTTCGGCGATGCGCGCGTGCAGCTCCCCGACGCGCACCGGATCCTCGGCACCCCGGGACTCGGAGGCCTTTGCCGTCGACAAGGGCTGCGCGACCTTGCAGTTGTCTCGGTAGATGGCGACTGCCTTAAGACCCATCCGCCAGGCGTCGATATGCAGCTGCTCGACGTCCGCGACCGTCACGTCCTCTGGCATGTTCACCGTCTTCGAGATCGCCCCTGAGATGAAGGGCTGCACCGCCGCCATCATCTTCACGTGGCCAAGGTAGGGAATGACGTTGTCACCCATCGAGCAGGCGAACACCGGCAAGTGCTCGGCCTTGAGGTGCGGCGAACCGAGGATCGACTTGTGCTCGTCGATGTAGGCGACGATCTCGACGATCTCGGCTTCGGCGTAACCGAGGCGGCGCAGTGCGCGCGGCACCGTCTGGTTGACGATCGACATCGTGCCCCCGCCGACGAGCTTCTTCGTCTTTACGAGCCCGAGATCCGGTTCGATGCCGGTCGTGTCGCAGTCCAGGAGGAACGAGATCGTCCCCGTGGGCGCGAGCACTGTCGCCTGTGAGTTCCTGACCCCGTGCGCACCGCCGAGTTCGACCGCTTCGTTCCAGGCCTCGTGCGCCGCGCTCATCAGGAGAATCGGGACCAGGGCGGTATCGATCCTGTCGAGCTCGGCGCGATGCATCCGCAGGACGTTGAGCATCGCTTCGGCGTTCTCGTGGAAACCCGCGAACGGCCCCATCCGCGCCGCGATGCGGGCGGACGTCGTGTAGGCAGATCCGGTCATGAGCGCCGTCAACATCGCCGATACGGCCCGCGCCTCGTCCGAGTCGTACGACAAGCCGAGCGCCATCAGCAGCGCACCAAGGTTCGTGTAGCCGAGGCCGATTTCGCGGAACCGCCTCGTCGTCTCCGCGATCTTCTCCGTCGGGTAGTCGGCGTTGCCGACGAGGATCTCCTGCGCCGTGAACACGAGCCCGACCGCGGCGCGGAAGCCCTCGACGTCAAAGGTGCCGTCGTCGCCGAGGAACTTCAACAAGTTGATGCTCGCGAGGTTGCACGCCGAGTTATCGAGGTGGACATATTCGCTGCAGGGGTTGGAGGCGTTGATCCGGTCAGTGTTGGGCACCGTGTTCCACCGGTTGATCGTCGTGTCGAATTGCAGACCTGGATCGGCGCACTCCCAGGCCGCCTGGGCGATTTCGTGGAACAACTCCCGGGCGCTAACCGTTTCGATCGTCGCCTCGCTGGTGCGGGCGACAAGGTCCCACCCGGCATCTTCGAGTACGGCTGCCATGAACTCGTCGCTCACCCGGACCGAGTTGTTGGCGTTCTGGTACTGAACCGAATGGCTGTCCTCACCGTCGAGGTCCATGTCGAAGCCAGCCGCCGCCAGAGCGCGGGCCTTGCGTTCCTCGCGGGCCTTGCACCAGATGAACTCACGGATGTCCGGGTGGTCGACGTCGAGGATGACCATCTTCGCGGCGCGACGTGTCTTGCCTCCGGACTTGATCGTCCCCGCCGAGGCGTCGGCGCCACGCATGAAACTCACCGGACCGGAAGCCGTGCCACCGCCGCCGAGGAGTTCCCGCGAACTCCGGATCTTCGAGAGGTTGACCCCCGAACCCGAGCCCCCCTTGAAGATCGTCCCCTCCTCGACGTACCAGTTGAGGATCGAGGGCATCGAGTCCTCGACCGCGAGAATGAAGCACGCCGATGCCTGCTGTGGTACCCCGTGCACTCCGATGTTGAACCAGACCGGTGAGTTGAAGGCGGCCTTCTGGGCGACGACCAGGTGCTTCAGCTCGTCGCTGAACGCCGAGGCCTCGGCACGGTCAGCGAAGTACCCGTCACGCACACCCCAGGTCGTGATCGTGTCGACGACGCGATTGACGACCTGCCGCAACGAGTTCTCCCGCTCCAGAGAGCCCTGGGGTCCGCGGAAGTACTTCTGGGCGAGGATATTCGTCGCGTTCATCGACCAGCTTCTCGGGACCTCCACGCCGAGCTGCTCGAAGGCCACCTCCCCGGTCCGGTAGTCGGAGATGACCGAGTCGCGGCGCTCCCATTCGACGGCGTCGTAGGGATCGCGGCCCGGCGTCGTGAAGTGACGGTGCACCCCGATATCGACCCGTTCGTCCGCTACCGCCATTGTCCTGGTCCCCCTCTGCGTCGCCCGCGGCGCTTCGGTCGTTTCCCCTGGCCACCATCTGGCGGCGTTCTCCACCAGGAGCGCACCACACACAATATGTAGTGGCTCACAGCATCGGCACCACTAGATGAAGAGATAAGTACAGCACCGTAGTTACAGGTGTGTCAATTACTGATCGCGCCGCGCTCCACGCACCCCATGTGCCCCTCGGCCGGGCTGGCGCCACGGTCGAGGCGACTCTTTGGAACCTCGCGAGCGCGCACGGGCGTCGACCCCCCTCGAGCCTCACCGGACCTCGGCCTGCCAAACCGGCTCTGCCGCTGACGCTACCGGACGGCTCCTACGGGCGCGATCCCGGCGACCGACCGAGCGGGATCCCCGCGGCGCGCGCGGCCCCCACGATCGGCGCCGCCGAGCCCGGCCAGAAAAAGACCGCCCAGGTCGCCCCGGCCGCGGCGAGCGACCGGAGGCGGCTGGCGGCTTCGACGCTTCCACGCCCGAGCGCCCCACCCCAGCAGACCGCGCCGCCACGGCCCAGCTCGGCCACACGCTCCACCGCCTCCCCGAAGACGTTGATCGTCGCCCCGATCTCCCGGGCGATCGTGTTCGTCGTCTTGGCGCCAGCGCCGACCCACACCGGGACGCCCTCGGCGACGAGCGCCGCCCCAACGGAGCGGATCGCCTCACGCCTGGCCTCGGCGCTGCCGGGCCCCAGCCCGTAGGCGAGGTTCTCGGCCGCGCTCCGGCGGTCACCCGTCCCAATCCCGGCGATCAACCGCCCACCGCTCAACCGGTTGAGCGTCCGGAACTCGCCGAGAAGCACGACGTCGGGCACGAGACCGATCCGAGCGACGAGCGTGCCCAGTGCAACGTGGGAGGTCGTCGCGGCGATCATCCCGAGAAGCGGGAAAGGGGCGATCGCCGGCAGTCCGGGGGCGCCCGGCGGCCAGAGATGGTCGTAGGCGAAGACGCCGTGGATCCCCGCCCCTTCCGCTTCGGCCGCACAGGACCGCGCGGCCATCGCCGTGACGTCGAAGGACGGGACGATGACGCCGATTCGCACGAGCCGTCGTCGCGGTCGCTCAGGACCCGCTTTCCACGCGGGCTTTCAGATCGCGCACCGCCGCGTGCAGAATGTGGGCTTCGGCCCGCCGTTTGACGAAACCGGGGATCGGCACCCGAAGTTCGACGGACAGTTCGTAACGGACCTCGGTCGTCCCATCGGGCGCGGCACGGAACTCGTACCGCCCGTCGAGCCGGTTCGTGAGATCGCCGTCTCGCTGTCTCCACGAAACGGCAGAGGGCGCGTCCGAGTAGTCGTAACTCAGCACGTAGCTCGTGCTCCGGCCGAACGCCCCGGCGCGGAAACTGACGACCGACGGCCGGCCCGCGGTGTCACGCTCGAGGACGTGGACCTCTTTCACGTCGGCGACCCATTCCGGGTACCGCTCGATGTCGGTCACGACCGCGAAGCAACGCTCAGGTGTCCCGGCGATCGTCATCTTCTGGGCCGTGTGTTCCACGGTCCTCTCCTTTCGGCCCCTCGAACCGATCCCAGCCTCTCACGGTGGCCACCGCTTGTGTAGCAGGCTCCCTGGCGCCGCGCGTCGATTCTCACCCCTCCGCGGCCCGAAGCGCGGCGTCGAGCCGGGTCGCGAGATCGTCATAGTCGAACTCCGCCTGGGCGCGGCACCGGGCCGCCGCGCCCAAACGCTGACGCAGGGCCTCGTCGTCGAGCAAGCGTGCCAGCGCTTGCGTCGCGACCCGGACGTCACCGGGCCGATCAACAACAAGGCCCGTGACGCCGTGGACGACTGCCTCGTGCGAGCCCCCGCTCCTCCCCGCCACCTGTGGCACACCGGTCGCGGCAGCCTCGAGGAAGACGATTCCGAAACCTTCCTGTTCCAGCCCGCCCCAGCGGGTGCGGCAGAGTACCGCGACGACATCGGCCGCACCAACCAGACCGGGAAGATCGGCATCGCTCACCCGACTGAGGAAGCGCACCGGGGCGCCGAGACGGCTGGCGAGCGACTTGAGTCGTCGTGAATCGCGCCCGGAACCGGCGATCGCCACGACGAGATCCCGGCGTTCCTTCCCGAGCTGCGCCGCCGCTTCGATCAGCACGTCCATACCCTTGCGAGGCACGAGCCGGCTGACGGCGACGACCAGACGACCGGCTCCGGGAAGCCCGAAACGTCGCCGGACCGAGGCGATCTCGTCGGTCCCGAGAGGGTGGAAGCGGTGGACGTCGACGCCCGGCGGCACGACGACGATTGCGGGCAGCGCGTCGCCCGCGAGGCGGCGTGCCTCTCCGGCCGGATAGCCACCCGCCGCGATCACGAGATCGGCGCCCACGAGAACCCGCCGGAGAAGCCGCGACGACAACGGCAGGCGGGCCGCGACAGTGACCTCGGCACCGTGGAGGACGACCGCGTACGGGATGCCGAGCCTCGGCCCGACGAGGCCGACGGGCAGCGCCGGATCGAACACGACGAGCGAGGCATCTCGGTCGCGCGCCATGCGTCGGATCCTCGCCCTCAACGACGGTGTCGGCCAGAGCATCCGAACCCCGAGCCGTTCGATGTCGTGCGGCGCCGAGGCGTCGAATGCGCGGGCACCCGGTTGATCGATCGTCAGAACCACGGCGCGCCCGGGCGGCAGCCTGCGCCAGAGCTCCCAGAGATAGGACTGGATACCGCCGATCTTCGGTGGGTAATCGTTGGTGACGAGTAGATGCGTCACCTGAGGTGCGCCTCGTGGTCGGGGGCGCCCGTCGTCGAGGAAGGCTCAGCCTGCTCGCTCTTCGTGCCGAAGCGCCGGCAACAAACCGACCCGCTCGAAGAGGCGCACCGTCCGGGCTTCAGCGGCGTCGATGATGATCGCGTCACCGGGATCACGTCCGAGCAGGAAGCTGACGACGCAGTCCGCGCAGATCGCGCTGCCCTCGTGGCTGCACGTGTCACAACTGATCGTGAACCTGCCCTCGGCCATGATCGCCCTCTCGGTTCGCGTCGATACGGCGCACCTTGTCCGGTGCAGTTCATCATCGCCCCCGGGTGTATCAACGCGGCGTGGTTTCCTGCGGCGACGACCCGCCGACCGCCGCCGGGGGTGGTTCGGCCTCCGCGAAGACCCCGACCGACGCGGACTTCCCGCACCACCGGCACGTCACGGATTCGATCACCTCGTCGAGGATCTCCTCTTCGTCGATCGAGTGCTCGCCGCCCAAGGTGAAGTGCCAGAATTCGCGTGCTCGTCTCCGCGACACGACATCGAAACGGGTCCGGTTCCCGCACCCCGGGCAGCGATAACGAGCCGACACGTTGCGAAGTTAGCGCGCCCGGCCCCGGAGTCGGGGATCGACGATTCGCGCTCCTCGGACTAGATGCCGTCCGGCACCGGCGCGGTTCCGGACAGGCACTCCTCGATCTGCCGGGCGAGGGCGCGCAGGGCTCTCCCCCGGTGGGATATCGCGTGTTTGGCGCCTGAGCTCATCTCGGCGAGCGTGCGGTCCCCCGCGCCGTCGGGCACGAACACCGAGTCGTAACCGAATCCGCCCGTTCCGCGCGGACTGCGCGCGATCGTTCCCTCCAGCGTCCCGGACGCGACGAGCTCACGGCCGTCGGGCAGCACAGCCAGAGCGACTGTGCGGAACCGGGCGTGCCGGTCCTCCCGCTCCCCCAGCTCGTCGAGGAGCTTGGCGATGTTGTCGGCGGGGCGCTCGTCTGGACCCGCGTATCGCGCCGCGCGCACGCCCGGATTCCCCCCGAGGGCGTCCACCTCGAGGCCCGTGTCGTCGGCCACGACGCCGAGACCCGTCGCCCGACGCACTGCGGCCGCCTTGAGTCGGGCGTTGTCCTCGAGCGTTTCGCCCTCCTCTCTCACCGCCGACAGGTCGTGCGGCCGCGCCACGAGCTCGATCCGGCACCCGAGCTCAGCGCCGAGGATCTCCCGCATCTCCCGCGCCTTGCCGGGATTGGCCGTCGCGACGACGAGCCGCAACTGGCGGGACCCCTCGCTCACTCGCCCGCCCGAGGTGCGGGTGGCGTCGCGAGCAGGACCGCGTCACTCGCCAGCAGGCTGCGGATGCCTCGTCCGGCGAGCTCCAGCAGTTCGTCCAGCGCCGGCCGGGGGAACGGATCGCCCTCGGCCGTCCCTTGCACCTCGACGAACAGACCCGATCCCGTCATGACGATGTTCATGTCCACGTCGGCCCGGAAATCCTCCGCGTAATCGAGATCCACCATCGGAACGCCGTCGACGAGGCCGACGGAAACGGCACCGACCGAGTCGAGCAGCGGGCGGCCGCGGATCTCGCCCAATTCCGCGAGGCGTGTGCAGGCGTCGTGGAGGGCGACAAAGGCGCCCGTGATCGCCGCGGTCCGGGTGCCGCCGTCAGCTTGGAGCACGTCGCAGTCGAGAACGATCAGGCGTTCGCCGAGCGCCGACAGGTCACACACGGCGCGGAGCGATCTCCCAATGAGACGCTGGATCTCCTGGGTGCGCCCCGACTGGCGCCCCTTGGTCGCCTCGCGGGGGACACGCTCGGCTGACGAACCCGGCAACAGGGAGTATTCCGCCGTCACCCAACCCTTTCCCGACCCGCGCAGCCAACGGGGGACCTCCGGTTCCAACGATGCTGTGCAGAGCACCTTGGTACGACCCATCGTGACGAGCACCGACCCTGCGGCAAACTCCGTGAAGTCACGAACGATCTCGAACGGTCGCAATTCGTCCGGCCTCCGCCCGTCGCGTCGCAGTTCATTGGTCATCGTCAACCAGTCCCTCCACCACTTCGGCAGTTCGCCTGCCGGATCAACACCGATCCTGCCAGACGACCGCATCCGCCGGATCTCTGGCGCCGCGACTGAGGTGATCCCGTGGCCTGGCGAAATCCTCACGCGCCGAACGAAACCGATTCCGCCGCGGCGAGCTCGGGACCGAGGAGACGACGTCCCATCGTGGCAAACCACTCCGGGTCTCCCGAGGACAAGAACCGGTGTGTCCCCCTCGAGGGGATCCGGCGTCCCAGGCCCGTCGACTCGAGGATCGTGAGAACGTCGAAGGCCGTCTCCTCTGCCGACGACACGAGGACGACGTTTCGGCCCATAACGTCAGCGATCGTCCTGGCGAGGAACGGATAGTGCGTACAGCCCAGCAGCAACGTGTCGATCCCCGCGTCCTTGAGCGGCGACAGCAGCCGCTCGGTAAGGACATGCACCTGGTCGGTGTCGAGTTCCCCGCGCTCGACGAACTCGACGAATCCGGGGCAGGCGGTGCAGTGCACATTCTGCGCCACGCGCATCGACTTCGCAGCCCGTTGATAGGCACCCGATGCGATCGTGCCCGTCGTGCCGATCACCCCGATCTGACCGTTGCGCGTCACCGCCACGGCGGCGCGAATCCCGGGCTCAATGACACCGACGACGGGGACGTCGAAGTCGTAGCGCAAATCGTCGAGCGCCACCGACGCGGCTGTGTTGCAGGCAACGACGATCATCTTCACGTCTTCGACGCTGACGAGGTAATCGGCGATCTCGTGGCTGAGCCGTCGAATCTCCTCGGCCGGGCGCGGCCCGTACGGATAGCGGCCCGTGTCACCGACGTACACGATCTGTTCGTCGTGGAGAAGGTCGATGAGGGCGCGCGCCACCGTGAGACCGCCAAAACCGCTGTCGAAGACGCCGATAGGCCGATCGTTCATCTTCCCGTCCCAGGTTACGCGCTGAGGCCACGGGATAATCTCTCGGCGCCGGTCGTCTCAGAAGTAGACGGTTTCCTCCGCCCGCTCGACGACCGCGTGAAGGTCCCCCGCCCAGACGTCGGCGGAGAGGTACTTCCACCCGCCGTCCGGTGACAGCACGACGATCACGCCGGAGGGAATCTGGGCCGCGCACCGCACCGCGCCCGCGACAGCGGCCCCGGTTGACAGTCCCGCGAAGATGCCGACATCAGCGAGACGTCGGGTCCAGATGATCGAATCCTCAGGACTGATCACCGTCTTGCGATCGAGGAGTTTCTCGCCTCCGAGATCCGTGAAGATCGGCGGAATGAACCCGTCATCGAGGGTTCGTAAGCCATCGACCATCTGGCCCGCAGGGGGCTCGACAGCCCAGACTTCGATGTCCGGGTTCTGCTCCTTGAGAAAGCGCCCGGTCCCGAGCAAGGTCCCGCTCGTGCCGAGACCCGCGACGAAGTGCGTCACCTCTGGGAGATCGCGCCAGATCTCGGGCCCAGTCGTCTCGTAGTGCGCCCGCGGGTTCGCCGGATTCCCGTACTGGTAGAGAAAGACCCATTCGGGATGTTCCGCAGCGAGTCGCCGGGCGAGTCGAACGGCCCCGTTCGAGCCTTCCGAACCCGGGGAAGCGATGACCTCGGCGCCCCAGACCCCGAGCAGCTGACGGCGCTCAATCGAGACGTTCTCCGGGAGCACGACCTTCAAGTGGTAACCCTTCACACGGCTCACGAGGGCCAGACCGATGCCGGTGTTGCCCGACGACGGCTCGATCAACGTCGCCCCGGGACGCAGAACGCCGCGGTCCTCGGCGTCCTCGACGAGGTACCGGGCGACGCGGTCCTTCACGGACCCGCCGGGATTGACGCCTTCGAGCTTGACAACGATGCGCACCGCGGGGTTCCGGCTCAGCTGGGAGACCTCGACCATCGGCGTGTCACCGATCAGATCGAGCACACCACGCACGAGCATCGCCGACGAACCCCTGGTTAGATCGCGCCGCCCGCCACCGCCGGCAAGATCGAAACGACGTCGTTGTTCGCCACCCGGGTATCGAGCCGGTCGAGGTAACGCACGTCGTCGTCGTTCACGTAGACGTTGACGAAGCGGTGCAGCTCGCCGTCCTCACCCATGACCTGGACGCCGAGCGCCGGATGCTCCGAGATGACGGACCGGAGGACCTCCCCCACGGTCGAACCTTCGGCGGACACCCTGGCCCTGCCCCCCGTGGCGGGACGAAGCAACGTCGGAAGCCGAACTTCAACGGACACCAGGACCTCCGCAGGATCTCGTGGGTCGAATGCTGACCTGACAGGTCATATTCTAACGATCGGTCCCTAGATTCCGTTCGCTCGCAAAGGGCGCACGCTTCCTCGTCAGGCCCCAGGTCTCAACCGAGATCGATCGGCTCTTCGATCACGACCTGGCCGTCGAGGTGGTAGGAACGAACCGAGGCGACCTCGGCACGCAGCGAGACGATGACGTAGTGCCAGGACGGATCCGGGACCTGCGCCAGGTCGGTCGCCGACGGGAAGGCATCGGTGTGCGTGTGGGAGTGGAACACGCCGATGATCTCCAGGCCCTCTTCCTCCGCCCCGCGGTCTGCTCGCAGGTGTTCCTGGGGGTCGACGATGTAGAGACGAGCCGAGGCTGCCGTGTTGCGGACCGGGACGCAGCGGACGACTCGACCGGTCGAGCTGTCCCCGACCAGCAAACCACATCCCTCCTCGGGGAACGAACGCAGACAGTGGGCCGTCATCTCCGCCACGAGGCGCTCGGCGACGACGAGGCGCGTCCTCCCGCGACCTCGGGGCGCTTCTCGACTACAGGGCGATCCCACCGAGCAGGGAGGCTACCGTCTCGGGTCATGGCAACGAGGGTCCCGAGACCACGGCCCGCCCAGGCCAGAACCACGGCGGGAGGGCGGACCGGCGAACGGGAGCCGATCCGACGGGTCGCGCAGAATCGTCGCGCCCGGCACGAGTACGAGATCCTCGACACCTTCGAGGCCGGTCTCGAGCTCAAAGGTGCCGAGGTGAAATCGGTCCGCGCCGGCCAGGTCAGCCTCCAGGACGCCTACGCCCGCGTCGAGGGCGGCGAAACGTGGCTCCTCGGAGCGCGCATCGCCCCGTACAAGTACTCGAGCGGCTTCGGCGTCGTGGAAGCCGATCGCCCCCGCAAGCTGCTCCTCCACCGCAAACAGATCGAAGAGTTGCGCGGCCGTGTCGCCCAGCAGTCCCTGACCCTCGTGCCCTTGTCGCTGTATTTCAAGGGCGGACACGCCAAGGTGGAGCTCGCGCTCGCCCGCGGACGCCGCCTCTACGACAAACGCCGCGCCATCGCCGAGCGCGAAGCGAGCCGCGAGGCGGCGCGGGCCCTGAAAGGCCTGCCCGACTGATGTGCCCGTCCCCGCCGAGCCAAAGAGCAAGACCAGACTGACGGTACAATGAATGGTGCCGACGTCCGTCGGCGCCCAATGCAGGTCGGTGCCCGATAGGCATGTCGGGTGCCATCGAGGGGGTGACAGGCTTCGACTTCGGTCGTCAAGGTGGGAGAAGCGAGCCGTGGTCTCCGGAGCCACGTTAAAGAGCCGGAAAACAAAACAAACGCCGAGCCTCAGCTCGAGCTTGCTGCCTAAGTAGCAGCAACGTCCGTCCAATCCAAGTCCTGCGGGTCGGAACTGGGCGTCATCTAGCGGGACTCACCGGAGCAGTGCCGTCAGCGCGTTGTTCCGGGACATCTCTGCTGACTGGGGTCCCGCGCCGCTGCCGGTGGAGAGACGGGACCCGAAACCTTCCCGCCGGCTGCGCTCGGAGAAGGCCCATCGAGAACCCGAAGGACGCGGGTTCGATTCCCGCCACCTCCACCCGAACTGAACCAGATAGTGCTGACAGAGGTCCTCCCTTTGGGGGATTCCCTGGTCAGCGCGCCTGCGCGGGAGTCACCCGGAGACGCGCACATCGCCAGAGGCGCGACGGACGGGTCTCAATGGTCGCGCACGGTGGCCGAGCACGCCGACCGTCGCGGCCCGAATCCGCGATCTGGCGTGGCCGATCCTTGCGACAGGCGGTCCTTCAGTGGTCGAACGGGGCGTCGAGTGCACGTCTCCTCCAGTTTGAAACGTCATCCTTCAGCCGTCTTGCTGGTCTGGTGCTCGCGTCTTCCCCACGATTCCGTACTTGACGTGCGTCGCGAACCGTGAATCGATGACACGCAGGCGTTCCAGGCGCACGCGCCTTCCGAGCTCGCCGAACAACGGGCGTCCCGCGCCGAGAATGACGGGGGCAATGTGAATCTGCAGCTCGTCGACAAGCTCAGCCTTCAGCGCCTGCTGGACGATGCTCGCTCCCCCACCGATGACGACGGGTCTTTCGGCCGAGATCTCCCGAGCCCTCGCGACCGCCGCCGTCACGCCGACGATGAATTGGAAACCCGACGCGGGATCAGGTTGGTCCTCCGGGCGGTGCGTGACGACGATGCACGGCCCGAACGGCGACCGACCACCCCAGCCGCCGGTGACGTCGTACATCCGACGTCCGACGACGACGGCGCCGGCTGTTCCCATTGCCTCCTCGAGCACCTCCTTATCGACTCCGGATGAGGTGCCAAGTCGCCGATCCAGGCCTTCTCGGTTCTCGTAGCTCCATTCTCGACCGAACACCCAGTAGTGCAGCACCTCGCCGGCGTCGCCGAGCCCACAGCCGAGTCGGTCGTTCGGTGCCGTCACGAATCCGTCGAGCGACATCGTGATGTCGACTGCCACTTGACCCATCGGAGTCTCCTTCCACTGGCTCGTGGTGATCAGAGATCGCGTCCTTCCAGCCGCCCCCGGGATTGACTCCCGTCACTTCCGCACCAGTTTCCCCTTTCGTCACGCCGTCGGCCGTGAGCCCTTCGGGACGTAATCGAAGAAGCGATGGGTCACCCCATCGGCGGTCCACTCGGAGCGCAGTCGAGTGCGGCGTTCCACCCGGCGCAAGGCGGAGAGCAGCGACCGGTTCAGATCCCGCGCGTTCGCGCCGCTCACGGCCGCCTTGACACGGAAGCCGTCGCGCGTCGCGGTGACCGTGCCGCCGACAAGCTGACGGAGGACGGGCTCGATGGCGGCGGGGTCGTCAGAGCTGATCTCGGCAACGAGTGCAAATGCCTGTTTCTCCATCTCGCCATCTTGCCCAGGCGGCGAGCGAATCCGCACGGTGGCTGTGAGCCGACTCGCGCCCGTATGCCCCGAGAAGAGCAGCAACTCGCGGCCCGGGGACCGAGTCGCGTGGCGGCGGCGGTTGCCACAACCGGTCATCGCCGGGGGCCGCGGGATGGAGGGTGCATAATCGGCGCGTGCTGTTCGGCTCCGTTGCCAGCCGCCCGTCGTGACCGAACCAGCCCCGCTGCTCGGGGCAACCCGCGCGCTCCAATCGCCCGGATGGCAGAACGCACAACCTCGGCCTTCGATCGCAACCGATCTGCGCGACGCGTTCAGCCGCTCCTGGGGGAGCGAACCGCAGGTTTTCCGCGCCCCGGGTCGTGTCAACCTCATCGGCGAGCACACGGACTACAACGACGGTTTCGTGCTGCCCGTCGCACTGCGGCATGCCACATGGGTCGCGATCGTCGGGCGCGACTCCCGACGAGTCCGTGTGCGCTCGCAAACGATCAGTGAGAGTGCGGAGTTCCACCTCGGCGAAAAAGACCCCCAGCCACGACGCGACTGGACGGATTACGTACGCGGCCTCGCGATCACGCTCGAGGCGTCCGGTCACCGTCTCGTCGGCGCCGACCTGCTCATTGACAGCGACATTCCGCTCGGCTCGGGACTCAGCTCCTCGGCCGCGATCGAAATGGCAACAGGGTTCGCGATGCTCACAGTGTCCGGCGCGGCGTTCGATCTCGACGACCTCGCCGCCGCCGGCCAGCGCACGGAGAACGGGTTCATCGGGGTGAGAAGCGGCATCATGGATCAGTACGCGTCGTGCCACGGAGTGCCTGGCCACGCGCTATTACTCGACTGCCGCGACCTCACGGCCCGCTCCGTACCTCTCGGCACGAACACCAGTCTCGTCATTGCCAACTCGATGGTCCGTCACACGCACGCCGGAGGTGAGTACAACACGCGCCGTGACCAATGCGAAGCCGGCGTCGCCACCCTCACGACCGTCCTCCCGGGGATCAAGGCCCTGAGGGACGTCACGCTCAGCCAGCTCGAGGCCAACGAGAACCTCCTCGACCCGGTGGTCTTCCGGCGCTGTCGTCACGTCGTCACCGAGAACGCGCGTGTCCTGCGCGCGGCCGAAGTCCTCGAGGCCGGCGACGAAACGGGCTTCGGGGAGCTCATGGTGCAGTCGCACGAGAGCCTGCGGGACGACTACGAGGTGAGCTGCGCCGAGCTCGATCTGCTCGTCGAGACGGCGCTCGGGATCCCCGGCGTTCTCGGCGCGCGCCTGACCGGCGGTGGTTTCGGCGGCTGCACGATCAATCTCGTCCGCAAACACAACGTCGGACCCTTCTCGGAGATCCTGTCCGCTCAGTACGAGAAGTCGACCGGCATCCAGCCGACGATCATCGTCGCCGAGGCGGGACCCGGCGTCGGGCCGGATCGTTGAACGTCCTCGTCGTCGGGGGTGCGGGCTACATCGGCAGTGCGACCTGCCGCGCCCTGCTCGAGGCGGGCCACACCGTCACCGTTCTGGACAACCTCGTGAAAGGACACCGCGACGCGGTGCCCGTCGAAGCCGAACTCGTCGTCGGCGACACCGCCAGCCCCGAGGACGTCGACCGTGCGTTCTCATCCCGCTCGATCGACGTTGTCATGGACTTCGCGGCCTTCATCGAGGCGGGCGAATCCATGAGCGTGCCGGAGCGCTACTTCCGCAACAACACCGCGAACGTCCTCACGCTCCTCGAAGCGATGCTCGCCCACGACGTCGGGCGCTTCGTCTTCTCCTCCAGCGCCGCGGTCTTCGGGGACCCGGAGGGCGTTCCGGTCGACGAGGACGCCGCCCTCGAGCCAACGAACCCCTACGGCGAATCGAAGCTGCAGGTCGAAAGGATGCTCTCTTGGTTCAGCGTCGCCCATGGACTGCGGTTCGCAGCGCTGCGCTACTTCAACGCCGCCGGCGCGACGAGTCCCGACTGTGGCGAGGACCACGACCCGGAGTCCCACCTCCTCCCTCTTGTGCTCGGCGTGGCACAGGGAAAAGGCTCCGCGATCCCGATCTACGGGACCGACTACCCCACTTCCGACGGGACGTGCGTGCGCGACTACGTCCACGTCGCCGACCTCGCCTCCGCCCACCTGTTGGCGCTGGATGCCCTCGCGGCGCGGGAGTCGGTGCGCTACAACCTCGGCAACGGGCGCGGTTTTTCGGTACGCGAGGTCATCGAGGTGGCCCGCCGCGTCACCGGACGGCAGATTCCCGCCGTCGAGCGTCCCCGCCGGCCCGGCGACCCGGCGATCCTCGTCGCCAGCTCCGCCGCCATTCACGCCGATCTCGGCTGGACGCCTAGTCGCGCCGACCTCGAGTCGATCGTCGCCGACGCCTGGGAATGGCACCGCAACCACCCTCAAGGGTTCCGGGACTGACGCCGTGTCGTTCCTCGAGCAATCCTCACACCGGCGTCTCAACCTCCTCACCGGGGACTGGGTCCTCGTTTCGCCCCACCGCGCGCTTCGACCGTGGCTCGGACAGGTCGAACGCCCTCCCGCGGAGGGCCTTGCCGTCTACGACCCGACGTGCTATCTGTGCCCCGGCAACAAGAGGGCGAACGGCGCAAGCAATCCCCCCTACTCACACACGTTCGTATTCGAAAACGACTTCCCCGCGTTGCTGACCGACGCGCCGACGGACGAGTTCGACCGCGACGGGCTGCTCGTCGCCCGCGGCGAGCCCGGGGTCTGCCGGGTGATCTGTTACTCGCCGCGCCACGATCTCGCCCTGTCGCGTATGGAAGTCGCGGATGTGGCACGGGTCGTCCAGGCGTGGCGGGATCAGTTCGCGGCGATCGCCGGCGACGAATCCATCCGCTCGGTCCAGATCTTCGAGAACCGAGGTGACGTGATGGGAGCGAGCAATCCCCATCCCCACGGGCAGATCTGGGCAAGCGCGAGTCTGCCGAACGAACTCGCGAAAGAAACACCCCGTCTTGCCCGCTTCGCGCAAACCCACGGATCGTGCCTTCTCTGCGACTACGCCCATCTCGAGGAGGAGTTGTCGGCACGCGTCGTGCTGGCAAACGAGTCCTTCCTCGTCGTCGTGCCGTTCTGGGCCAACTGGCCTTTCGAGACGGTCATCCTGCCCCGTCGCCATGTCGGCGGACTCGACGGCTTCGAACCCCAGGAGATCGAGAAGCTCGCCGACGCCCTCCACGCCCTGACGGTCCGCTACGACAACCTTTTCGAAACGCCTTTCCCCTACTCGATGGGCATCCATCAGCGGCCGACCGACGGCAGCTCACACGAGGAGTGGCACTTGCACATCCACTTCTACCCGCCGCTCCTCCGCTCGGCGACGGTGCGCAAGTTCATGGTCGGTTTCGAACTCCTCGGGTCGCCCCAACGTGACATCACCCCCGAGGACGCGGCCGATCGTCTGCGCACCCTCGCCGAGCGGCACTACCTCGATTCGACCGCCACCTGACGAACCCCGCCTCGCCGCCGGCGACGCCGCCACCCAGGACGGGTCGTCTCCGGTCTACGGGTCCCGGTCCCGGCCCACGGTCGTCCGTGTGGCCGACTTGTCCCGTCCCCGGTAGGTGCTCGCGACGAGGAACACAACGACGAGGAGCATGACAGCCGTCAGTCCTGCCGCCCGGTCGTGGCGCAGCAGGAAGGCCGCTCCGACGATAAGCAATGTCCCGACGAACAGCTCCGGCGTCTCGCCGATCAGGAAGTCCCACCAGAACCGCCCGAAGCCGACCGCCAGCCGTCGGGCGCGATCCCTCATCGGCCGACACCTTCTCGTTCCGCCAGCGTCACGGGGACCGGGGGCGGCACAGGGCGGAGCAGCGAGCGCATCCAGCCCACGACGATCCCGCTCACGGCGAAGAAGCCCGCGACAAGAACGGGCACGGCGAGGTCGTTGCCCGGCCAGTGCAGTCCCGTTCCCTCGGCGACCCAGAACACGCCGAAGCTCGTCAACATGATTCCGACCGCCATTTTCAAGACGTTCTCCGGGATGGCCGAGAGCTGACGAGCGACGAGGACCCCGGCCGACCCGACGAGGATCACCGCCGCCGCGGCCGCGGCCGCCGCCAGACCGAGACGGTGCGCGCTCGCGCCGAGGCTCAGCACGATGAGCACGACCTCCATCCCCTCGAGGAGCACGCCTTTGAACGCCACGACGAACCCGAGCGCGTCCCGCCGGGGGTGTCTCGACAGGTCGCGTCCGGGGAGATCTCGCAACCTGGCCACCGTCTCGGCGTAGATCTCGCCTTCGTCGCGCGCGGCGTGGTGCCCGCTCGCTCGCAGGATCGCCTTGCGAAGCCAGGAAAGCCCGAGCACGAGAAGAAGCGCGCCGATCACAACCCGAAGCGTGGCGATCGGCACGTAGTGGACGAGAGGCACGCCGACCGCGGCGACGAGGACCGCGAGCAGACCGACCCCGACGGCACTACCCTCGATCGCCGAGCGCCAGCCCCGCGTGGCCCCGGTGGCGAGCACGATCGTCAGCGCTTCGACCATCTCGACGGCGCTCGCCAGAAAGACCGCGAGCGCCAGCGCTACCGCCGTCGTCGACATCGTCTCGCCGCTCCGCTCTCGTGGCCCGCGCCCTTGGACGTGCCCGAGGGGTACGAGGCCATCGGCCACGCCCGAGGGGTGACCGGTCCGATCGTACCGGGGAGCGGTGCCCCTGTTGATCCGGCCCGGTGCGACTCCGCGTTCCGTTTCGGATCGGTCTCATGAAGTGTCGCACCAACCGGTAAGGTGGTCGCCGGACGGGCCGGTGGCAGATGGCGTCTGGACCCGACAGGTCCCAGTGTCCGTTGCGCCTTGGAGGTTTTGGAGCATTGCGTCTTGGAGTCCTCACCGCCGGCGGCGACTGTCCCGGTGTCAACGCGGCGCTCCGGGCCGTCGTCCGTCGTGGCGCCGTCACCTATGCCGATGACGTCATCGGCTTCCGCCGCGGATGGCAAGGGCTCGTGGACGACGATTGCGTGCCTCTCGATGTCGCAACGTGCCGGGGGAGCCTTGCGCGTGGCGGGACGATCCTCGCGACGTCTCGATTCGATCCGTTCAAGTCCGCCAGCGGGCCCGACCGGATTGCCGAGATGGTCGCGCGCCGGCACGTCGATGCGCTCATCGTCATCGGGGGACGAGGATCATTGCGCATCGCGCGCGAAGTGTCCGAACTCGGGATCCCGGTCGTCGGCATTCCCAAGACGATTGACAACGACGTCAACGCGACCGACTCGACGATCGGCTTCGACACCGCGGTGCAGATCGCGGTCGACGCCATCGACCGCCTCTACACGACCGCGGAGTCCCACAGCCGGGTGATCGTCTGCGAGGTGATAGGCCGCCAGGCGGGGTGGATCGCCGTCTGCGCCGGAGTGGCGGGCGGCGCGGCCGTCGTCCTGACGCCAGAGGAACCCTTCGACATCGAGCAGACCTGCGCCCATCTCGTCCACAGACGCTCCACGGGTCGATTCGGCTCGGTCATCGTCGTCGCCGAGGGGGCCACGCCGCGCCCGGACACGATCGTCCTTCCGCCACCCGAGATGGACCGTTTTGGCCACGAGCGGTTCGGCGGCATCAGCGCCGTTGTCGCGCGCGAGATCGAGGCCCGGACGGGCTATGAGTCCCGGGCCACCATCCTCGGCCACCTGCAACGCGGCGGCACGCCGACCGCGTTCGACCGGTTGCTCGCGACCCGCTTCGGTGTCGCCTCCGTCGACGCCGCGCACGACGGCGATTTCGGCTCGATGGTCGCCCTCCATGCCCAGGAGATCGAACGCGTCACGTTCGCGGAAGCGATCGACGAGCTCAAACGCGTCCCGCGCGACTTGATCGACCGCGTCGTGGCCATCTTCACCTAACGCCGGGCGGCCGGCCCCGTCAACCCTTCGCCGGCTCTGCCGGAATCTCCCCCATCCGGCCCCGCCGGTAGTCCTCGAAGGCCTGCCTGATCTCGGCGTCGCTGTTCATGACGAACGGCCCGTACCACGCGACCGGCTCGCCGATCGGCGCGCCACCAAGCACGAGGACATCGAGCTGGCGGGCGGGGCCGTGTTGGTGGCCGTCTGCGGAGATCTCGAGATGGTCGCCAGGTCCGAACACGGCGAGCTTGCCTGCCTCGATCGGCCAGCCGGCGCTCGAGGCGACTCCACTCCCTGACAACACGTAGACGAGCGCGTTGTAGCGCGGCCGCCAGGGAAGCCGGAGCGTCGCCCCGGCTTCGAGCGTGGCGTGCACGAAGCTGATCGGTGTGTGCGTCGAGCCCGGGCCGCGGTGGCCCCCCACTTCTCCGGCGATGATCCGGACGAGCGCGCCGGCGTCGGGAGACGTGACCAGCGCGACATTGCTCCGACCAATGTCCTGATACCGGGGTGGGATCCACTTGTCCGCCGCCGGCAGGTTCACCCACAGTTGGACCCCGTGGAACAGCCCGCCGGCCGCGACGAGCTCCTCGGGTGGCGCCTCGATGTGGAGGATCCCCGCGCCCGCCGTCATCCACTGGGTGTCACCATTCGTGATGAGTCCGCCACCGCCGTGGGAGTCCCGGTGCCGGAACGTCCCGTCGATCATGTAGGTCACCGTCTCGAACCCGCGGTGGGGATGCCAGGGCGTTCCCTTGGCCTCACCCGGGGCGTACTCGACCTCGCCCATCTGGTCCATGTGGACGAACGGGTCCAGCTCAGCCTGGGGAACCCCCCCGAAGGCACGTCGGACCGGGAACCCCTCGCCCTCCAGGCCCCGGGGCGCCTCCGTCACCATGCGAACCGGGCGCTCCCGGCTCGCCACCGTGTCGATCACCTCGAGTCGCGGCAGGACGAGCAGATTGTCGACCGTCACCGCGGGCATGCCGCCTCCTTGTTGTTGTGTTCCGGCCCGCCGCCGCGCGGCTCGCCTCCGAACGACAGGCCACCCGTCCAGGTCAACAGCGCCCGCCTCGGTGTTGTTCCCCGCACCGCCACCACGAACGGGAGGTGCAACGGGAAGCCAACGCCGCATCGTGGTCGGTGGTCCACGCCCGGGCGAGGGCGACGAGTTCGCCCGTTCGAAGGTGGAACATGCCCATTGCCCAACCCACGGACGAGCCTCGCCGGGGTGACCCAGCTCGTCGTCCGTCCGGGCTGCCGGTCCCGCCCCCCTCGAGCCCGGCGGCGCTGCCACGCCGCCCTCGTGACCTCGTCGCCTGGGTTGCGCTCGGCCTCGCCGTCACGACCGTGCTCACGCTCGTGGCCCGGGCCTCCTTGGACCCACGACCGGACCGCGGCGCCAGGGCACCGGCTTCGGCCCGCGCCCTACCCGCGGCGACCCCGGATTCGACGGCGCTCCTGCCGACGAAGGACCGGGCACGCCCCGACGCTCCGACCGGCACGACGACGACGGTGGCTGCAACCCCGGCCGTCCGACTTCGGCAGTCCGTTGCGACGACTTCCACCACCATCCCGGCCCCGGCGGATCCCGGCGAATCGAGTCCGACCACCTCCACGGCCACGCCGCCCCCGTCGGGTCCCGACACCTCCGATCGCGTTGCATCCGATCCGACCGGCACCACCGTGAGCCCCGCGGCGAGCACGGGATTCTCTGGCGTGCTCCGTTATCCCGAGGACGTCGCGACCTCGTTTCCCTTCAACTCGCCGAGCGGGCTTGCCGCGGTGCGCGCCCAGTGGCAGGGGGGCGAGGCGCTGGAGATGACCCTCGGCTGCGGACAGGCCGTCACGACCGGCGGCGGTACGCACGGCATCTCGCTCGTCGTCGCCGGACGTCCCGGCCCGTGCACCATCTCCATCGCGTTCGGTCCGGGTGAACACGAAACGGTCGGGTACACGCTCGATATCCAGGTTCCACCGGCGGATTCGGCTGCTCCGACGACGTGATGAAGACCCGACGCGCCGCGCTCGGCGCCGGCTGCGCCGCGTTGGCGAAGGCTGCGGTCCTCGTCGCCGGCGTTCCCCTGGCGCTGGCGCGCCTGTGGCTCGCGGCGCCCCTGCCCGGCGGCTTGTTCCGTCCCGCGGCCGCCGGGTCGATCGCGACGTGGGCCCACCTCGCCGTGCTCGCTGTCGGGATCCTCTGGCTGCTCGCGACGGCGAGCCTCGCCCACGATGTCTGCGGCGCGTTGCGCCGCCACGAGGCCATCGACGCGAGTTCCTGGTCGGCCCGGTGGGCAGCGGCGATCGTCGGGCTGATCCTTCTGGCGAGTGCCGGAACATCCTTGGTGGCATCCGGTTCCGCCCGTGTCCCGCCGACCTCGGTCGCGGCGGCGCCGATAGGCCGGCGCGTCCGCCCGGGCGCGGCGCCGAGCGGCCCCCGAGTCCGAAGGACGCGCCCGACGGTCACCGTCGCGCCCCACGAGTGTCTCGCCGACGTCGCCGCGCGCGCGACGGGGTGCGCCGACGACTGGCCCTTGCTCGCCCATCTGAACCTCGGTCGCTTGCAAATCGACGGCGCGCGCATGCTCGATCCGGCGCGCTTGCGCCCCGGTTGGCAACTCAGCTTGCCGGCCGGCGCGCGCCTGGCAGCGGACCGTCCGACCGCCGAGGCGCGACCGTCGGCTTGGCCCTTCGAAAGGCGCCTTTCCGAACTCGGTCTCGTGGGACTCGGCGTCATCACCACCTGCGCCCTGGCGCGCCGCATCCGTAATCTGCGCCGCTCCCGTTCGAGCGCGCGCCGGCTGGGCGAGCGCCACGCCGTGGTCGCCCGCCCGGTGAGCGCGGCGCGGGTCGCGCTCGAGCCGTTCGCCGACGCGCCGCTCGTCGACTGGATCGACCTCGCCAATCGCCTGCTCTGGCGTCTCGTCCGCGACGAGGAAACGGACGCTCCGGATGTCCGCCTCGTCCGCGCCGGTCCCGACGGTGTCGAGTTCCTCCTCGCGAGCCCGCGTCTCGTCGCGCCGTGGCCCTTCCTCGCCCGGCGCGCCGGCCACTGGTGGGTCCTCGACCCCACCGCCGAGCGCGGGGAGTTGGAGCCCGACGCCGCCCGCTGCCGTCGTTTCGTCCCGTCGCTCGTGCCCCTCGGGGACGACGCCGACGCTTCCTACCTCCTCGTCGTCGGTCGGAGTCGGCGGCTCGGGATCGACGGTGCCGACGAACTCGTGGACCGCACGCTCAACGCCATCGTCACGTCGCTGCGCACAGTGCCGTGGGCCGAGGAGCTCGCTGTCGAGCTCGTCGGCGTCGATCCACCACCGCCCGACGAACAGTGCTACCAGCTGAGCTCGTCGACGACGGCCGCCCTCGAGGACCTCGCCGCCGAGAACGACCCCGCCGGCGAGTCCCGCCTCGTCGGTCGCTGGCGGCGTGAACCCCTCGTCGTCGTCGGCCGCCAAGCCGCCGATCCCGAGTGCGAACGCGTCCTCGCCGCCGCCACCGTCGCCACCGGCATCATCGCCGCCGGTCAACGGGGCACCGAGAGGCTCGCCGTCGACTCCGACCACGCGGTCCTCCTGCCCTACGGGATCGAGCTCACCGCGGTGACACCGACCACGGGACAGTTCGCCCTCCTCGACGGGCTTCTCGCCGCAGCGCGCCGCCCGACCACGATCCTGCCGGTCCGTCCGGGGATCGCGACCGACCGGGCCCGCCTGACGGCGGTCCCTGTGGCCGGGACCTTCGAGGTGCGGCTCCTCCGTCCCGAGCCGGTCCTCGTCGGCCCGTGCGCGCAACCCGGCACCCGGGACGAGGCGCGCGTCGTCGAGCTCGTCGCGTACCTCGCGCTCCACGACGGGAGAGCAACCGCCACGGCCACCGCCGACGCGCTCTTCTCCCGTTCCGAAAGCGACGCGCGGCAAGTCCGGACCGACACTGTTGCCCGCGCGGCGCGCGCCACCCTCGGACACGGCCCAGGCGGCAGGGCGCTCCTCGTCCGGCGCCAGGACGAGTTCGTTCTCGACCCCGCAGTCACCTGCGACCTCATCCGGGCACGGCGCGCCTTCGCCTCCGCGCCGTTCGCCGAGCCCGCCACGGCGGAGGATCTCCTCGTCGGCGCGCTCGGCCTCCTCGAGGGATCGCCCCTCAGCGCGATCGCGACCGGCTACTCGTGGTTCAGCGCCGAGGGCCTTGACGAGCTCATCTCCGCGGAGATCGTCGACGGGGCGCACCATCTCGTCGCGCTCGCGCTCGCGGCCAATCGACCCCAGCTTGCCCGCTGGGCGATCGCGCGCGGTCAGTTCGGCGCCGCGAACTCCGAGATCCTCGCCCGTGACCTCATGGCGACCGCCGCCAGCGAGAACGACACCGACGGCGTGCGCGGCGCTTTCTCCGAGCTCGAACGGGCCCTGGAACGACTCGGTGCCGGCGAACCCTCCGTCGAGACGCGAACCCTTCTCGAAGCGCTCGACCCGACGCCGTAGTCGCACCCGGGTTCACCCCGCCCGAAAGATCGTCACCACCAGGCTGCGGCCAACAGTCCCGTCACGTGACGGGTGGGCCGCTTTGCGACAATGGACGCCGTGCGCGTCGGGGTGCCGCGAGAGCTGAAAGAAGGCGAGAACCGTGTCGCGATGACGCCGGCCGGCGTTCGCGAGCTCGTCGCCCACGGCCACGCCGTCCTCGTCGAACGCTCGGCCGGCGAGGGATCGTCCCTCCCCGACGCCGATTACACCCGCGTCGGCGCCAGAATCGTCGACGACCCGGACGAGCTCTGGGACCAGTCCGAGCTCGTGTGCAAGGTGAAAGAGCCCGTCGCCGAGGAGTTTCACCGCCTGCGCGACGACCTCGTCCTGTTCACCTACCTCCACCTCGCCGCGGACCGCGAATGCACCCAGGCGATCCTCGACAGCCGCACGACGGCGATCGCCTACGAGACGGTCCGGCTCCCCACCGGCGCGCTCCCGCTGCTCGCGCCGATGAGCGAGATCGCCGGGCGGATGGCGACGATCACGGGTGCGGCGCATCTGCAACGTCCGGCGGGTGGCCGGGGTGTCCTCCTCAGCGGTGTCCCAGGTGTCCGGCCCGGCCGAGTCGTCGTCATCGGCGCCGGCGTCGCCGGGTCGAACGCCGCCGCGATCGCCGTCGGCATGCACGCCGAGGTCGTGGCGATCGATCGCGATCTCGCCAGGCTTGCCGCCCTTGATGCCGTCTACCAGGGTCGGCTCACGACGCTCGCCTCGAGCGAGCACGTGATCGAGGACGCCTGTCTCAACGCCGACCTCGTCATCGGAGCCGTCCTCGTCGTCGGGGCGCGGGCGCCCCGGCTCGTGAGCGACAAGCTCGTCGCCGCGATGGTGCCGGGGTCGGTCCTCGTCGACATCTCGGTCGACCAGGGCGGCTGTTTCGAATCGACGCGGCCGACGACGCACTCCGAGCCGACGTTCCGCGTCCACGATTCCCTCTTCTACTGCGTCGCCAACATGCCCGGCGCGGTGCCGCACACCTCGACCCACGCACTCACGAACGCGACGCTCCCCTACGCGATGGCGATCGCCGATCTCGGTTGGCAGGAGGCGATGCGCGAGGACCGCGCCCTGGCGTTCGGTCTCAACGCGGTCGGCGGCCGACTGGTGTCGGCCCCCGTCGCCGAGGCGCACGGCCTCGATCACCTCGCGCTCGAAGAGGTGCTCGCCTAGGCGTTTCGGCGAAGGTCCGTCGTTTTCGCGTCACACGCGCGGCGCCCGCGTCTGGCGGCTAACGGCGATCGATTGCCAACACCCGGCGCGCGCCAGCAGCTACCGTGCAACCCGTGCCCAAACACAGCCGCAAGTCGCGTCGCCGCCAGATGAGCCTGCGCGCCTACCTCGGCAGCATCAGAAAGGGTCACGTCATTGCGGCCGGGATCGTCGTCCTCCTCGTCATCGCGGCGGTGGCGGCGATCGCCGCCACCCGGCAGCCCTCGCCCTCGAAGGGCTCGAAGAGCGCCACCAGCCGGCGCGTCACCGAGCCGGCGCTCCCGGCGACGAAGTGTCCCCTCACCGATCTGCCCGCGCCCGGGGGAGTCGCGCCCCATCGGGAAGCGCTCGCCGTAAAGATCGGGAACGAGCCGGCGGCGCGACCCCAGAGCGGACTGGAAGAAGCCGACATCGTCTACGACACCCCCGCCGAGGGCGGGATCCAGCGCTACATCGCCGTCTTCCAGTGCTACGACTCCCCGGTGGTCGGACCGATCCGATCGGTCCGCTGGGTCGACTGGCACATACTCGCGGTCTTCCACCACGTCGAGCTCGCCTACGCCGGAGGTGTCCAGCCCAACCAGGACACGGTCGCCTCCAAGCGCTTCATCGACAACGCGAATGAGTTCGTCCACTACAGCGCCTTCCACCAGAACCCGGCCCGGACGATGCCCGACGCCACCTATGCGTCCACAGAAGCGCTGTGGCACCTGTTTCCGCCACGACGGGCGCCGCGGCCGATCTTCACCTACACCGCCTCGCTGCCGAGCGGGGCAAAGACCGCCTCGACGCTCGAGATCGACTTCTCCGCGGGAACCGATGTCGTCTGGAAGTGGAATCCCTCGATGGGCGTGTGGGATCACACCTACGCGGGTGTGCCTGACACCGACGCGCTCAACGGTCAACCGGTCTCGACGACGAACATCGTGGTCCAGATCGTCAACTACACCATCGGTCCATACATCGAGAGCATCGGCGGTTCCGGCGACATCCAGAGCCAGACCGTCGGGACCGGTAAGGGCTGGGTCCTGCGCAACGGCGAGGAAATCCCAGTCATCTGGCACCGCGCCGCGCTCGATGCGCCGACGACTTTCACGTCGTTGCGCGGTCAGCCCGTCGGGCTCCAACCCGGACGGACGTGGGTGGAGATAGTCCTCAACACGACAGCAAAGATCCCTGGCGCGATCACGATCACTCCTTGACCGGACCCCGCATGTCTCCGCGTGGCGGAGCTCAACGGGCCGGCTTGGTCCAGCGCTGGGCGAGCCGCAGCAACCGGGTCTTCGCCGGCCGATACGGCGGATAGACGACCCCCAGGTCGAAACGCCGCGGACTGACGAGTACGGCGCGCGGCTGGCTCAGTCGTTCGAAGCCCGCCCGGCCGTGATAGACACCCATCCCGGAGCGGCCGATTCCGCCGAAGGGCAGCTCCGCCACCGCGATCTGTCGCACCGTCCCGTTGACGGCGACGCCGCCTGAACGGGTCCGCTCAAGCACGGCACGCACGGTGCGTCGGCTCGCCGAGAAAACGTAGAGCGCGACCGGATCCGGCCGGGCGGTGACGCGAGCCAACGCGTCCTCGAGGTCCTCGACGCCGACCACCGCCAGGATGGGGCCGAAGGTCTCCTCCGCCATGAGCGGCGAATCCCACGACGGATCGCGCACGACCGTCGGGGCGATGAACCGTGTCGCGCGGTCCGTCGTCCCGCCGAGCACGACCTCGCCGCCGTGGGTGGCGAGGAGATCGGCGAGCCGCGCGAAGTGGCGGTCGTTGACGATGCGCCCGTAGTCGGGACTCGAGCGGGGATCGGACCCGTAGAACTCGCCGATCGCGGTCCGGAGCGCTGCGAGAAACCGCTCTTCGACGGCACGTTCGACGAGCACATAGTCGGTCGAAACGCAGGTCTGGCCGGCGTTGAGGAAACGTCCCCAGGCGATCCGACGCGCCGCGACGCCGAGTTCGGCATCGGCGACGACGATTGCCGGGTTTTTACCCCCGAGTTCGAGCGTCACCGGGGTCAACGAGCGCGCCGCGGCCTGCAGGACGAGCCGGCCGGTCGTTTCGCTGCCGGTGAAAAAGACGTGGTCAACCCCCGCTTCGAGCGCGGCACCGACGACTTCCGGCCCGCCCTCGAGCACCGTGACCGCCCCCTCGTCGAGGTGCTCCGCCGCCAGCGCGGCGAGCGCGCCAGACGTGGCGGGGGCGAACTCGGACGGCTTGACGACGACGCAGTTGCCCGCCGCGAGCGCGCCGACCAACGGCGCCAGCGAGAGCTGGACCGGGTAGTTCCAGGGCGCGACGACGAGCACGACACCGAGCGGTTCGCGCCGGACGCGCGCCCGGTCGGGTTGCAGCACGAGCGGTACGCGCACCCGCTCGTCGCGCATCCACCGGGCGAGATGCCGCATCGCGTGGTCGATCTCGCTCGTGACGAAAGCGAGCTCCGTCAGCCATCCCTCGTGTGCCGGCTTACCAAGGTCGGTGCTGAGGGCCGCCGTCAGCCGGGACTCCCCCGCCGTGACGAGATGACGCAACCGAGCGAGCTGGGTACGTCGCCACGACAGCGTTCGGGTCGCGCCGCTCCGGTAGGTGGCGCGCAGTCGGTCGATCGCGCGCCCCGGATCACCAGACAAAGAAGGCGACTCGGCGGTCTTGGGGATGCTCACCTGCCCACCTTTGCGACACCATCTTTCGCAACTCGGCTTCGTCACACCGTCTCGCGTCGCGCCGTCCGGCGCGGAGCGTACCGACGACGCTGGGACATGCTCTTCTCGGATTGGCCCCGGCAGATTCTGCGACAACTCACGTTACCGTTGCCCCAGGGCCGAGCCAGGAGGATCCGACGTGATCGGCGTTGAAGTCGTCGCCACCCCCGAGCTAGGCGACCGCAGCTACGTCGCCCACGCCGGCGAGACCGCAGTCGTTGTCGACCCGCAGCGCGACATCGACCGCATCGAAGGGCTGCTTGACGCGCACGGTCTGCGCTGCGCGTTCGTCGCCGAGACCCACGTTCACAACGACTACGTCTCAGGAGGGCTGGAACTCGCCCGTCGCAGGGGCGCGACGTACCTCGTGTCGACCGCGGAGAGGCTTCCCTTCGAACGACACGACGTGACCGACGGGGACGAACTCACCAGTGGTCGGTTGCGCGTGCGCGTCGTCGCGACGCCCGGACACACCTTCGAGCACGTCGCCTACGTCATTGACGACGGATCCGCCCCGGCCGTGTTCACCGGGGGCGCCCTTCTTTACGGCAGCGTCGGTCGCACCGATCTCCTCGGCGCCGAGCACACCGAGAAGCTCGCCCGTCTGCAGTACCGATCGGCCCGGCGCCTCAGCGACTTGCTCTCCGACGACGTCCCCGTCTATCCGACGCACGGCTTCGGGAGCTTCTGCTCTTCGGGAAAGATGGCCGATGCGAGCACGAGCACGATCGGCGTCGAACGAGCCCGCAACGACGCTTTCGCGAGCGAGAACGAAGACGATTTCGTCAGGCGACTCGTCGCCGGTCTGACGGCCTACCCCGCCTACTACGCCCACATGGGGCCGCGCAACCGTCAAGGCCCGACGCCAGCGGACCTGTCGCCGATCGGGCGGGTCGATCCCGGCGAGCTGCACCGAAGGATCGGCGCCGGCGAGTGGGTCGTCGATCTGCGATCCGGGGCCGCGTTCGCGCGCGCTCATCTCGCCGGCTCAACGAGCTTTCCGCTCGACGTCTCCTTCTCGACCTACCTCGGTTGGCTAGCCCCCTGGGGTGCCCCTCTCACCCTGATCGGCGAGACCGAACGGGATGTCGCCGCCGCGCAACGGCAGCTCGTCCGCATCGGAATCGACCGTCCCGTCGGCGCGGCGGTCGGCGCGATACGGGACCTTGGAACGGGGGAGCCGCTCCACAGCTACCCCGTCCTCGATTTCGCCGGACTCGCGGCCGCTTCGGGCCTCGTCGTCATTGACGTGCGCCACGAAGAGGAGCGCCGCGCCGGCCACCTCACGGGTTCGTTCCACGTCCCGGTACCCCAGATCCTCATGCGTCTCGACGACCTCCCCGAAGGCCGCCTCGCCATCCACTGCGCCAGTGGCTACCGCGCCACGATCGCCACCAGTTTGCTCGCCGGAGTCGGACGTGACGTCGTGCTCGTCGACGACGATTGGTCCCACGCGGCGGCGTCCGGGCTCACCGTCGTCACTCCCGGCGAGGAGGAATCGGCCGGGCCGTCGCCCCGTCCGCCCGGATAGCACCAAGGACCCGGGGGACTCCCTCACCTCCGTCGAGTCGGCGGATCTCCCGCCCTCCTGGTCCTGTGACGGGCGATTTGGTCGCGGACGAGCGGCAGGCGCGATCTGCGGCGTCTTGTTGGTCAGGCGCCGGTTGCTTCGTAGTCGCGAATACGTGCCCTCATCAGGGCCTTGAGGAGTTTGGTCGGTAGGGGCTGTGAGTAGGGGAGCTTGACGAAGCCCTCGCCAGTCTCGAAGCCAGCGGCCTCGACGGCCGACCTCTGGGTGGCGAAGAACTCCGGAGTGAATCGAAGTGAGCAATGCCTCTTGAAGTTCTGGAGCATCCACAGGTTCGCCCGCTCGCCTCGGACGTAGACCGGGAGGTTCCATCTCAGTTCCTCGCGCGCCTTCGGGTCGGCATCCACGCTCAGCCTCCGGAGGGCTTGAAGGTGCGGCCGTTCGGTGTCGGACAGCTGTGCGAAGTAGTCGTCGGCGTTCGCCCGTTTCGGCATCGGCATGGCGGTTCAGTCCTCGGGGAATGCAGCGAAGGCGTCCTTGACCCTCTTGTACCAGCTCATGGACGTCTTGGGGTGCCGCCAACGGCCCTTCATCGCCTTCAACGCGTTCTCGTGTGTCATGTCACCGCCGGCGACCGCATCTTTGAGGTGACGGTCCTGGGCCTTGATCACGTCGTCGGCGCTCGCGCCGTGGTGCGCGACGTCGCAGGGTCCGCCGAGTTGTTGACAGGTCATGGTCTTCACTGTCCGCACTCCTCCCGACGATCGCGATGGTTGCTCTCTCGATTCGAGGGCGATACATATCGAAATAGTTTGGAGGACGTCAAACGGCCGTCGCCACGCAGCGGCCAGGCCCGAACCGGACTCGCACGCCGGGCCGTCGTCGACACAGCGCCCAGCTAGTTCCTCGAACACGGGTACGCTGCCACCACCATCGCGGCAATCAGTCGCGCCGCCGACGTACCCGAACCGACCGTGTCCCGGCTGTTTTCGTCCAAGCTCGGGATCCTCAAGGTCCTGCTCGACCGGTCCATCGCCGGAGACGATCAGCCGGTCGCGGTCCAAAACCGCCCTAACGACGCCAAACTGCTCGACGGGCAGGACTCCCACGCGGTCTTCGCAGGCTTCGCCGCCAGGACGACCGCCATCAATGAACGAACGAGCGACGTCTGCAACCTCCTCAGCCGCGCCGCCGACGCCGACCCGGAAGCCGCCACATTCCTTGGCACCCTCCGCCAACAACGCGACCAAGGCCAAGGACACGTTGTGCGAGCATTCCACCGAAGACGGGCCCTCCGGCCGGGTCTCAGTGAACGAGAAGCCGCCGACATCGTGCACGCCATCATGGCCCCCGAGATCTACCGGCTCCTGGTCCATGACCGCGGCTGGACATCCGACCACTTTCGACGGTGGGCCACGGACACCCTCACCCAGCAACTCACCGAGCTAGCTGGTGCTGCGTCAACCAACGTGTGGCGGCTGTCCCGCCTGCATCTTCCCCGGCCCTCAGGAGCTGCCGCGGAGAGCCGCGTCCAAGGCGCGCCGCAGCTCCCCGACGCGCCCTCCCTTTTGGGGCGCTACGGGATGGCGCTTGAGCACCTCGAGGACCGCTGGCGTGGCCCGCCGACGCGCGTGCTCAATGTGCTCGTCGCCAACCCCTCGGTCGTCGTCAGCGGAGCGCTGCAGCGCCCGAGCCGCGTTAGGTGACGGCGCTGAGGATCAGCTTGACCTGGTGGGAGCGGGCCAGTGGGTGCAGGTATGCCGAGGACGGCGCACACATGACTGCTCTCGCCGCATCGCCGGCTGCGGGGGTGTCTGCCTTCCGTGCCGCCCTCATCGCCGCCCACGCGGCATCCCGAAGGGCCTTGGGGCGCGCACCACCTCGGGCGAACGGCCATGCGGCGTCGCGAGGGCGAGAATCCCCTGGACGCGCGTGCTCGAAGATCCTCAGGACTTCCTGCGCACTCGCAGCGGCATACTGGGCGACCGCACGTAGGTCCCCCATGCCGAGGTCGATCTCGCCGGTCTCGTTCGCCAGGTCCAACATCATCGTCTCTTCGGCACTCCCCCCGGCCGGCGTGCGAGGAGGCGGGTCCGGGCCAGGGGTGTCCCCCTGCCACGACAGCACTGCATCTGCCGGTCTTGGCTGGGTCGAGCGTCAGACACTGGGCAGACGATCCCCAACAGGGCAAACGTTGGTTGACGCGGCACTGGAGCGGCCTCAGTGGCGCGTCCTGCCCGAGTCAGTTGGCGAGTACAGCTAGCTTGCGACGTGCTTGGCGATCATCCTGCTCGCCCAACGATCGGGCCGCGCCGTCGGGGCGGGCAACGGTGCGACCCGCCGGAGCTCGGCGACAGCTTCGGGCGCGATCGGTCGGGAGAACAGGAAGCCCTGGCCGACGTCGCACTGGAGGAACGACAACTCGTTCAGCTGCTCGGCGGTCTCGATGGCCTCGGCCACGACCAACATGCCGAGGGCGTGGACCATCGCCGTGACGGCGCCGACGATCTCACGGTCTCGAGCGCTCCGGCCGATGTGTTCGACGAAGCTTCCATCGATCTTCAAGATGTCGACCTGCAGGCGCTGCAAGTGCGACAGCGTCGAGTAGCCCGTCCCGAAGTCGTCGAGGGCGATCCGCACCCCGAGGGCCGAAAGCGCCCCCAGAGTCGCCTCGATGCTGCCGGCCTCGCCCAAGAAGGCGGTCTCGGTGATCTCGAGGCAGAGCCGCGCGGGATCGAGCTCGCGTTCGGCAAGCACCTGTCCGACGCGCTCGGGGAAATGCGGGTCGAGGAACTCGCGCCCGGAGATGTTCACCGCCATCGTGAAGTCCTCGGCCCAGCCGCCCTCGGCCAGCCAGGCG
This sequence comes from Acidimicrobiales bacterium, assembly GCA_035625025.1. Classification (GTDB taxonomy): domain Bacteria; phylum Actinomycetota; class Acidimicrobiia; order Acidimicrobiales; family Bog-793; genus Bog-793. The sequence continues at coordinate 37,813 of DASPQJ010000042.1, forward strand.
GCGAGCTGGCGGCAGGCCTCGTCGAGGACGAAGCCGTCGATCCGGGTGATGAGGCCCCGCTCCTCGGCGAGCGGGATGAACTCGAGCGGCGGGACGACGCCCCGGGTGGGGTGGTTCCAGCGCACCAGGGCCTCGACGCCCCGCAGGGAGCGGTCCTCGATCGAGAAGAGCGGCTGGTAGAGGAGGAAGAGCTGGGAGGCGTCGAGGGCCTCCCGCAGCTCGGCCTCGAGGGCGTGGTTCGCGAGCACCCGGTCCCGCTGGGAGGGCGAGAAGACCTGGAAGCAGTTCTTGCCGGCGTCCTTGGCGCGGTACATGGCGATGTCGGCGTCCCGCAGGAGCTCGCCGGGGTCGGCGAGGGGGTCGCCGGTGAGGACGACACCGACGCTGGCGGTGATCGACAGGTCGAGGTCGTCCTCGACGTAGGGCCGGCCGACCGCCCGGACCACCCGGTCGCCGAGGACCCGGGGGTCGTCGTCCCCCCGCAGCCCGGTGCAGAGCATGACGAACTCGTCCCCGCCGAGCCGGGCGACGGTGTCGGCCCGCCGGGCCGTGCCCGTCAGGCGCCGCGCCACCTCGACGAGGACCTTGTCGCCCGTCTCGTGGCCGAAGGAGTCGTTGATCGTCTTGAAGTTGTCGAGGTCGACGAAGAAAAGGGCCAGCCGCCCCGGCTGGCGCTCGAGGAGGGCGAGGGCCTGGGAGAGCCGGTCCCGCAGGGCCACCCGGTTCGGCAGCCCCGTCACGGCGTCGTGGAGCGACTGGAAGGTGAGCGCCTGCTCGGCGACGATCTGGGCGGTCACGTCCCGGGAGATCCCGAAGGTGCCGATGATCTGGCCCGCGCCGTCCGTGAGGGGGAACTTCGTCGTCGAGACCCAGACGTCGGGGCGGTCCCGGAAGGTCTCGCGCTCGACCTTGCCGACGATCGGCTCGCCGGTCCGGATGATGCGCTGCTCGTCGTCGAAGGCCGCCACGGCGTGCGGCTCGCTGAAGATGTCGAAGTCCGTCTTGCCGAGGACGTCCTCGACCGACCACCCCGGGGCCTCGCCGTCCATCCACCCCCGGCTCACGAAGAGGAAACGGCTCTCGAGATCCTTGAAATAGACCCGCTCGTCCGGGTTCTCGAGCAGGTTCCGCATGCAGAGGCGCTCGACCTCGTCCCGCGGGAGAGCCGGAACCGGGTCGTCAGGGCTTGGCTTCGGCCGCTTCACCATCGCGATCCCCCCCGAA
>DASPQJ010000043.1:0-50316 GCA_035625025.1 Acidimicrobiales bacterium
CGAGCTCGACGTGCGCGTCGTCACCGAGGACGGCGAGCTGCTGCGTGAACTGACGCTCGATCCGACGCGGGACTATCAACGGCTGCAGGAATGAGGAACGATGTCGCGAGACAGGTGCGAACTGTGTCTCGCGACATCACACGTGTGCCCGGAGCGGGATTCGAACCCGCACGCCCTTGCGGACAGCGGCTTTTGAGGCCGCCGCGTCTACCATTCCGCCATCCAGGCCCGACGACCACGGCCGCCGACCGACGATTCCAGGTTATCGATCCGGGCTTGGTCGTTTCCTGACGCGCGATCCTCGTGTGGTGAGAATTGCAGCGGTCGAGCTTCGCCGGCTCGAGCTCGAGCTCGTGACGCCACTGCGGACGGCAGGCGGCACGCATCGGCACCGCCCCCTCCTCCTCGTGCGCGTCGAGACCGACGACGCCGAGGGCTGGGGAGAGTGCGACGCTCTCGCCGAACCGAACTACGCCGATGAGTACGCCGACGGGGCGGAGGTCGCGCTCGCCGAAGGTCTCATCCCCTTGCTCTTCGGCGACGGCCGGACCGCCGCGCTCGGTAGTACCGCTGAGGCGCTGTTGCGTCTGGACGTCGTGCCGGGCAATTCGATGGCGAAATCCGCGGTTGAGATGGCGCTGACCGACGCCGAACTGCGCTCGGCCGGACGGTCCCTCGCCGCAACCCTCGGCGTCACCCGTTGGGCGATCCCGGCCGGTGCGACGGTGGGGCTCGGTGCCACCTCCTCGGTTGTTGCCGCGGCGCGCGCCGCGGTCGCGGATGGTTATCGGCGCGTGAAGCTGAAGATCGCACCGGGCCGTGACGTGGAGCCGCTCGCCGCCGTGCGCCGCGAGCTGCCCGATGTGGCCCTCGTCGCCGACGCCAACGGCTCGTATGACCTGTCCAACCGGGATCACCGGGCCGCGCTGGCGGCGATCGACGCCCTCGGGCTCGCGGGCATCGAACAACCGCTCCCGCCCCGTGACCTCGCGGGCGCGGCGCGACTTGTCGCCGAGTCCGCGACCCCGGTCATTCTCGATGAGTCAATCGACTCGTTGGCGGCGCTCGAGGCCGCGCTCGCGGCGCGCGCCTGCGCCGGTGTGTCGGTGAAGCTGGCCCGTCTCGGTGGGATCCGCGCCGGCGTCCGCGTCCACGACCGATGCGTCACCGCGGGCGTGCACCTGGCGGTCGGCGGGATGCTCGAGGCGGGGATCGGACGCGCGGCCGCAACCGCCCTCGGTGCCCTCGGCGGCTTCGATCTGCCGGGCGATCTCGGCGCTTCCGGTCGCTACTTCCGTCCCGACATCACCGCGCCCGTTGAACTCGTCGCCGGGGAACTGCCCGTGCCGACGGGACCGGGCCTCGGCGTCGAGGTCGACGCCGAGGCGGTCGCGGCCGCGACCGCGAGGAAGAGGGTCTTCCACCCGTCGTAGACTGCCCGCGATGCGGCCTGGTCTCACCGATCGCCGCCAACGCACCGAGCGGCGGCTCTTCGACGTCTCGGCGCGGCTCCACCGGGCGCGCGCCGAGCTCGAAGTGATCGAGGCGCAGTTCGACGCGCTCAGTGAGCAGGCCGACGAGGCGAAGTTGCGAGCCGTGGTCGCGGAGACCCCGCTCGCCCTGCAGGCGAGCGCGGAGGCGCAACGCCACGCCGACCAGATGGCGCGCACCCGCGACGCCGCGCTCCGGGAAATCGCCGAGCTCGAGCGGGCCCAGGATGAGTTGATCGGCGATCTGCTCGTCTAACCTCCGGTCCCGAGAGGCGAAGCCGGGCGGAAGCGCGAGAGACGCGGGGGAAACCGGTTCCGCGGGATGTCAGCACGAGTTGAACGGGGGTGACAAGTGGCCAGGAGCGTGGTGATCGCCGAGGATGAGGCTGTCGTGCGACTCGACCTGTGCGAGATCCTCGAGGAGGAGGGTTTCGCGATCGTCGGCTCGACCGGCCGCGGCGACGAAGCCGTCGAGCTCGTTCGTCGGCTGCGACCCGACCTCGTCATCCTCGACATCAAGATGCCCGGCATGGACGGGCTCCAGGCCGCTGCCGCGATCCATTCGTCGGTGCGGACCGCGGTCGTCATCCTCACCGCTTTCAGCGAACGCAACTTCATCGAGCGCGCCCGTGACGCCGGCGCGCAGGCCTACCTCGTGAAACCGTTCCAGCGCGAGGAACTCCTGCCGGCGATCGAGGTCGCCCTCGGTCGCTTCGCCGAGGTCCAGGCGCTCGAGGCCGAGTTCGCCTCGCTCGGCGACGACGAGGCCGGCCTCGCCCAGCGCCGGGAGACGCGCCTCGCCGTGGACCGCGCCAAGGGCACGTTGATGGATGACCACAACATGACCGAACCCGAGGCGTTCGCCTTCATTGAAAAGTCCGCGACGGAGCGCGGCCAGACGATTCGCGGAACCGCACAGGCAGTCGCCGACGGAACACTCGCGCCCTAGATGACCGGTTCCGTAACCGCGTGAACTCATCGTCCGGGGCAATGCTGATCCTGGCGGCGACGGGTCGCGGGCACCACGGCGCGTTCTTGCTGCTCATCCTCATCCTCATCGTCGCCGCGATCTTCGTTTTCGTCCGCCTGGGCGCGCGACGAGACGCCCGGGGCCACGGCGCCGACCCGGGATCCGCCTTCGGTCGCGAGCACGGGGCGCCGTCGGGTCCGGCGGCCGCGCCCCCGGCCGCGGGGGCCGGGGGCCCTGCTCTCGCCGAGCACCCGCCGTCGTCGGGGCCGCCCCGGGCCGGCCCGGTCGGCCCGACGGAGACCGCCGGCACGAGCCGGGCCTCCCCGAACGGAGGGGACCGAGCAGACGTCGCCCCTGAGTGGCGCGCCGTCCCGGCGTCGGCGGGCGAGGGCGGCGACTTGGCCGTCGAGACCCACGGGCTCATGAAGCGCTTCGGCCCGACCATCGCCGTGAATGACGTGGAGCTCCTCGTGCCGCGGGGGTGCGCCTTCGGCTACCTCGGGCCGAACGGAGCCGGCAAGACGACGCTCATCCGGACGCTCCTCGGACTGACGCGGGCCGACGGTGGCACGATGGCGCTGCTCGGCATCCCCGTCCCGCGCGAGCGCAGCCGGGCCCTCGCGCGTGTCGGCGCCATAGTCGACGAGCCCCGGTTCCACGACCACCTCACGGGACGGGAGAACCTGACGCTTCTCGCCGCCGCGCGGGGAGACGGTGCCGACGGACGGATCGGAACGGGTCTCGCCCGGGTGGGACTCACCGAGCGGGCGGACGACAAGGTGGCCTCGTACTCGATGGGGATGCGCCAACGCCTCGGGGTGGCGGCGTGTCTTCTGGGCGACCCGGAACTTCTCATCCTCGACGAGCCGATGAACGGGCTCGACCCCGCCGGCATGGCGAGCATGCGGACGATGATCAAGGTCCTCGTCGGCGAGGGACGAACGGTGATGCTCTCGTCGCACCTCCTCGACGAGGTCGAGCGCACCTGCGACGCCGTGGCGATCGTCGACCGCGGCCGCGTGATCCGCCAGGGCCCGATCGACGAGCTCCTGCACGGCACGGCCGACATTGTCGTGCAGGTGGACTGTGACGAGTCCGCCTCGGCCGCCCGCGTCATCGAAGAGGCGGGTATCGCCCTGTCCGCGGCCGACAGCGGAACGGGCCTGACGATCACCCTGCGGGCGGACTCGGGCCGGGAGGCGGTGGCCGAGATCAACCGCCGCCTGGTTGAGGCCGGGATCACCGTCTACAGCCTCCGAGAGGTGCGAACGACGCTCGAGGATTGGTTCTTGTCGGTGACGAGCCGTTTCGGGGACCACGCATGACGGACGACCTCCACGCCGCCGTCGCGGGACCGGCCCCGGCACCCGGGCCCCCGGCTTTCCGGGGTCGGTGGCGGATCCGGGGTCGCGTCCCGGGCGGCACCGCTTCGTGGCTCCCGACGTGGGACCTGATCGCGACGAAGCAGCTCGAGCTGCGGCGACGGCGGGGGCTTATGGTCGTCGTCGTTCTGCTCACCGTCGGCCTGCCGGTCCTCGTCCTCGGCCTGCGGCTGCTCTTCCACGCCGTCGACCCGCGGAGCTACGGCCCGGCGGGGAGCCCAACCGTCTTCGCCGCCCTGTGCAATCCGATGGCCGAGTTCGGCTTCATCATCGCCGCGACGCTCGGGGCGTCGGCGGGAACGACCGACCTCGTCGCGGGCGTCTTCCGACACCTCGTGATCACGGGGCGGTCACGGCTCTCGCTCTACCTCGCGCGCATCCCCGCCGGACTGTCCATCGTGCTGCCGCTCGTGGCGGTGGCCTTTCTTTTCGTGTGCCTGGTGACCGACTTCGCGGGAACCCCCCCGGCGACGTCGATCAACTACAACGGCCTCGTCGTCCCGGTCCATCTCAACGAGACCCAGCTCAAGAATTTCCTTTTGAAGAACTCCAGGCAGGCGGACATGGCCTTCGGGGTGGGACCGGCCTCCGCCCAAGCCGGCACCAGGATCATCGACCGCGACCTGCCCGCGATCTACGGTGACTACCTCGACGCGGAGCCCGCGGCCACGTACCCGCCGGACAACGAGATGGCCAAGATCGGGCTGTGGATCGAGCTCGAGGTGGCGATCGGGTTCCTCGTCGGCCTCGGTCTCGGCTCGCTCACCGGTCAGCGGACGCTTTCCACGATCCTCATGATCGTTCTCGAGATCATCATCACGCCGATCCTCGTCAGAGTCGCGATCCCGTACTTCCTCGACGGCCAGCGCTTGATCGTCGGTGTCGCCATGGACCAGCTCCGACCGGCCGGACTGGCCGGAAGCTTGGGCGGCGGCGGCAGGGTGCTCTTCGGGGCCCGCGGGGTGCTGCAGATTCCTCCCATGCCCACCTGGGCGATGGTCGCCGTCATCGTCGGCTGGATCGTCGTCTGGTCGGTCGCCGGCGCTTGGCGGATGGCGACGCGAGACGCCTGACCGGGAGCTGGACCTCGTCCTCGGCAATACGGCCGCGCTGAGCACGTGGGAAGAGGACCACTTGCGGCCGAGCGCCGACGGCTACGACACCTGGGAGATCGACCGGCTGATCCGCCCGGCCGTTGCATCCACGGACGATGTTGACGCCCGTTGGAGAGGAACGAGTCGAGCTTCCGGAGGCGGTGTGGGGTCGTTCACCCACCCGCGCGGACCTTCGAAGGCCCGAATGTGCCGGAATGCCCCCTCCCGGGCTAGGGACGATGCCGTCTTTGCCAGCGCATCCTCGCGCCAGGGGGCAGCCGACTGGTCGGTGGTCAGGCCGCGCCAGGTCTCGTCGCTGCCGTCCAGTCGACGGGGAAGTAGGTGTCGCCAACGGTTGGGTACTGACCACTTATCACCGCTCGAATCTTGACCCCTCCTCGGTGATCCACCACTGACGGTGCTGGAGCGCGGAGCCTGGCCCTATCGCCCGCCGGGGAGGAAGGAGATGATCAAAGTGGACGACTGGGCCGAGATTCGTCGGCTCTACTTGCCGAGCGACTCGGGATCAAGACGAGCGCCCGACAGCTCGGAGTCGCCCGCCGCAAGTGCTCACCGCGGTGCGGGGGAAGCCCTCCTCCGACTGTCGGCCCCAGCAAGCGCCAAGCTCTCAAAGGGCTACCTCAAAGACGGGGACGACTCGTACAGGGACTCTCGGGATGCCCTGTCTGGCTGAGAAAATGCTAAGGAATTGCCCGGCAGCGAACGCCGACTGTCCTGTTTGCCCCGGAGCGCTTCCGATAGGTTCCTCGCGGTGCCATGACGCGCCTAGCTGGCAGTTCATCTCTTCAAGATTCGGCCAAACCCATGACCGTGTTCCATCGCCGAACCGACCGCTCAGGGCCGGGTGCCCGTCGCCGGAGCGCCGCGCGCGATCCACAACAATCCGGGTCGTCTTGAGACGCGTCACCGTCCTGGCAGCGGACAGCCCCCTCGGTCTGTCGATCCTCGGCAAAGCGGCCGCGCGCGCCTTGGAGCTCACCGCGATCGTCCGCGATCCTGTTCAATGGCCGTCCCGGCTCGCGGTGAGGGTCGTCCGGGGCGACATGCTCGACCTCACCTGTCCCGAGCTCCTCTTGGAGTGCAGCGACACCATCGTCGTCCCGTTCGGGACATGTGACGCAGGCAAGATCGATTTCTCCGCCGATCTCCATGTGGCGGCGGTACTCGGCGGCGCGTCCGAGCGCCTGGGCTCGGCGCCGACGCGTCTCGTCCTCGCTGGCCGAGCGTCGAGGGCTTCCGAGACTCCTCCTCCGATAGGTCCGTCGTCTCAGCGGTTCCTAGACGGCGGTCGCCAGCTCGCCGAGCATGCCGCCGTCGCCCTCTACGCCGCACTTGCCCATCTGGATTGGGAGTACGTCAGCCCATCCGGACGGATACGGTCTTTGGAAGTCCGGGGACTGCCGGACAGGCTCTTCGGCGCCTTCCAACGGCTCTCCGCCAAGCCTGACCCGCAGAACGCGCCGGATTACCTCGCGGCAATCGTCGATACTGTCGAGCACCACGTTCATCGTGCCGACTCGTTCCCGGGCAGCGCGGCAACCTCCCGGGGATCTTCGATGACCTCGGCACCGGCGGGCGCCGCGGCTCGCCGCGAGAGGTGAGCGCAGGGTTCAATGCGGGTTCTTTTCATCGAGGACGAGGATGGTCTGCGCGAGGCGCTCTGCCGCGGCCTTTCCGAGGAGGACAACGACGTCGTGGCGGCGAGCACCGGCAGCGAGGGGCTTCGCTTGGCGGAGGAGCAGAGCTTCGACGTCATCGTCTGTGACATCCTTCTTCCGCACGTCAACGGCTTTCAGATCTGTCAGCGGTTGCGCGCGCGGGCGATCTGGACGCCGATCCTCATGCTCACGGCCAAGGACGGGGAATGGGACCAAGCCGAGGCGCTCGACGCTGGGGCGGACGACTACCTCACCAAGCCCTTCTCCTACATCGTGCTCCTTGCGCACCTGCGCGCGCTCGTCAGGCGCGGCGCCAAGACCGCGACGAGTGACTCGGATGTCCTGCGCGCCGGAGACCTCCTCCTTGACCTCCGTTCGCACCGTTGTGCCCGCGGCAACGTCGAGGTCGATCTGTCGCGACGCGAGTTCGACATGCTCGGGACGCTGCTAGCAGCCCCGGGCGAGGCGATCGGGAAGGAAGATCTCTTGCGCAAGGTCTGGGGTCCCGCCTTCAACGGGGACGCGAACATCGTCGAGGTGTACATCGGCTACCTGCGCAAGAAGATCGATGTCCCTTTCGGCCGTCACTCGATCGAGACGGTCCGGGGATTCGGCTACCGGCTAGCGGTGGATGAAAAACGCGCCTAGATCGAACGGGCTGCATGTCCTGCGCTGGTCCGGCGCGGTGCGCGTGCGCGCGGCAGCCGTCTCGGTGCTGATCGTCGGTGTCGCCTTCCTGCTGAGCGCGTTCGGGGTCCTCTCACTTCTCAGAGGTTCGCTATATCAGAGCGCCGGCAACGCCGCTCGAGCCGACGCCCTGGACATCTCGTCGTTCATGGCGCTGCGGGGCTTCGCGCCGGAATACCTTCCGGTCGCGGCCGAGGAAATGGCCGCGCAGGTCGTCGCCCAGAACGGCGACGTCATCGGATCGAGCCGGAACATCGCGGGCCAGTCGGCCATGGTCGACCTCGCGCCGCCCCCGGGGAAGGTCGCGACCGTGACCGGCGTCGAGCTCCGGGTGCGGCGCTTCACTCACGTCGACCTCGATCTCGATAATCGATTCGTCGTTGTCGCGGCCGGCTTCAAGAGTCTGAATTTCTCGGGAACAGTCCTCGTCGGGAATTCCCTCGGTGCTGCCGACCACGCCATCGGTCTCGTCGAGCTGTCGCTCGGCATCGGACTGCCGATCCTCGCGCTGTTGGTCGGCGTGCTGGTGTGGGTCCTTTCGGGCTGGGCGCTCCGACCAGTGGAGATCATCCGCGCGGAGGTGGCCGGGCTCTCGGCGACGGATCTGCACCGTCGGGTTCCGGAGCCTGCGGTCACCGACGAGATCGGCCGGCTCGCACGGACGATGAACGAGATGCTCACGCGCCTTGAAGCCTCGAGTGACCGGCAACGCCAGCTCGTCGCCGACGTCTCGCACGAACTGCGCAATCCGCTGGCCGCGTTGCAAGCCCAGCTCGAGGTTGTCGTCGCGCATCCTGACGCGGCGGGTGCGGGCCTGCTCGAGGGATCGATCCTCGAGGTCAAGCGGATGAGCCAGCTCGTCGGGGATCTCCTCACCCTCGCCCGCATCGACGAGGGCATGCTGCAACTGCGCCCCGCAGACGTGGATCTCGACGAGCTCGTCCTTGCCCAAGCCGATCGGCTCCGCGTGCTCGGGAACTTGGAGGTATCTGTCGCGGGGGTGGGCGCCGCGCGCGTACGCGGCGACGAGGCGCAGCTCGGGCGCGTCGTCGCGAATCTGGCGGACAACGCGGCGCGCTACGCCGCCCACCGGGTCGAGTTCGGCGTCGCGCCGCGGGGGGATTTCTTCGACCTCACGGTCACCGATGACGGGCCCGGCGTCCCCTGGTTCGAACGCCAGCGGATCTTCGAGCGCTTCGCGAGGTTGGACTCGGCGCGGACTCATGATGGCACGGGGGCCGGCCTCGGCCTGGCCATCGTCCGGGAGATCGTTGCCGCCCACGGCGGTGAGGTCTGGGTGGAAAACGCCGAACCGGGGGCCCGCTTTGTCGTCAGGTTGTCGCGCACGGGCCGTGCGGTCAGATGCTGAGCGATCAGCGGCGCCACGGCGTCGAGACTCGAGAGGGCGAACCGACATCGCACGTCAAAACAGAACGTCGATGACCGAGGGATGGCCCAGGAATATCACGGATCGAGACGAGGCGTTTGATTCCGCGCCGTGGTGGCGGGGAGCCCGCCCGCGGCGGGATACGCGAGAACTCCGGCGCTGAAGCGCCGGAGTTCTCGCAACTGCTAATCGACCGTGGTCGGTGGTGAGCTACTTCTTCTCCCACTTGTAGTGCGTACCGACCTTCTTGCAGACATACGTCGTCTTCCCGACGGTCTTCGTCTTGCCGAGATTGGCCTTCGCGCACGGCGCGCCGGCCTTGATGGTGCTCGGGCGCGTCGTCGCCAGCGCGGTCCCGGCGGTGAGGCCAAAGACCCCTCCGGCGAGACCGAGGGCCACGACAGCGGCAGCCAGCCGCTTGGAAAGGGACGCCTTCATCCGATGTTCCTCCTGTTGATTTTCCTGGAGACGAGGAATCCCTCGGTCTCTTGAAGCGCACCATCTGCGGTGCGCGGTCATCTGTTTGCTAGCTCGCGGCGACGCCTGCGGGGCGTCGTCCTGAGAAAGCTCGAAGAGAAACTGGGATGCGTGGTCTCGGGTTGCGCGCCTGGGCTGCGCCGATCGTTCGGCGAATTCCTGAAGGATCGCTGAGAGGCCGCGTTGGCAACGTTTGCCGCGGCGCGAACGATGCGGCGCAGCCCGGGCCGGCTCGCCGTCGCGGCCGGCTTTGGTCGCGCTGTCGCTTTGCACCCGGCGGTCCGGTGTTGAGCCGCCGGGGTGGTTCGCTAACGCCTCGTCATCCGCCGAAGGCGAAGTCTTGGGCCAGCTTGCCGAGGTTGGGGTAGCCGAGTCCACTTCCCTCGTTGTACGGCAGGCCCGGCGTGCCGGTGTAGAAGATGTTGTCGCTGCCGGTGCCGCTCTGTTCCAACGGCGTGAACGGCGAGTTGAAGCCCACCGCGAAGCCGTAGATCGCGGCGTTCCACAAGCCCACCCTGTGGCCGAGGAAGGAGTCGATCACGGCTGTCGAGCCGTTCAGTTGCGGGGCGACGAAGCTCGTGCCGCCCCAGCCGCCCTGGAGGGGGGGTTCTGGTGGTGATTCGGTCGTGAACGAGGGCTCGTAGAGCAGGTACCCCGAGTAGGGGTCGGCGTCGGCGGACACGTCGGGGTCGGCGCGTCCGGAACCCACACCATGGCTGACCTGAGGCGTCGGGTTGAAGCTCCACGCGGTCGGCAGAACGAGCCCGTCGACGTTCTGGTAATCGATCGGCGTTAGGTACTGCACGGCGCTGTACCAGCTTGTACCGGGCACCCCGAGCTGGTAGGGCGGTGTCGGTTCGATCGTGCTGAAGCCGCCGCCGCTCCCGATCACGGCCGACTCGGCGACGCTGGCGAGCGGAGTGTCGGTGATCGAGGCGATCGCCTGCCACAAGTAGTCCCAACCCCAGGTCCGCTGGTTCGGCACGGTGACGGTCGCCGTGCCGTCGGGTCCCGTGAGCGATCCCTTCCAGGGGAGCGTCGTTCCGCCCGCGGCGGTGATGTATGGGCTGTCTGGTGAGGCGCCGATCGAGAGGTTGGTGCTGCCGACATCGGCGTAGGCTGTGTACGCCCCCCAGTCACCGGCGGCGATGAACCCGGACTGGCCCTGCACGGCCATTTCCATGAAGGACTCGTCGAAGGCTGCCTCGTAGCCGGGGGACTCGATTCCGGAAGCGATGGACGTCTCGAGATAGGTCTCAGACTCCAGCCAGCTCGCCGAGACGGAGCTGGCGAGGTTCTGACTGGCGGCGTCGAAGAAGGCGTCCGCGAAGCCGTAGTCCGTGTTTGGCGCTTGATAGACGATGACGTTGGCGTCCGGTGCCAGGGACCCGGACTGCTCGACGTCGAGATCCGTCTCCCCCGAGCCCGAGGCGTCGCTCGGAGCACCGGGTCCGCCGTCGACGTTGATCACCGACAGGGTGCGGCTACTCGTCGGGACGTGGGCCACGTTCTGCCAGAAGTACTGGGGCGCGCCCGGATCGAGCGCCGCCAGCGTCACGATGGCGAGCGTCTGACCCTGACCCTCGGCTCCCACCCGGTAGAGGGAGTCGAGGCCGTAGTTGGCGGCGAAGTTCGACGGCAGGTTGCAGGCGTCCGGCAGGCCGGTGAGCGCGAGACAGCTGTTGGAATTGCCCGGCTGCGGCTTGACAAGGGCGCTGTCCACGTGGACGGCCTGGCTGGTGAACGGCCCGTAGTTCGTGAGGCCGAGGATCGCGAGCACATACTGCGCGATCCGGTACGGCAGAAGCGGGGAGGTCTCGATCCCGTGAACGTACTCAGCGGGCACTCCGGCGAGACCGCTCCGACCGGGCAGCGCCGGGACGAAGTACTGCTGCTGCTGCACCGACATTGCCTGGTCGAACTCACCCGCGGTGCCGCTGGCCACGACGTCGAGATCGTCGGCGTAGACCTGGGTGGTGATGCCGAACTGCGCGAGATAGCTCTGCAGCTGGGAGATGTTGGACGGGCTTTGCCCGTAGGTCTGGGCGAACTGGGCGACGGAGAGGTAGGAGCCCAGCGGACGCTCGGCGATCGACTCCAACAGGCCGAGGTTCTGCGCGCGAAGGACGAAGGACACGGTCTCCGGCGTGTTCGACGGCGTGTCGCCGAAGACCGTCGCTCCCGGCAGGGATGACGCGAGCATGCCGGGCTGCACCGGCGTCGGCGTGTTCGGACCCGGCGACGCGGCCCCGGCCGAACTGGCTGGCAGAGCCAGCGGCAGCGTGATCGCCGTCAGTCCTATCGCGACGGCAACAAGAACGCGAAAACGAACAACCCGCCCGGACATCCCGCACCTCCGACGTCTCGACACCAGTTCCGCCAGCACCAACCGCCCGGCTGATGAACGACGAGTGCCAGTTCTCAAGGCTTCCTTCCTGCCCGGAGGTGCTGACGACACGAAGGCAGATCAAGCCGGTTGAAGCGGAGTGTAAGTCAGGCGGACGGCAAGCGGAAGCCCCGATTTTCGTGACTTGTGTGCTTTTTCGAGACCGACAACGGGAAGTGGCTGGCGCGTCACGCTGGGCGCGCGTCGCCGGCGTTGCCGGGAAGACTTGCCCCGAACGTCGATCTCACTCGGAGTGTTTTGGCGGGCGGGTTCTTCGCGCCATTTGCCAGAACTGTCGCTCGGGTTGACGTGAACTGGCTGGGATGATCGTCGTCGTGCGCCGGGTGATCGCACAGACGGCTTTCGTGAACAATCGGGTGTGGGGCGTTCCCGCCCGATGGAATCGATCGAGATCACGTCTCAACGGTGCCGGTGATCGTCACCGGCAGGCCAACCAGCCCGCCGTGACGAGGAAGGCGCTCGTCGAGTTGGGGCGATCTCTTGGGGCTTCACCCCCGCCGGGAGCGAATGGGGCTGATCGCAACCCCTTCCGGGCTGTCTCCCACGACGATCAGCGTGCCGGCGGTGTCCGTCGCGACCTTGATCGGGGAGACGGAGCCGCCGTACCAGTTCGCGACGTAGGCGGCTTTGCCGTCGGGGGTGACGGCGATCCCATCCGGACCACCTGCCACGACGATCGAGGCGCCAGCGGTACGCCTCGCAAGCCCTATGGGCGTGACGGTGTCGCCGCCACCGTCGGCGACGTAGGCGGTCCTGCCGTCGGGGGTGATGGCGATCGCGTCCGGGTGCATTCCCACCCTGATCGGCTTTCCGGCGGCTTTCGTCGCGAGGTTGATCGGGATCACGACGTTGCCGAGCGCATTCTTCGTGACGGGCTTCGAGCACAGGTCGCAGTACACCGCGCTGTTCGTGACATAGGCGGTCTTTCCGTCGGGGGTGATCGCGATAGCCCCGAGATGATCCCCGACCCGGATCGGCTTGCCGGTCGTGTTCGTGGCGACGTTGATCGGGATGACGTTGGAGCCCGCGCTGACGACGTAGGCGGTCTTTCCGTCGGGGGTGATGGCGATCGCGTCCGGGCCCGCCACCCGGATCGGCGTGCCGGCGGAATCTGTCGCGAGGTTGATCGGAATGACGGTGTCGCCGCCACCGTCGGCGACATAGGCGGTCCTGCCGTCGGGGGTGATGGCGATGGCGTCCGGATCGCCTGCGATGGCGATCGACGTTCCGGCGGCGTTCGTGGCGAGGTTGACCGGGGTGACGAGGCCACAGCCGCTTGCATAACGCTCGCCATGACAGCCGTATGGTTCGGAATCCGCCACGTAGGCGGTCTTTCCGTCGGGCGTGATCGCGATCGCGACCGGGTTCGTTCCGACCGCGATCGGCGCGCCAGCGACGTTCGTCGCGACATCGATCGGGGTGACTGTGTTGCTGCCGAAATTGACCACATAGGCGGTCCAGCCGGCAGTGGTCGTCGCCGTCCGGCTGGTCGAGGGCCAAGCCATCCGGCCGGGCGTGACCGCGATCCCGGAGGGATTCTCACCCACGGCTCCGATCGGCGTGCCGGCGGTGTCCGTCGTGAGGTCGATCGGCGTGATGATGCCTTTGGACATGTTGCTCGTGACGTAAGCGGTCTTGCCGTCGGGGGTGATCGCGATCGCGTCGAGATCGCCTTCGGTGGGGATCGGTGAACCAACGGCGTCCGTCGCGAGATCGATCGGGGTGACGGCGTCGTTCGTCACGACGTAGGCAGTTCTGCCGTCGGGGGTGATCGCCAGCGCGAACGCCCCACGCACGACGGCGATCGGTGTGCCGGCGACGTTCGTCGCGACATCGATCGGGGTGATGAGGCCGGCTCCGTTCACGACGTAGGCGGTCCTGCCGTCGGGGGCGATCGCGATCGCAGATGGATCGAATCCCATCGTGATCGGCTTGGCAGTGGTGTTTGTCGCGACGTCGATCGGGGTGACAGTGCCACTCGGTTCGGTGCTCGCGACATACGCGGTCTTGCCGTCGGGGGTGATGGCGATCGCATCCGGACCGGGTTCGACCTTGATCGGCCTCTCGGCGACGTTCGTCGCGACATCGATCGGAGTGACGAGACCGGCCCCATTCACGACGTAGGCGGTTCTGCCGTCGGGGGTGATCGCGATCGCCGTCGGATCATTTCCGACCGTGATCGGCCTCTCGGCCGTGTTCGTCGCGACATCGATCGGGGTGACCGTGTCGCTGGCATCATCGGTGACGTAGACGGTCCTGTCGTCTGGCGTGATCGCGATCGCCGTCGGGGAGCTTCCCGCGGCGATGGGCGCCCCCGCGCTGCTCGTCGCGAGATCCACCGGGGTGACGGTGTCGCCGACCCAATTGGCGACGTAGGCGATCCACGTGACAGGCGCGGCCGACGACGCCTTCGCGAGCACGACAGCGGTGATCCCGCCAGCGACGAGCGCAACGAGCACCACCCGGAGGACGCCGAACCTGGCAGGTCGTTCCATGGCCAAACCCCTTTACGGGATTGATTCTGGTGGCAACCGGCGTTTCGGATCTTACGACGAGCCGCTTGGGGGCTGGCGTGGTCGGCGCGATCTGACGATCACCATCGCCGAAGCTCTTATCGGAAGGCGCTGTGTTCAAGCCGGCTTCGCAACTGGCGAACACACCGTCTGCTGCCGGGAGAGAGGGAGGAGTCGATCGGGCGTGTCGGACCTTCGACCATCCCCGGAGGGCCGCCTTCTCGATCGGACCGTCGGGTTTCCTCCGACGTGAGGGGACAAGTCACGCGCGGTCGATGGTCACTGTGCCGGAAGGTTCAGCTCAGATGGTTGTGACGAAGAGCTGACGGCCAAGTGCGGGTCCGACCGCGACGGTTCGCGACGGGACGGCGTCGGCCCCGCCGAGTTCCAACGTGAGCGTGCCGTCGGGCGCGCAGTTGCGGATCCGGGCACGCCGTCCGGGGACGAGCCCGTGGTCGCTCAGGTAGACGAGCGCGTCGCGGTCGAACTCGACGAGCTCGGTGATACGCACGAGCACGACCGACGTCCCCTCGGCGATCTCCGTGAGCGGCCGTTGTGGCACGGGATCGGGCGCCGTCCCCGGGATCGGATTGCCATGCGGGCAGGTCGTCGGGTTGTCGAGGATCGCGACGAAGCGGGCCTCGACTTCGTCGGAGATGACGTGTTCCCAGCGCCCGGCCTCGTGGTGCGCTTCGTACCAGGGCAGGCCGACGACGTCGACGAGGAACCGCTCGGCGATCCGGTGCTTTCTCACGACGCTCTCGGCCCGGGTGCGGCCCTTCGCGGTGAGCTCGAGGCCGCGGCCCGAGCGCTCGACGTAGCCCTCGTCGATCAGTCGGTGGACCATCTCGGAGACGGCCTGGGGCGAGTGGTGGAGCCGCTCGACGAGCCGGGCCTGGATGACCGGGACGTGCTCTTCCATGAGGGAGTAGATCGTCTCGAGGTACTCCTCGAGCGGGGGGTGGAAGCCTTCCGGCACGCCAACCGATCGTACCGGTCGCCGACCTGGGCTGTTCCTCCGGCCACCCGCGGCGGCTGAGGGGAACGACGCCTACCATCGATGTGTGGCGACGTACTTGCTCCTCGACGGGCACAGCCTCGCGTTCCGGGCCTGGTTCGCCTTGCAAGACGCCGGGATGCGAACGTCGTCGGGCCAGGAGACCCAGGCCGTGTACGGCTTCGTCACGATGACGACGAAGATGCTCGCCGACTTCCAACCCGACGGCATGGCGGTCGCCTTCGACCGGCACGAGCCGACGTTCCGTGACTCGCTCGTCGCGGACTACAAGGCGGGCCGCCCGCCGACGCCGGAGCCGCTGATCCAACAGGTCGAGCTGATCCGCCAGTTCGTCGGGGCCCTCGGTGTTCCCGCCGTCGACGCCATCGGCTTCGAGGCGGACGACATCCTCGCGACGCTGGCGACGAAGCTGCGCGACGCGGGCGCGGACGTCGTCATCGTCACGGGGGACCGCGACTCGTTCCAACTCGTCGAGGACCCCCACGTGCGCGTGCTGTACAACCGGCGCGGCATGTCCGACTACGTCCTCTACGACGAGGCGGGGATCGTCGAGCGCACCGGAGTTGCCCCGGCGGACTACCCGCTGTTGGCCTCGTTGCGGGGAGACCCTTCCGACAACCTCCCCGGCGTTCCCGGTGTCGGCGAGAAGACGGCGGCGAAGCTCGTTGCGACCTACCACGATCTCGACGCGCTCTACGCGCACATCGACGAGTGCACGCCGAAGCTGCGCGAGTCCCTCGTCGCCCACGAGGACCAGGTGCGCTCGAACCTGCGGATGACGCCGCTCGTGCGCGACGTCCCTGTCGGGGTCGCGCTCTCCGAGCTCGAGCTGCGGGGGTCGGACCGCGGGGCGCTGGAGCGGTTCTTCAACTTCCTGGAGATGCGCACGCCGCGCGACCGGCTCTTCGCCGTGCTCGACGCCGCGGGGCTCGCCGCCGGGCCGGTGGCGCCGGAGCCCAGTCCCGGTTCGTCGCGGGGCGTCGTCTCGCCCGAGACCGCCGCGGCCGCCTCCGCGGCGTTGGCCGGGCTCGACGAACAGGCCCGGACCGAGGGAAGGATCGGCCTCGAGGCGACGTGGGCGGCGACCCCGGGACGCTCGGCGATTGACGCGCTCGGCCTGTGCCCGCCGCGGGAGGGCGACGTCGTCGTCGTGCCGGGAGGGCTTCTCGCCTCAGCCGACCTCACGGGGTCGCTGGCGGCGGTCCTCGGGGGCTCGCCGGGGGAGCCCGTGCGCCACCGGCTCGTCGGGCACCGGGTGAAGGAGCTGATGCGGGCACTTCTGCCCCGGGGCGTCGATGTGACGACGCTCGAGGTCGACACCGCGGTCATCGCCTACGTGCTCGACCCTGCCGACGGCCAGGCGACCCTCGACGAGCTCGCCGAGCGGCGGGGGATGGCCGGCGCGCCGACGGCCGAGGACGGGCAGCTCGGTTTCGAGCTCGCGGCGCGCGACGTGTCGGGAGCCGGTCTCGTCGAGGCGACGGCCCGGCGGGCCGAGCTCGTCGCGGGCCTGGGCGAGCGCCTACTCGCCGAGCTCGACGCCGTCGAGGGTCGCGCGCTTTACGAGGAGATCGAGCTGCCGCTCATTCGCGTCCTCGCCAAGATGGAGGTCGCCGGGATCGCGGTCGACGTCGAGAGGCTGCGGCGGATCAACGCCGAGCTCACGACGGAGGCGGCGACCCTCGAGACCGAGCTGCACGCGCTCGCCGGTGGCGAGTTCAACGTGAACTCGTCGACGCAGCTGCGCACGGTTCTCTACGACAAGCTGAAGCTCACCCCGCAGCGCCGGACGAAGACCGGCTACTCGACCGACGCCGCGACGCTCGAGAAGCTGCGTGACGCCCACCCGATCGTCGAGACCCTGCTGCGCTACCGCGAGGTCGAAAAGCTCCGCTCCACCTACGGCGAAGGACTGCTCGCCGAGGTGGCCGCCGACGGGCGAATCCACGCCTCGTTCAACCAGACTGTGGCGCGGACGGGACGGCTCTCCTCGGATCGGCCGAACCTCCACAACATCCCGGTGCGCACCGACGACGGCCGACGCATCCGCGAGGCGTTCGTGCCGGCCGCCGGCACCGAGTTCCTCATCGCGGACTACAACCAGATCGAGCTGCGGGTGATCGCCCATCTGACAGGGGACCCCGGGCTCGTCGAGGAGTTCGCCTCCGGCCACGACATCCACGCCGCGACGGCGTCCCGCATCTACGGCGTCGCGCCCGAGGCCGTGACCGTCGCCCAGCGGTCAAAGGCCAAGATGGTCTCCTACGGCCTCGCCTACGGCATGGAGGCCTACGGTCTCGCCCAGCGGCTCGGCGTCGGGCTCGAGGAGGCCACGGAGATCCTCGAGCACTACTTCGCCGCTTTCCCGGCGGTGCGGTCCTACATGGAGAGTTCCGTCGCGCAGGCGCGCCTTCGCGGCTACACCGCGACGGAGCTCGGACGCCGCCGCTACATCCCCGAGCTCGCCTCGGACAACCACCGCATCCGTCAGGCGGCGGAGCGCCAGGCGATGAACGCCGGCATCCAGGGGCTTGCCGCCGACATCTTCAAGCTCGCCCTCGTCCGGCTCGACGCGGCGCTGGAATCCGCTGGATTAGCCGCGCGCATCGTGCTCCAGGTGCACGACGAGGTGCTCGTCGAGGTCCCGGCGACCGAGCACGACACCGTCGAGACGATCGTGCGGGAGGCGATGGGAAAGGCCTATCCGCTTTCGGTCCCGCTCGAGGTGCACCTCTCCTGGGGGCCCACCTGGGCTGCGGCGAAATGATCCCGACACCGATGTGTAACATTGCGGACGCGCGTCGCCCCGCCGTTTGACGGGCGACGGCAGCGGTGTCCCGTCGACGCGGCGGGCGACCGCCCAAATCATCCATCCGTCCCGCCGTCCGGGAAGACAGGCCCGCGGCGGGCCCGATTCCACAATCTAGAGGCTGTCTGCCGATGTCCGAGACAATCCGCGACGAACCCTCGCAGCCCGAACCGGCCGGCGAGAGCGCCGCGCCAAGCCCGGCGGAACCGGCCGTCGGGGAGACCCCGGCGGGCGAGGCCGGCAGCTACACCTTCCAGACGATCACCGAGGACGACCTCGGTGCGCTCTCCTTCGACGACGCGGTCAGCGAGACGATGGTCGCCTTCGACGATGGCGACATCGTGAAGGGCACGATCGTGAAGGTCGACAACGACGAGGTCCTCCTCGACATCGGTTACAAGTCCGAGGGCGTCATCCCGGTCCGGGAGCTTTCGATCCGCCACGACGTCGACGCCCACGAGATCGTCTCCGTCGGCGACGAGGTCGAGGCGCTCGTCCTGCAGAAAGAGGACAAGGAAGGCCGGTTGGTCCTGTCGAAAAAGCGCGCCCAGTACGAGCGCGCCTGGGGCGACATCGAGCGGATCAAGGAATCTGGCGGCGTCGTCGAGGGACCGGTGATCGAGGTCGTGAAGGGCGGTCTCATCCTCGACATCGGGCTGCGGGGGTTCCTGCCCGCCTCGCTCGTCGAGCTGCGCCGGGTGCGCGACCTCCAGCCGTACATCGGCAAGACGCTCGAGGCCAAGATCATCGAACTCGACAAGAACCGCAACAACGTCGTGCTCTCGAGGCGGGCCTGGCTCGAGGAGACCCAGAAAGAACAGCGGGGCGAGTTCCTCGTCAACTTGAAGCCGGGCGAGATCCGCCGGGGTGTCGTCTCCTCCGTCGTGAACTTCGGCGCGTTCGTCGACCTCGGGGGCATGGACGGCCTGATCCACGTCTCCGAGCTGTCGTGGAAGCACGTCGACCATCCCTCCTCGGTCGTCCAGGTCGGTGACGAGGTCACCGTCCAGGTGCTCGACGTCGACCTCGACAAGGAGCGGATCTCGCTCTCCTTGAAAGCGACCCAGTCCGACCCCTGGCAGGAGTTCGCGAGCGCCCACCACGTCGGCGAGCTCGTCTACGGCCGGATCACCAAGCTCGTGCCCTTCGGCGCCTTCGTGCAGGTGGGCGACGGCATCGAGGGTCTGGTCCACATCTCGGAGATGGCGGCGCACCACGTCGACCTGCCCGAGCAGGTTGTGACGGCGGGCGAGGAGCTGTGGGTGAAGATCATCGACATCGACCTGCAGCGCCGTCGCATCAGCCTGTCGATCAAGCAGGCGGCCGAGGGTGGCGAGGTCGCCGAGGAGTACCGGGAGGCGTTCGGCGAGCACGCCTACGACGCCGAGGGCAATTACATCGGCACCTTCGAGTACACGCCGACTCCTTTCACCCCGGAGACCGAGGCCCAGGCGGCCTGGGCCGAGGAGTTCGCGGCCGACGCCGCGGCCGAGGAGTTCGCGGCTGATGTCGCGGCCCATGCTGAGGCCGAGGAGGAGTCCGAGGCGACGGACCAGGTGGAGGCGGGAGGAAACGAGGCCGAACCAGCCGCAGCCTCCGCCCGCGAGGACGTCGTCGGCGGCGAACCGGCGCCAGGCGAAGCCGAGGAGTCCTGAGTTCGCCCTCGGCGGTGGGTGCGGTCGGGACGGCGGGCTGACGAGATCGGGTTCGGCCCCGGATCCCGGGAGGCAGCCGTGGTCGTGATCGGCTGCACCGGGGGGATCGGTTCGGGCAAGTCGACCGTCGCCGCGCTTCTGGAACGCCGCGGGGCCCGCATCGTCGACACCGACGCGCTCGCGCGCGGCGTGACCGCACCGGGGACCCCGGGACATCGTGCCGTCGTCGCGCGCTTTGGAGCGCAAATCATCGCCCCGGACGGCTCGCTCGACCGCCAGGCGCTCGCCGCGCTCGTTTTCTCCGACCCCGCCGCGCGCCGCGACCTCGAGGCGATCGTCCACCCGCTCGTCTTTGCGGCCATGAGCCGGGAACTCGCCGCCATTCCCCCGGGCGAGGTCGTCGTCTGCGTCCTGCCGCTCCTCGCCGAGACCGACGCTCGCCATCGCTATGGCCTCGACGGGGTGCTCGTCGTGGACGCGCCCGAGGATCTCGTCGTCGAGCGGCTCGTGCGCGATCGCGGGATGGACGAAACCGATGCTCGCTCCCGGATCGCCGCCCAGGCCGACCGGTTTCAGCGCGTCGCGCTCGCTGATTACGTCATCCTCAACGCCGGCACGCTCGCGGAGCTCGAGGAGATGACCGAGAGGGCGTGGCACTGGATCGAGCGGCTGGGGAAGGCTGAGGCCGCGCCGCGCTAGGCGGAAGGGCGCGCCCTTCGGCGCGGGCAGGTCGTGTCCCAGGCCCAGACGCTTCCGCACCCGAGTAGGGCCCTGGATCGACGGCGCGCCGCCCGAGGGATGGCGCGGCGCGCGCGGCCGTCGGCAGCCTTGCTACGTCGTTCGTGCCAGACGGGTTCTTCGGGAATGGTCCGTGGTTCCGATTGAACAATCCCGTCTTCGCCGATGAGGGCGGCACGAGGTGTCGTTCGGAATGGCGCCGGGCGACCCTCCCGCGGTGCGAACCTGCCGGCCTCGGCGGATCCGGGTCGCGGTTCGGGAGCCGAGGAGGCGCGCCCGGCCTCGACGTGGGCTCCCGAGCTGGCGCGGCGTTGAGGGCCGGCGGGTTCAGACGTTCGGCGCCCCGCGTCTTGCCGAGACACCCCGTCGAGGCTGGCCAACGCGACGGGTCACGGTATCTAATGGGACGCGGTCCCGCTGGGCGATCTCATTCGTCACGATCATTCGGCACGAATGAGTGCGAGGCGTTGTCGTGGCGTCCTCGTCCCGATGGAGTTATGAAGCGATGGTCGCGAGATGAGAACCTTCCTGTCGGATGTTCGCCAGACGCTCGCTCCCGATCGCGTCAGCGCTGACGGTCCGCTGCCGCCGCTCCTTGTCGCCTTGACGCTTGTGACCGGGCTCGTCGATGCCTTCAGCTACCTTGAGCTCGGTCATGTCTTTGTCGCCAACATGACGGGAAACGTCGTGTTTCTCGCCTTCTCCCTGGGTGGCGCCTTGGGCTTCTCCATTCCCGCGTCGCTGACGGCGCTCGGCGCCTTCAGCCTCGGCGCCCTCGGCGCCGGACGGGTTGCGACCCGTTCTGGTCCCAACCGGGCCCGGATGCTGAGTCACGCCGCGGCCTTGCAGACCCTTTTCCTGCTCGTCGCAGTTGCCCTCGCGGCTTCATCGACTGATCCCATGGCGCCGGGCTCCCGCTACGGCCTGATCGTCGTTCTCGCGGGTGCGATGGGAGTCCAGAACGCCACCGCCCGGAGGCTCGCGGTGGCGGACCTGACGACGACCGTTCTCACGATGACCCTCACCGGACTGTCTGCCGACAGTTCCATCGGGGGCGGCAGGGGCTCGCAGGCGGGACGGAGGGTGGTCTCGATCGGCGCGATGTTGGTGGGGGCACTTTTCGGCGTGCTGCTCGTCCGTCACGTCGACATCGCCTATCCGCTGGGGGTTGCCGCTGTTGTCGTCGCAGGGGTCGCGGCGAGCTCGTCCGTCCTCGGAAGATCGAATCCCCCCTGGACCGTGTTCCGCGACGGAAAGCTGTCGCCTCGTCCGGACCCGGAAGCGCGGGGAGACGGCCCGCAAACCCTGTCATCCTGAGACCAAGGCGACGCGGTCCCGCTCTCCGACCGCCGTCGGCTGGGTGCTCGCAGGCCAAGGATCGGCCGCGAGCCGACGACAGCGCCGGTCCCGGGGCCCGAGGTGGACGGATCATTGGGCGTCCGGTGACGGTCTGGCCGGGGTCGTCCCGATCGCGATCTGCGTGGCGAGCTGGTGGATCCTCTGGGTGAGATCGTGCACCTTTTGGGTGAGATCCGTATTCGATTCCAGCAGCTCGTCGATCTTGTGGGTCTCGATGTAGTGGTGCGAGGCGAGGATCTCGTCCCGGGCCGCCGCCCGGTTCTGGCTCATCATGATGATCGGTGCCTGGATACCGGCAAGACCGGAAAGCACGAGGTTGAGCGCGATGTACGGATACGGGTCGAAAGCCCGGTGGCTGAGGACGTGCTGGATCAAGACGGTGTTGACCACGATCCAGAGCCCGATCAACCCGATGAAGATGAAGATGAACGGCCACGAGCCCCCGAAGCTCGCGATTTCGTCGGCGACGCGCTCCCCGAACGTGCGCTCGTCATGGGCGGCCTGCAAGGCGGGGTGGTCGTGCGCGGGGTGTCGCCAAGGGAACCAACTGCTGCGCGCCGCGGGCCGGGCTGCGCTGACGGGTTCCAGGGTCACGGGTGCCTGCCTTTCCTACGAGAACGAGGCTGCGGCATGTTGCCACGTTCTGACCTGCCGAGCACGCTCACCCCGGCACGCCGCGAAGGAATGACACGGGGGCGGAAGCTCGCGCCCGGCGGAGGGTGACGGGTGGAGAGCCGTCAACCGATCCCTCGCTCCCGCAAAGAAAAAAGGCGCGCTGCGGATCCCTCTGGGCATCGCGCTCTGACCGAGCGCGTTCTCGACCGGGAGCGCGCGGTCCTTGCCAGTTCGCCGGGGCGCATGGCCGCCCTATCTGGCGGTCTTGAAGTAGGTGACACCCACCGTGTTCGGACCGAGATGGGTGCCCATGACCGGGCCCATCAAGGCCACCCCGACGTCCCGGACGGGCACTCGGGCCGCAAGCATGTCCACGAAGACGCCGAAGTCGGGGGCGTCGGAGTGGAAGGCCGTGAGGCTCTCGCACGGGTAGTCGGCTTCGATGCGTTCGACCATCCACTCGAAAGCATGCTGACGGGTCCGAACCTTGCCGGCGACCTCGACGGTTCCCTGTTCGAAGCGGAGCAGCGGTCGGACGGATAGGGCCGTGCCCAGCAGGGCCGTCGCCGCCCCGATCCTCCCGCCACGTCGCAGGTACTCCAGGGACTCCACCGCGCCGTAATAGGCGAGGGAGCTCCGCAGCTTCTCGACCTCGGCAACGACGGTCGCCAGGTCGGCACCTTCTGCCGCCCGGAAGGCCGCGACACGACAGAGGTTGCCGAGGCCCGCGGAAACGGACAGGGAGTCGACGAGCGCGACGTGGCACCGGCCCGTGAAGTTGTCGGCGGCGACGCGGGCGGCCTGGAAGGTGGCCGAGACCTTCGATGACAGGGTGAGGCAGATGACGCCGCTCGCGCCTTCCGCGTCCAGTTGGGAGAACGCCCGCTCGAAGTCCCCTGGGGAAGGTGACGTCGTCTTCGGAAGCGTGTCCGAGGCCCGCAGCCGCGCCCAGAACTCCTCCGGGGACAGGTCGACCCCGTCGATGAACTCGTCCTCGTCAAAGCGCACCTTCAGCGGGACGACCTCGATCGACAGTTTCTTCAGAACGTCGGGCGGAAGGTCTGCAGAACTGTCGGTGACCACTCGAACCGTCATGGCGTGTCAGTCTCGATTGTTTCGGCTGAGAGCCATCTTGACATCTGTATCGTCGCTTCACTCGCTCTCGCGCGACCGTCGGGACATCGATCCCGCAAAACGTCGGCGAATCGACGGCGGTGGGGCTTGTGGTGTCGCCACCGTCCTGTCCGATCGCTCGGACCTTCGGTGTGCCCGTGCGATCCACCGCGAATCGGTCCATCGGCGAGGTCACACAGGCCTGGCGTGGGGGTGTCAGGGGCGACCAAGGCGCGGCGTGTCCGAGGGGACGCGGGTCGGCGGCCGCTGGACGGAAACATGGTGGGACGAGGACCAGCGTGGCGAGCCGGGGGCACTGTGGCGATCAGCGCCGCAACGAGGCGCGCAGTGGGTGGTGTTTGGCGATCGAACTTTCTTCGTCGCTCGGGTGGCGGGATCGGTCCCTCTTGTCGCGTTTTTTGGGGAACGTCCCAGGAAGCCATCAGGAGGATCACAGGGAACGTAAGCAGCCTGTGGGCAGTTGGGTGCAGAGGGAGGTCTCCGACATGGTCGAGCAGAAACAATCCTCCCGCGAATCGGCGGCGCCACCGGACCGACTGCGGCGAGACAAGGTGCGACAGCCCGACGGCCAGATTCCCGATCCGAGGCAGGCTTGGCGCGGACCGCGCCCCGTCGTGCTGGTGCAACGCTTCAGCCGGCATCACCGACGGGTTGGAGACCGTCGCGGTTGACCGAGCGGGAAAACTGCAGGCGAAACAACTCGAAAGACGGGTAGCCGACGGCTCGCCTCGAGGACGCGGACGTCCCGTCAGCTTCTGCGCCCGAGCATCTGGGCCCCATCCGTATTCTCCGTGAACGCCGACGGGTGCCACAGGTTCGGCCCAGACCGTCACGCCAGACAGCGGCGATCCGCACCGGCGGTCGCCGCCCGAACTACCCACCGTCGATGAACCTTCCACGGCGGCCGTTGGTCGGATCTCCGCGGCCGCCCGGCGGTTTCGCATGACCGGCGTTGCGCCGGCGGACGCCATGACACCCGCCGGATGGTGGCGTCGACGACCGCGCATGCCGTTCGAACCGAGCCGCGAAGGCGCGCCGGGCGTAACCCGGGAACCTCCAAGAGCTCTTCTTTGCGATCGCGGAACGCGGCGAGACGCTGAGCTGATCGACGGGCGCCAGCACGGTGACGGCGTTCCCCCGGGTCTCTTCGCCCCGCCAGCGCCCGAGATCCCGGCGTCGAGGGGGGGTCTTCCTCAGGGCCTCGGTGGGCCGCCTCGCAGACCTTGGACCGCGTTGCTGGCGGATGCCGAGGGGGAGTTCCACCTCGTCCGATCCAGGCGAAGAATCGGGGAACGACCTCCCTGTTGCGCGTGCGATAATCGCCGGGATGTCCGAGATCGCCTCCGTTCCCTCCGCGCGTCAGGCGGGTAAGGTGACCCGTTTGCGCCGTATCTTCGGTGAAGACGGGCGGTGTGTCTTCGTGCCCCTCGACCACGGCACGATCTTTGGCCGTGTCCCTGGCCTCGAGGACCCCCTCGCCGTCCTGCAGCGCTTGATCGAGGAGCCGTGCGATGGCTTCCTGCTCGGACCGGCGCTCTTTCGCCGGTCGGCCGAACTCTTCGGGCGACGCTCGGCACCGGCGAGGATCTTGACGATCGATGTGTACTGGCGTGACAGCCGCGGCGGGGACCATCGGTTGGCCGCGAGTGTCGAGACTGCCGCCGCCCTTGGTGCCGATGGTGTCAAGCTGCTCATGCCCTGGGACGTGCCGTCCTCGGAGCGGGCGAAGACCGCGGCGCTCGTCGGCAGCGTGGTGGAGGCGGCGGATCGCTTCGGTCTCCCCGTCATGGCCGAGCCCGTGGCGCTCGAGGCGACGGGTGCGGCGGCGATCGAGGCGGAGGCGCACGGCTCTCGGACTGCGGCTGAGATGGGAGTCGACATCCTAAAGATCGCCCATCCCGGTGACGACGGCTTATTGCGGTCCTGGTGCGAGGAGCTCGGCGTCCCCGTCGTGCTTCTCGGCGGTGGCGGGACGATCTCGGGCGCCGAGCTCGTCTCGCTCGTGAAAAGAGGGGTCGAAGCCGGAGTGAGCGGGATCATCATCGGGCGCAAGGTCTGGGGACGACCGATGGACGAGACACGCGCTCTTCTCAGCGAGCTCTACGCGCTCGTCCACGGTCGCTAGGGGCAGTCAACGACCCCTCGGCTGCCGAGCGCCGGAAACAAAGTTGGCTTCGGACCGGAGAGGAGCGGTGAAGCGCCGCAGGCAGAACGGGCGCCGTGCCGGAAGCCCGCCTTCGGCTCGATAACGACAGATGCGCCGCGGCGCCGCTCGCTCATCATCGTTTCGAGCCGCACGAGGTCGCCCGCGATGGTCAGCCCGAATCGTGCCGCGGCGGCGATGCCGAGCGTCCGTGCTCGTCAGGCCGACGGGTTCGGGCCGAGAGTCTTGGTCGCGGTTGCCGGCCGGATTGGCTGGCGTTCTTCCCCCGGCGGGACGCGCCACCGGACCTGTCCGAGGTGAAGTTCGTCGTCTACTCGTGGAGGTAGACGTTCCACCCCAAGTAGGTCTCGAGTGCCTCCCGCACGGCCGGCGCGGTCTGCGAGAGGTTCATCACGACGTGGTGCTCGAAGCCGTTTCGGCAGATGTGCTTGAGAAGGTCCTGGAGCCGCGGCACCTCGATGACCCCATAGGCACCGAAGGTGTTGAGCGTGTCTTCGGAGAACTGTCCTTCCCCGACATACGCCTTGATCTCCCCGGCGAAGTCGTCGGTGCTCAGGCGCAGGTAGGTTGCCGGACCGGACTTGATGCGACCGTAGAGGGTGCCGTAGGTCTGCTCGACTCCGACCGTGCCGGCGATGATCTCCTGGTAGCGCATCTCGGTCGACTCGAGGAACTTCTTGGGCAGGTTGCTGCAATGGAAGACGACGGCCTTGTCCGGTTCGCCGCCGAAGTTGTTGTTCCAGTCGAGGATGGCGCTCGGTGTGCCCGAGGCCGCCTGGAGGATCGCCATCGAGACGACGCCGGTGACGTCGAGTTCGCAAGCGCTCGGCCGCAGACTGTCGCTCATCATGCTCATGATCGTGCACGGAACGACACCGTAGAACTCCTGCAGCGCGGTCCAGCACTGGATCGAGGAACAGTCGAGCTGCTCGGCGTTCATCCAGTCTTCGATGACCGCGCCGAGCTTCGCCATCTTCACGAGCGCCATGCCTGGCACGCCTTTGGTCGAGGTGTAGGCCTTGATCTCCTCGGCCTTCGCCTTCACCGCCGGGTCGTCATCCTTCAGGCGCTCGATGCGTCCCAACACTTCGGACAGATCGAGCGTGGTGACCGAGATCCCGGCCTTCTCGAACAGCTTTTCGCTGTAACGCACGGTGTTGAAGTTGGTCGGCCGGGCGCCGATCGCACCGACCCGCATCCCCCGCACGGAACGAACCACCCGGCAGACGCGCGCGAAGCGGTCGAGGTCGGCCGCGAACTCTGCCGAGCGGGGCCCGGTGGTGTGGAGCGACGTGAGCGAGAACGGGATGCCGTACTGCGTCAGGTTGTTGCAGGCCGACA
The DNA here is from genome assembly GCA_035625025.1 of Acidimicrobiales bacterium. Taxonomy (GTDB): domain Bacteria; phylum Actinomycetota; class Acidimicrobiia; order Acidimicrobiales; family Bog-793; genus Bog-793. The sequence continues at coordinate 26,920 of DASPQJ010000043.1, forward strand.
TCTTGCCGCAGAAGCTGTCGCGGCGGTGCGTGATCTTGAGCTTGTCCGTCTCATCGGGATACGCCTGCACGAGAACAGGGACTTCGAGCCGGGAGCCGCGAATCGCGTTGGCGATGGCTCGTTCGTCACCGAAGTTCGGGAGCGTAACGACTATTCCTTCGATCTCCTCGGCATGGTCGCGAAACAGGCGCGCGCATTTCGCCGCGTCGTCGAGCGACTCGATCGAGCCGTACTCCGTGTCCTCCGTTCCGAGCGCGACAACCTCGAACCCAGAAGCTCCGAGTACCTCGAGCATCTCGGCGCGGCCATCGCTGCATAGTTCGCTCGGAAAAAAGCCGCGGTTTCCGACAATAAGACCGACTGTTACAGAAGTGTTTCGCATATTTTAGATGTTAGCGGGTGCCTGTCGGTTTCGGAAAGCTCCGAATCAGCCACCTGGGACGTCATCCGGGGCGATGGGTCCGAATCCGGCGTTGCCACGTGATGCCGGCGGGCGACGTCGCCGACCGTGTCGTTGCCCAGATTCTCGGGCCCCGACCACGCGGCGAACAACGTATGGCGGGGGAGTCTGCAGTACTACGTTGAGGTCGTGGCTGGGCCCGGTGTGATGCGTTTGCAGTTGCTTGACGCTGGCGCGGGACTTCGAAACGAGCGAGAGGCTCCAGGCGCGTGAAGGATAAGTCAACAACGATTATCCCTGAGCGAAGTCTGGTGGCCGACAAGCGAAGTGGCCGGGCCCGTCAACTTTGCGCGCCACGAGCTCTGCCTGCGGCCGGGCCGGGGGCGTGATGTGGGGCGTCAGAGACGGAGGAGCGCCTTGGCGATGAACCAACCTCGTGGGACTTTGAAGAAGCTGATCAACGATCCGTTCAAGGTCGTCGATGAAATGCTCGAGGCTTTCGCTTCCGCGCACCCCGACATCGTCTCGCTGACGGCCCCGAGGGTCGTCGCCCGGGCCGAGAAGTCCGGCCCGAAGGTCGCGCTCGCGATCGGCGGAGGTTCGGGGCACGAACCGGCGATGCTCGGCTACGTGGGCTATGGCATGGCTGACGTCGCCGCCATCGGCAACATCTTTGCCGCGCCGTCACCGGACATCATCCACGAATCGATCGTCCAGGCGGACAACGGGAAAGGCGTCGTGCTCGTCTACGGGAACTACTCGGGAGACATCTTGAACTGCCGGCTCGCCGTTCAGCGGGCCAAGGCCGACGGGATCGACGTCCGCACGGTGTTCGTCTCGGACGACGTCGCCTCGGCCGGACCCGCCGAGATCGACAAGAGACGAGGGATCGCCGGCGACATCGTCGTGTTCAAGGTCACCGGGGCCGCGGCGGAAGCTGGCATGGCGCTGGACGAGGTGGAACGGATCGCCCGCAAGGCCGTCGCTCAGACACGAAGCATGGGGGTCGCGCTCACGAGCGCTGAGTTGCCGGGGGTGGAGCGTCCCATCTTCGAGAGCGGTCCGGACGAGATGGACGTCGGGATGGGAGCCCACGGCGAGCCCGGAATCAGCCGGGAGCCAATTCGATCGGCGGACGAAGTCGGTCGGCTGCTTGGCGAGCACATTCTCGACGATCTCGCCTGCCCGGCCGGCTCACGCACTGCCGTCCTCGTCAACGGTTTCGGCGCCACGCCCCTCCTTGAGCAGTATCTCGTCTACCGTGCCGCACGCGCGACCCTCGTGGCGCGCGGCATGACTGTCGAGCGTTCCTATGTCGGCGAGTTCATCACGACCCTCCAAATGGCGGGCGCGTCGGTCACCGTGACCCTCCTCGATGACGAGTTGGCCTCGCTTCTCGACGCGCCTGTCCGCACGGTGCGTTTGGTGAATTGACCACGACACCGGAAACCTCGCTGGCGATGACGACTCGCCTCGTCCGCGCCGTCGTGGACGCGCTCGAGGATGCCTCCGGCCGTCTTGGCGAGCTCGACGCGGTCGCGGGGGACGGCGACCACGGACTCACCATGGCAGAGGCGGCGCGGAGCATCCGCGCCAAGCTCGCCGACGACCCGCCGAAGGACCTCGTGGCACTGCTCGACATGGTGGCCGACGAGTTCGCCCGAGCCGGAGGGGCGATGGGCGCGATCACCTACGTCCTGGTCCGAGCCCTCGGCCACGCTGGCGTGGAGATTCGGGGCGAACTGTCGGCGGACGACGTCTCCCGACTCCTTGGCGTGGCGCAGGACGCCGTCACCGAGTTCGGCGGAGCGCAGCCCGGTGACAAGACGATCGTTGATGCCATCGCCGCGGCGCGTGGCGCCGCCGCAGAGTGCGTCAGCGGCGCGACGGCCGTCGAGGCTCTCTGCGCGGCATCGGAGGGCGCCCGTCGGGGTGCCGAGGCGACGGCGGGGATGATCGCCCGGGTCGGGAGATCGAGCCGCCTCGGCGAGATCAGCCGAGGAACGATCGATCCTGGAGCGGAGTCGTTCGCCATCAGCCTCGAGGCCTTGGCTGCCGCCTACGGAAGGGAGCGTCCGGAGGAATGAGCGGGCTGGCCGGACCCGGGGCGGCGGCGACGTGCCGCGCCCTGTCACGCTGACGCGCACGAGAGGGGTTGAGTTCGCACAAGCCCGGCTCCCGCCCGTCGCTCGATTCTCTTTCCCAACCTAGAGGGCAGCGGTTCGAGCTCGCGCCCCGTCGCCGTGCTGCCAGAAAGCCGCCTGAGCTCGGTCGTCTCGACTCTCGGGTTCTGTCGCCGGCATCTTGCGCGCCCTTTCAAACTTCACCTCGTTTGTCGATCCTCGATGGGCGGCACAGACGAGGCTGCCGACGGCGCCCGAAAACTGAGCACCTGACGCCGAAACGACACGCACAACCTCACCTGGATTTTCTTGTGGCCTGACGAGAGGCCCTCCGCCAGGAGATCCGGGAGTCTTCCTTTGGCACGCCGGGTTCCGGAAAGACGGGAATAGGCCCCTTTCCGGGATGGACCGGGTCGACGCTCCGTCCAACGTCGTCGCCATCCGGACCGCCTGGTCTCGGACCACGTCCGCGCCGACGTCGACTTCACGTACGGCGCCGTGCTCGACTTCAGACTTCTTTGGCATTCATTCGATCTCACGAGTATCGAGGCCCCTTATCTTCACCGACGACCCGTTCGCGCTCGTGGGTGCAGAGGAGATCGCCGGGTTCTTCTCGGACCTTTCCGACCCCGGCGACCAGGAGGAGATTGCTTGCCGCACCGCTGAGGCTGTCCTCAGCATCGTCAAGCGATCAGAATGTGACACGAGTTGTCCGGGCGGCCCGAACACGCCACGCAGGGTTAACTCTGTTGTCACCTGAACGAGGTTGTCTCCGCCAAGAACACTTGTCATGATCGCGCCCGAGTCGAGTCTCGAGACAGGAAATGGGGGCTGGGCCATGGCCAAGGAAGTCACATGTCAGCCTTGTGGTGAGGTAATACGTGCCGAAGACGACGACGAGCTCGTCGCCAAGGTGCAGAGCCACGCCAAGGAGCAGCACGGCAAGGATCTCGATCGTGAGGACGTCCTCGCGTCAGCTCGCGAGGTCTGACGCACAGACCGTCCGGTTCGGCGCGGTCGAGAGTAGCGGCGCGCGACGAGTCTCAACCGTGCCAATCGAGGAATTGGTGCCGCGTCTCGGATGAGAGCCGGGAGGAAAATCAATGCGCTCTGGGCTTTCTACGGGCTCGGGCGCTCGCGGATGAGAAGGCGCGGGCACGACTCCCGAAGACAGGCCTCACCGCGCCGATCCGGCCGTTCGGTGACAGCCGAGAGGGCCGAGGCCCGCGTCGCGGCCGCCTCCTCGGCGCGACGACGATGTCGTCGCGACTCGGTTTCCTCACCATCGTCGGCCGTGGCCGGCAGGAGAAAGATAAACACGATCGAGACTGAGGAATGTGGAGGTTACAGTCTGACCTTCGAGGGCGAAAAGTGCGCCGTAGATCACGGTGAACTGGCCCTGCTGCAGCCGATCTCCCGGCAGTTCGCGCCCAGAAGCCGCCGGCGCTGATTTCCGCAACGACCGTCTGCTTGCCGGTACTGGGATTGATGCGTACGAGGTCCTGACCGCGACAGGGTTGGGTGGTTTCTCCGGCCCAACGAGAAAAAGACCGGACTGCCCACGGCGCTCTCGACGCTCGCCGGGGCGCGGTGCCCGGCGGCGACCACCCAGAGAGCGCGTTGCCCCCTCGACGGATCATCGTGATAGCGCCGCCTCGTCGCGCGATCCAAGAGACTGGCTTTGGGCCCGCCAACGGACATGACACCGATCATTTCGTGTACTCCCGTCCGCGGCCGGCAGCCGTGATGGACTTCGCAGACCCCGAACGGCACGGTAAGGAATCGAGGTGCCCGCGAGCATCCGGCCGGTGGGTGTCTCGGCGGGGTCAACCCCCAACGGGGGCGTCGGAGGTACGTAGGTCGACACGGCAGTCGCGGCTCCGCGCGGCCCCGAGCCGGCGTTCGGCACTGCGTCAGTCGCCCATGATCGCGGTCTTGAGAGATTCGAGTACGGGAAGCTCGCTGTTTTCCCCAGAAGCCCTCGCGCGGGTTGAAGGAAAGTTCGACCAGATGGGGAGCCCGGCGCGAACTCGTTCGAGAGCCGTGCCCTCGCGGACGCTCAGGTCTCGAGGCGCGCCGCGGAGATGGTCCCGTTGGCGACCGTGCCCGTCACGGTGATCTTGGTACCGACGGCGAGACCGGAAAAAGCCATCCGTCTTTTGGAATTTGCCAGATAGACGGTCGTCGGCGAGGTCACGACGATGAACGTGCCACAGACGAAAGCTCCCTTGCACGGTGGATTGGCGTGGAAACTGCACCCCAGTCCCGGGGCGACGACGGTCAGGGGAGAGTGGATCGGCTTACCCGTACTCACGTAGCGAGGTGGGCCCGGAAAGGTGGGCGCTATCTGAACGGAGAACGCCATGATCGTCGCCGCGCCGTGCTCGACCCCCGTCACGCTCGCATACTCGAGGTGACCGGCCATCTCGGCTTTTCGCAGCTGCGCGAGAGTCATCTTCGAGTTTGACGGTCCGACCATGACCAAGGCGGGAGTCACGAGCACGTCGTACGTTGTCCCGAAGACCAGCTTGCCGGCGGTTCCGTTGACACAGGGGATAGAACCAGACCGCGCGCGGAAACTCGCGGTTCCAACGGACAAGACCTTTCCAATGAACGAGACACTCGATCCGTTGCCTGCCGCCGCCGTGCTCGTCGATTGCGCTGCCGCGCACCCGTCGCTCACCGCGATTGCCACGAGGACCGTCGTTGCGCCGACGAACAAGCGAATGCTCCGACGAGACGAGGTCGGTGATGCCATGGCAACCTTCACTCGTTCACGCCCACCGCACAATCACCGATGCTAGTTACCACTGACGATCCACCCTGAGAACCACTGGGTTCGACTGCGTCTGGCTGACCGGTCCCGGCCTGATCCCGTCTGTCTCGAGCGCAGGGGGCCGATCGGAGCGGGACGTGGTGCCAAATCATCCCGCTTCTGCCGTCCCGGAAGGCCGCGACAAAGGTCCGAGTGGCGTGCCCGCACCCCCGAATCCAGCCGAGCAGCGCGTCGTTACGATGACGCTGTGCCACCCTTCCGGGTTGTCGCCGATTTCGAGCCTGCCGGTGACCAGCCGAAGGCGATCGCCGAGCTCGCCGCGAGCATCGAGCGGGGTAACCGCTTCCAGACGCTGCTCGGGATTACGGGAAGCGGCAAGAGCGCGACGATCGCCTGGACGATCGAGAAGGTCCAGCGGCCGACCCTTGTCGTCGCGCCGAACAAATCCCTTGCCGCGCAGCTCGCGGGCGAGTTCCGCGAGTTCTTCCCCGAAAATCGCGTCGAGTACTTCGTTTCCTACTACGACTACTACCAGCCCGAGGCGTACATCCCCTCGACGGACACCTACATCGAGAAGGACTCCTCGATCAACGACGAGATCGACCGGCTCCGCCATTCGACGACGGCGAGCCTGCTCACCCGCCGGGATGTCATCGTCGTCGCCTCGGTGTCGTGCATCTACGGGCTCGGCTCGCCCGAGGAGTACGAAGGACAGCTCCTCGTCGTCCACCCCGGCGAGGTCCACGACCAGCGGGCACTGCTGCGGCGGCTCGTCGACATGCACTACGACCGGAACGACCAGAACCTCATGCGGGGCCGGTTCCGGGTGCGCGGCGACACGGTGGAGATCCACCCCGCCTACGAGGAGACCTCGGTGCGGATCGAGCTTCTCGGGGACGAGGTCGAACGGATCAGCCGCTTCGACGAGCTGACGGGGGAGCTCTTCGGCGAGCTCGACGAGCTCGTCGTCTTCCCGGCGACCCACTACATCGCCGGCGGCGAGCAGATGAGAATCGCGATCGCCTCGATCGAGGCCGAGCTCGCCGGGCGCCTGGCGGAGCTCGGGGACGCCGGCAAGCTGCTCGAGGCGCAGCGACTCCGGATGCGGACCGAACACGACCTCGAGATGCTCGCCGAGGTCGGCTACTGCAGCGGCGTCGAGAACTACAGCCGCCATCTCGACGGCCGCCAGGCCGGTCAACCGCCCTACACGCTGCTCGACTACTTCCCCGACGACTGGTTGCTCGTCGTCGACGAGAGCCACGTCTCGGTCCCGCAGCTCCACGGCCAGTACTTCGGGGACCGCTCGAGAAAAGAGATCCTCGTCGAGCACGGCTTCCGCCTCCCCTCCGCCCTCGACAACCGGCCGCTGCGCTTCGAGGAGCTCGAAGGGCGCGTGAAACAGTGCGTCTTCATGTCGGCGACGCCCTCGCCCTACGAGCTCGGCGTCTCCGACGTCATCGTCGAGCAGATCGTCCGTCCGACCGGGCTCGTCGACCCCGAGGTCGTCGTGAAGCCGACCAAGCGCCAGATCGACGACCTCATCGCTGAGATCGATGCCGTCGTCGGGCGAGGCGAGCGGGTGCTCGTGACGACGCTGACGAAAAAGATGGCCGAGGACCTGACCGACTACCTCCTCGAGGCGGGCCTGCGGGTCCGCTACCTGCACTCCAACGTGGAAACGATCGAGCGGATCGAGATCGTGCGGGACCTGCGGCTCGGGGACTTCGACGTGCTCGTGGGGATCAACCTGTTGCGGGAGGGCCTCGACCTGCCGGAGGTGTCGCTCGTCGCCATTCTCGACGCCGACAAGGAGGGCTTCTTGCGCTCGTCGACCTCGCTCATCCAGACGATCGGCCGCGCGGCCCGCAACGTCGCCGGTCGCGTCATCCTCTACGCCGACGTCATCACCGACTCGATGCGCCACGCCCTCGCCGAGACCGAGCGCCGGCGCGAGCTCCAACGCGCCTACAACAGCGAACACGGGATCGACCCGCAGACGATCCGCAAGGCCGTCACCGACCTCGTTGCGCAGTTCCGGGCCGCGGGCTCGGTGAGACCGCCCGAGACGTCTTCGCTGCCCGCCGGGGCGACCTCGGAGCGCAGCCGTCGCGCCGGACGCCGCGCCGCCGAGAGGGTCGTCGGGTCGGTCCCGGAGCACTCCGGCGAGCTGCCCGCCGCCGAGCTCGCGCGCCTCATCGCGACCCTCGATGCCGAGATGCACGAGGCCGCGGCCGATCTTCGGTTCGAGTACGCGGCGCGACTGCGGGACGAGATCCGACGGCTCAACCGCGAGCTGAGAGAAGTCGGCTAGGACGTATCCTCCACCATGCCCGACTGCCTGGTCATCCGCGGGGCGCGCGAGCACAACCTGCAGAACGTCTCGCTCGAGCTCCCGCGGGACCGCCTGATCGTCTTTACGGGCTTGTCGGGGTCGGGCAAGTCCTCGCTTGCCTTCGACACGATCTACGCCGAGGGCCAAAGGCGCTACGTCGAGTCGCTCTCGTCCTACGCCCGCCAGTTTCTCGGCCAGATGGACAAGCCCGACGTCGACTTTATCGAAGGTCTCTCGCCGGCGATCTCGATCGACCAGAAATCGGCCTCGCGCAACCCCCGTTCGACGGTCGGCACGATCACCGAGGTCTACGACTACCTCCGGCTCCTCTACGCCCGCATCGGCCTGCCGCACTGCCCGAAGTGCGGGCGACTCGTCTCCCGCCAGAGCCCCCAACAGATCGTCGACCGGGTGATGGACCTGCCGGACGGGAGCCGGTTCCACGTCCTCGCTCCCGTCGTCAAGGCCCGCAAGGGCGAGTACGACGCCCTCCTCGACGAGCTCGCCTCCCAGGGGTTCGCCCGGGCCCGCATTGACGGCAGCGTCGTCGAGCTCGGCGGGCGGGAGAAGCACACCCTCGCCCGCTACGAGCAGCACACGATCGAGGTCGTCGTCGACCGGCTCGTGCACCGCCCCGGCATCGCCCGGCGGCTGACCGATTCGATCGAGACGGCGCTGCGACTCGGCGAGGGGTTCGCCGAGATCCAGCTCGTCGACAGCGACGAGATCCTCACGTTCTCCCAGCACCTCGCCTGCGTCGTCGACGGGATCTCCCTCGAGGACCCCGCGCCGCGCAACTTCTCGTTCAACTCGCCCTTCGGGGCCTGTCCGGTCTGTCTCGGCCTCGGGACCCGCTTCGAGGTCGACCCGGCGCTCGTCGTGCCGAACCCGGCGCTCTCGCTGGAATCCGGCGTGATCGCACCATGGGCCGCCTCGCGCACCGAGTACTTCCCGCGCCTCGTGCGCGCCGTCGCCGAATCGTTCGGGATCGACTTTCGGGCGCCCTGGTCGCGGCTCACGAAGGCCCAGCAAAAGGTGATCCTCTACGGCTCGGGCGAGCGCCGGGTCCACGTCGCGTACCGCAACCGCTACGGCACGCCGCGGGCCTACAACACGACCTACGAGGGCGTCATCCCCTGGCTCAGCCGCCGCCACGGCGAGGCAGAGTCGGACTGGCAGCGCGAGCAGATCGAGGGCTACATGCGGGAGGTCCCCTGTGCGGCCTGCGAGGGGACGAGGCTGCGTCAGGAGTCGCTCGCCGTCACGGTCGGCGGGATGAACATCGCCGAGTTCGCGGCCAAGCCGATCGGCGCGGCGCTGAAGGTGATCTCCTCGCTCGAGCTCTCGGGCCGGGAGGCGATGATCGCCGAGCGGCTCCTCAAGGAGATCCGGGCCCGGATCCAGTTCCTCGTCGACGTCGGGCTCGACTACCTCACCCTCGACCGGGCCGCGGCGACCCTCGCCGGGGGGGAGGCGCAGCGGATCCGGCTCGCGAGCCAGATCGGCTCCGGCCTCGTCGGCGTGCTCTACGTGCTCGACGAACCGTCGGTCGGGCTGCACCAGCGGGACAACCGCCGCCTCGTCGAGACCCTCGCCCGGCTGCGAGACCTCGGCAACACGGTGATCGTCGTCGAGCACGACGAGGAGACGATCCGCGTCGCCGACCACGTCGTCGACATCGGCCCGGGGGCGGGCGAGCACGGCGGGGAGATCGTCTACTCCGGCCCCGTCGCGGGCCTGCTCGGCGAGCCGCGTTCGGTGACGGGCCGGTACCTGTCGGGCGCGCTCACGATCCCGGTGCCGCGCTCCCGGCGCCAGCCGACCGGGGGGCACCTCATCGTCCGTGACGCCTGGGAGCACAACCTCCAGCACATCGACGTCGCCGTGCCGCTGGGGTGTTTTGTCGCCGTGACGGGTGTGTCGGGCTCGGGCAAGTCCACGCTCGTCAACGACGTCATCCAACGCTCGCTCGCCAAGACCGTCTACCACTCCCGCACCGTTCCCGGACGCCATCGCACGATCGAGGGCACGGAGCTTCTGGACAAGGTGATCGACATTGACCAGTCGCCGATCGGGCGCACGCCGCGCTCCAACCCGGCGACCTACACGGGGGTGTTCGACCGCATCCGACAGCTGTTCAGCGAGACGACGGAGGCGAAGCTGCGGGGCTACAAGCCCGGGCGCTTCTCGTTCAACGTCTCCGGCGGGCGCTGCGAGAACTGCGCCGGCGACGGAACGATCAAGATCGAGATGCACTTCCTCCCCGACGTCTACGTCCCCTGCGAGATCTGCCACGGGGCCCGCTACAACCGCGACACCCTCGAGGTGCTCTGGCGGGGCAAGTCGATCGCCGACGTCCTCGACCTCTCGTGCGAAGAGGCGCGTGACTTCTTCGCGGCGCAGCCGGCGATTGCGCGCCACCTCGACACGCTCGTCGACGTCGGTCTCGGCTACATCCGCTTGGGCCAGCCGGCCCCGACGCTCTCGGGCGGCGAGGCGCAGCGGGTGAAGCTCTCGGCGGAGCTGTCGAAGCGCGCGACGGGGCGAACGCTGTACATCCTCGACGAGCCGACGACGGGTTTGCACTTCGACGACGTGAAGAAGCTCCTCGGGGTCCTCCAACGCCTCGTCGACCAGGGCAATACCGTGCTCGTCATCGAGCACAACCTCGACGTCGTGAAGTCGGCCGACTGGGTCATCGATCTCGGTCCCGAGGGCGGGGACGCCGGGGGGCGGGTCGTCGCCGAGGGATCACCGGAGAAACTCGCCACGGTCCCGGCGAGCTACACCGGCCGGTACCTGAAAGGGATGCTCGCGCGTCCGCGTCCCTAAGAGGGCACGCGGCTCAGCGCCTTCTGGCCGCGGAGGGTCGCGAGCTCCGTTTCGACTCCCTGGTCGGCTCCTCGAGCTTCTCGCCGAGGCCCACACCGAACTGCACCGCCAGAGCGAAAGCCTGCAGGACCACTGTCGAGCCGATTTCGGGCGATGCACGCCATCGCCTACGGCAAAAAAGGCCGCCTGCTTGTACGCGAAAGCCGTCCCTCGCGGCTTTGTAGATAGTGGACGAACGTTTCTCGACCGAAAGCTGAGGGGCTGGACCGATGACACCCGAAGAAGGAGAGCTGTCCCACCTCCTCGATGACGCCGCTGTCCCGGCGTCGGACGCGACGCTCCATTCGATCGTCGCCCGCTCGCGCCGTCGGCACGAGCGACGGCTGAAGGTCGTCACGACAGCCGCGGTCGTTGTCGCCCTCGCCGCGGCGACCGCCGCCGGGATCTCGTCGGCGACGACTGGGGTCTCGTCCGGCTCGAAGTCGGCCGCGCCGAGACAAGCTTCGGGATTCCTCACGGTCCCGTCTCGAGCCGTCTCCTGGGCTACGAAGCAGCGCGATCTGGGCGTTGCACCGAGGGGCCTCCGGTGGTTGACGTCTTCGAGCTCAAGTTCGACTGCGACCAAGGGGACCGCTCGATCGGCGACACCGAGCGCCTCGGCGGTCGCGCCAGGTTTCTGCACGATCGATGGCTGCTCTCGGTCGCTGCCCTTCGGTACGCCTTCAATTGCACTTCTTCCCCTGCACCGGTTGTTCGTGCGAACGACAGGGGATGTCACCGTCCGGGCGTTCACCGAAGCGCTGACTTTCTCGCGGACAGGGCCGCTCCTTCCGTCGTCGTCGGGGACTTCTCCGGCAGCGACCGTCGTCGCACCCGCCGCTTCTTCGACCCCGAAGACGGCACAGGACCTGGCCCCTGCGACCGGCGCGACGGGGGCGAGCGGGGCGAGTGGAGCCTCGGGCGCAACTGGCGCGACGGGGGCGAGCGGCGCGACGGGGGCGAGCGGCGCGACGGGAACCACTGCCCCTTCGATCACGTCGTGTGCAACGGCCGAAGAACTCGTCGTCGAGGTGTCGAACCCCGGTGCGGTCGGCGAGATCACCGTCGGGCTGCCGAGCGCCGCTTCCTCGGACACGACGCAACCCTTCGAGCTCATCGACAGCTCCGTCGTCGGCGTCGCCGAGTCTTCGCCGATCGAGGTGATCTCGACCCACGTCGCCCCGGACGTAAACAGCGTTCAGGCGAGCTTTGCTGATGGTTCGTCGGATGCGATGAGCGTGTCCGACGGCTGGGCTGTCCTCGTCGACGACGGCACTGCGCCCCTGCCGGCAAGCCTCACGGCGTTCGACAGCGCCGGCGACAGCATCGGCACCGCAGTCGTGTCGAGTGACGACGCGGTCGCACAGCCCGAGCAATGCCCTGTGCCGCTCGCCGTGCCGATTGCCGGCTCCTCGGGGGCGGCCGCGGCGACGACCGCGAAGTAAAACTTCCCCGCCCGCTAGCCAGCGATCGCGAATCGTGCTCATCTATTCGGTTGTGGACGCGGCATCGACAAGCGGCGGCCCAGGGCTTGACGCACCCGAGATTGCCGGGCCGCCATCAACTGACCCGTCGATTGTCGATGGTTCCGACGATGGGTTTGTCGCGATCTACAAGGAGCACTACCCGCGCCTCGTGCGCGCGCTCGAGCTAGCCGGCGCAGACCGGGAAACCGCGCAGGACGCCGCCCAGGAGGCCTTCGCCCGCACGCTCGGGCGCTGGCAACGTGTTCGGCGCGGGACGAACCCCGCGGGTTACGTCTATCGGGTTGGCTTCCGCCTTTCCCGGCGAGACCGCCACCGGGACCTTCCCGGCGGCGCGGGGCCGACGTCGCCAGATCCGGCAACCGAGGTGGCGTTGACGCTCGACATCGAGGGCGCCCTCCGGGCGATGCCCGCGGCACAGCGCCAATGTGCCGTGCTCTGTCTTGCTGTCGGCCTGTCGACGAAAGACGCGGCCCGGGCGCTCGGCATCGCCGAGTCGACGGTGCGCAAGCAGATCGAACGAGCGAGACGCGACCTCCGGGAGGTTCTCGGCGACCATCAGTGACGCGACCCGCTGTGCCGCAGTCGGTGTCCTTCCCTGGGGATCCCGCGAGGGGAAGCGGGTCGCCACCTTTCGCGCCCCGCCTCGTTCGTCGGTTTGGCTACGTGCCGGGGAGCACCGAGCTCATGGGACGCAGGACACCAGGCGGGTCGCTGGTCTGATCCGGTGCGACGGCCCGGCAACGAGCGCTAGAAGCTCGACCCACCGATCTCGAGCATCCGCTCGAGCGCGACGCGCGCGTCGGTGGCCGTCCCCTCGTCGACGACGATCTGGTTGCGCACGTCCCCCTCCACGAGACCCTCGAGGACCCAGGCGAGGTGCGGCGGGTCGATGCGGAACATCGTCGAGCACGGGCAGACGAGCGGGTCGAGCGAGGCGATCGTCAACTCGGGGTGCTCCGTCGCGAGCCGGTGGACGAGGTGGATCTCCGTCCCGATGCCGATCGCCGTGCCCGGGGCGGCTCCTTCGACGTAGTGGATGATCGTGTCCGTCGAGCCGACTTTGTCGGCGAGGGCGGCAACCTCGTGGGCGCACTCCGGGTGGACAACGACCTTGCCGTCGGGGTGGGCGGCGCGGAAGGCGACGACCTGGTCGGGCGTGAAACGCTGGTGCACTGAGCAGTGGCCCTTCCACAACAAGAACGTCGCCTCCTTCAAGTCGGCCTCGGTGAGCCCCCCGGAGTCGAGATTGGGGTCCCAGACCCGCTCGGAGCTCGCGCCGAAACCGAGGGCGTAGATCGTGTTGCGCCCGAGGTGCTGGTCGGGGAGGAAGATCACCTTGTGCCCCAAGGCGGCGATGGCCGCCGCGAGCTCCGGCCCCGGGGCGCTGTCATAGGGGATGCCGAGCGCCCAGCGTAGGGCGGTGTTGGCGTTGGCAGAGGTGCACACCGTGCCACGGTGGCGGCCGACGAAGGCCTTGATCGCGGCCGAGGAGTTCATGTAGGTGACGGGCACGACGGCGTCGAGGTCGACGACCGCGCCGAGCTCGGACCAGGCCGTCTCGACGCCTTCGAGGTCAGCCATGTCCGCCATCTGGCAGCCGGCGTTGAGATCCGGAAGCAGCACCTTCTGGTCGGGGGCCGTGAGGATGTCGGCCGCCTCGGCCATGAAGGTGACCCCGCAGAAGACGACGTATTCGGCTTTGTGCTGGTCGGCGGCGAAGCGCGCCAGACCGTAGGAGTCGCCGCGGGCGTCGGCCCAGCGCATCACCTCGTCGCGCTGGTAGTGGTGGCCGAGGATGACGACCCGGTCGCCGAGGCTGGCCCGCGCTGTGCCGATCATCGCGACGAGCTCGTCGTCTGTCGCCCGGGTGTAGCGATCGGGCAGCGGCGGCTGGAGGCGGAACATGGGGCCTCGTCTCGGTTGTCGCTCCGCTTCGGCCGGCGGGGACAGCCTGGTCGCCCGTCCGCGGGTGTGTCGGCCACGAAGCTATGTCCGCCGGGGTACCAGGCCGGCGTAGCCTCCAGGTTAGTGCTCGAAAGACCGGAATCCGTCCCGGACGCGCCCGGCTCGTACCAGTTCCGGGACGCCGACGGGCGCGTGATCTACGTCGGCAAGGCCCTCTCACTGAAAGGGCGGCTCGCCAGCTACTTCGGCGATCCCGGCCCGTCGCATCCCCGCACCCGGCAGATGCTCGAGCGGGCGGCCTCGGTCGAATGGATCCAGGTTCGCTCCGAGGTCGAGGCGATCATGCTCGAGTACAGCCTGATCAAGGAGCACCGGCCGGTCTTCAACGTCCGACTCGTCGACGACAAGAGCTACCCGTTCCTCGCGCTAACCGTCGACGAGACTTGGCCCCGGGCGGGGATAGTGCGGGGCACGAAGCGCAAGGGCACGCGGTATTTCGGTCCCTACACGCAGGCCTACGCGCTGCGCGAGATGCTCGACACGCTCGTCCGGTCGTTCCCGGTCCGGACCTGCACGAACACGAAGTTCACCCGCCACGAGCGGCTGGGGCGGCCCTGTCTCCTCTATCACATCGAGCGCTGCTCGGGCCCCTGCGTCGGGGCGGTGGCGCCGGCGGATTACCGGGGGTTCGTCGAGGACCTCTCCCGTTTCCTCGACGGCGACACCAAGGCGGTCCTCACCCGCCTCGAGAAGGGCATGCGCCGGGCCGCCGCGGCCGAGGAGTACGAAAAGGCGGCGCGCCTGCGCGACCAGCTCGACTCGGCCCGGCTCGCGGAGGAGCGTCAGGACGTCGTCGGGGCGACGGACGAGGACTTCGACGTGGTCGGGCTCGCCGAGTCCGAGCTCGACGCGGCGGTGCAGGTCCTCCACGTCCGCCACGGGCGTGTCGTCGGCCGGCAGGGTTTCGTCCTCGAGAAGGTCGAGGACCTCGGTACGGCCGACCTCGTCGCCCGGGCGCTCGGCCACTACTACGCCGAGACGCCGCTCGGCGTGCCGAAGGAGGTCCTCGTGCCAGCGGCACCTGCCGAAGGCGAGGCCTACGCGGCCTGGCTTTCGGGCCGGCGGGGTTCGGGGGTCGCGATCCACGTGCCCCGCCGCGGCCACAGGCGGGCCCTTCTCGGCGTCGCCGAGCAGAACGCCGCCGAGCAGCTCGCCCGGCACCGCGCCCGGCGGGCGACCGATCTCGCGACGCGGGCGCGAGCCCTCGAGGAGCTGCAGCGCCGACTGGGGCTCGCCGAGGCGCCGCTACGCATCGAGTGCTACGACATGAGCCACCTCCAGGGGAGTGACTACGTGGGCTCGATGGTCGCGATGGAGGACGGCCTCGCCAAGCGTCGCGACTACCGGCGTTTCAAGGTGACGGGCGTCGCCGGCAACGACGACTACGGCGCGATGGAAGAGGTACTCACCCGGCGCCTGCGCCGTCTGGCCGCGCCCGCCGCAGCCGATGACAACGAGGCGACGCGCCGCCGGCGTTTCGCCTACCCGCCGCAGCTGCTGCTCCTCGACGGGGGAAAGGGCCAGCTGGGCGTGGGGGTGAAGGTGCTTCGCGCCCTCGGGCTCGAGGACCGAGTCGCCGTCGCCGCCCTCGCCAAGCAGTTCGAGGAGGTTTTCGTCCCCGATCACGCCGACCCGGTGCGGATCCCGCGGGACTCGGAGGCGATCTACCTGTTGCAGGAGATCCGGGACGAGGCGCACCGCTTCGCCGTCTCCTACCACCGAGAGCTGCGGGCCCGGAGACTGCGTCCCGACCCCTTGGGGGGAGTGCGCGGCCTCGGCCGCGCCCGCCGCCGCCGTCTGCTCGCCGAGTTCGGGTCGCTCCGCGGGGTGCGGACAGCGAGCCGTGAGGACCTGAAAGGTGTGACTTGGTTGCCCGACGACGTCGCTGACGCCGTCTTCGACAAGCTCCACCCCGGCGGGGTGCGGGTCCGCCCGGCCGCGGCGGGGCGCGATCGGAGCCTGGCGTCGTGAAAGAGCCCGGGCGCGACGCGGCGGTCGATCCGGGGAGAGCGGGTCTGCCGCCCTTTGCCGACAGCTGGGATGAGCACGCCGCGTGGTGGAAGGCGACGTTCACGGGGGGTGCGGACCGCGAGTACGAGATCGAGATCATCCCCCTCGTCGTGCGGGAACTCGCCACCTGCCGGGTCGCCGTCGACATCGGCTGTGGCGAGGGGCAGGTCGCCCGGGCCCTCGCGGCGGCGACCGGCTGCCGGGTCGTCGGCGTCGACCCTTCCGGCGAACAGCTCGCCAACGCGCGCGCGGCGGAGGATCCGGGGCTCGCGATCAGCTACGTCCGGGCCGAGGGCGAGCACCTCCCGCTGGCCTCGGGGTCGGTCGACGCGGCGTTCTGCTGTCTCGTCATCGAGCACGTCGCCGACGCCGACGCGCTCCTCGCCGAGGCGGCGCGCGTGCTCGCCCCGGGGGGGACGTTCCTCCTCGTCGTCAACCACCCGGTCTTCCAGGGACCGGGCAGCGGCTTCGTCGACGACCAGATCCTCGAGGAGCGCTACTGGCGGGTCGGTCCCTACCTCGTCGAGCAGTGGGACGTCGAGGAGGTCGACCCCGAGGTCTCGCTCGCCTTCAGCCATCGGCCGCTCTCGCGTTACGTGAACCCGCTCGCTGCGCGCGACCTCGTGCTCGTCCACCTCGAGGAGCCCTCGCCCCGGATGGAGCTCCTCACCGACTCGGTCGACCCGGAGTTCGAGGCGACGATCCCGCGTCTTTGCGCGATGCGCTTCGAGCACCGCCCGAGGTTTTCACCGCCCGGGCCGTGATTCGCGGAGCGCGCGCCGGTGGGACAATCGTCGGGGAGGTAGCGGGTCGGTGGCCGAGTACCTGATCGTCGCGGGGTTGTCGGGGGCGGGGCGTTCGACGGCTGCCGCGGCGCTCGAGGACTTCGGCTGGTTCGTGATCGACAACCTGCCGCCCGCCCTCGTCGGCAAGGTCGCCGAGCTGGCGGCGCGCCCGGGCAGCGAGCTCGACCGGTTCTGTTTCGTCGTCGGCCGCGGCGGCTTCGAGTCCGTCGCCGAGATCGTTCCGGCGATCAAGGACCTCCGCGCCTCCGGAGCCCGGGTGCGGGTGCTCTATCTCCAGGCCTCGGACGAGGTCCTCGTCCGGCGGTTCTCCGGGACCCGCCGTCGCCACCCGCTCGAGGCCGCGGGGGTGCTCGAGGCGATCCGGTCCGAGCGGCAGCTCCTCGAGCCGCTCCTCGAGGGCGCCGACGTCGTCATCGACACGAGCGAGACGAACGTCCACGAGCTGCGCGCCCGTCTCGTCGAGCTGTTCGGGGAGCGCGAGTCGACGGAGGCGATGGAGACGGCGATCGTCTCGTTCGGGTTCAAGAACGGCCTGCCTCTCGAGGCCGATCTCGTCTTCGACGCGCGCTTCTTGCCGAACCCGCACTGGATCGACGCGCTCCGGGCGCATAGCGGTCTCGACCAGGACGTGCACGACTACGTCGTGTCCTCGCCGGAGGCGGTCGAGTTCCTCGGGCGGATCGCCGACCTCGTGACCTTCCTCCTGCCCTATTACTGTCGGGAGGGCAAGTCCTATGTGTCGATCGCGATCGGCTGCACCGGGGGCAGGCACCGCTCGGTCGTCCTCGCCGAGGAGCTCGCGACGCGCCTTCGCGCCGACGGCTTCGACCCGACAGTGCACCACCGTGACGTGAACCGTTAGGGTGGAAAGCCCGGTGGGGCCCGGCGGCGGGCGGCGCGATGATCGGCCGGGACCAAGCGGCTCGGGTCCTTAGCCTCTTGACCGGGCGCGACCCGGTCGCGATCCTCGGGGCGGACGGGATCACCCCGGCCAAGAGGGATGCATCGGACACGTCCCGGTGGCGCGCCACCAGGGAACCAAAGAAGCGGATGGTGGAGACATGACGGTACGGGTCGGGATCAACGGGTTCGGGCGGATCGGGCGGAATTTTCTGCGCGCCGCGGCAGAGTCGGCGGCGGACATCGAGATCGTCGCCATCAACGACCTCCTCAGTCCGGAGATCAACGCCCACCTGCTCCACTACGACTCCAGCTACCGACGGTTCCCGGGTTCGGTCGAGGTGAAAGGATCCGACATCGTCGTCGACGGGCGCGTCGTGAGGGTCTTCGCCGAGCGCGATCCGGCGGCACTGCGCTGGGGCGAGCTCGGCGTCGAGGTCGTCGTCGAGTCGACCGGCCGGTTCACGAAGCGGGAAGCCGCCGCCGCCCACCTCGCCGCCGGGGCGAAGCGGGTCGTCATCTCGGCGCCGTCCGGTGACGCCGACGCGACCTTCGTCATCGGCGTGAACGAGGCCGACTTCGACCCCGCCAAGCACTTCGTCATCTCCAACGCTTCTTGTACGACGAACTGCTTCGTGCCGATGGTGAAGGTCCTCGACGACGCCTTCGGGGTCGACAAGGGCCTCATGACGACTGTCCACGCCTACACGAACGACCAGGAACTCCTCGATCTCGCCCGCGACAACCTTCGGCGCGCCCGGGCCGCGGCCATCAACATCGTGCCGACCTCGACGGGCGCGGCGCGGGCAACGAACCTCGTCATGGCGAACATGAAGGGCCGCCTCGACGGATCGGCGCTCCGCGTCCCCGTCCCCGTGGGCTCGATCACGGACTTCACCGGGATCCTTTCGGCTCCGACCGACGCCAAGGCCGTCAACGCCGCCTTCGCGGCCGCGGCGAAGTCGGGACCGCTGAGCAAGGTGCTCGTCTACACCGAGGACCCGATCGTCTCCTCGGACATCGTCGGCTCTTCCGCCTCGTGCACCTTCGACTCCGGCCTCACCCTGGCCCTGCCGCTCGAGGGCGAAAAGACCCTCGTCAAGGTCTTCGGCTGGTACGACAACGAGTGGGGCTACTCGCACCGCCTCGTCGAGCTCGTCGCTCTGGTCGGGTCGTGACGGGGCGCCTCCCGGTCCTCGAGGACTTGCCCGCCCTGGCGGGCAGGTCCGTCCTTGTGCGCGTCGATTTCAACGTGCCGATCGGAGTGGACGGCGAGCGGCGCATCGTCGCCGACGATTTCCGGATCCGCGCAGCTCTCCCGACCCTGCGCTGGCTGATGGAGCACGGCGCTTCCGTCGTTTGCGCGACCCACCTCGGTCGGCCGAAGGGTGCTCCGGACCCGAGGTTCGACGTCGCGCCGGTGCGGGCGCGCCTCGCCGAGCTCCTCCCGGGTGTCGAGCTCCTGGAGAACCTCCGCTTCGACCCCGGCGAGGAGGCGAACGACCCCGCCTTCGTCGACCGGCTCGTCGCCGGCCACGACTGCTACGTGAACGACGCCTTCGGGGCCTCGCACCGGGCCCACGCCTCGATCGTCGGGCCGCCTGCCCGCCTGCCCTCGGCGGCGGGACGACTCCTCGCCCGGGAGGTCGAGATCATCGGGGGTCTGCTCGACGCGCCCGAGCACCCCTTCGTCGCCGTGATCGGCGGGGCCAAGGTCGCCGACAAGCTCGGCGTCCTGCGCTCGCTCGTCGCCAAGGCCGACACCGTCCTCGTCGGCGGGGGGATGTCGTACACGTTCCTCGCGGCCCAGGGCCGCCGGATCGGGGCGTCGCTCTGCGACCCGTCGCAGATCGAGGCCTGCCGAGACCTCCTCGCGTCCCCCGGCACGATCGAGCTCCCGACCGACGTCGTGGCCATCGGACCGGGCGGGACGCTCCATCCCGGGGAGAAGTCTGTCGCCGAAGGCGACCCGATCGCGGTGTACTCCGGTGACCTTCCCGACGGCTGGGAGGGCGTCGACATCGGCGACGAGACCCGCGGCCGCTTCGCCGCAGCGATCGAAGGCGCCGGGACGGTCTTTTGGAACGGCCCGGTCGGGCTTTTCGAGGATCCCCGCTTCGCGGCGGGGACGCGCGCCCTCGCCGCGGCGGTCGCCGCCTGTCCCGGGTTCACCGTCGTCGGCGGCGGCGACTCCGCGGCGGCGATCGACGAGTTCGGGTTGGCCGGTTCGATCGACTTCATCTCGACCGGCGGGGGAGCATCGCTCGAGCTCCTCGAGCTCGGCGACCTGCCGGGTCTCGCCGCGCTGCGCGGGGCGGCGAACGCCCCCCAGGGGTCCTGATCGCGTGTCGCCCGAGCGCGCTGTTCTCCTGAGCGGCAACTGGAAGATGAACAAGAACCACTTCGAGGCGCTGAAGCTCGTCCAGGAGCTGGCGGCGCTGCTCTTCGCCGGGGCGATCCCACCCGGGCGCGAGGTCAGCGTGCACCCGCCTTTCACGTCGTTGCGCACCGTGCAGACCGCGGTCGAGTCCGACCACGTCCCCGTCGTCCTTGGCGCGCAGAACTGCCACTTCGAGGACCGCGGCGCCTATACGGGCGAGGTCTCCGCCGAAATGCTCGCCAAGCTCGACGTGCGCTACGTCATCACCGGGCACTCCGAACGGCGCCAGCACTTCGACGAGACCGACGCGATCGTGGCGAAAAAGATCGACGCGATCCTCCGCTGGGGGATGTGCCCGATCATCTGCGTCGGCGAGACCCTCGAGGAGCGGGACGCGGGAGAAGCCGAGGCGAAGGTGCGCGGTCAGGTCCGGGCCGCGCTGGAAGGCCGCCCGACCGACGTGGTCGCCTCGCTCGTCCTCGCCTACGAGCCGATCTGGGCGATCGGGACCGGAATGACCGCGACGCCCGCCGACGCCCAGGAGATGTGCGCCGCGATCCGCTCCGAGATCGGGCACTTCGCCCCCTCGGCCGCGGCGGCGATCCGGATCCAGTACGGGGGGTCGGTGACCCCGGAGACCGCGGCGGAGCTACTGGCGGGCGAGGACGTCGACGGCTTCCTCGTCGGCGGGGCGAGCCTCGACGCGCAGCGTTTCGTCGCCATCGTGCGTGTCGGGGCGTAGCGGCGCGAGCCGGTCAGAGGCCATGAACTGCTAATCTTCGCCCTCGCCCCGGGCGCGCCGGGCGACGGAGGAGGTCTTCGCACGTGCTCACCGACATCCTGGTCGGGATCGAGGCCGTGATGTCGTTCGCGCTCGTGCTCTTGATCCTTCTGCACTCGGGACGTGGGGGGGGACTGTCGGACATGTTCGGATCCACGGTCGGCACGGCGGCGGCTGGCTCGACAGTCGCCGAGAAGAACCTCGACCGCCTCACGATCACCGTCGCCGTCATCTTCGCCTTCGCGACGGTCATCATTGGCCTTCGGTGGGGCTGAAAAAGGCCGGAGCCGCCGCGCTCGGCGCCCTGGCCCTCGTCGCGCTGGGCGGCGGAACGAGTCTCGGTGCCTCCTCGACCACGACGACGCTTCCCGCTGAGGGGGGGGTCAAGATCCTCAACGGGGGCACGGTCACCGTCGCCGTGGCGAACCTGCCGACGGAGTTCAACCCCTCGACGCCGGCCGGCTCCAACCCCGTGACCCAGATGGTGATGGAGCAGGTTTGGCCCCAGGCGTTCGTCACGGGTCCGGGGATGGTCGTCCACGCCTATCCCGGGCTCGTCGTCTCGGCCGAGCTGACAGGGCTCAACCCGCAGACGGTCGTCTACACCCTCGCCCCCGGGGCGCGATGGTCCGATGGCGTGCCGATCAGCGCGGCGGACTTCGCCTACGACTGGCAGATGCTGCTCCGGCTCGGTCCGAGGCTGCCCGCGACGTTCCCGCTCGCGGGCTACGAGGACATCGCCTCGGTCTCGGGGTCCGCCCACAACACGGCGGTCACGGTCGTCTTCTCGAAGCCCTACGCCGACTGGATGGCACTCTTCGCGAATCTCGTGCCGGCGCACGTCGCCCGGCACTACGGCTGGGAGAAGGCCTTCACGGGTCAGAATCTCGCGCATCTCGTCTCGGGGGGGCCTTTTTCCATCACGAAGATCGTTCCGGGACGAGAGCTCGTCCTCTCGCGCAACCCCCTTTTCTGGGGTAAGCCCGCCCATCTCGACCACATCGTTTTCCGGGTGGTCCGGACCCGGGCCGCGACGCTGCGGGCGCTCGCCGCAGGGTCGGTCGATCTCGCCGAGGTGAGCCCCGGGGCCGCGGTAACGAACCTCGTCACCGAAAGCTCCGACCTCGTCGCGAAGCTGTCACTCACGGAGACGCTCTGGCAGCTCGTCTTCAACTGCGCGGATGCCGTCACGGGGCAGCCCGATGTGCGCGAGGCGATCGCCAAGGCGGTCGATCGCCCCCAACTCGTCGCCGATTCGGTGGGACTCCTCACCGCTTCCGCCCGGACGTCGGGCAACCGCCTCTACGCCGCCCGCCAACCGGGGGCCCAGCACAACGACAGCGCCTATCTCGCCGCTGATACGAGCGAGGCGGACCAACTGCTCTCCCAGGCGGGTTACGTGTTCAACACCGACGGCATCGCCGAGACGGCGTCAGGGACGCCTCTCGAGCTCGAGCTCACCGGGCCGTCGGGGGACGGGACGATCACGGCCGTCGAGAACGAGATCCAGGCGGAGCTTCTGGCGGCCGGGATCGAGCTGCAGGTCCACAACGTGTCTTCGGCCGAGCTTCTGGCGTCGGTCCTCCCGCAAGGCCGTTACCAGCTCGCGATCGCGCCGTATCTCGAATCGCCGTTCCCGTCGACGATGGCGCAGCTCTACACGGACCCGGTCGGGCCGGCTCCGGTCGCGTCGCCGGGAACGACCACGACCGTGCCGGGAGTCGCCGCCGTGCCGAGTACGTACATCGCCGGCGTGGAGACCGAGCCAGGCGCGGTCGTCGCCGGAGCGGTGACCCGCGACGTCCTCGGCTACGACGACTCCGTCGTCGACGAGCTCTTCGCGGAAGCGCAGTCGCAGCTCAACGCTCCGGCCGAGGCCGGCCTCTACAACCAGATCGACACGTTGTTGTGGCAGGACTTGCCGACGTTGCCGCTCTTCCAGGAGCCGGCGACGCTCGTGAAGAACGTGAGGGTCGTGAACGTGAGCGACACCTCGACCTGGGCCGGGCCGATGTGGGACGGGGAGGACTGGGCGATCCAGGTGAGCCCTCCGCCGATGAAGACCAAGACGACAGCGGGAAGTTGAGGGGGCTCGCCGTGGGCCGTCCGGCGATCGGCTGCGGCGAGGTCGCGACCAGGGGGTCGCGGTAGTCTTTCGTGCTTCGGCGGGGACGCGCTCCCCGTCGCGTCGGAGTGGCGGAATAGGCAGACGCGCCAGCTTGAGGGGCTGGTGCCCGCAAGGGCGTAGGGGTTCAAGTCCCCTCTCCGACACCAACGTTCTGCGACTGTTTGTTTCCTAGACCCACCTCAGCCAAGCCGACGTTCAGTCGTGGCGCGCCGGCGATCGTGACCTCAAGGTGATCCGGGAACACGGCGACCTTCTCGACAAGCTCCTCGACCAACACTCGCCGTTCAGGCTCGGTCGCCTCGTCCCACGCTGTGTCCAGGTCGAGATCCTGCAGCAGCGCCGCCACTTCCTCGAACCGGGCCAGCAGCTCCTCGCGTTCTGATAACCGTACCCGGTTCTCCCCTGCAGCCTGGCGAGCCAATTCGATATCCCTGG
>DASPQJ010000044.1:0-6018 GCA_035625025.1 Acidimicrobiales bacterium
GGGCGATCGGCGTCCCGTCCCTCAGATGGCGCTCGATGAGGAAACGGCCCTTGTCCACCGGAGACCTCCCCTTCGTCGATGTCTCCGATGTCTTGACACATCAGCCGCGTCGATGTCGCTTATGTCCTGAAATCGCGCACCCCCTCGCCCACCCGTGGTGCCGACCGGGCGCGGCCCTTTTCGGAGCCGGCACTTTTCGCGGATCGACCTTGCCGGACCCGCCCCGGCGGTGCCGATTCCTCTGCGCTTTGTCGCTGCTTTGTCGCTCGGGCGAGCTGGGAAAGCCGCGCCTCAGGCGATCCGGGTGGTGGCCTCCGTGGCGATGAGCGCGACGGCCGCGGGGGCGCGGGCCGAAGCCAGCCGGTGGCGGGCGATCGTCGCGCCGAGGAGGGCGGCGAGTGCGCAGGTCGTCGCGCCGACGACGAGACCGATCCGGGGCTCGGACTCGGCGATCACCCAGCCGATGATCGGACCGCCGATCGGCGTCGTCCCCTGGAACGCGAGCTGCCACAGGGAGAGCACCCGACCGCGCATGCTGCGGGCCGAGCTCAGCTGGATGGTCGAGTTCCCGACCGAGACGAACGAGACGCTCCCCCAGCCCACGAACAAAAGACCCAGGTAGGCGAGGTACAGGGCCGGAGCGAGCGCCGTGAACAGGATCGCCAGGCCGAAGCCCGTGCAGGCGAGGATCATCGGCCGCAGCCCGGTACGCCCGCGGGCGGCGGTGAACAATCCCCCGACGACGGCGCCGATGCCCATTGCCGCGGTCATGAAGCCGTAGACCTCCGAGCCGCCATGGAAAGTGCGCGTGGCGAAAAAGGGCAAGCTAACGGAGAACTCGTAGGCGAGCATGCCGACGAGCGTCATCATGACGAGCGGCACCGCGATCTCGGTCGTGCGCGCTGCGTAGACGAGACCCTCGCGGAGCTGGCCCTTCGCCCGGGGTTCGGGTGTGCTCGGCCGCAACGCGGCGCGGTCCATGACGACGAGCGAGGTGACGACGGCCCCGAAGCTCGCGGCGTTGAGCACGAAGCAGACCCCGTCGCCGACCGACGCGATGAGGATTCCGGCGATCGCCGGGCCGACCGCCCGGGCGGCGTTGTTCATGACCGAGTTCAGGGTCACGGCGTTGCGGAGCTCGTTCCGCCCGACCATCTCCCTGATGAAGGCCTGTCGAGAAGGGTTCTCGAAGGTGTTGTTCAATCCGAGCACGACGGCGAGGACGCAGACCTCCCAGAAGTGAACGACACCGAGGAGGACGAGGAGCCCGAGGCCGAGCGCCTGGAGTCCCATGCAGGTCTGTAGAAAGACCATCAGGCGGCGCTTGTTCACCCGGTCGGCGATGACGCCGCCGTAGGGGGCGAGCAGCAGCACGGGGAGGGCCTGGAGGGCGACGACGATCCCGAGGTCGGTGCTCGAGTGCGTGAGGCGGAGCACGAGCCAGGCCTGGGCCGTGATCTGCATCCAGGTGCCGATGAGGGAGATCGATTGCCCGGCGAAATACAGCCGGTAATTGTGGACCTGCAGCGCCGAGAAGGTCTTCTTCCTGATTCTCCGCAGGCGCTTCCTCACGGGCGCCTGCCCTTCAGCTGCTCGGCGAGGGTCTCCAGGACGGGCAGACCGGCGCGCAACGCGTCCTGTTCGTCGGCCGAGAGCCGGACGAGCGCGGCGGAGAGGGCGTCGCTGCGTTCCGAGCGGATCTTCTCGTGAAGCCGCCGCCCGGCCTGGGTCGCCTCGGCGAGCGCCGCACGCCGGTCGATTCGGTCGGCCCTGCGCCGGACGAGGCCCTCCTCCTCGAGGTCACGCAGCAGCCGGGAGAGCATCGTCGGGTTCATGCCCTCGGCTTTCGCGAGCTCGGAGAGTCGGAGCGGTCCCTGGCGCACGACTGCGGAGAGGACCGTCGTCTCCGATGGGGTGAGGGCGACGCCAGCCCGGGTGCGCTCGATCCGGCGGAATAGGCGCGCGATAGCCATGCGCAAACGCACCGCGATGTCCTCCTCGGGAGCCAGCGGCGTGGCGCCGGCGAGCGGAGCCCCCGCCGGGTTCTTCTGCGACACCGTCCGCACCTCCCCGGGGTAAGAAATCCTGTCGGCAGCTAAGTTGCTTATCGAACAGCAATAATATTATCAGGGATTGCTGCCATGGATCGCGTCACGACGACCGCGGCACCGTGGCGCAGAGCGCCTGCCGTGGCTCGGTTTATACAGACCACGGAGGTATTTGGGGGTGATTGCCTGCTGACCATGTCGGGCACCGCGCCTTTTTGGCGATGGTCCCCGTCAGGGGGACGCGACGGCCGCGTCGGCGCGCTCGGGGTTTGCCGCGACGCCACGGGAGAAACAGGTCCTCGGTTTCGGAGCCGTCCGGTAGCCGCTTTCGAGCTCGACGATTTCGAAACCGGTTTGCCCAGTGAGGCGAGCCGGGTCCCGCGTGAGACGGCATCCGGCGACGATCCGTATCTGCAAGGGCTCGAGGCGTGCCTGGCAGCGCGCGAGCCTCACATCCGGCGAGATCCTTGCTCGAGGAACTGGAAGCGGCCGCCCGGACGGGGGACCCTGCGGAGCCCGGCGAGTGCCGTCACGACGTCGGGGATCACCCACAGCGTGAACGTGGAAAGGGCGCCCTCACAGCGTGCATCCTCGAGATTCAGGAACTGCGTGTCACGGACGAGGTGAACGACTTCGATTCCACCCGGCGGGTGTCGGCGTTCGGCGGGGCGCCGGGCCCCGGGCGCGGATTGGACCGCGTGGCCCACGTCGACGTTACCGCCGAAGTACTCGAGGTTGGGGCCGGAAGCGAAGCCGATCTCGACGGTCCGGCCCGAAAGCCCCGCGACCGTGGCAATCTTCCACGGCCCGGCGGACGCCGCCCCACAGGCGAGGTCAACGAGGCGTGGCAGGAGCCATCACGGTAGAAACCCGCGCTGGCAACGTAACGGTCGCGCCTCGTCGACCGTTAGACCTGTCTCCGATGGACGTCGGTTTGCCGCTGCTGCGCCCGCCGACAAGGATGAGGGCTTACTTGCAGCTCGCCGCGCTCGAGCCGGCGGTCGTCGATCGTTGGCTGCGCCCGTGTCACAGGGGGGTCGAGCGCCGCCGTGCGGCCGACGACTGCCGGCCCGGCGCCGCCGGGCGGGTCCAGGACAGCCCGGCGGCTCCGGCCGACCTTGGCTCCGAGGCAGGGCGGACGGGATCGGAAGAAAGGACAGATCGTTGAGGGCAGTGCCCACCAGGCACCGCAAGCTCCTCACCTGGGTGGACTGGTTCGTCGACCTGGCGAAGCCCGACCGCGTGGCGTGGTGTGACGGTTCCGCGGCGGAATACGAGCGGCTCTGCGCGCTACTCGTCGAGCGCGGAACGATGCTGCCCTTGAACGCTGTCAGACGGCCGGGCAGCTATCTCGCACGTTCCGATCCCCGCGACACGGCACGCGTCGAAGCTCGGACGTTCATCTGCTCCGCCCACGAGGACGATGCAGGACCGACGAACAACTGGGCAGAGCCCGAGTCGATGCGCGCCAAGCTCACGGGTCTCTTCGCCGGCGCGATGCGCGGACGCACGCTGTACGTTGTGCCTTTTTCCATGGGAAAGGTCGGCTCGAGCCACGCCAAGATCGGTGTCGAGCTCACTGATTCGGCGCTCGTCGTAGTCAACATGGCGGTGATGACGAGGATGGGGGACGCGCCGCTCGCGGCGCTCGGCGCCGATGGCGAGTTCGTGCCGTGCTTGCATTCGGTCGGCGCGCCGCTGGCGCCGGGCCAGGAAGACGTCCCTTGGCCGTGCGACCCGGAGAACACCTATATCGTCCACTTCCCCGAGTCCCGGGAGATCTGGTCGTACGGCTCCGGCTACGGCGGGAATGCCTTGTTGGGCAAGAAATGCCTCGCCCTACGGATCGCATCGTCGATCGCGCGCGACGAAGGGTGGCTCGCCGAGCACATGCTCGTGATGAAACTCACCTCGCCGGGCGGCGAGACTCGCTACGTGACCGGGGGGTTCCCGTCGGCGTGCGGCAAGACCAACCTCGCGATGATGGTTCCGATCCTGCCGGGCTGGAAGGTCGAGACGATCGGCGACGACATCTGTTGGATGCGGGTCGGTCCTGACGGGACACTGCGGGCGGTCAACCCTGAGACGGGGTTCTTCGGCGTCGCGCCGGGCACGAGTGTGAAGACGAACCCGAACGCCATCACGATGCTCGCGAAGAACGTCATCTTCACGAACGCGGCACTCACCGACGACGGAGACGTCTGGTGGGAGGGGCTCACCCCGACGCCGCCGGCGCACCTCATCGACTGGCGCGGCGACGACTGGACGCCGAACTCGTCGGAGCCGGCGGCGCACCCGAACTCGCGCTTTACGGTGCGGATCACGGAGCACCCGGCGAGCGCGCCCGAATGGGACGATCCCGAAGGGGTGCCGATCTCGGCGATCCTTCTCGGCAGCCGGCGGTCGTCGGTCGTGCCGCTCGTCTACGAAGCGTTCGACTGGAACCACGGCGTCTTCCTCGGCGCGACGATGGCCTCCGAGATGACGGCCGCGGCTGCGGGCGTGGTCGGCAAGCTGCGGCGTGATCCGTTCGCGATGCTCCCGTTCTGCGGGTACAACATGGCCGAGTACTGGGGTCACTGGCTCTCGTTCGGGGAACGGCTCGACACCGACAAACTCCCGCGGATCTTCTACGTGAACTGGTTCCGACGGGACGTCGACGGCCGCTTCCTCTGGCCCGGCTTCGGGGAGAACGCACGAGTGCTCGAGTGGGTCTTCGAGCGCTGCGCTGGCCGTGGCCGGGCCGTCGAGTCGCCGATCGGTTGGCTTCCCGCCCCCGGCTCGATCTCGACCGTCGACCTTCCGGTGGACGCCGCGGCGATGAACGAGCTGCTTTCGGTTGACCCGATCGACTGGTGCGGCGAAGCCGCCGCGATCCGGGAGTACTTCGAGATCTTCGGCGACCGGCTGCCGGCACCGCTTGGCGCTGAACTCGACTCCCTCGAAGAGCGCTTGAGGACCGGTGAGAGCGTGGCGTCCGGCTCCCGGCGGGGGTCAGGACGCGATGCGGCTCGAACGGGCTGAAGGATCGGCGGTGGTCAGCACACCGTCGACGAGGCAGAGCTCGCGCCCGACGAGCGCCGGCAGGCGTTGCGGGCCGAAGATCGAACCGGTGAGGTTGAGCGGATCAGCCGCCGAAATCCGGACGGTCACACCCTCGGGTTTCCGTCCCGCGATCCGGTAGAGCGTCTCGAGCGCCTCGGGCAGCGCGAACTGCTCGCCGGAGAACCCGGCGACGAAGCGCCCTCCGCGGGCAAGTCCTCGTGCCTCGAGGCGACGGAGGGCCCAGAGCACGCCGCGCCAGGTGAGCGCGAGCGGCTCCCGTCCGACGAGGTCCCGGAAAACGACGCCCCAGCGGGCGAGGAGCTGGGCCGCGGAGGCGTCGGCGAGCTCGTCGGGGTCGAACTCGTCTCGCCGACCGCCCTCGAGGAGCGACCAGCGGCCTCCGGCGAGCGCGGGCTCGAGGCGGCGGCGTCCCGTGGGCGCGATGCGGCGCTGGATGAGGCTCATCCCGCCCGACCGGCGGGAGACCGCATTGCGGTAGCGACCGGCGAGGAGCGCCCGTACCGCCCCGAATCCATCGGAAGTGACCAGCCCGCGCGCGACGCCATCCCAGAGCGCCTCGGCGACCTCGAGCGGCATCCGACCGGTCCGCTCGACGAGGTCGGAGAAGAACAGCGCTCCCCGTTCGGCGAGCGATTCGAGGACCTCCCCGGCCGCGCCCGGGCCGGGCCGGAAGGGGGATTGGTCACCACGAACGGCCGCCAACAGCCAGATGAGATCCTCTCGGCGGACGAGGGTCACCGGTGTGGCTCGGGACGGGGTCGCGCCGGCCCGGCGCGGACCACCGGAGGGCGGCGCCGGGAGGGCGAGTCGTCCCCAGGCGACCTCGCCGCGGGCGCACAGCTCGTCGAGCAGGAGCGGCTGGTAATCGCTGATACGGGCGCGCAAGATCGCGCTCTCCCAGGCG
>DASPQJ010000045.1:0-6579 GCA_035625025.1 Acidimicrobiales bacterium
TGATCCTATTTTGCGGGGTCGCGTCGGACGAACCGGAGGCTCGATCGGTCTTTACAGCGCCAAGTTCTCGGACTTCGCTGCTCGGGACGGAGGAGGTGCTCGGTCGGCCCGGGCGCGCCGGCACGCTGGGGACGGCGCCCCGGACGTCCCGGAAAGGCGCGGGCACGTCCCGGGCGGCGCTCGAGAACGCCAGCTCGTCGATAGGCTCGCCCTCTCGCACGCCGCGGCGAGCTCCGAAAAAGGGGGCATCATGCACGCAGTCATCATCCCGGCGACCTTCAACGACCGGCCTGCCGCCGAGAAAGAACTCGGCGGACTGGTGGCACAGGTCTCCCGGATGCCGGGGTTTGTCGCCGGCTACTGGATCGCGACGTCACTGGACAAGGGCACCGCGTTCATCGTCTTCGACAGTGCCGCGTCCGCCCAGGCGCTCGTCGCCCTGGCGCACGGAACACCGCATCGAGCCGTGTCGGCGGGGAACATCGAGGTCGGCGAGGTTCTCGCCCACGCTTAGTCGCAGCTCACCCCGGCCGCGCGCCGACGGCTCCCGCCGGCACCTCGTGCCGACCGGCGAGACCGTCGTCAGGCCCGCTTGAGGGGAGTGGCCGACAGCAAGAAGCGCCTCTCGCCGTGACGCTCGAAGGCGATCACCGCTTCGGCCTGCAACCCTTCGCCGCGCACCTCGACGACGACGCCCTCGCCCCAGCGGGCGTGGACGACGCGCTCCCCGGACTGCAAGCCGAGCCGTTCGGCCCCGGTCGTCACCACCGGGGCTCCCGTCGGGCGCCCGGCGGGCGGACGGGAAGCGCCGAACGAAGGCGGTACGGCGAACTCCGGATCGACCGTTCGGCCCGCCGACCAGGGCGCCACAGCCCCCTCCCCGAGGTCGACGATCAGGTGGTCCGGGATCTCTTTTAGGAAGCGGCTCTGCAGGCTCTCGCGACTTTGGCCGAAAAGCGTTCGCTCCCAGGTGTGGGTGAGGTAGAGGCGGCGCCGGGCCCGGGTGATGCCGACGTAGCAGAGCCGGCGCTCCTCCTCGAGATCGTCGGGGTCGGCCAGGGCGCGGTCGTGCGGAAAGACACCTTCCTCCATGCCCGTGAGGAAGACGACGTCGAACTCGAGCCCCTTGGCGGCGTGGAGCGTCATGAGACAGACCCGACCGCCGCTGTCGTCGAGGTCGTCCGTCGCCGAGACGAGCGCCATCGAGAATAGGAACGACTCCAGGTCCTCGTAGCTGGCGCCGACCGAGACGAGCTCGGCGAGGTTCTCGAGTCGAACTTCGGCCTCGATGGCCCCGAAACCGCCCAGCGCGACCTCGGCCTGCAACGAGTCCGGGTAGGCGCTGCGCCGGAGCACCTCGGCGAGGATCTCGCCCGGCCGGCGCGTCGCCAGCTCGCCGAAACTCCCGACGAGCTCGCGAAACCCGGCGATGGCGCGCAGCGCCCGTCCCGAGACCCCCGCGGCGCCAGCGTCGGCGAGAACTTCGGCGAAGGGTGCACCGGTGCGGGTCGCGTGCTCACCGAGACGCGCCACGGTCGTCCCGCCGATGCCGCGCTTCGGGACGTTGATGACGCGGCGCAACGCGACCTCGTCCGAGGGGTTGGCCACGAGTCGCAGGTAGGCGAGGGCGTCGCGCACCTCCCGACGGTCGTAGAAGCGAGCGCCCCCGATCACCTGGTAGGGCACCCCCCGGTCCGTCAGTGCCTGCTCGATCGCCCGGCTCTGCGCGTTCGTGCGGTAAAAGACGGCGATCTCGCCGCGGCGGATGCGCTGCGCGCTACAGAGCTCCTCGATCTCGTTGGCGACGAACATCGCCTCATCCCGTTCGTCACCGGCCCGATAGCGCCGCGCCTTCTCGCCCGCGCCCAGCGCGCTCCACAGCGCCTTGTCCTGGCGCATCACGTTGTTGCCGATCACGGCGTTGGCGGCGTCGAGGATCGTCTGGGTCGAGCGGTAGTTCTGGTCGAGCACGATCGTGCGCGCCTCGGGGAAGACGCGCTCGAACTCCAAGAGATTGCGGATCTCCGCGCCCCGGAACCGATAGATGCTCTGGTCGGTGTCGCCGACGACACAGACGTTGCGGTGGACCGCCCCGACGAGCGTGACGATCTCGTTCTGCGCCCGGTTGGTGTCCTGGTACTCGTCCACCAAGACGTGCTCGAAGCGCTCCTGGTAACGGCGGAGGACCTCGGCGTCGCCCCGGAACAGGCGGACGACGACGGACAGCAGGTCGTCGAAGTCCAAGGCGTTGCCCGCTTGCAGCCGGCGCTCGTACTCGCGGAAGACCTCGGCGACGCGCCGCTCGTGCAGGGTGTGGGCGCGCGCCTCGAAGCCCTCGGCGTCGAGCAGTTCCGATTTCGCCTGGCTGATCACGCCGAGCACCGCCCGGGAGGGGAAGCGCCTGGCGTCGATCCCGAGGTCGTCCGTGACGTGCTCCACGAGACGGCGGCTGTCCCCCTCGTCGTAGATCGAGAATCCGGGACGGTAACCGATGCGCTCCCCTTCGCGCCGCAGGATCCGCACGCAGGCGGAGTGGAACGTCGACAGCCACATCTTGTCGGCCTCGGCCCCGACGAGCTCGACGACGCGACGCCGCACCTCGTCCGCCGCCTTGTTCGTGAAGGTGATCCCGAGGATGCGCCAGGGAGCCACCCCCGTCGCGACAAGTCGCGCGATCCGGCGGGTGAGGACCCGGGTCTTGCCCGAGCCCGCCCCGGCGACGACGACGAGCGGCCCGCCCTCGTAGCAGACCGCCTCGCGCTGGGGCGGGTTGAGGTCGGCCAGGATCGAGGACAGCTCCTCGTGACGCGACCGCCCGCCGGGGGTGTTCCCGCTCGCTCGGCCGGTCCCGTCGTCGTCGAGGTCGCGTGGTCCGG
This sequence comes from Acidimicrobiales bacterium, assembly GCA_035625025.1. Lineage (GTDB taxonomy): Bacteria > Actinomycetota > Acidimicrobiia > Acidimicrobiales > Bog-793 > Bog-793. Next base: position 2,877 of record DASPQJ010000045.1, read on the forward strand.
TCACCGCCACGCGCGCCCTACTCCCATTCGATCGTGCCGGGCGGCTTCGACGTGATGTCGTAGGTGACGCGGTTGACCCCGTCCACCTCGTTGATGATCCGGTTCGAGATCCGCTCGAGAAGCTCGTAGGGAAGACGGGCCCAGTCGGCCGTCATCGCGTCGTCGCTCGTCACCGCGCGTACGACGATCGGGTACTCGTAGGTCCGCTCGTCCCCCATCACGCCGACCGCCCGGACGGCCGGGAGGACGGCGAAGGCCTGCCAGAGCTGGCGCCCGAGTCCGGCGCGCCGCACCTCGTCGAGCACGATGGCGTCGGCCGCCCGGAGGATCTCGGCGCGTTCGGGCGTGACGTCGCCGACGATCCGGACGGCGAGCCCGGGACCGGGGAACGGCTGGCGCCAGACGATCTCCTCCGGCAGGCCGAGCTCCTCGCCGACGGCGCGCACCTCGTCCTTGAAAAGGAGCCGCAGCGGTTCGACGAGGGTGAGCTCCATGTCCTGCGGCAGCCCGCCGACGTTGTGGTGCGACTTGATCGTCGCCGCCGCGGCCGTTCCCGACTCGATGACGTCGGGGTAGAGCGTCCCCTGCGCGAGAAAGGCGACTCCCGGGAGTTCCGACGCGACCTCCTCGAAGATCCGGATGAACAGCTCACCGACGATCTTGCGCTTCTGCTCGGGGTCGACGACGCCGCGCAGCGACTGGAAGAACCGTTCGGCCGCCTTCACGTGGTGGAGGTCGATGCCGAACTGGCGGCGGAAGGTCTCCTCGACCTGTTCGGCTTCGCCGGCACGCATCAGGCCCGTGTCGACGAACACGCACGAGAGCTGGTCGCCGACGGCCTTGTGCACGAGCGCCGCCGTCACGGCCGAGTCGACGCCTCCCGAGAGCGCACAGAGCACCCGCCGGTCGGCCACCGTCTCGCGCACCTCGGTGATCGCGGCCTCGATCACCGAGGTGTGCGTCCAGGTGGGACGGCACTGGCAGACGTCGAAAAGGAACCTCTTCATCAGCTCCTGTCCGTGGGGGGTGTGGACGACCTCCGGATGGAACTGCACGCCGAACAGGCCCCGTTCGACGCACTCGAACGCCGCCACGGCGACGTCCGGCGTCGAGGCGATGGTGCGGAAGCCCGGGGGCACGACGACGATCGAATCGGCGTGGCTCATCCAGACCTCTGTCGTCTCGGGCCACTCCGCCAAAAGGACCGAGCGCGGGTCGAGGTGCAGGCCCGTCCGGCCGTACTCGCCGGACCCCGTGCGGCGGACCTCCCCGCCGAGCTGCTGCACGAGGAGCTGGGCCCCGTAGCAGATGCCGAGCACGGGAACGCCGAGCTCGTAGACGGCCGGGTCGGGCCGGGGAGCCTGGTCGGCGTAGACGGACATCGGCCCCCCCGACAGGATGATCCCCTTCGGCGACCGCTGTCGCATCTCGGCCGCGCTCGCCGAGTGCGGCACGATCTCCGAGTAGACGTGCGCTTCCCGCACGCGACGGGCGATCAGCCGGGCGTACTGGGCCCCGAAGTCGACGACGAGAACCGTGTCGAAAGCAGCGGCCACCGGTCGAGGCTACCAAGGACCCCCTGAGATCGGGGCAATCCACCCTGGGGCCTCGCTCGGGCCGGGACCGCGCTCGGCCGGGTCCTCGAGGCTCGCTTCCGCCGGTAGGTTCGCAGCGACAGAACGGAGGATCCGAGTTGCTCGAGATCGAGACCGAAGATGTCCTCTGGTTCGCCGATCACTTCCTCGCCGAGATGGCGGCGATCCTCCGCCTGCTCGGCGACGAGCTGGCGAACACTCGCCCGCGCCTCGCCGGGGCGAACTCCCCGTTCGCGATCGTCACCCACTGCCTCGGCGTGATGGAGTTCTGGGCCGGGGCGATGATCGCCGGCCGTTCGATCGGGCGCGACCGCGAGGCCGAATTCACCGCCACGGGAGCTGTCGACAAACTGGTCGATAGGGTGGCGGCGGCGCGTTGCCAGCTCGCCGCCGACCTTGACCGTCTCGAGTCGCTCGCGCCGCCGCGCCGTCCGGGACAACCCCGGGACGCGGGTCTCCCCTTCGCCACGACCCAGGGAGGGGCGGTCCTCCACGTCCTCGAGGAACTCGGGCAGCATCTCGGCCAGTTGCAGCTGACCCGCGACCTGCTCGTCGCGGAGGACGAAGCCGGCTCGGCCTGAATCCGAGAGCGCCACAAGCGGCGCCAAGCGGGGATCGCGGGCCTTTCGGCCGACTGTCGGCCCCTCAGACCCAGTAGCGCACGGCGACGGCGAGGCCCAGCGCGACGACGAGGGCGCGCAGCACCTTCGGACTGACGAGATGGACGACCCGACCCCCCGCCATGCCGCCAATCAGGCTCGTCGGGACCATCACAGCGACGAAGATCCAGGAGACATGGCCGGAGAAAGCGAGGAGCGCGCTGGCGACGACGCTGATCACGAACGAGAGCGCCTGTTTCACCACGTTCAGCCGCGGGAGGCTGTCCACGGAGAACAGTCCCAAGAACGCGAGGAGCATGATCCCGAGTCCCGCTCCGAAAAAACCCCCGTAGACGGAGGAGAGAAAGACCCCGACACGCAGCGCGACGCCGGAATGACCGTTCGGACGCGGTGACGTCCCGCACGTTGCCTCACGGCGCGTGATGGCGGCGCGCAATCGGTCTTGCGCGACGAGCAAACCACAGGAGAAGAGGATCAAGAACGGCACCAGGTCGCGGAATTCCTGGCCGGAGGTGATAAGGAGGAGCACCGAGCCGACGAGACCCCCCGCCACCGCGAACCCGCCCAGCTGGACGGTTCGGCGACGTTGTCCCAAAAGATCGGCGCGCTGCGCGTACGTGCCGCCGGCATAGCCGGGCGTGAGCGAGATGATGTTCGTCACGTTCGCCCGTACCGCCGGCAGTCCGAGAGCCTGGAGCGCGGGAAACGAGACGAGCGTGCCCCCGCCCGCCACCGCGTTGACCGCCCCGGCGACGCATCCCGCCCCTCCGGCGAGGACGTAGCTGAACGCGCCGAGATTCACCTTCCTACGCCCCTCCCCGACCACCGGTCCGCCGCACCGCCCGGCCCCCCCGGCCGGGAGGACGACCCGACCCTCGGCCGCCGGCCCGCCCGCTTTTGCTCGTTTTCATGCGATATCGTGTACCACCACGAGGAGACAGGATGTGGCGCGGGGACGCCGCCAACCGGCGGGTCCCGTCACGTTCTAGCCGAGAGGACGTCGGGTGATCGCGGCCGAGCGAAGGCGCGCCATACTCCACCAGGTCGAGGCCGATGGCTACGTCGAGGCGAGCCGTCTCAGCGCGGCTCTCGGCGTCGACGTCTCGACGATCCGGCGGGACCTCGACTCCCTCGCTCGGAGCGGCCTCCTCCAGCGCACCCACGGCGGCGCGCTCCGAACCGGCACTCCGACCGTCGCGCTCCCCGAGGAGCGGCGCGGGTCGGAAAACGCCGCCGCCGAACGCGCCATCGCCCGGCTCGCAGCCGGCCTCGTCGCCGACGGGGACTCGGTCGCCCTCGACTCCGGTTCGACGACGCACGCCCTCGCGAACACACTTTCCGAACGCCAGAACCTCACCGTCGTGACGAACGATCTGCGGATCGCCGACTACCTGGCGGCACAGCGCCGCGTCCGACTCATCGTCGTCGGGGGTGAACTCAGCGCGACCGGCCGCTTCCTCGCCGGTCCGTTTGCGCAGCAGAACCTCG
>DASPQJ010000046.1:0-3126 GCA_035625025.1 Acidimicrobiales bacterium
GAGACTCCCCGCAGCGGGTTGACGTAGCCCGAGGGCCCCGACGCCGGTGAGGCCGTCGGAACCGGGGCGGGATCCAGCGAGGAAGCCGAAACGACGATCGACTGTCTGGCGAGATTGTCTTCCGCCGCCGCATCCGCGGCGGCGTCGCGCGCCGCTTCCACCGCGAGCGCACGGCGGAGGTTGCCCCGAGCGCTCTGGAGCAGTGCCTCGTCCTGCGCCACGGCCGCTTCCGCGGCGTTCCGATCCGGCAGCAGCTGGCGGAGAACGGACTCGACGGCGGCCCGCTCCCTCCGCAACGTGAACTGCTCTTCCTCGACCCGGTGCTCGTCGGCCTCGTACGTCGTCACGGTGGTGCTGAGCTCGCCGGTCGCAACGCCCGCGTACACCGCGGCGGCGCTCGACAGATAGCTCGGCACCTTGAGGAGCACTCCCAATCCCCCGCTGTCCGCGTTCACGTAGGCCTGAATGGCAATCTGCCGCAATTCTCGACTGATATCGGCCTTGGCAGCGCGGCCGAGCTTGAGCTCGCGCTCCGCGGTGACGAGGCGTTGGCTGATCACGGCTTGGCGCGCCTCAGCCGCGTCGTAACGGGCGACGAGGCGCTTTGCGGCAGCCCCATCAGCGGCGATCCGCTGCTCCAGCTCGGTGATCGTGGAGCCTCCTCCGCTGCCCGCCGAGGCGGAGGCTTGATTCAGGCCGGCGAGCGCGCCGGTCGTGGCGACGAGCAACGGCGCGAGAGACAGCAAGGCGAGGTAAGGCCAGATCCGTGGACGCGCCCCTGGCGGCGTTGGTCGCCTAGCCACAGGACCACGACCGTATCCAGTACGGAGGTGGCGCGTCGAGTGATTCCGCTAACCACCGGGGCGTCGCCAGCGTATGAACCGAAATGGCACCCGTCGGTCTGTGCCGAATCGCCGCTCGATCGGTATCGGGAAAGAGACACTGAGGTAGGGCGCAAACGCGCCGCACCCATCGCCGGTGCCTCGGGCTCTCAATCACGGGAAGCCCAAGGCCTTGTTCGCCAAATCGGCCCAGATCAGACCAGGTTCCGACGTCCCGCAGATCATGGACGTTGTCCGAGAATCCGAGCCGAGCCGAAACCTTCGAGCGCATGATCCCGGCGGTAGCACTCCCTTCGGCCTGGCGAATAGTCAATCTGTGGCGAGTGGGCGCGGAGAAGGACGAGTTCCGACGTGCCCCCAGGAAGACCGCGGGCCGGTATAAGTTCTTTAGGCAGAAATGTCCTGATTCGCGACGCCAATATCCATTGTCGTGAAGACGTGCAGGCGATGTCCGAGAGGTGCGGACCGGAATGGTCGAGGCCCAGCTCGAGCAGCTAGAAGCGATCGCGAGGTCGTCCGACGAAGCGTTCATTCTCCTCGCTCGCGACGAGACCATAGGCGCATGGAACCCCGCTGCTCGGGCCCTTTTCGGTTACTCCGAAAAGGAGGCTCTCGGTCACGACCTTCGCCTCCTTCTCGGTCACCAGGGCGCGTCCCGGCTGCATGCCGGATTCGGTCGACTCAGCGTCGGTGGGCCGGCGGAGCGTCTCGAGACGTTCGTGCGAACGAAGGGCGACCGCCGGGTAAAGGCCTCGATCACGCTTTCCCCGGTACACGATCATCTCGGAGCACTCCTCGGCGCGTCACTCATCATTCGTCGCACAGTCCATGGCACCACGTCGAACGGTCACGGACCACGATTTTCGGCCACCATCAATAGGTCGAACTCGGCCTCGAGACGGCAGTCCACTCGTGTCGTCTTCGCAACCTGGAACGCCGCGGCCGAGCTTCTCTTCGGTTACGCCGATTACGAGACGGTCGGCAACAACGTCTCGGTCCTCGTGCCGCCCGGCCGGATTCCCAAGTTCCGGCGGGAAATCGGACGCATTCTCGCCGGTGAAGAGGTCGAGAACTGCACCTGTCTGCGTCTCGACAAGACCGGACGCGCGATCGAGACGTCATTCACCCTGACTCCGATCCGGGACAAGGGCGACCGAGTCGTTGGACTCACCGCCGTCACCCAGGCGCCCGCCCCGGTGAGGGAACCGGACCGGAAGGGTGCGGCGCCACGGTCACGTCGGAACGACAAGGGCATGGCGGTCCCCTGCCACGGAACGGTCACCCAATTGCGCGATGCAGCGGTCCTGGGCCTGTTCGAGTTGCCCGTCACCGACAGCGTCCATTCCCACTGGCAACAGGCCTTCGTCCAGAGCTCAATCCCCACGGCGATCGCCTCCACCGATCGTCACCCGGTCTGGGCCAACGACGCCTATGTCCGCATGCTCGGCTACACACGCGAACAACTGACCGGCCTGAAATCGTTCGCCGATATCACCCACCCCGACGACGTCGCGTCCGACGAGAAGCTTCATCGCGGACTGCTCGCGGGCAATCGAGAGAACTACGACCGAGAGAAGCGATTCCTACATGCCGATGGACACGTCGTCCCCGCTCGTGTCTTCACGGCGGCAGTTCGCGACGGGTCGGGATCGCTCGTCGCGCTCCTCGCGCAAGCAATCGACCTCACGGAGCAAAAACGCGCTGAAACGGAACACCGCCACGCGACCCGTCTCACTCAGATCGCCTTCGAGCAGAGTCCGATAGCGACAGCGATTCTCGCCACGGACGGTCACCCGATCTGGGCGAACGACGCTTACGTCCGCCTGCTCGGCATCACTCGCGAGAAGCTGCTCGCATCGGATTCACTGGTCGAGGTCACACACCCGGATGACTTCGCGCGCGACCAAGAGCTCTTTGACGAACTCGTCGCCGGTACCCGGCAGACCCTCGAGCGCGAGAAACGGTATCTGCACGCCGATGGGCATGTCGTCCCGGCTCGGGTCTTCGTCGCGGCGATGCGCGACGAGTCGGGATCGATCGTCTCGCTCGTCACCCAAGCCATCGATCTGACCGACCAGAGGCAAGTCGAGGAGGAACTCCGCGACGCGTCACGCTTCACGGAAGTACTTTTCGCACAGAGCTCCATCGCGGCAGGGGCCATTGACCTCGAAGGAAAGGTCGTAGCCGCCAATGACACGCTTGTCCGGCTGTCCGGTTACACCCGCGAGCAACTGATCGGATCCACCTTCACAGATCACCTCCACCCCGAGGACATCGCCGCCCA
>DASPQJ010000047.1:0-7018 GCA_035625025.1 Acidimicrobiales bacterium
CGCGAGGTGCGAATCGTCAACGAAGACGGGGAACTTCTCCGTCAGTTCGAGCTCGATCCCGCGCGGGACTACCAACGGATGAACTGACCGGGTGTCTACGATGTCTCGCGACATCGTCTCCGATGTCTCGCGACATCACAGGGTGGGCGAGGGGGGACTTGAACCCCCACGTCCTTGCGGACACAGGAACCTGAATCCTGCGCGTCTGCCAAATTCCGCCACTCGCCCAGGTGAGAAAGCGATGCTAATCGACGGCGCCAAGAACGACTTTGCCCATCCCGATAGTGTTGAAACAGCATGGGACTCCAGCAGTTCGAGCGCCGGCTCGAGCGCATGGTGGAAGGGGCGTTTGCCAGGGCCTTCCGCGGCGAGCTGCAACCGATCGAGCTGGGCCGGCGGCTGACCCGGGAGATGGACCTGCACCGCGCGGTGACCGTTCGTGGCCTCGTCGCTCCGAACGTCTTCGACATCGTGTTGTCCGAGGATGACTACGAACGCTTCCTCGGTTTTCTCGACGCGCTCAGTAAGGAACTCGTCGAGGCGGCGCGTGAGCACGCGCGGACCGAGGGCTACACGTTCATCGGTCCGGTCACCGTCGAGATCACCTCAGACCGAGCACTTCCGAAAAGCACCTTCGAGATCGCGAGCGAAGTCGTGGAGCACACCGAGACCGTCGCCGGCTGGATCGTGCTACCGGACGAACGGAGAATCGGGATCGGCTCGGAGCCGGTGACGATCGGTCGCATGCCCGACTGCACGCTGCCCCTCGCCGACCCCAACGTATCCCGGCGTCACGCCGAGATCCGCCGCGACGGCGACCGCGTCTACCTCATCGACCTCGGCTCGACAAACGGCACGCGGGTCAACGGCGTCCCCGTCCACCAGCGGCAACTCGCCGACGGCGATGTGGTCACCGTCGGGATCACCGCGTTGCGCTTCGAGGCCGGCTAGCCGAGCTGCGATGACGCACGGCATCCTCGACGTCCTCCGTTACTTCCTGCTCGCGCTGATCTGGCTCTTCCTCCTCTACGCGGCACGAATGGTCTATGTCGAGGTCCGCAGGGGTCAGCGCGAGCGGGCGGCCCGCGAGGGCCGCCCCCCAGAAACCGGCCGAGGCCTGCCCCGCCGAACCCCGCACGTCCGGATCCTCGAGTCCAGCGACCGCCGGGGCGAACGTTTCGCTCTCGGCGGAGAGACGACGATCGGTCGCGCTAACACCTGCACGATCAGCCTCGCGGGCGACAACTTCGTCTCGGCGCTCCATGCCCGCATCGTCGAGCACGAGGGGTCTTGGTGGCTCGAGGACCTCGGTTCGACCAACGGCACCTTCCACAACGCCCGACGGATCGGCGGCCCCGAGCAGCTGCGACGGGGCGACCGGTTTACCGTCGGCAGCACCGTATTCGAGGTTGCCAGGTGACGAGGCTCGTCGCGGCCGTCGCGACCGACCCGGGCAGGGTGCGCGCCTCCAACCAGGACCGGGCGATCGTCGGCGACGGATTCCTCGCCGTCGCTGACGGGATGGGCGGACACGTCGGCGGCGAGATCGCGGCACGGCTCGCCGTCGAAGCCGTCGAACGCGCCTACGAGACGCACCGCACGGCCGACGGTCTCGTGGGCGCGGTCCGGAGCGCGAACGAAGCGATCTACGCCCAGGGTGCGCAGGAACGTGGGCTGCACGGGATGGGCACGACGCTCACCGCTGCCGCGCTCGTCGAGACGAACCAAGGTCCGCAGGTTGCCGTCGTCAACGTCGGCGATTCCCGTGCCTACCTTTTCGGGCCGGACGGACTTCACCAGCTCACCGAAGATCACAGCCTCGTCGAGGAGATGGTCCGCCGGGGTGAGATCACCGAACGCGAAGCGTTCTTCCATCCACACCGTCACATCCTCACGCGGGCGCTCGGCGTCGACCCCCAGCTTGACATCGACTCCTGGACGATCGACGTCGCCGAGGGCGACCGGATCCTTCTCTGCAGCGACGGCCTCACGAACGAGTGCCCCGATGACGAGATCGCGGAGATCCTGGCGGCCCGCGCCGATCCCGACTCGGCGGCCCGCGCCCTCGTCGTGCGGGCGCTCGAGCACGGGGGGAACGACAACGTCACGGTGATCATCGCCGACGTCGAAGGGGGCACCTCCCGACCCTCCTCCGCCACCGGGCGCGAGGCCGCGCTGACCGGGTTCGGCGAGGCAGGCGCCCGAGGCTCCTCCGTGCTCCCGCCCCTGCGGCCCACGCCCGCGGCCGAGGCAGTCGCAACCCCGCGTCGGCGCGCCGATGTCGCACCCGCGCGGCGGCGCGGACCCGGCGAGCGAATGGTCACGCCCTGGACGGTGCTGTTCGTGCTCGCCCTCGTCGGCGTGCTCGGGGGGGCCGCGGGGTTCGTCGAATGGTTCGTGAAGGCGTCGTACTTCGTCGGCTTCGAGGGCAATAAAGTTGCCATCTTCCAGGGACGACCCGGCGGCTTCCTCTGGTTCAAACCAATCGTCGTGGAAACGACGTCGCTGACAAGGAGCTCCGTCTATCCGCCGAGCCTTCCGTTCCTCAAGGCGGGACTGCTCGAACCCTCCCTCTCGGCCGCCGTCGGGGCGGTCAGCAGCCTCATGAACGAGAAGAACGCCCTAGGACTCTCGGTGGCGATCATCACTGTGCCGTCGGGGACGTCAAGCGTCTCAGAGAACTCTCCGAGAGGGATCTGAGATGAACAAGCGGATCCGCACCTTCGCGCTCGTGTCACTCGCCTGTTTCGCGCTCCTCCTAGTCCAGCTCGGCAATCTCCAGGTGCGCCAGGCGCCCGCGCTCCGAAATTCACAACACGAGCCACCGGCGATCGGCGGCGACCGCTTCGAGCAGCCCCGGGGCGAGATCGTGAGCTCCGACGGCGTCATCCTCGCCTACTCAGCGCCGACGAACGACGGTTACCACTATCTCCGCCACTACCCGGAAGGACCGCTATTCGCCGGGATCACTGGCTACTACGACGTCACGGCGTCGAGCGCGCCCTACGGCATGGAAGACGAGTACAACCACTACCTCAGCCCGAACACGCCGGTCGTACACAACTTAAACGACATCCTCACCGAGCGCCCGGGGACCGACTCGATCGAGATCACGGTTTCCGCCGCTCTCCAGAAAGTCGCGGCCGAGGCCCTCGGCGACTACAGGGGCGCGGTCATCGCCATCGACCCGCGAACGGGTGCGATCGACGCGTCGTACTCGAACCCGACCTACGACCCGAACAAGCTGTCCTCGGGGAACGCCAAGGCGAACATGGCCTATTACCAGTCGCTCGACCCCGATAGCGGCAACTCGCCGCTCGTGAACGGGGTGACACAACAGCGCTACCCGCCGGGGTCGACCTTCAAGGTCGTCACGACCTCGACGATCTTCGACCACGACCCTGCGCTCGAGTCGATCGTCGTCCCGGCCGCCTCGTCTATCTCGCTCCCGGACACGGACTTGCGGCTCCACAACTTCGCCGACGAGACCTGCGGCGGCGCGCTCCCGCGCCTCCTCGCGATCTCCTGCGACACGGCGTACGCCAAGATCGGGTTGAAGCTCGGCGCACGCAACCTCTACGACGAGGCGACGTCGTTCGGTTTCGACAAGACCCCGCCGATCGATCTGCCCTCGACCGAGGTCATTCCCGCGAACTTCCCGTCGGCGGCAAGTTTTGCCGAAAACATCCCCGGTATCGCTTACTCGGCCATTGGCCAGGAGAACGTGGCGGAAACGGCGCTGCAAGACGCGCTCGTCGCCTCGGCGATCGGCGACGACGGAACGATCATGACGCCACACTTCCTGTCCCGCGTGATCGACGCCGCGGGGAATGTCGTCGACACCTACACTCCACATCCCTGGCTCCAGGCAACATCGGCATTGACGGCCGAAAAGGTTCGCTCTCTCATGCGCGGCGTCGTTACGTACGGGACGGCGGCGAACGTCGGTTTCCCGGCTGATCTCAGCGTCGCGGCGAAAACGGGCACCGCGGAAACCGCAATCAGCGCCTGCACGGACGACTGGCTGATCGCGACGGCGCCAGCCGGTCCGGGCGAGGTCCCCAAGATCGCCGTCGCGGCTGTCGTCGTCCAACCGCCAGGCCGCTGCGACGGCACCGGCGCCGAGGTCGCGGGACCGATCGTGAAAGCCGTCCTCGTCGCTGCGCTCGGATTGGGCCTGTGAGGGCACACCGACCATGGACCGTTGCCGCCGTCCGCCCGCCTAGGCTCACGCGCGAATGACGATGAACCCGCACACGGTGGTCGGCGGGCGTTACGAACTCGGTGACCAGATCGCCCGGGGGGGGACCGCGCAGGTCTTCCTCGCCCGCGACCTCCTTCTCGGGCGTCCCGTTGCCCTGAAAGTGCTCTTTTCGGAACTGTCGACCGACAGCGCCTTCGTCGAGCGATTCCGGCGGGAGGCGCAGGCGGCGGCCAACCTGTCACATCCGAACATCGTTCCCATCTTCGATTGGGGCGAGACCGACTCGACCTATTTCATCGTCATGGAGTACGTCGACGGCGAGGCGCTGTCCTCGATCATCCGCACCCAGGCTCCGCTCACCTCGGCGCAGGCGGCATCGATCGCCTCGGATATCGCCAAGGCGCTGGCCTACGCGCACCGCCACGGGGTCGTGCACCGGGACATCAAGCCGGGCAACGTCCTCATCACAGCCGACGGCCAGGTGAAGGTCACTGACTTCGGAATAGCCCGGGCGATCGGCGCCGACGAGCAGATCACCCAGACCGGGCTCGTCATGGGGACGGCGACCTACTTCTCGCCGGAACAGGCCCAGGGACTCGGCGTCGACGGGCGCAGCGACGTCTATGCGCTCGGCGTCGTCCTCTACGAGATGGAGACGGGCCGTCCTCCGTTCGTGGGCGAGACGCCGGTCGCGATCGCGCTCCAACACGTGCGCGAGCAACCTCAGCCGCCGAGTGTGCTCAACCCCCAGATCTCTCCGGGGCTCGAAGCGATCATCCTCCAGGCGATGGAGAAGCTCCCCAAGGAGCGCTACCAGACCGCCGAGGAGTTGCGCGCCGATCTCGAACGCTTCGTCCACGGCCAGCCGGTGGTCGCCCGTCTTCGTCGCGAGCAGCCGACGACGATCGCGGTCCCCGCGATCGCGTCCGCAGGCCGCGCGCCGGCGCCCGTCGGAGCCGGTTCGCCGCCGGTCAAGCGGACCACCCCGTTCTGGATCGGCAGCGGCGGCGTGTTCGCGGTCGCGATCGGACTGATCGTCTACTTCGGCGGTCACTCGCTCGGCTACTTCGGAGGCGCACGCTACTTCAACGTGCCCAACGTCGACGGGCTGGCAGCAAAGGCTGCGATCGTCAAACTCAAAAAGGACGGGCTCGATCCCGTGAAACGGATGGTTCCCGGCAACAACAAGAACAAAGGGACGGTCGTCGCCCAGGATCCGGCTAGTCCCAACCAGGTGACCAAGGGTCGGACCGTGACGATCTATGTCGCGCGGGCGCCGGCGGCGAAACTCATCCCGAACGTCACTGGTCTCACCATGAGCGACGCGGAGGCCGACCTGCATAGCAACGGCTTCCGCTGGTTCATCGATTGGCAGCGTCCCAACGAACCTGGGCTGACCGAGGGTCAGGTCGTCGATGAGGTCCCCGGCCCGCCGTACAGCGCCCAGCCGGGCACGACCATCACGCTCTACGTCATCCACGGGTCTTTCACGAGCACGGTACCTTCGCTTCGCGGCTTGACTGAGGCGCAGGCCGATACGGCGATCACCGGGGCCGGTCTCACACCCGGCACGACGACCACCCGGTATTCCTCGACGATCGCCGCGGGTGACGTCATCTTCTCGCAACCGCGTTCCGGACAGAAAGTGAAAGGCGGCACCGCCGTCAACCTCGTCGTCTCGTCCGGCGCTCTCGACAACGTTCCCGACGTCCAAAACGAGACGATCCAGCAGGCACAGCAGGACATCACGGACACGGGACTGACCTACTTCGTCGTCCCGGTGCAAGCGAGTTCACCCAATCAGATCGATCTCGTCGTCAACCAACACCCACAGCCGGGGCAAGCGGTGAAACCCGGCTTCCAGGTAACCCTCTACGTCGCGGTCGAGAACCCGACGACGACCACGACCACGACGACGACCACGACGACGACTACGACCACGACGACGCTGCCGACCACGACGACGACTTCGTAGATAACGATCGTCTGGACGACAGCCCAACCGGGGGTGAGTCGAGCCCACAAGGCGGCGTGTCACGCGACCAGGAATGCACCTTTCCGCGCCACAGCCTCCGGGTCGGTATCCTCATGATTCGTGGCGACAAAGGCGAAGACTCGGAGCCAACGGCGCGGTCGTGTGACCCCAAGAGGTCGCGCCTCGTCCGGCCGCTACACTCCGCCCGTCCCGCGAGAGGTGAAGCGGAGCCCGAGGTGGTACCCGTGGGTGCTGCTTGGCCTGCTCGTCCTCGGGATCCTTGTCATCCTGCTTAACTACATCGACGCCTTGCCGAAGAGTCCTACCAACTGGTACACGCTGGGCGGTTTCCTCGCCATTCTCGCGGGCGCTCTCCTCGCGACACGCTACCGCTGAGCCGCATCACACCCCTGTAATTCTCCCCAAGGTTGTCCGGCAATGTGTAGGTTGACAAACCCATGCGCTCCTGAACACGAGAACCGCCGTGCTCAGCACTTAGGCTCAGGGCCACGATGCGCCAACACACCGGGTTGGGGAAACCGCCCGCTCAAGGTAGGTCCATGTTCGACCGGTGGCTCGAGGACCGGTGGGGGTCGCCACGACTCGTGTATTCGGTGGTTGGTGCGGTGATGATCGCGCTGGCAATTGCAAGATGGGCCACTCAACACAATCTTTGGCGGTCCGGCTATTGGCTCGTCATAGCGCTTGCAGCTGTCATAGTCGTCGGGGCACTTGAGTGGGCACGAAAAGAATTGCGCAGTCGTCGACGGTCGGCTACGCACGCCGAACAGGTCATCAAGCAGACAGAGAGATACGAGGACGGACGCCTCGCCAGCCGC
>DASPQJ010000048.1:0-47937 GCA_035625025.1 Acidimicrobiales bacterium
GAGCGCCAGGGCCTGGCGCAGCGCCCCGCCGAGGTTGCCCCGTCCCGAGCCGTCGGGCGCCGGTCCGGACAGGACCTCCTCGAGCGTGCCGAGGACGGGGACCCGCAGCCGGCCGCCGCGGGGCAGCGTCGCCTCGGCCGCGGAGCTCGCGAACCAGACGCCGCGACCTGGGGCCTCCGACGCTGACGCCAATGGTCCCGCGAGCATCACGGCGTCGGCACCGCAGGCGATCGCCGTGGCGACGTCGCCCCCGTTGGCAAACGGACCCTGCGCGATGACGTGCACGTAGACACCCGTCTCCTCGAGATGCCGACTGCGCGCCCCGGCGGCGTCAGCGATCGCCGTCGCCAGCGGGGCGGCAACGCCAAGCACTTGCCGGGTCGACCGCGGCGACTCGCCGGGACCGACACCGACGAGCACGCCGACCGCGCCGGTCCGCATGAGGTGGAGGGCCGTCGGATGCGACGAACACCCCCCGACGATCACCGGCAGGTCGAGCGTGCGAATGAAACGCTCGAGGTTGAGGGCGACCGTCGAGCGCGAGACCTGCTCGGCCGAGATCGTCGTGGCCTCGATGACGAGCACGTCGAGGCCGCCCTCGACGGCGGCGGGGACGAGCTCCTCGGCGCGGCTCGGGGTGACGGCGCCGCACGCCACGGCGCCACGCGCGACGATCGCGGCGACCCGAGCGGCGACGAGCTCCGGCTGGACCGGCGTTGAGTAGATCTCCTGCAACCGCCGGGTGACCCGGTCTGATTCGATCTCGGCGATCTCGTCGAGAAGCGGTTGGGGATCCGCGTAGCGCGTCCACAGTCCCTCGAGGTCGAGCACGGCGAGGACGCCGAGCGAGTCGATCAGGGCGGCGGAGTCGGGGCCGACGATGCCGTCGCGGGGGGCGGCCACGAACGGGAGAGCGAACCGAAAGGCGTCGAGCTGCCAGGAGATATCGACGTCGCGCGGGTCACGGGTCCGGCGCGATGGCAAGATCGCGACCTCGGCGAGGCTGTAGCCGCGCCGACCGACCTTGCCCATCCCGATCTCGACGTCCGCCACGGGCGAAACCCCTCCTAGGCGACACGACCGCGCCCGCGACGAGGCGGGTGACGCCTAGGGACAGTAGCCGAGCCTCGGTCTAGGGCTCGGCGAAGATCGCGGCGAGAAGTTCCCAGACGATGCCAGCCGTCAGGCCCCAGACGAGATCGTCGGCGAGTTCGGGGACGCCGGCGAAAAAGGACACACCGGCATCGGCGCCGATCGGGCCCCAGCGCTCCTGCCAACAGGTGGTGTCAGCGGCGAGCGAGGCCGCGGGCACCTCGAGGATCGCCGCGACCTCGTGATCGTCGGCCACGAACGCCGGGTGACCGGTCACCAGCCCGACGAAGGGCACGACACGTTCGCGCCGCGGGCTCCGCACAACCCCGAAGGAACCGACGACTTCGACTAGTCCTGGGTCGAGCCCGATCTCCTCCTGCGCCTCGCGCAACGCCGCCTCGAGCGGTTGCTCCGCCGCCTCGAGGTGCCCGCCGGGGAAGGCGATGTGGCCGGGGTCGCGCGCGAGCGCGGTGGAACGCCGGATGAACACGAGCTGCGCTTCCCCGTCCCGTTCGACGACCGGAACGAGCACCGACGAGTCGACCGGTCCTGTCGGCAAGGAGGCGGCCCATCCGCCCATCGCGCGTCGCAGCCGGCCGACCGGGACCGAGGCGCGCTCGGCGCGGGGTCGGGTCAACCAGGGCGGGGGCTCCCCCGGTCGCGCGTCGATCGGGCGGGGAACTCGCTGACGGTAGGTCGCCGGCACGTGCGGAGCGTATCGGTCGCGTGCCCACCCCCGGGCCCGGCCCGACGGTCGGCACGCGATTAAGAGATCGGCTCTCTACATCATCCCCCCACCGTCGTAGCCCGACGGGGCGGAAGCTTCCGCCTTCTTCTCGGGCTTGTTGACGACGAGCACGTCGGTCGTGAGCAGGAGAGCGGCGACGGAAGCCGCGTTCTGCAGGGCTGACCGCGTCACCTTGGCCGGATCGATGATCCCCGCCGCGACGAGGTCCTCGAGCACACCGGTCTCGGCGTTGAGCCCGACGGTGCCGGACTTCGCCTCGACGTCGCGCACCGTCACCGAGCCTTCGAATCCGGCGTTCAGCGCGATCCACTTCAAGGGCTCCTCGAGGGCGCGGGCGACGATCGCGGCGCCCGTCTCCTCGTCACCGCTCAGCGAGCGGACCACCTTCAGGACGGCGCCGCGACTGCGGAGCAACGCCGTGCCGCCCCCGGCCACCACTCCCTCGTCGATCGCCGCCCGGGTCGCCGACAGCGCGTCCTCGATGCGGTGCTTCTTCTCTTTCAGCTCGACCTCGGTGGCCGCGCCCACCCGTACGACCGCGACGCCCGAGACGAGCTTGGCGACGCGCTCTTGGAGCTTCTCGCGGTCCCAGTCCGAGTCGGTCTCCTCGATCTCGCGCTTCATCTGCGCGATCCGGTCCTTCACGGAGTCCTCGGAACCGGCGCCGTCGACGATCGTCGTGTCGTCCTTCGTGACGACGACCCGGCGCGCGTGTCCCAGGACGTCGAGCGTCGCCGACTCGAGCTTCAGCCCGACTTCCTCGGAGATCACTTGTCCGCCCGTCAGGATGGCGATGTCGGCGAGCATGTCCTTGCGGCGCTGCCCGTAGGCCGGAGCCTTGACGGCGATCGACTGGAACGTGCCGCGGATCTTGTTCACGACGAGCGTCGCGAGAGCCTCGCCCTCAACGTCCTCGGCGATCAGGAGCAGCGGCTTGCCAGTCTGCATCACCTTCTCGAGCACGGGAAGGAGATCGTGCACGGCAGAGATCTTCGAGTCGACGAGCAAGATGTTCGGCTCCTCGAGAACGCCTTCTTGACGCTCGGGGTCCGTCACGAAGTACGGCGACAGGTAACCCTTGTCGAACTGCATGCCCTCGGTGAACTCGAGCTCGAGACCGAAGGTGTTCGACTCCTCGACGGTCACGGTCCCGTCCTTACCGACCTTGTCGATGGCGTCGGCGAGGACCCCGCCGATCGAGGCGTCGGCAGCCGAGATCGCGGCGATCTGGGCGATCTCGTGACGACCCTCGACCTCTCGTGACTGGGACTTGATCGACTCGACCGCCGCCGCGACGCCACGTTCGATGCCGCGCTTCAGCGCCATCGGGTTCGCCCCGGCGGCCACGTTGCGCAGACCTTCACGCACGAGCGCTTGGGCGAGTACCGTCGCCGTCGTCGTCCCGTCGCCGGCGACGTCGTTCGTCTTCGTCGCCACCTCGCGGACGAGATGAGCGCCGAGGTTCTCGAACGGGTCTTCGAGATCGACTTCTTTCGCGATGGTGACTCCGTCGTTCGTGATCGTCGGCGCGCCCCACTTCTTGTCGAGGACGACGTTGCGACCCTTGGGCCCGAGGGTCACTTTCACGGTGTCGGCGAGCTTGTTGACGCCGATCTCGAGCCCGCGCCGGGCGTTCTCGTCGAACTGCAGGATCTTCGGCATCAGCCCTTCACCTTGGCAAGCACGTCGCGGCTCGACAGGATGAGCAGGTCCTCGCCGTCGATCGTGATCTCGGTGCCGCCGTACTTCGAGTAGACGACCTTGTCACCGACCTTCACGTCGAGCGGGATGAGCTCGCCCGTGTTCTCGGCCCGGCGTCCGGGACCGGCCGCGAGGACCTCGCCCTGCTGGGGCTTTTCCTTCGCGGTGTCGGGAATGACGAGGCCCGAGGCCGTCTTCTCCTCGGCCTCGCTCGGGCGAACGACGATGCGATCGTCCAGCGGTTGCAGCTTCATTTTCGCAGCCTCCTGTGGCTCCATTGGCACTCTCTGGATTCGAGTGCTAACGATACCGAGACCGGCGGGCCCTGGCAACCGGCTGAGCGGAGTGTTGGGCGACCCCCGCCCCCGCTCCTCGGCGGCGCCTGCAGCCCGGCACCAGTCGAAGACGACGAGGCCCCAGGCGGCGACGGGTGCGCCGTCCCCCGTGATCGCCGGCGACGCGACGTCGTCGGGAAGCCGGTGGCGCGGCCGGAGCCACGGATCGGGGGCCGCGCGGTGACCGTCGCTCGCGCTCCGGTCGGGACGCCCCCCGGAGGCGCTCCGGCGCCAGGTCGAGTCGCCAGCGGGCATCGGCCGCGGCGCCGACGGGCTCGAGGGAACCGGTCACTCCCCCGATCGGGTCGTCCGCGCTCGAACGCACCACGATCCCGAGGATCTCGTCGACGCCGTCGACGGCGGGCGCGGTGGCGAAGGGCACTCCGACCCCGCCGCCCGTTCCGCGCCCGGCGAAGACCGCGGTCTCCTGAGCCATCCGCCGGAGCGAAGCGAGCGCCCGCGCCACCCGGCGCTCCAATTCCAGACCGGCGCGGCCGGGTCCGCCGCCGCGAACAGGGCGACGAGCGCCTCGAGCCCTGTCGTAGGCAGAGGCGAGATCGGTGAAGCCGACTTCTCCGCCGGCCTCGGGGCGGGCGGCCCGCCGGTCTGCCTTCGTCCGGAGGATCTCCGCCACCGAACGGTGAATGGCCTCGCTGTGCGCGCTGAGCCGGCGCCTGTCCCACCCGGGACGGCTGGGGATCGACGCCGTCGGGGAGGCGCGCCCCGCCCCGCCGAGGCGGCCGATTTCCGCCCGGCGCTGGGCGAGGTATCACCCGGGGTCCGGGGCCGTCGCTCCTTTGTCCCAGCGGGCGACGACACGTCGAACGACGGCCGCGAGCTGGCCCGAGGGCGTCGGCCACCCGAAGCTCAGCGCAGCCGGGAGCCGGGGAAGGCGAGGCCCGGCGCGACACCGGCGTCGAGCGGCGTCGGACCGTCGGCGCGGAGGTTGTGGTACGCCGCCGCGGCGATCATCGCGGCGTTGTCGGTGCACATCGCCGGGCTCGGGAGGTAGACACCGAGCCCGGCCGCGTCGGCGGCGCGCCTCAGCGCGGCACGCAAAGGCCCGTTGGCGGCGACGCCGCCCGCGAGGCAGACCGAGCGCGCCCCGGAGACGAGGGCGGCGCGCATCGCCTTGGCGACGAGGACGTCGACGATCGCGGCCTGGAACGACGCCGCGACGTCGGCTCCCGAGACATCCGGGTGGGCGCGCACGTAGTGGACGACGGCGGTCTTCAGGCCCGAGAACGACAGGTCGAGCCCCTCGCGCAGCATCGGTCGCGGGAAGTCGATCGCCGACGGGTCGCCCCCGGCGGCGGCCTTCTCGATCGCCGGGCCGCCCGGATAGGTGAGTCCGAGGTAGCGCGCGACCTTGTCGAACGCCTCGCCCGCGGCGTCGTCGACCGTCTCGCCGAGCACCTCGTAGACCCGTGGACCCGTCATCTTGACGAGGAGGCTGTGACCGCCGGAGACGAGGACGACGACCGCCGGAAGTTCGATGTCGGGATCCTCGAGCAGCGAGGCGTAGAGGTGTCCCTCGAGGTGGTTGACCCCGACGTAGGGGAGGCGCCACGCCAGCGCGAGGGCCTTGGCGAAGGACACCCCGACGAGGAGCGCGCCGATGAGACCGGGTCCCGTCGTCGCCGCCACGAGGTCGAGCGACGGCGAGGTCGCGCCGAGGCCGGCCCCGGCGAGCGCTTCGGCGACGACCGGGACGATCCGCTCGAGGTGGGCCCGCCCCGCGAGCTCCGGGACGACCCCGCCGAAGTGGGCGTGGAGGTCGACCTGGCTGGAAACGACCGAGGATCGAACCTCGCGGCCGTTCGCCACGACGGCCGCCGCCGTCTCGTCACAGGACGTTTCCAGGCCGAGGACGAGTCCGGTCACGGACGGCCCCTTCTCGCCCCGGTCGACTCGCCGAGCGCCCGGGCGACCGCGTCGAGGTGGGCGCCGTAACCTTGGGAGTCGACGTCGTGGACCCACATGACGAGCCCGTCCTCACGCGAATGGGCGTAGTAGTCCTTGCGGACCCCGACCGGGGCGAGGCCGAACCACCGGTAGAGCCGCTGCGCCGCCAGGTTCGAGACCCGCACCTCCAGGGTCAGCGCCGTCGCCCCGGTGGCCCGCGCCTCGACGACGAGACGGAGGAAGAGCGCCGCGCCGATCCGGCGGCCCTGCCAGGCCCGGTCGACACCGAGTGTCGTGACGTGACACTCGCCGGCGACGAGCATGCACCCGGCGTAGCCGACGACCGCGCCGGCGGAGGTCGCGACCCAGTACTGGCGCGTCGCGCGCCGCGCCAGCTCCGAGAGGTACAGGCCCGCCGACCACGGCTCGGGAAAGATCTCCCGCTCGATCGCGACGACCGCGGCGACGTCCTGCCGACGCATCGGCGCGATCTCGACCTTTTCCCCGTCGCGGGGCGGCAACGGTGTCGCGGCGGGGACGCGGTGCCGCAGGAGGCGCGCCGCGCTCATCCAGTTCCCCCCGGCGAAGCGAGGTCGCGGGTCGCGAAGTTCGCGGTTGCATCCGCCGCTCGGAGGTAACACGGTTCGATCGACACGGCGTCGGTCGTCGCGCCCGCGGCCAGACGTTCGACCCCGATCGCGCCGAGAACCGCGACCGACGGGGCCGCCAGCGAAGCGTCGCCGAAGCGGAGCGGAAGGCCGCGTCTCGCGGCGACGAGAACCGACTGCACGGCGGACACGCCGTCGCCGACGACGAGCACCTCCCCGGCGAGTCCCGCGAGACGCCCGCCGAGCTCGGACGCCGGCCCGAGGCCGAGAATGCCGCCGGGAAGTTCCCAGGCGAACTCGCCGCGCCGCATGTCGACGACGGGAACGACGACGCCTTCTCGGCCGCGCCCCGTGGCGTCGGCACCGCGGCGCAGCACCTCGGTGCTGCGCACCGCGACGAGCGGGATGCCGAGCGCGAAACCGAGCGCCTTCGCCGCGACGATACCGACCCGCAGTCCCGTGAAAAGTCCCGGTCCGACGTCGACCGCGACCGCGTCGACTGCGGCGAGCGCCACCCCGGCCGCCGCGACGACGGACTCGATTGCGGGAGCCAGCATCTCGGCGTGACGGCGCCGAGACGGCGCGCGCGACTCGGCAAGAGGGCCGTCGGCGCCGACGAGGGCGGCACCGACCTCGATCGTCGCGGTCTCGATCGCGAGAACGGTCACGATTGCCGCCGGCCCTCCAGCGCCCCGCGAGCGGCGACTTCGAGACCCGCCGCCGCCAGGCCGACGGCGAGCGACTCGTTCCGGGCCGACCAGCTCGCCCCGTACGAGGTGAGCGCGATGACCCGCGTGTCGCCGTCCGCCGGGCCCCGCCCGGCCGGGGAGGACGCGACGGGAACGGAGAGCACGCACTCGAGCGCGCCCGCGCCGAGCAAGCCCCGGGCCCGTTCGCCCCATTCGACGACCGCGACGCCGCCGTCCTCGAGCGCCTCGTCGAGGGCGAGGTCGGCGAGGTCGCCACCCGGCTCCAGCCGGTAGCAGTCGACGTGGGCGACCGGCGGGGTCGTCGGGTAGGAATGGCAAAGCGTGAACGTCGGGCTCGTCGTCGACTCCCCGCCGCCGAGAGCCGCGACGAGCCCTTTCGTCAGTACCGTCTTGCCCGAGCCGAGCTCGCCGATCAGCAGAACGACGTCCCCGGGGGCGATGACCGCGGCGATCGCCGCCCCGACCGCTCGGGTCCCCTCCGGCGATCGCGTGACGACCTCGAGCGACAGTCCGCCTTCGTTCACCGCGCGCTGCCGCCGGAAAGGGCGCGCTTCGCCCGCACGAAGTCCGCCCGCATCTGGGCGAGAACGAGCCCGGCGCCGCGCAGCGCCGCCGCGGGATGGAACGTCGGGACCAGCACCCCGGTGGCGAAGGGGTAGACCTTGCCCCGCAGGCGGGTGACGCCTTCCGGGCTTCCCAAAAGGGCGCGGGCGGCGAAATTGCCGAGCGTGACAGTGACCGCGGGCGCGACGAGGGCGACCTGACCTTCGAGGAAGTGCCGGCACGCCGCGACCTCGTCCGGCAGCGGGTCGCGGTTGTTCGGCGGCCGGCACTTCACCACGTTGGCGATGTAGCAGTCCCGACGCGCCAGTCCGAGCTCCTCTTCGATCAGGCGGTCGAGCAGGCGCCCTGACCGCCCGACGAACGGCTCGCCGGCGAGGTCCTCGTCCCGACCCGGTCCTTCCCCGACGAACATGACGGCCGCCGTCGGCGAGCCGGCGGAGAACACGACGTTCGTGCGGGTCCCCGCGAGGGGACACGACAGACAAGAACGGGCTGCTCGCTCGAGCTCCGCGAGCGTCACCACGGCGGCATGCTACCGCCGCAGGCTCGGCGCCACGCCCGACTAGACCGCGAGACGCGGCACCCGTGAGCCGATGCCGCAGAGAACCTCGTAAACGATCGTCCCGAGCCGTTCGGCCCACTCCTCAGCGGTGATCTCCTCGGCCCCTTGCCGGCCGAGGAGGACGACCTCGTCGCCCGGCCGCACGTCGCGCTCGGCGCCGCAATCGATGAGGAGTTGGTCCATCGTCACCGTGCCGGCGATGCGACGGCGCCTCCCGTTGATGAGCACCTCGCCACCGGCCGGCCCGAGCTGGCGCCGCACCCCGTCGGCGTAGCCGAGCGGCACGTCGGCGACGTCGGCGTCCTCGCTGAGCTCGTAGGTCCGCCCGTAGCTCGTCCGTTCCCCGGCGGCGAGGCGACGCACGCAATGGACGCGCGACTTCAGCGCGAGGACCGGTCGCAAGCCCTCGTCCGGGCCGACGAGCCCGCCAAGGACCTTCCCGACCGCCGGCGAGGGCGCGTGGCCGTAGCAGGTGATGCCGCAGCGGACGAGGTCGTAGCGGCTGCGGGGGTGCGCGATCGCCCCGGCGGAGTTGGCGGCGTGGACGAGCTCCGGGCGGCAGCCGGCGGCGCGGGTCGCGGCGACGACGGTTTCGAACCGCACGATCTGTTCGGCGGTGAAGGCGTCGTCTGGGTCGTCGGCGACGGCGAAATGCGTCCAGAGCCCGCCGAGCGTCAGCGATCCCGACGCGGTGATCCGGCCGGCGAGCGCGGGCACGTCCGCGGCGTCGGCGCCGACCCGGTGCATGCCGGTGTCGACCTTCAGATGGACCGCGACCGGATGCCCGAGGTACGCCGCCACCCCGGCGGCGAGGGCGATACCCGGTTCGCTGTACACCGTCGGCGTCGCCCCGCTGGCACAGAGCGCGCCGAGCGCGTCGGGGGGCGCCTCGGCGAGGAGCAGCACCGGGGCCATGATGCCGGCCTCGCGCAGCGTGATCGCCTCTTCGACGAGCGCGACGGCGAGCATTGCGGCGCCGCCCGCCAGCGCGGCCCGGGCGACCTCGACGCTGCCGTGGCCGTAACCGTCGGCCTTCACGACGGCACAGAGCCGCGACGGCGCGACGAGCCGACACAAAAGGGCGACGTTCGATCGGACGGCGTCGACGTCGATCTCGGCCCACGACGGACGGTATGTCGTCATCGCCTGGACCCCGGGCCCATCCCCCCGGCCGAGAGCACCGACGCGACGAGTCGCGGGAGGTCGGAAGCCCCGAGGCCTTCGCCGAGGCCGATCGCCGCGGCCCGCCCGTGGACGTGCGCGGCCAATCCCGCGGCCTGTAACGGCGCAAGGCCCCGGGCGAGGAGCGCGCCGAGCACGCCCGACAGCACGTCGCCCGTCCCGGCGGTCGACAGCCGGGAGGACCCGGCGGTCACGATCAAGGCCTCGCCGCTCGGGGCGGCGACGACCGTCGCGGGGCCCTTCAACAACACGAAGGCGCCGAGATCGCGCGCCAGCACACGGGTCGCGGCCAATCGGTCCTCGCCCGGCGACGCGCCGACGAGGCGCGCGTACTCGCCGTCGTGCGGCGTGAGGACGGTCGGCGCCCGACGGCGCCGGAGGACTGCCGACGCCTCCGCCACCGCACCGAGCGCGAACAGTCCATCGGCGTCGATCACGATCGGGACCTCGGCCCGCGCCACGACCTCGAGGATGCCTCGCGCGGCCTCGGCGGTCCGCCCGAGACCGGGCCCGACGACGAGTGCCTGGCAGCGACCCAGCTCGTCGAGCACCGCCCCGGCCCAGTCGACCTCCGGGACGGGGCGCGCCACGGCCTCGACGACCGGGACCGTGCCGGGCTCGATGCCGGGAGAGCCGAGACGGACCATTCCCGCCCCCGCCCGGATCGCGCCCCTGGCCGCCAGGGCGGCGGCGCCGAACATACCGGGTGACCCGGCGACGACGTAGACGGCGTTGTCCCACTTGTTGCCCTGCGGGTCGCGTCGGGGGATCCAGGCGAGGTCGTCGTCCTCGACGAGGTGCTGGGCCGGCGTTCCGACCTCGAGCCCGATCGGCTCCACGATGACGGCCCCAGCGAGCTCGGGTCCTTGTCCGAGCAGAAGACCCGGTTTCAGGGCGCCGAACGTCACCGTCACGTCGGCCCGTACCGCGCCCGGCGTCGCCGACCCGGTGTCGGCGACGACGCCGGAGGGGATGTCGACCGCGAGGACGACCGCCTCCGGCGGGGGGCGGGGGGCGCGGTAGTCGCCGTGGAAGCGCGTCCCGAACGCGGCATCGACGACGAGATCGCACCCGGGGATCTCGTCAGGAACGTCGGCCGCGGGGAAGACGGTGACGCGCGCCCCCCGGCGGGCGAGCAGCGCCGCGGCGACGCGTCCGTCGTCGCCGTTGTGGCCCTTGCCGGCGACGACGGCGACCCGGCGTCCGTACATGCCCCCGAGGCAGGCGACCGCGGCGCGGGCGACCGAAAAGCCCGCCCGGGCGACGAGCGTCTCGAGACCGACCTGCCGGCGGCCCTCTTCGTCGACCGCCTCCATCTCCGCCGTCGTCAGCACGGGTTTCATCTCTCGCTCGCCAATCGCCGGATCAGCCCGGAATGCGGGGCGTCATTCCGCGACAACGACGGCCCCCGCGTGCGTGCCCGTGTGGGTGAGCGAGACCCGGAAGACCCCCACCCCGAGCGCGGCGACGCGGGCCGCCGCAAGACCGGTCGTCTCGAGCGACGGGGCGCCCGACGGCGCCCGCACGACGCCGATCTCGCCGAGACGGACGGCACCGATCCCGACCCCGAGGGCCTTCATCGTCGCCTCTTTCGCCGCGAACCGCGCCGCGAGCCCCGGAACGGGGTCGGCGCGACCCGCCATGTCGGCCTTCTCCCGGGCGGTGAACACCCGGTCGGCGAGTCCGGGGCGGCGCGCCAGCACCCGCCGGAACCGGGCGACGTCGACGGTGTCGAGCCCGATGCCGATCACGGCCCGACCGTCCGGACGGAACGGACCCTCCGGCGTGCGGACGTCATTCGACGGTCACGACCTTGGCGAGATTGCGGGGTCGATCGACGTCGTTGCCCCGCGCCCGGGCGATCGCGTAGGCGAAGCACTGGCTC
This sequence comes from Acidimicrobiales bacterium, assembly GCA_035625025.1. GTDB lineage: Bacteria > Actinomycetota > Acidimicrobiia > Acidimicrobiales > Bog-793 > Bog-793. The sequence goes on from DASPQJ010000048.1 coordinate 11,293, forward strand.
GGCACTGCGGCGACGATGGGTGTGAGCAGCTCGAGCGTGGGGGGGATCTCCAGTACCGCGTCGACGAGGCCGGCGGTCTCGTCGTCGCCCTCGTCGGCGAGGGCGACGATCGTCGCGCCCCGGGCGCGCATCTCCTCGACGTTCGCCATCACCTTCTCCCACAGTGGCGTGCGCGTCGCCACGACGATGACGACGACGCCGGGCTCGATGAGCGAGATCGGGCCGTGTTTCATCTCCCCGGCCGGATAGGCCTCGGCGCGCACGTAGGCGAGCTCTTTCAGCTTCAGCGCACCCTCCATCGCGATCGGCAGGCCGGACCGGCGGCCGAGGAAGTACACGTTGTCGACCGCCGCGAACCGCCGGGCGACGTCCATGTAGGCCTCGGCGCGCCCGACCGCCCGTTCCACCAGTGCGGCCACCGATCCGAGCCCGTCGGTGACGCGCCGCACCTCGGCGTCGTCGATCGCGTCCCGCGCCCGGGCGAGGTGGAGCGCCAGCACCTGGAGCAGGGCGAGCTGTGCCACGTGGCACTTCGTCGAGGCCACGCCGATCTCCGGCCCGGCGTGGGTGTAGCAGACTCCGTCGGACTCCCGGGCCATCACGGAGTCGACCACGTTCGAGACGGAGATGACCCCGGCTCCCCGGCGACGCGCCTCGCGGATCGCGTGCAACGAGTCGACGGTCTCGCCGGACTGGCTCACCGCGACGACGAGCGTCTCGGGTCCGACGACCGAGAGACGGTAGCGGAACTCGCTCGAGATGTCGGCATCGGCGTGGAGCCGCGCCCACGACTCGATCGACTGTCGCCCGACGAGCGCGGCGTGGTAGCTCGACCCGCAGCCGAGCAACAACACGCGCTGATAACCGGCGAGCACCTCGGAAGGGATCGTCAGCTCCTCGATCTCGGTGGCGCCGTCGGCGGTGATCCGGCCGAGCAGCGTCTGCGCGATCGCGTGCGGCTGCTCGTGGATCTCCTTCGACATGTAGTCGGCGTAGCCGTCCTTCCTCGCGTCGGCGACGCTCCAGGTCACCTCGTGGCGGCGGAGCTCGACGGGGTTGCCCGCGAGATCGCACGCCTCGACGTGACCCGGCCGGATCTCGGCGACCTCGTCGTCGTCGAGCAGATACAGCTCGCGGGTCGTACCGAGGAGGGCAGCGATGTCCGAGGCCACGAGCCCCAGCGAGTCGGTGCGACCGATCACGATCGGTGAGGTCCGCCGGGCGACGACGATCACGTCGGGTTCGGTGCGCGCGACGACGGCGATCGCGAAGTCGCCCCGCAGTATCGCCATGGAACGGCGCACTGCCTCTCTGAGGCCAGGCCTGCCGGCGAGCTCCGCCTCGACGAGGTGGGCAATCACCTCCGTATCCGTGTCCGAGACCAGCTCATGTCCGTTCGCCGCGAGCGTCCCGGCGAGCTCGCGGTGGTTCTCGATGATCCCGTTGTGGACGACCGCGACCTTCTCGGTGCAGTCGACGTGCGGGTGGGCATTGCGTTCGGTGGGGACCCCGTGGGTCGCCCAGCGCGTGTGACCGACGGCCGCGCCGGCCGTCACCGGCGCGTCGGCGACCATCGACCGCAGTTTCTCGACCGAGCGCGTCAGCTCGGCGACCCGCACGACGTAGAGATCATCGGAGGACAGGTCGACGAGCGCGACGCCCGCCGAGTCGTATCCCCGGTATTCGAGAGCTTCCAGCCCGGAAAGGATGACGCCGAGCGGTTCAGTGGACCCGGTGACCCCGAAGATGCCGCACATGACCCCAGGCTACGGGTTCGCCGGACGGGCCGCGGGACGGGCTCGGCAACACGCGAGCGATTCCGTCACGTCACGACGGGTCCGAGTTCGCGTTCGACGGCCGCGACGATGCGACCGAGTGCGGCGTCCACCGCGGCGCGGCTTTCCGCTTCGACCATCACCCGCACGAGGGGCTCCGTGCCGCTCACGCGCAGGACGACCCGACCCGACGGGCCGAGGTCGTGTTCGACCGTCGCGACCTCCTCCCACACCGCCTGGGCTTCCTCCAGCCGATCCGGCGCCGCGACGGCGACGTTGCGCAACTCCTGGGGAAGCCGTTCGATCGCGGCGTCAGCGAGCTCACCGAGTGGCCGGCCGAGGCGGGCGACGAGCTCGAGGAGCTTCAGGCCAGTGAGAATCCCGTCGCCGGTCGTCGCGTCCCTGCGGAAGACGATGTGCCCCGATTGCTCGCCCCCGAGCACGAGTCCGTTCCGTTCCAGGGCGTCGGAGACGAAGCGGTCCCCGACCGGCGTCTCGATGAGCCGGATGCCGGCCGCGGCGAGCGCTCGGCGAAGCCCGAGATTGCTCATCACCGTGGCGACGACGGCGTCGTTGTCGAGCTCGCCCCGGGAGTGCAGGTCGACCGCGAACAGGGCCAGCAGCGCGTCACCGTCAACGACCTCGCCGCGCTGATCGACGGCGATCATCCTGTCGGCGTCGCCGTCAAAGGCGACACCGAGATCGGCTCGCCGTTCGACGACCTCCCGGGCGATGAATCCGGGAGTCGTCGCTCCGCAGCCCGCGTTGATGTTCGTCCCGTCCGGGGCGTCACCGACGGTCTCGGCGTCGACACCGAGGAGCGTGAGAACGAGCGGCGCAACCGCCGCCGCCGCCCCGTTCCCGCAGTCGCAGACGATCCGCAGACGCCGACCGGCGGGCATCGTGACGCTGCTCGCGAGGTGACCCGCGTACTCGCTGACGGCGTCGCGGTCCTCGACGACCTCGCCGACCGTCTCGCCGATGCGAGCGTCGGAGGGGATGGAGGCGGCCAGCCCGACGAGACGATCGATCTCGACCTCGATCGCCCGCTCGGTGGCGTCGGGGATTTTCGTCCCCGTCGCCGAGATCAGCTTGATGCCGTTGTCGGCGAAGGGATTGTGCGACGCCGAGACCATGACGCCCGGTTGCGCGCGCCGGGCGGCGAGCCACGCGATACCGGGTGTCGGCAGCACGCCGACGTCGATCACGCGCTCTCCTTCCGCGGCGAGGCCCGCCGCCAGCGCAGCTTTCAACATCGGCGACGATCGGCGGGTGTCCGACCCGACGATGAAGCCCGCACCGCCGAGGTGCCGGGCCGCGGCGCGCCCGAGCACGAGCGCGATCTCGGGCGTCAGTTCGCTGTTCGCGACACCTCGGATGCCGTCTGTGCCAAATCGCAGGAGCATCGAATGCCAGATGGCGTCAGCGCTTCGAGTACTGCGGGGCCTTGCGGGCTTTCTTGAGCCCGTACTTCTTGCTCTCTTTCTCGCGGCTGTCACGAGTGAGCAGGCCGGCACGCTTCAAGGTCGTGCGCAGCTCCGGTTCGACCTCGACGAGGCCGCGGGCTATCCCGAGTCGCAACGCCCCGGCCTGGCCGGCGACGCCGCCACCGTCGATCGTCGCGACGACGTCGAAGCTGTCTGCGCGCCCGGTGACGCGCAGCGGCTCGGTGGCGTGCATCCGGTTCGTGACCGACGAGAAGTACTCGTCGAGCGGCCGACGATTGACGGTCACCTTGCCCTCGCCCGGGACGAGGCGGACGCGGGCGACGGCAGCCTTGCGGCGTCCGGTCGTCTGGCAGAGCGGTGCGGGCATCGGCTCCTCCTCACTACGGGGCCGGCCGCGCCCGCTCGACCAGCCGCGGCTTCGGCGTCTGGGCGGCGTGCGGATGGTCCGGGCCCGCGTAGACCTTGAGCTTTGTCAACATCCGGCGACCGAGCGCTCCCTTGGGCAGCATGCCGGCGACGGCGCGCCGCACGACTTCCTCGGGCTTGGTGGCGAGCAGACTGGCGAAGGTCGTCGCCGTGAGCCCGCCCGGGTAGCCGCTGTGGCGGTAGGCGAGCTTGCCCTCGGCCTTGCCCGCCGTCAGGACCACCTTGGCCGCGTTCACCACGATGACGTGGTCACCGGTGTCGACGTGCGGGGCGAAGATCGGCTTGTGCTTGCCACGCAGCAAGCGGGCCACCTCCGTGGCGAGCCTGCCGAGGACGAGGCCGTCCGCGTCGATGGTGTGCCACTCGCGGACGATGTCGCTCGATTTCGGGGAGAACGTGCGCACTGCCCATCCTTTGCAAGTGGCCCGGGGCGCGGTGCCTGCGAAGGGCCGAATTCGCGCGTCAAGCCGACTTTGCGCTTCTGGCCGAAAACTAAGGCTAGATGACCTGCTCGAACGGCGCAAACGACCCGCGGGGCGCCGTGGCTGCCGCCGTCTCCCGACGGGGCCGGCGAACGGTCGGGAACGAGCAACCCGGGCCCCTGCCCGATGATCTGCACCGGGCCCGGCGTCTGCCTACCGTGGTGCCGTGCGGAGAAAAAGGCCCGCCGTCGATGTGTTTCCGGAGGGAGTTGGTGCGGCCGCGCCCGCAGAACGCCCCCCAAGCGACCCCTACGCAGCCTTCGTCCACGATCTCGCGCAGTGGACGCGGGCCCGGATCATCGCCCGTCTCGACGAGAGTTCGGTGCTTTCGAACCGCGCCAAGCTCATCTACGGGGCCGCCTGGCTCGCCGGGGCGGGGTCGGCGGACTGGTACCTCACCGCCGAGATCGCCTCGCCCGGGGACGAAGGCGGACCCGGGATCGGCAGCCTCCTGCGGTGGCGCGCCGAGATGGGGACTCCCCCGACGGAGGACGACTTCTTCTTCGTGGCCGTCGTCTGCACGTTCTTCCACTTGTTCGCCGTGATGGCCGACCGCGATCGCCTTTCGACCGCACGCACGTTCGCCACGCAGATCGGTGCGCCCCCTGAGCTGGGCGACCTGGCGTACGAGCTCGAACACGCCTACCCGACGCGCCGACTCTCCCCGCGCCAGGAGACGAACCTCGCCAGCTACCTCGCGCAAGCCGATCTGCGACTCGCCGAGCATCTGGGCGTCGACAACAGTCCGGGACTGAGCGTCGAGCAGGCGACGACCGTCTTGCAGCAGTTCAACGCCCTGTTCCGCGACAACGTCGCCGCGGTCGTGCAACGGCTCGAGTAGCCGAGGACACCCGACAGACGTCGGAGCGGGCCCGCCGCGGGTCGCCGGACGCTCGGCGTCGCGTCGCCGGCCCGCTCAGCGTCGCATCTCGCGGACCAGGTTCTCGGCGAGTTCGAGGTGCTGGGACGCCACGATCTCGTAGGAGGCCTGGCGGCGCACGAACTCGCGTGCCATCTCGCCAGCGGCGCGCGCGGCCGGCGGGTCCGCGATCACGTCCCGCATCCTCTCGGCCAGAACCGTCCTCTCGCCGCCGTCGACGGGCACCCTCCAGCAAATGCGCGAGTCGAACTCCCGGTTCTGCGGCACGTCCGAGGCGATCACCAGACGGCCGATCCCGAACGCGCGCATCAGCGGTCCGCTCGTTTCACCGACCGTCGGCCACCGCAGGGCGATGACCGCGTCACAGCTCCCGATGAGCCGCTTCATCTCGTCACCGGAGACGTCGGGACGCAGCGTCGCCGAGTCGGCGAGTCCTTCCCGTTCGATCGCGGCGCGCACGGCCGCGACGACCCGCCCGCCGGGATCGGCGCGTCCGCAAATGACGAGCCGTGCTCGGGCGGACTCCCTTCGGACAGCGGTGAAGGCCTCGAGGACCCGGATCGTGCGCTTCGGCTCGGAGATGCCGCCGAACACGCCGAAAGTGACCGCGGTCTCGTCGGCGGGGCGCGGTGGCGTCGTGTTGCCGAGCTCGGCCGCGTGGTTCCGGTGCACGATCGTCGCGCCCGGATAACGGCTGGCGAGGAGATCGCGGGCGAAGGCGCTGTGCACGACCACCAGCGCACTCGCCTCGACGACGCGTCGGGCGAGCGGCAGTCGGAGCCAGTCGACCTCGGCGTGGTCGTCGACGTAACACACCGGACAGGCGCTTTCCGTCTCCGGGCTGTCGAAGCGGGCCTCGGCGGCGAAAAGCGCCGAGTCGAACCCGCCGCACACGTCGTGGTGGAAGTCCGGGAGCGCCGGGTCGTGGAGCACGAGCATCCCGGGGCGCCGGCGGATCGCCTCGTACATGTAACCGTGGAAACGGGCCTGATTGCCGAAGTGGTAGATGTCGAGATCCGCCGACCCGGGGTCGTAGCCCGACCTCGGCACGACCTTCACGCCCGCCGGGGCGAGCGCCGTCGGCGCGGAGACGTCCCGCACGACCGCCGTGACATCCACACGGGACGCGAACTCGGCGAGCAGTCCCCAGACGTAATCGGCGATCCCGCTGCGCTGCGGGGGCAGCGGAGTCCACACCGCGAGTTTCAAGATCCGCGCGCGCGGCCGCGCCCCCGGTCCAGCCCCGCCGGGCGCTCCCCGGTCTCGCGGCGCAAGGCGCCGCTCTCGGAGCGAATGCGCGCGAGCGCCGCGTCGATGCGCTCGAGCGCCTGGATCTGGGCGAGTTCGACCTCCTGGTGGACAAGGTCGCGGTCGATCGAGACGTCGTCGACTCGCGAGTTCAGCCCGTCGACGAGCCGGTACAGCTCCCGGATCTGGGACCCCTGGGCGTCGAGCTGCTCGATCAGCGCCGCGAACCGTTCGGTCGTGCGCGCGCCGAGCGATTTTGTCTGCTCCACAAGCTGGTCCCGGATCGTCACGAGCTCGGCGAGCAGCGCCAGGTTGTACTCGATCTGGGGCCGCAGAAAGGGCCGGCAGAGCCCGACGACGACTCGCTTCAGGAGGCGATGCCGCTCCTCGGGCGCGATCGGCAACCCGAGATGCGCGCTCGCGTTCGCCACGACCCAGTGGCGCGACTCTCCTGGCGATACCGTCACCCCGCCCCTCCGTTCCGGGCTCCGGGGACGGATACTTCCACGGATCGGCGCCGGATCACAGCGGACTCGCGATCCGGTTCCGCCCGCCCTCGGGTCGGCGCCGCGGGAACGACCGTCCTGGCGTCACGACCGACCCCGCGAACCCGACGCGTCCGATCCCGCGCTCCGGCCGACCGCGACGCGATCGTCCGCTCGGCGGACGCCTCCGCGCGCGAGCAACCCCCGCATCCGCTCGCCCAACACGCGACTGCTGCACATCCCCCGGATGGTGCGCGCGCCCGATCGTCCCAGGCGTTCCCGCAGGCCCTGATCCTCGAAAAGGTTGCGCATCCGACGCGCCGCGTCGTCGAGGTCCGGCTCTGCCCACCATTCCCCGGGGCGATAGACCTTCTCGGACCACCGATTGAAGCGGAGGTCGCCGAGGTCGATCTGGGCCATCTGGTAGCCGACCGGGCAGCTGTTCTCGATGGTCATGAAGTCCATGTTCCCCGAGTAGGCCGTCCCGATGACGGGCTTGGCGAAGTACATGGCCTCGGCCAATCCCAGTCCGAAACCCTCCGCCCGGTGAAGAGAGACGTAGACGTCGCACAACGCGGTCAGGGCGGCCATGTCCTCCGGCGGTAGGTCGGTGTCGAAGACCGTGCCGCCGACACGGTCCATCGCGTCCTGCAGCATCACCTGCGCTTCCACGTGCCGGGCGAGGTTGATCGTCTTCATGACGAGATGCACGCTCTCGGCCCGTTCGGCCGGGGTGAACGCCCGGCGGTACGCCTCGATCACGCCGTGGGGGTTCTTGCGGGCGACCGTCGAGTTGACGTCGAAGTGGAAAAAGAAGATGCACGAAGCTTCCGGAAGCCCAAAGTCGGCGCGACGAAGAGTCACGTTCGCGACCGGCTCGACGACGCACGGCACGACCTCGACCCGTTTGGTCGTGTAGCGCCGGAAGGTGTCGGCGATGAACCCGCTCGAGACCCAGATCTCGTCGACGCGCTCGAGCTGGTCCCGGAGTTCCGCCGGCAGGCTGGCCTGTTCCCAGTGCCAGTACGCCACGACGCGACGGCGGTGTCCGGGTTGATGGAGGTACTCCTCCGGGACCAGGGTGAGCTCGTTCACGTTCAGAAAGCACAGGTCGACGTCGAACGGGCGACCGGTGGGCAGGGCCCGCAGGCGGTCGGGGAACCGACGCGGGTCCAAAGGCGCGCCGTACTCGTAGTCCTCCATCGCCACGTCCACCCCGGCGTCGACGAGCGCGCCGACGCAGCGGCGGGCCGCCTCGGTGAGTCCCGTCGTCGCCTCCCAGCTGCCGATGGCGTTGACGGCGACGGGGGGACGCCCGACGATGTCGAGCGCCGCAGCCCGGGCCGCGACCCGGCGGTGGGCGACGCAGGTCCGGACGAGCTCTCGGTACGTGCCGACGAGGGCCCCGGGCGCGACGGTCGCTCCCACGAGCTCCGCCGCCAGCCGACCGGCTCCCCGCACCGCCCCGGGGTCGGATTCAGCGAGGCGCATCTCCGCCCGCAGTGCGGCCGGTTCATCGCGTGGATCGGTCGGCACGCGCCAGCAGATGCGCGCGTCGAGCTCCCGATACTGCGGAGCGTCACTCAAGATCACGAGCCGACCAGCGGCGAGAGCGCCGAGGACCGCCGGGCTCGTCCCGCCCGTCGTCGGCCAGGTGAGGTCCACGAAGACGTCGCAGGCATCGAGCACTGCCCCGAGCGCGCCCCCAGCGGAGAGGCCTGCGAGCACGGTGACGGCTTCGGTCGGTCCCGCCTTGCGCACGACCTCGCTGACCAGCTCCTCTTTCCGGTGGTCGTCGGCGGCGATCACCAGTCGAACCTCGTCAACATCGCCTTGGACCTCGGCGAAGGCCTCGAGGAGTTGGGCGAGTCGACGGCTCTGGGCGACGCTGCCGATCGCGCCGAAGACCACCGCCCCGCCGTCCGACCGGGGGGTGATCCCCGCGTCGAGCGCGATCGCCGGGGGCGCGCTGACGACGTTCGCCCCCGGCGAACGACGGGAGAGCGCCTCGGCCGCCCAGGAACTGTGCACGACCGTCATCAGGTTGACCTCGACGAGACGCCGCGACATGAGGAGCTGGAGGGCGTCGAACGCCGCAGCATCGGCGGCGGGGCCCGGGAGCGCCTCCAACGCCCCGGGGCAGTTGAAGGCCACCTCCTCGCGGAAGACGGTCCCGGCGGCGCCACCGCCGATCCGCAGGTAGAAATCGACGAGCGCCGGATCGTGGAGAATCATCAGCCCCGGTCGTTGGAACATCCGCGCGTGGATGTAACCGTGCGCAACGGCATCGTTGGCCATCTGGTAGACGTCGAGGTCGGCGTCGCGGGGCGCGTAGTCCGACGCCGCGACGACCGTCACACCGCGCGGCGCCTCGACGGAGTCGGCGACGTCGTCGCGCACGACCGCCAGGACGTCGGCGTGGGCCGCCAGAGCAGACAGGAGCGTGGGCGCGTGCCGGGCGACCTCGCCCCGCTGCGGCGGCAGGGGTGTCCAGACCGCGACCCGCATCTCAGTCCCGGGGGTCGACCGTCACGGGCGCCGCGCCAGGACGGCGTAGTCCTGGGCGTTGAAAAGTCGCGAGTTGACGAGATCGAGGACCCGCCTGATGTCGTCGGCCCAGGCTTCGCCCACGCCCCACGGTCCCGGCACCGGGAGGTCGGGACGCTCGAGCAGGCGGACCTCGACGTCGGTGAAGCCCCGCGCCTCGACGAGAAACGCGAGCAGCTGCGGCGGGAGCGGCTGCTGGTGCGTGGGGTCGAGGTAGAAAGATGACGCGCCGACCGCCAGGTTCTCGGGGTTGGGTGTTTCCAGGATCAACATTCCACCCGGTTCGATGGCGCGCACGGCGAGATCGAGCAGCCTGATCAGCTCCTCCGTCGTCATGTGCTCGGCGACCTGAATCGCCGTGACCGCCCGCAGGCTGCGCTCCTTCAGACCCTCGAGATGTTCCGCCGCGTCGGCCAGCCGGATGTCGAGGCCCAGTTCTTTTCCGGTCTCGACGTACAGCGGATTCGACTCGATGCCGTAGCAGGCGGCGCCGGATTCGACGAGGAGCTCGAGCAGTTCACCCCGACCGCAGCCGACGTCGAGGACCGGCAGGGCCGAATCCACCGCCAGGATGTCCTCGAGGTACCCGCGCACCCGCTCCTTGATCACTTCGCGCGGCCCGCGGAACACCTCCACGAAGGCGCCGTAGAGGTTCTCGAAGGCGCTCGGCAGGCTCGCCAGCTCCTCGGCGGCGGGGAGGTCGGGCAGGCTGCGCCGGACCCGGTTGAGGAGCAGGTCGATCTGGGCGAGGCGGATCTGGGCCTGGTCGAGCTTGGCGGCGAGTCCCGAGACACGCCGGTTTCCCTCGCTGTTCTCGCGCGCCACGTTCGCCATCTCGGCGCGGATCTCCTGCACGACGTCTCCCATCTCGGTGCGGATGATGCCGACCGCGTCGTGCAACCGGGCGAAGGACTGCTGATGGGCGAGCTCGACCTCCTCGCGGAGCAGGTCCCGATCCCGCAGGACGTCCTCCAGGATGTCGTCGTAGCGCACCATCTCGCCGAGCAGCTCCCGGTTGAACTCGACCTGAGGACGCAGGACCGGCCAGGAAAGGCGCGCGACCAGGCGCTTCAAGAGCCGCCACCGGGAACCTCGCGCCACCGGCAGCCCGAAGCTCGCGTTGGCCTTCATCGAGCTGTGCCGATCCGGGCGCGATGTGGTATCCGACATCGGCCGTTCCTCCCGAGACGAATTCGGACGCCGGCGGGCGCGAAGCCCGTTAGAGCCTAACGTCCCGCATCCCGACGAGGACGTTGCCTCCTCCGGCTGGCCTGCCCGCGACCACCCGGCGCCGGACGCCCCGGTGGGCCGGGCGATCAGTTCGCGGCGGTCGCCGGACGGGGGCGCGGCCCGGTCCGCGGCGGCGCTCCGACGTCACAGGTGCCGCCCAGGGGGTGCTCAGCGCGCCCGGGTCGTCTCCGCGGCCCCAAAGGGTTCGGAGCGCGCGCGACCCGTCTTCAGGTCGTCGGGGGCTGGCGATCGCGCGCCAACCAGCGCAACGGGTGGAAGAACCAGTAGAAGTTGACCGTCCAGCCCCAGCCGAAGGACTTCGGCGGGAAGAGGCGCCCGTCGCCGGGATTCCACATTCTCGAGCGCGCCCGCTCGCCGGTCGGGCGCCGCCAGTCGTAGGGAATACCGAGAAACTCCCTGTCTTCGCCGTTCTCGCCGGACCCCGGTTCGTCGACCACGGCTCACCTCCGATGCATCGCCGCGGCATTATCCCACCGACCGCGCAAGCTCTCGGCGCGATCGGAGGGAGCCTTCAGATCACGACCACGCCCCAGTGAGCCCCGTCGGATAGCGCACCCCGACGAGACAGAGTCCCCCCGGTGGCGCCGGCGAGGGCGCGCCGGCGCGCCGTCCGCTCGCGAGGAGCGCGACGACGTCGCTCGGCCTGAGACGTCCCGTGCCGACGGCGACGAGCGCCCCGACGATCGAGCGCACCATCTGGTGGCAGAAGGAGTCGGCCTCGATCTCGAAGCGCAGCAGGCCCTCGCCCGGGACCGTGAAGGCCGCGACCGTGACCCGGCGTCGGATCGGCCCCTCCGGCTGGTCCGGCGCCCGCCGGCAGAAGGCGGCGAAGTCGTGGTCGCCGAGCACGGTGTCGGCGGCGAGCCGCATCGCGGCGAGGTCGACCGGCACCTCGAGGTGCCAGACGGCCGAGCGGCGCCGCGGGTCCGGTCGGGCAGCTGTCTCGAGGTCGTAGCGGTAGCGGCGGGCGATGGCCGACTTGCGGGCGTCGAAGCCCTCCGGGGCGACGAGCGCCCTCCAGACCGCGATCTCCGAGCCCAACTGGCTCGAGAGGGCCTCAGCGAGTCGGGGCAGTTCCCTTCCCGCCGAGATCGCCTCGGTTCCGTAGTGCCCGAGGAGGAAGGTTTCAGCGAGGTCGACGTGCACGACCTGGGCCGTGGCGTGGACGCCGGCGTCAGTCCGTCCGGCGCACGTGCAGACGAGCTGCTGCCCCGTCATTCGCTCGAGAGCCGCGCCCAACTCGCCGCCGACCGTGCGCTGGCCGGGCTGCGCCGCGAAACCGTGGTACCCGGAACCGTCGTAGGCGACGCCGAGAACGATCCGCCGCGTCGACACCGCGTCGCCGCGTTGCCGACCCGCCACGGTGTCGTCGCCGGTTGGGTCCCCCACGGCGAGGGCGTCAGGTCGGCGAGACGAACTCGACGCGTGCCATCGGGGCGTTGTCCCCCGGACGGGGGCCGAGCTTCAGGATCCGGAGGTAACCGCCGTTGCGGTCGGCGTAACGCGGACCGATCTCGGCGAAGAGTTTGTGCGCCATGTCCTTGTCCCGCAGGAAAGCGATCACCTCGCGCTGGTTGTGCACCCCTCCGGCGCGCGCCCGGGTGATCAGCTTCTCGGCCACCGGACGGAGCGCCTTCGCCTTGGCCTCGGTCGTGACGATTGCCTCGGCGGCGATGAGTGACGCGATGAGATTGCCGAGCATCGCCCTCTGGTGGGCGGCATCGCCGCCGAAACGGACGCTCTTTCTCGGTGCCGCGGGCATCTCAGTACCGGTCGCCCGCGAGCGACAGACCTCGCTCATCGAGACGCTGCAGCACCTCGTCGAGGGACTTCTGTCCGAAGTTCGTGATGCCGAGCAGGTCCGCCGCGCTGCGCTCGACGAGCTCTCCGATGGTGTTGATCTGGGCCCGCTTCAGGCAGTTGCGGGGACGCTCCGTCAAGTCGAGCTCCTCGATCGGCTGGTCGAGGTCCGGCGAACCACTCGAAGCCGTCGCGGCGTCACCGAGCTCGAGCCCGCGCGCCTCGTCGGAGAGCTCCGCGACGAGGTTGACGAGCGATCGGAGCGTCTGGCCCGCCGAGGCCAGTGCCGAACGGGGCGAGATCGAGCCGTCCGTCTCGACGTCGAGGACGAGCCGGTCGTAGTCGGTCGACTGCTCGACACGCGTCGGCTCGACGGTGAAGGCGACCCGGCGCACCGGCGAGAAGATGGCATCGACCGGGATGACCCCGATCGTCGAGGAGTGCTTGCCCTTCTCGACCGAGACGTAGCCCTTGCCGCGCTCGACGGTGACATCCATCGCCAGCCGCCCCTTGGCGTTCACGGTGGCGATGTGCAGGTCCTTGTTGAGGACTTCGACGTCGGCCGTCAGTTTCAGGTCGGCGCCGGTCACCTCGCCGGGCCCGCGCACGTCGACGCGCAATGTCACCCGCTCGTCGGTCTCGACGACGAGGACCAGGTCTTTCAGGTTCAAGATGATGTCGCTGACGTCCTCTTTCACCCCTGGAAGGAAGGTGAACTCGTGGAGGGCGTCGTCGAAGCGGACCTGGGTCACCGCGGCGCCGGGGATCGATGAAAGCAGCGTCCGCCGCAGCGAGTTGCCGAGCGTGTGCCCGAAACCCGGGTCGAGCGGGCCGATCGAGAACCTCTGACGGTTCTCCTCCTCCTCGCCGATCGCTTCGACGGCGGGGCGCTGGATGATGAGCATCTGGGCTGACTCCTGTTGTTCGGGCGCCTACTTCGAGTACAGCTCGACGATGAGCTGTTCGCGCACCTGGGTGTCGATCTGTTCGCGCTCCGGCATCGCCCGGACGCGCACGGCGGTGCCGCCTTCTTCGACCTCGAGCCAACCGGGAACGGGACGGTCGATGAGGTCGAGGTTCTGTCGCACCGTGATCACCCCCGCCGCCGGCTCGGCGAGCGCGACGACGTCACCGAGGCGCACGCGGAAACTCGCGATCGTGACCCGATGGCCGTTCACCCGCACGAGACCGTGGCTGACGAACTGGCGGGCCTGGGACCGGCTCGTGGCCCAACGCGCCCGGAACACGACGTTGTCGAGACGCGTCTCGAGCATGCGGAGCAGGTTCTCGCCCGTGATGCCGTGCTGCCGGCTCGCCTCATCGTAAAGGCTGCGGAACTGCTTCTCCAACACGCCGTAGATGCGGCGCGCCTTCTGCTTCTCGCGCAGCTGGGCGAGGTACTCCGAACCCTGGCGCGAGCGGTCGCGCCCGTGCTCTCCCGGCGGGTACGGGCGGCGTTCGATCGGGCACTGCGGGCTCTCGCACTTCGGCCCCTTCAAGAACAGCTTGACCTTCTCACGGCGGCACAAGCGGCACACCGGACCGAGGTACCGGGCCATCGTCGTCCTCGTCCCTAGACCCGGCGCCGCTTCTTGGGGCGACAGCCGTTGTGCGGGATCGGCGTCACGTCCTTGATGCCCGTGACCTCGATGCCGGTCGCCGCGAGCGACCGGATCGCCGTCTCCCGGCCCGATCCTGGTCCCCGCACCAGGACGTCGACCCGTCGCACCCCGTGCTCCATCGCCCGGCGCGCGCAGCTCTCGGCGGCCATCTGGGCCGCGAACGGCGTCGACTTGCGCGAGCCTTTGAAACCGACGTTGCCGGCCGACGCCCAGGCGATGACGTTGCCCTCGTGGTCGGCGATCGACACGATCGTGTTGTTGAACGAGCTCTTGATGTGGGCGACGCCGTGGACGACGTTCTTGCGCTCACGCTTGCGGGGCCGGCGACCGCCGGGTTTGACCGGCTTGGCCATCAGGCCCGCCCTTCCCGGGAGGGCGCGCCACGACGACGGGCGCTACCAACGTCGGTTGAGGCGTGACGAGTCGTGGGCATCAGTGCTTGCGGACCTTCTTCTTGCCGGCGACGGTCTTCTTCGGGCCTTTGCGTGTCCGGGCGTTCGTGTGGGTGCGCTGGCCCCGCACCGGCAGCCCCCGCCGATGACGGACACCCTGGTAGGAGCCGATGTCCATCTTGCGCTTGATGTCCTGGGCGACGTCGCGACGGAGGTCGCCCTCGACTTTCAGGTTGGCGTCGACGTAGGTGCGGATCCGGGCGACTTCTTCCTCGGTCAGATCGCGCACCCGCGTGTTCAGGTCCAGGTCGGCGGCCGCGCAGATCTGCTGGGAAGTCGTGCGGCCGATTCCGTAGACGTAGGTGAGCGCGACTTCGAGGCGCTTGTCGCGCGGGATGTCAACGCCGGAGATCCGGGCCACCGTCTCAGCCCTGACGCTGCTTGTGGCGCGGATTGTCGCAGATCACGACCACGCGGCCGTGCCGGCGGATGACCTTGCACTTCTCGCACATCACTTTGACGCTCGGACGTACCTTCACTGCCCTGTCCCCTGGGTCGTGGTGTGGCCGGATCTGGCCGAACCCAACTCGTGCCTACTTGTACCGATAGGTGATCCGGCCTCGCGACAGGTCGTACGGCGTGATCTCGACCTGGACTCGATCGCCGGGGAGGATGCGAATGCGGTGCATGCGCATCTTGCCCGAGCTGTGGGCGAGCACCTTGTGACCGTTCTCGAGCTCGACACGGAACATCGCGTTCGGCAACGGCTCCACGACCGTGCCCTCGAGCACGATCGCGTCCTCCTTCGGTTTCGGCAGGTCAACCTCCTCGACAAAACTCCTGGCGGCTACGGGAGGCAGGCAACCCACATCCCATCGTCGCGTCAACGACCCCCGACGAGCGGTGGCTGGCCCCAACTGTCCACGTGACCTGCAGCCCTGGGGCCACGAGATGTGCGTTCTGGCTCGCGACGAACACCCACGAGCCAGCTGACCCGAAGCGGCAATTATTTTAGCACCTCACGGCCGTTCCGGTCACGGGCGCGTCAGCACCTCCGGTCCGTCGTCGCCGATCGCGATCGTGGACTCGAAGTGCGCCGAGAGGCTCCCGTCGGCGGTCACGACGCTCCAGCCGTCCTCGAGCTCGACCGTGTCGGGGCCGCCAACGTTCACCATCGGCTCGACGGCGAAGACGTTTCCCCGCTTCATCTTCGGCCCCGGGGCACCGGGCCAGTAGTTCGGGACCGAGGGCTCCTCGTGCATCTCCGTCCCGATGGCGTGGCCGACGTACTTGCGGACGACCGAGAACCCCTCCGCCTCGACCACCGTCTGGACCGCGCGACCGATCTCGTGCAATCGGTTGCCGGGGCGCATCACGTCGATCCCGGCCCACAGAGACCGTTCGGTCACCTCCATGAGGCGCGTGGCGAGCGCGGAGACTTCGCCGACGGGAGCCGTGAAGGCGGCGTCGCCGTGGTAACCCTCGACGATCGCTCCGCAGTCGACGGACAGGATGTCACCGTCCTTCAGCACGTAACCGCCCGGTATGCCGTGGACGATCATGCTGTTCGGCGACGTGCAGATGACCGCCGGGAAACCGTGGTAGTTGAGGAAATTCGAGCGTGCCCCGCGCTTTTCGAGCACCGCGCGCGCGACTTTGTCGAGTTCAAGCGTCGTCATCCCCGGGCGGATGGCGGCTCGCGTCTCCGCGATGATCTCGGCGACGACACGGCCCGCCCGGCGCATCTTCTCGATCTCTTGGGGACTGCGGATCACCAGCCGATCTCTCCCGCGGCGCCGAGGCGGTCCCCGATGCACGAGATGACGCGCTCCGCCACTTCCTCGATGGTGCCGGTCGCCGCGACCGAGACAAGCCTTCCGGCGGCTTGGTAACGGGCGATGAGCGGCGCCGTCTGCGCGTCATAGAGGGCGAGACGCCGGGTCACCGCCTCCTCGGTGTCGTCCTCGCGCTGGACGACCTCGCCGCCGCAGACGTCGCAGGTCCAGTCGACCTTGGGGGGCACGGCGAGCGAGAAGACCCGGCCGCAACCCGAACAGGTGCGCCGCTGTGCGATCCGCTCGACGACGACGGCGGTCGGGATGTCGAGGCTCACGACGAGGTCGATCGTCACCGGTGCAAGGATCTCGTCGAGCCGCTCCGCCTGGACGACGGTGCGAGGAAATCCGTCGAAGACGAATCCGCGCGTCGCCGCGTCAGGCTCGCGGAGCCGCTCGGCGATCATCTCGAGCACGATGTCGTCGGAGATCAGCTCGCCCGCCTCCATCGTGCGCTGCACCCTCTGGCCCAGCGCGGTCCCGGACTTCACGGCGGCACGCAGCATGTCACCGGTCGAGATGTGGGGGATCGAGAAATGCTGCGAGATCAGCACGCACTGGGTCCCTTTCCCCGAGCCCTGTTTACCGAGGACGATGAGACGCGCGGACCTTGCCACCTAGGTGAGGTAGCCCTCGTAGTTGCGCATCGTCAGCTGGCTGTTGATCTGTTGGTTCGTCTGGAGCGCGACACCGACGCTGATGAGGAGCGTCGTCCCGAAGTACGGGATCCCCGCGATGTGCCAAGCGGCGAGGATCGCCGAGGGCGTGAGCGCGACGAACGCCAAGAAGAGTGAGCCCGGCAACGTGATGCGATTCAGGATCTTGGACAGGTAGCTCTCGGTCGGCGGGCCCGGTCGGATCCCGGGAATGTACCCGCCCTGTTTGCGGATCTGGTCCGCCTGCTGGACCGGGTCGAAGCTCACCTGCACGTAAAAGAACGTGAAGGCCACGATGAACAGGCCGTAGAGGGCGAGGTAGACGCCGCCGGTCGGGTTCACGAGGTTCGCCGTGATCCAGGCGCGCACGGCCGCCCACGGCAGCACGGTCGAGACGAGTACCGGGATGTAAAGGAGCGAACTCGCGAAGATGATCGGGATGACACCGGCCTGGTTCACCTTCAACGGGATGTAGGTGCTCTGGCCTCCGTACATCCGGCGCCCCTGGACCCGGCGTGCGAACGTGACCGGTATCCGGCGCTGGCCGAGCTCGGTGAACACGATCGCGACGAGCAGCGCGACACAGACGATGCCGATGATCGAAAGACCCGCCCAGGACTTATCCGCCTTGATGAGGTCGACGTCGAGCGGGATCGTCGCCACGACGTTGGCGAAGATGATGATCGACATCCCCTGGCCGATGCCGCGCTGGGTGATGAGCTCGCCGAGCCACATGACGAAAGCCGTGCCGGCCGTGAAGGTGAGGATGATGAACAGCACCCGCTGCGCCGTGAAGTCGGGAATGAGGTCGGTGTTGGTCCCGGTCAACTGGCCGGAGTGCAACAGGAAGACGATGCCGGACGATTGCATCAGCGCGAGCGAGACGGTGAGGTAGCGCGTCGCCTGGGTCAGCTTGCGCTGGCCGACGGCGCCCTGGTCGCGCCACTCGGTGAACTTCGGGATCACCGTCGTCAGCAGCTGGATGATGATCGACGACGTGATGTACGGCATGATCCCGAGGCCAAGGACGGCGGCCCGAGCGAGCGCACCGCCCGAGAACAGGTTCAAGAAGCCGAGAATCCCCGAGCCCTTCGCCAAATTCGAGATCGACTGGATGGCCCTGAAGCTCACCCCCGGAACCGGGATGTTGGCACCGAGCTGGTAGATCGCGATCACGACCAGCGTGAAAAGGACCTTGTTGCGAAGGTCGGCGACCCTGACGATGTTCCTCAGGCTGGAAAGCACGCCACCTCCCCTCCACCAGCCGCCCGCCGTCGGCGCCCCACGTGCCTACCCGACCCCATCTTCGACCCCGTCACGGTCCCGACCCCCGGCCGTCTAGCGGTTGGCCAGGGCGTTGCCGCGGGCGGGGACCCGGCGGTCGCCGTTGGGCGCTGGGACAACCGTCACGGACCCACCGGCGCCGCTGATCGCCCGGGCGGCGGCCTTCGAGAACGCGTGCGCCTCGACGGCGATCGCCCGCGAGATCGATCCGCGTCCGAGCACCTTCACGAGGCCCTTTTCGTGGACGATCCCCGAGGCGCGCAGCGTCTCCGGCGTCACCGAGTCGAGGGCGAGCTTCTCGAGGTCGTCGAGGTTGACGACGTTGTACTCGACGCGGAACGGGTTCTGAAAGCCGCGCAGCTTGGGGATCCGCTGGGTGAGAGGCAACTGGCCCCCTTCGAACCCGGAATTCATCGTGTTCCTCGCGAGCTGGCCTTTCGTGCCCCGTCCCGCGGTCTTCCCACCCTTGCCGCCGGTTCCCCGACCGACACGACGGCGAGCCCGACGGGCGCCCGGGGCGGGCGCGAGATCGTCGAGTCTCATCGGTCACCGGCCCCTTTCTTCGCCGGCACGTCACCGCCACGACGCGGTCGCGCCGCGGACTCCGTGACCGTCACGAGGTGGGACACGCCCGCGAGCATGCCACGGATCTCGGGACGATCGACAAGCACGTTCGACTGGCCGATGCCGCGCAAACCGAGAGCGCGCAAGGTCGCCCGGTGCTTCGGCTTCGTGCCGATCGCCGAGCGGACCTGGGTGACGAGGATCTCGGCCGGGCCGGGCGACGGTCGCGGTGCCATCTCAGTCCTCCCCAGCGACGACAGTCGGCGCACGGCGTCGCTCGTTGAAGGCGCGCAACACCCCGGTCGGGGTGACCTCCTCGGGGACCTTGCCGCGCAGCCGGGCGACCTCGTCCGGTCGCCGGAGCGCCTTCAGTCCGGCGATCGTCGCGTGGGCGACGTTGATCGAGTTCGAGGTGCCGAGGGACTTGGCGACGACATCGCGTACCCCCGCCATCTCGAAGATCGCGCGCGCCGCGCCGCCGGCTATGACACCGGTGCCGGGAGCCGCGGGCTTGAGGAGCATCCGGCCCGCGCCAGCCGAGCCGATCACCGGGTGAACGATCGTCGATCCCGCGAGGGCGACGTCGAAGAGGTTCTTCTTCGCGTCCTCGATCCCCTTTTGCACCGCGAGACCGGCTTCTTTGGCCTTGCCGTAGCCGAGGCCGACACGACCTTGGCCGTCGCCGATCACCATCAGCGCGGTGAACGAGAACCGTCGACCACCCTGGACGACCTTGGCGACCCGGTTCACCCGGATCGTCCTCTCCTCGTACTGGGACTCCGCCATTCAGAACTCCAATCCCGCCTGCCGAGCGGCCTCGGCGAGAGCCGCGACACGACCGTGATAGCGGGAACCACCCCGGTCGAAGACGACCTTGGCGATCCCTGCCTGCTGGGCGCGAGCTGCCACGAGCCGGCCGACCTCGGCGGCCGCAGCGACGTTGCCTGTCGGCTGGGAGCGCAGACCCGCCTCCATCGTCGAAGCAGCAACGATCGTGCGTCCCGCGGCGTCATCGATCACCTGGGCGACGATGTGCCGTTTCGAGCGGAAGACCGCGAGACGCGGCCGGTCGGCGGTGCCCACCACCTTGTGGCGCAACCGCGCATGGCGGCGGCGGCGCAAGACGTGGACGCGCTCTACACCTGCCATCGCTACTTCCCGGCCTTTCCGGCCTTGTGCGGCACTGTCTCGCCCGCGTACCGCACGCCCTTGCCCTTGTACGGCTCCGGCTTGCGGATCTTGCGGATGTCGGCGGCCACTTGCCCGACCGTTTCCTTGTCGACGCCGCGCACCGTGATGCGAGTCGGCACGGGAACCTCGAAGCTGATGCCCTCGGGCGCGTCGACAATCACCGGATGGCTGAAGCCGAGCGCCAGCTCGAGCTGGTTCGGCCCTTTCGCCGTCGCCCGATAGCCGATACCGACGATCTCGAGGTCCTTGGAGAACCCCTCGGTGACGCCGAGCATCATGTTGGCGATCAGCGTGCGGGTGAGCCCGTGGAGCGCGCGGCTCATCCGTTCGTCGTTCGGGCGTTCGACGACGAGCGTCGACCCACCTTCCTCGGCGCGCACGGTGATCCGGCCCGGGATCACCCTTTCCAACGCGCCCTTTGGGCCGCGCACGGCGATGCGGTCGTCGACCATCGTGACCTCGACGCCCGCCGGCACGGCGATCGGCACGGATCCGACCCGCGACATCAGGGGATCACCCCGTCCCGCCCCGGAGCCGGCTCACCAGACATAGCAGAGCACCTCGCCGCCGATCTTGCGCTGACGGGCCTCCCGGTCAGTGAGCAGCCCCTGACTCGTCGACAGCACGGCGACGCCCAGGCCGCCGAGCACCCGCGGAAGATGATCCGCCCGCGCGTAGACGCGCAGCCCCGGCGTCGAGACCCGCTTCAGACCGGCGATCGCGCGAGCGCGATCGTGCGTGTACTTCATCCGGATCTCGAGAACCGTCCCGGGACGCGAGTCGTCTGCAACGGTCGAGAAACCGGCAATGTAGCCCTCACGCTCGAGTATCGAGGCGAGCGACATCTTCAGCTTCGAACCAGGCATGCGGACGGTGTCGTGCATCGCAACGTTGGCGTTGCGCACCCGTGTCAGCATGTCGGCGATGGGATCCGTCATGGTCATCGGCGATCCCCTCCCGTCACCAGCTTGCCTTGGTCACGCCGGGAACTTCTCCGGCGTGTACGAGCTGTCGTAGACAGATTCGGCACAATCCGAAGCGTCGGTAGACCGACCGCGGCCGGCCACAACGTCGGCACCGGGTGTAACCCCGCACCTTGAACTTCGGCTTGCGCTGCTGCTTTTCGACCAGTGCCTTCTTTGCCATCTCCGGTTACTACCCTTCGCGTCGGAACGGGAAGCCGAAGGCGTCGAGCAGAGCTCGTCCCTCGGCGTCGGTGCGGGCCGTCGTCACGATCGTGATGTCCATTCCACGGGTCGCGTCGACCTTGTCGTAGTCGACTTCCGGGAAGATCAGCTGCTCGGAGACACCGAGCGTGTAGTTGCCGTGTCCGTCGAACGAGCGCGGGGACAACCCGCGGAAGTCCCGAATACGCGGGATCGCGAGGCTGATCAGGCGATCGAAGAACTCCCACATCCGGTTTCCTCGCAGTGTCACCATCGCGCCGATCGAGTTCCCCTCGCGCAGCTTGAATGCCGAGATCGACTTGCGCGCCCGGGTGACGATCGGCCGCTGGCCCGTAATCGTCGCGAGGTCGCGCACCGCGCCTTCGAGCAGCGACTGCTGCTGGGTCGCCTTGCCGACGCCCATGTTGACCACGATCTTGGCGAGGCGCGGAACTTCCATGACGTTCGCCAGTCCGAGCTCGGACAGCAATCGGTCCCTGATCTCGTCCTCAAACAGGGCCTTCAGGCGGGGGCGTTCGACCACCTTCGTCATTGCGCTCACAACCGGCCCCCGCACTTGGCACAAACCCGCGTCTTTGAACCATCCTTGCCGACCTCGTACCGGGCCCGCGTCGGGCCGTCCTTCGCACAGATCAGCGCGACGACCGCGACCGGAAGTGGCATGTCCTTGTCGATGATCCCGGCCTGCATCGTGGCGCGCTTCGGGCGGGTGTGACGTTTCATGACGTTGACCCCGGAAACGACGACCTGGTGCTTGTCGGGAATGGCGCGAATCACCTCACCTCTCCGGCCGCGGTGCTTGCCGGACAGGACTTGAACCTCGTCGCCCTTGCGGATCTTCATCTAGATCACCTCCGGCGCGAGGCTGACGATGCGCATGAATCGCTTGTCGCGCAGTTCGCGGCCGACCGGGCCGAAAATTCGGGTCCCGCGAGGCTGCAGCTGCTCGTTGATGAGCACCGCGGCGTTCTCGTCGAACCTGATGTAACTCCCGTCAGGACGACGACGCTCCTTCTTCGCCCGCACGACCACGCACCTAACGACTTCACCCTTTTTCACCGCAGCTCCCGGAACGGCCTCTTTCACCGTCGCGATGAAGACATCGCCGATGGTCGCGTACCTGCGACGAGAACCCCCGAGCACCTTGATGCAAAGGACCTCTTTCGCTCCTGAGTTGTCCGCGACCTTGAGTCGCGACTCCTGTTGGATCACCGCGCACGCTCCAGGATTTCGACGAGCCGCCACCGCTTGAGCTTCGAGATCGGGCGCGTTTCCGCGACACGCACCCGGTCGCCGACGGCAGCGGTGTTCTCCTCGTCGTGGACGTAGAGCCTCTTCGAGCGCTGGACAGTCTTGGCGTACTTCGGGTGGCGGACGCGTTCGACGACCGACACGACCACCGTCTTGTCCTTCGATCGCGAGATCACCGTCCCCTCGCGCACCTTGCGACGGTTCGGTCGCAGGACGCGAGGCACAAGGACCGCTGATTCGGTGTCGTCAGCCACGGCTCTTCCTCGTCCTTTTCGCAGATCGCTCGACCGCAGCGGCGTCCTCAGCCGCGATCGTCAGGAGACGGGCGATGTCCTTGCGGACGATCGCGATCCGGCTCACATTGTCGAGACGACCCGTCGCGAGTTGGAAGCGGAGATTGAACAGCTCTTTGCGCGCGTCGATGAGGCGCTGGGCCCGATCGAGCTCCGAGAGCGAGCGCAGTTCGGTCGGCTTCGTCATTTCGCGGCCCCCCCGGCTTCGGCCAGCACTCCGGGACGAATGACGACCTCGGCCTGGATCGGAAGTTTCTGGATCGCGCGTTCAAGCGCCTGGCGCGCGAGCTGTTCATCGACCCCCGCGATCTCGAAAAGGATCCTCCCCGGTCGCACGACGGCGACCCAGTGCTCTGGGTTGCCCTTGCCTGATCCCATGCGCGTCTCTGCTGGCTTCTGGGTGACCGGCTTGTCCGGGAAGACCCGGATCCAGACCTTGCCTCCCCGGCGCACATGACGCGTCATCGCGATACGAGCCGCCTCGATCTGGCGCGCCGTGATCCATCCCGGTTCGAGAGCCTTGATCCCGTAGTCGCCGAAGTCGATCGTCTGGGCGCCCTTGGCGAGGCCGGTGCGACGACCGCGGTGCTGCTTGCGGTGCTTGACCTTCTTTGGCATCAGCATCGTCAGTCGTTCTCCTTGCGGAAGTGCGGCGTTTCGTGGTGCTCGTCACGTGTCCGTCGCTCGATCTCCTCTTCCTCGGCAAGGAGCTTCTCGAGCGCGTCGTCGGCCGGAGGGGCGACCGGCTCGGCCGGCGCCTCGACGGCAGCTTCTTCGCGTTCGCCCTTTGCCGCCGGCGCTGGGACTTCCTCCGGAGGCAAGCCGGGCTCGCCCAGCTCCGGCCGGCGCCGACCACCGCCGGCCGACACGATCCGGCGGGGGCGGGCCTGGCCTGACGTCTCGCCGACGGCCATCGCGGCCTCACGAGAGATCTTGTCCTCGGGTGCGGCTCGGTAGGGGAGGATGTCGCCCTTGTAGATCCAGACCTTCACGCCAACGCGTCCGGTCGAGGTGCGTGCTTCGCGGAATCCGAAGTCGATATCGGCTCGCAGCGTGTGCAGCGGCACGCGGCCCTCGCGGTAGGACTCCTTGCGTGACATCTCCGAACCGCCGAGACGACCGGAGCACTGGACACGCACCCCCTGGCCTCCGGCCTTCTGCACGGTCTGGATCGCTCGCTTCATGGCACGCCGGAAACTGATACGCCGCGTGAGCTGGTCGGCGATCCCCTGGGCGATGAGCGCGGCGTCGAGCTCGGGCTGCTTGATCTCCTGGATGTTCAGCTGGACGTTGGCGTTCTTCGTCATCCGCCCGAGGTGGCGGCGGAGCCGGTCCGCTTCGGCGCCCCGACGCCCAATTACGATGCCCGGACGGGCGGTGTGCACGTCGACGCGCAGGCGGTCCCTCGTACGCTCGATCTCGATCCGGCTGACGGCCGCCGACTCGAGCTGGGTCATCAAATAATCTCGGATGTTCCAGTCCTCGACGACGGCGTTCTGGTAGCCGCGGTCCTCGAACCAACGCGACTTCCAGTCGGTCGTGATGCCGAGGCGAAACCCGTAAGGGTTGACCTTCTGACCCATTAGCTCTTGTCCTTCCCGGACGACCGGCGCGTGGTCTTCTTCGCGATTCTGGCGATCACCCGTGTGGCCCTCGTCGGCGCCCCGCTCTTCTTCGCCGGGGCGGCCTTGGCGGGGACCTTCTTCGCCGGGGCCTTCTTCGCCGGGGCGGCCTTCGCGGGGGCCCTTTTCGCCGGGGCGGCCTTCGCGGGGGGCCTCTTCGCCGGGGCGGCCTTCACGGGGGCCTTCTTCGCCGGAGCGGCCTTCGCCGGGGGCCTCTTCGCCGGGGCCTTCTTCGCGGGGGTCCTCTTCGCGGGGGCGGTCTCGCGTCCCCGCGGCACGCGCTCCTCGTTCTCCTCCGACTCTTTGGCACCTTCCCCGGTGACAACCGCGGATTCCTCGCCCGCCGGGATCGCCTCGAGCGCCAGAGCGCGTCGCCGCGCCCCCGCGACGCGGCGAGCACGGCGGTCGGCATTCTGCGCCGCGGAACGCGCTTTCAGGCGCGCGATCTGGGCCTCGGGCATCCGCGCCAGGATGATCGTGACGTGGCAGGTGCGCTTGCGAATCCGCGAGGCGCGGCCGCGTGCCCGGGGTCGGAAGCGTTTGAGCGTCGGGCCCTCGTCGACGAAGCACGAGGCGATATAGAGCTCTTCGGGAAACTGACCGTCGTTATGCTCGGCATTGGAGGCCGCCGAACGCAGCAGTTTTGCGACCACTGGTGCCGCGCCACGATCGCTGTGGTCGAGCAGTTCAACGGCCCGTGTGTAGTCGAGCCCGCGCACGAGGTCGAGTACTTCGCGCGCTTTGTAGCCCGACATCTGGCAGTGTCGGAGCACGGCGCGGGTTCCGGGGCGTTCGTTGGTCTTGACGGTCATCGTCAGCGCCTCGCCTGGCGTTCTTGACCGGCGTGGAAACGGAAGGTCCGAGTGGGGGCGAACTCGCCCAGCTTGTGGCCGACCATCGCCTCGGTGACGTAGACGGGGATATGCCTGCGGCCGTCA
Organism: Acidimicrobiales bacterium; assembly: GCA_035625025.1. Lineage (GTDB taxonomy): Bacteria > Actinomycetota > Acidimicrobiia > Acidimicrobiales > Bog-793 > Bog-793. The sequence continues at coordinate 36,470 of DASPQJ010000048.1, forward strand.
TGGACACCGATCGTGTGGCCGACCATGTCCGGGATGATCGTCGAACGGCGGGACCAGGTTTTCACGACGCGCTTCTCGTTCTTCGCGTTCAGCTCGTCAATCTTCTTCAGCAGATGGTCATCGACGAATGGTCCCTTTTTCAGGCTGCGGGGCATACGATCCTCGTTCTGTTCCTCAACGGCGCGCGCCGCGACCGCGTCGGCGGCGCACGATGAGCTGATCGGACGTCTTGTGGCGGGCCCGCGTCCGGCCTTCGGGCTTCCCCCACGGCGAGACGGGATGACGTCCGCCGGAGGCCTTGCCCTCGCCGCCGCCGAGCGGGTGGTCGACCGGGTTCATCGCCACGCCCCGTGTCTGCGGTCGAACCCCACGCCAACGGTTACGCCCCGCCTTGCCGATCGAGACGAGCTCGGCCTCGGCATTGCCAACCTCGCCGATCGTTGCCCGGCAGTCGATCGGGACCCGACGCATCTCGGTCGAAGGCAGCCGCAGCGTCGCGAGCGTCCCCTCCTTGGCGACGAGCTGCACGCTCATCCCGGCGCCGCGGGCCAGCTTGCCGCCGCCGCCCGGACGGAGCTCCACGTTGTGCAGCACCGAACCGACCGGGATGTAGCGCATCGGAAGGGCGTTGCCCGGTCGGATCTCCGCGCCGTGACCGGACTGCAGGACATCGCCGACCGCGACGCGTTGGGGAGCGAGAATGTAGCGCTTCTCGCCGTCCGCGTAGTGAAGTAGCGCGATCCGGGCGTTGCGGTTCGGGTCGTACTCGATCGCGGCGACCCGGGCCGGCACCCCGTCTTTTTCACGCCAGAAGTCGATGACGCGGTACTGGCGTTTGTGGCCGCCGCCGCGATGGCGCGCCGTCTTGCGACCGTAGCTGTTACGCCCACCGGACGAGGGAAGCGGCTCGACGAGCGTCCGCTCGGGGCGGTCCTTCGTGATCTCTGCGAAGTCCGATACCGATTGGAACCGTCGTCCGGCGCTCGTCGGCTTGCGCTTGCGCACTGCCATGGCGGATCCCTCAGCTCTCGAACAGCTCGATGCGGTCGTCACCGGCGAGGCGCACGATCGCCCGCTTCGTGTCCGACCGCCGGCCGAAGTTCATGACCCGACGATTCCTCTTCCGCTTTCCCTTGCGATTGAGCGTGTTCACGCTGGCGACGTGGACGGCGAACGTCTGCTCCACGGCGTCACGGATCTCTTCTTTGCTCGCCCGGGGATCGACGACGAAGACGTAGGCGCCCTGCTCCATGAGACCGTAGGACTTCTCGGAGATGACGGGGCGGAGAAGAACCATACGGCTGCTACTCATCTCGCACCCCGATCCTGCGCCGTCGATCGCTTGCCAGCTGGAGCGCGTGCCGCGGTCTTCTTCGCCGCCGTGGCCGCCGAGGTCTTCTTCGCCGCCGTGGCCGCCGAGACCTTCTGCGCCGGCGTCGAGGCTTTGGCCGCCACCCTCGACGGCGCGGCCTTGGCTGATCTAGCCGTACCGGGAAGCGACTCGTCCGTGAAAACCACGACGTCCGCGGCAACCAGGTCGTACGCCGTCACCTGCTCAACGGGCACGCTCCAGACTCCGGGGATGTTGCGGAACGACCGCTCGACCACGTCATTGCGGCCCGCCATGACGACGAGGACCCGGCCGGAACAGTCGAGGGCCGCGAGAGACGCCAGGGCGTCTTTCGTGCGCGGCACCTCCATCGTCCAGCGGTCGATGAGCCGCAGTGAGCCGCGCCCGGCGTGGTCGGAGAGCGCGCGGCGCAAGGCCTGCTGGACCATCTTGCGCGGGGTGCGCTGCGTGTAGTCACGAGACTTTGGACCAAGAGCGACGCCGCCGCCGGCGTAGTGCGGCGCCCGGATGGACCCCTGTCGGGCGGAGCCCGTGCCCTTCTGCCGGTACGGCTTGGCCGACCCGCCGCGCACCTCGGAGCGCGTCTTCGTGCTCTGTGTTCCCCGCCGCCTCGCCGCGAGCTGGGCCGTCACGACCTGGTGGACGAGGGCCGCGTTGGCCGCGGCGGAGAAGAACTCCGGGTCGAGCGAGACGGCGCCGAGCACGACACCGGCGTCGGTCGTCCGGTTGATCGTGACCGGCTCGGGGCGCGTGACGGGTCTCGAAGCCCGTCCGCGGACCACGTCGACGCTCACCTCACGCCGCCCTTCACGGCTTGGCGGATCACGACGAGTCCGCCGCGGGGACCGGGCACGGCGCCCTTCACGAGCACGATCTCCCTCTCGGCGTCGGCCTCGACGACCTCGAGGTTGAGGGTCGTCACGCGCTCGGCGCCCAGGCGCCCCGCCATCTTGGCGCCCCGGAAGACCCGGGCGGGAGTGGCGCAGGCACCGATGGAGCCGGGCGCGCGGTGCTTCTTGTGGTTGCCGTGCGCGCCGCCCTGGCCCGAGAAATTGTGCCGCTTCATGCTGCCGGCGAAACCCTTGCCTTTCGAGATCGCCGTGACGTCGACCTTTTCGCCCGCGGACAGGATCCCGACGTCGATCTGCTGGCCGACCGAGTAGCCGTCGGTGTCGTCGACCCGCAGCTCGACGAGGCGCCGCCCGGGGTCGACGCTGGCCCTGGCGAAGTGCCCCGCCTCCGGTTTGTTGAGGGCGCTCGCCCGTCGAAAACCGTAGGTGACCTGCAGGGCGGAGTAACCCTCGCGTTCGGGTGTTTTCACCTGGACGACTCGCAAAGGCGCGACCTTCACGACGGTGACGGGAACCGCCCGGTTCTCAGCGTCGAAGATCTGGGTCATCCCGACCTTCTCGCCGACGACCGCTTTCAGTGTCATCGTCGTTCCGTCTCTCCGTACCGGCCTTCTGACCGGGCCCTCCCTGAACCCGGCGGCCGCGGCGACACCGCCGACGCCGGGTTCGACGGGATGGGTGAACCACCCCTTCTCACGCGGGCGCTCCGCTCGAGAACCGAGCGGAGCGCAGATCGTTTCTGCCGAACGGTCCCCCGACAGACGGGGCACGCTCGGACTTCATCCTCGCAGTCCGCCGGGGTCCCTCCCGGCGAGACAGAACACTATATCAACAGCTCGCGGCTAGGCCTGCTGGATCTTGATCTCGATGTCGACCCCGGCGGGCAGATCGAGCCGTTGCAGGGAGTCGACGGTCTTCGGACCGTGCTCGACGATATCGACCAGCCGCTTGTGGATCCGCATCTCGAAGTGCTCGCGGCTGTCCTTGTGCTTGTGAGGCGACCGCACGACCGTGTAGCGGTGCCGCTCGGTCGGCAGCGGGATCGGGCCGCGCACCTTCGCCTGGGTGCGGAGCACCGTCTCGACGATCTTCTTCGTCGACTGGTCGACGACCTCGTGATCGTACGCCTTGAGCCGGATCCTGATCCGCTGCGCCATCGTCCTACTTGATGATCTTCGTGACCCGGCCGGCCCCGACGGTGCGACCGCCTTCGCGGATCGCGAAGCGCAGTCCTTCGTCCATCGCGATCGGCTTCTGCAGCTCGACCGTCATCGCCGTGTTGTCGCCCGGCATCACCATCTCGGTCCCCTCGGGCAGGGTGATCGAGCCGGTCACGTCGGTCGTGCGGAAGTAGAACTGCGGCCGGTAGTTGGAGAAGAACGGCTTGTGCCGCCCACCCTCGGCCTTCGTCAGCACGTAGACGTTCGCCTCGAAGTTCGTGTGCGGCGTGATCGACCCGGGCTTGCACACGACCTGTCCGCGTTCGACCTCTCTCTTGTCGATGCCCCGGAGCAACAGGCCGACGTTGTCGCCGGCCTGGCCCGTGTCGAGGAGCTTGCGGAACATTTCGACCCCGGTGACGACCGTCTTCTGGGTCGGGCGCAGCCCGACGATCTCGACGGTCTCGCCGACTTTGATCTGGCCCTGCTCGATCCGACCGGTGACGACCGTCCCCCGACCGGTGATCGTCATCACGTCTTCGACCGAGAGGAGGAAGGGTTTCTCGATCTCGCGCTTCGGCTCGGGGAGGTAGTTGTCGACCGCATCCAAGAGCTTGAGCACGTCTTCGGCCGCCGCGGCATCGCCGTCGAGCGCCTTCTGCGCGCTCATCCGGACGATCGGGATCTCGTCGCCGGGGAACTCGTACTCGTTGAGGAGCTCGCGGATCTCGAGTTCGACGAGATCGAGGAGCTCCTCGTCGTCGACCATGTCGACCTTGTTCAGCGCGACGATGATCGATGGCACTCCGACCTGCCGGGCGAGCAGCACGTGCTCACGGGTCTGGGGCATCGGCCCGTCGGCCGCCGAGACGACGAGGATCGCCCCGTCGACCTGCGCCGCGCCGGTGATCATGTTCTTGATGTAGTCGGCGTGGCCGGGCATGTCGACGTGGGCGTAGTGGCGCTTGTCGGTCTCGTACTCGACGTGGGCGATCTGGATCGTGATGCCGCGCGCCTTCTCCTCGGGCGCCGCGTCGATCTTTTCGAACGCGATGTACTGGACGTTCGGGTTGCGTTCGTGGAGGATCTTCGTGATCGCCGCGGTCAGCGTCGTCTTCCCGTGGTCGATGTGGCCCATCGTCCCGACGTTGATATGGGGCTTCGTCCGTTCGAACTTCTGCTTGGCCATTGGTGCCGACAGCTCCGTCTGCTCTGGGCAGCGCCCCTCGGCCCTGCCGTTACCTGACTGCGGTGAACCTGCCGGGCTCGTCCGCCCGCCTGCCCGTCGGCCCGAGGATCCGGTCGGTCCCCGGCCGACCGGCGGCCGACCGGGGAAGGTCCGAGAGGTTTCGGGCCCTCACTCCCCCGTCGCCCGGGCCACGATCTCCCGGGCGATCGACTCGGGAACTTCCTGATAAGAGTTGAACTGCATCGTGAACGTCGCACGTCCCTGGGTGCGGGAACGCAGGTCGGTAGCGTAGCCGAACATGTCCGACAATGGAACCTGCGCTCGGATGACCTGACTGGCACCGCGGCTCTCCATGCCCTCGACATGGCCGCGCCGGGACGACAGGTCGCCGATCACCTCTCCCATGTGCTCTTCGGGCGTGACGATCTCGACGTGCATCATCGGCTCCAAAAGGACCGCGTGCGCCTTGCGCGCGGCCTTCTTCCAAGCCAGCGAGCCGGCGATCTTGAATGCCATCTCCGACGAGTCGACCTCGTGGTAGGAGCCGTAGGTGAGCGTCACGCGTTGGTCGACGGCCGGGAAGCCGGCGAGCACGCCGGACTCCATCGCCTCCCGGATCCCGTGGTCGACCGCGGGGACGTACTCCTTCGGGATGACCCCGCCGGTGATCTTGTCGACGAACTGGTAGCCACCCCCGGGACCGGTCGGCTCGAGGTCGATGACGACGTGGGCGTACTGGCCGTGTCCTCCCGTCTGGCGGACGTAGCGCTCCTCGACCTTGCGGACCGCCTCGCGGATCGTCTCGCGGTAGGCGACCTGGGGCTTGCCGACGTGGGCGTCGACGTTGAACTCCCGCAGCATCCGGTCGACGAGCACTTCGAGATGGAGCTCCCCCATGCCGGAGATCACCGTCTGGCCCGTCTCCTCGTCGGTGCGGACGCGGAACGTCGGGTCCTCTTCGCTGAGCGCGAGGAGGGCCTTGCCAAGCTTGTCCTGATCGGACTTCGTCTTCGGCTCGACGGCGACGTGGACGACCGGCTCGGGAAACGTCAGCGTCTCGAGAACGATCGGATGGGTCGGGTCGCAGAGCGTGTCACCGGTCGTCGTCGTCTTCAGCCCGACGACCGCGACGATGTCACCGGCGTAGATAAAGTCGCGGTCCTCGCGGTGGTTGGCGTGCATCTCGAGGATCCGGCCGATCCGTTCGCGCTTGTCCTTCGTCGAGTTGAGCACCGCCGAGCCCTTGGAGAGCGAGCCGGAGTAGACCCGCAGGTAGGTGAGCTTGCCGACGAACGGGTCGGCCTGGATCTTGAAGGCGAGCGCCGAGAACTTCTCGTCGTCGGCGGCGGCGCGCTCGAGGATCTCGTCGCCGCGCAGGCTGTGCCCGATCGTCGAGGGCACGTCGAGGGGGCTCGGCAGGTAGTCGACGACGGCGTCGAGCAGCTGCTGGACGCCCTTGTTCTTGAACGCCGCGCCGCACAGCACCGGCACGAGGTGTCCGGAGATGGTCCCGACGCGCAGCGCCCGTCGGAGGTCGTCGGCGGTGATCTCGGCTTCGTGGACGTACTTCGACATCACCGTGTCGTCGTAGTGGGAGGTGACGTCGACGAGGTCGTGGCGGGCCGCCTCGGCGGCGGCCCGCAGCTCGCCGGGGATCTCCTCGACGCTCCACTCCTCGCCGTAACCGGAGTTGTCCCAGACCAGGGCCTTCTGCGCGATGACGTCGACGACCCCGCGGAACCGCGACTCCGAGCCGAGCGGCAGCTCGGTGACCGCGGGGATCGCGTCGAGGCGGTCCCGGATCATCTCGACGGTGCGCGCGAAGTTGGCACCGACCCGGTCCATCTTGTTCACGAAGCAGACGCGCGGGACGTTGTACTTGTCCGCCTGGCGCCAGACCGTCTCTGTTTGCGGCTCGACCCCGGCGACCGCGTCGAACACGGCCACGGCTCCGTCGAGGATGCGCAACGACCGCTCGACCTCGACGGTGAAGTCGACGTGCCCGGGGGTGTCGATGATGTTGATCGCGCAGTCCCGCCAGTGGGCCGTCGTCGCGGCCGACGTGATGGTGATGCCGCGTTCTTGCTCCTGGTCCATCCAGTCCATCGTCGCGGCGCCGTCGTGAACCTCGCCGATCTTGTAGTTGCGACCGGTGTAGTAAAGGATCCGCTCGGTCGTCGTCGTTTTGCCCGCGTCGATGTGCGCCATGATCCCGATGTTGCGGACGTTGGCGAGGGGGGTGGTGCGGGGTTGGGGATTTGCCATCGATTCGTCTTCTGTCCTGCGACGTAGTTCTACCTACAGAGTAAAGGGCGCGGCCGTGCAACCGGTGCGAAGGTGGGCTCGCGGCCGGCCCGGGGCCCGACTACCAGCGGTAGTGGGCGAAGGCTCGGTTCGATTCCGCCATCTTGTGGACGTCCTCACGACGTTTCACCGCGGCACCGAGTCCGTTGGCGGCGTCGAGGATCTCGTTGGCGAGTTTCAGCGCCATCGTCCGTTCCCGGCGCTGACCGGCGTAGCTCACGATCCAACGGATCGACAGCGTCGTGGCGCGACGGGGCCGCACTTCGACGGGAACCTGGTAGGTCGTGCCACCGACCCGCCGGGAGCGCACCTCGAGCTCGGGACGGGTGTTGTCGAGCGCCCGCTTCAGGGTCGCCAGCGCGTCGCCCCCGGTCCGCTCGCCGACAACGGTGAGCGCGTCGTAGACGATGCGCTGCGCGAGGCTCCGCTTGCCCCGGGAGAGAACCTGGTTCGTGAGCTGCGTGACGAGCACGGACCGGTAGACCGGGTCCGGCTGGAGCTCGCGACGCGGCGCCGGTCCGCTGCGGGGCATCAGGCCTCTCTCTTCGCGCCGTAGCGGCTGCGGGCCTGGGCCCGGTCACGCACGCCGGAGGTGTCGAGCGTGCCGCGGACGATCTTGTAGCGGACCCCCGGCAGATCCCTCACGCGGCCGCCGCGCACGAGCACGATGGAGTGCTCCTGGAGGTTGTGGCCGACGCCGGGGATGTAGGCCGTGACCTCAACTCCGCTCGTGAGCCGCACCCGAGCGACCTTGCGCAGGGCGGAATTCGGCTTCTTCGGGGTCGTCGTGTAGACGCGCGTGCAGACGCCGCGCCGCTGGGGCGCGCCCTTCAGAGCGGGCGTCTTGGTCTTCGACCGCTTCGACTCCCGTCCACTCCTCACGAGCTGGGCGATGGTGGGCACGCGCTACCTCTCGGTTGTTCGACAGGTGAACCGCCGGATGGGCGCAAGCCCAGTTCAGACGGCAGGGGAATACTAGGTGTGCCTTTCGGCACGCGCAACGCGTTGCGGGCCGAGAGCCCGCGCTGTCGCCGACTGGACGCGACCACGCGAGCGTTCAGACGGTCGCCTCTCCGAGATCGGAACGGTCGTCGGACTCGACTGGCGAATCGAAGGCCGGACCCGGTTCGGAGCCGGCTGCCTCGTCCTCGCCGCGGTAGTAGCTGAGCGCCTCGTCCACCGCCTGTTCCTCGGAGCCGTAGCCGCCGAAGGGCGCGCCCTCGATGTTGCGGAGCCACTCGGCGAGCTCCTCGGGTCCGGGCTCGGCGAGGTCCGACGACCAGAACGACATCCGCTGGGCGTCGGGGGTCTCGACCAAGATGTTCCGGTAGCGCTCCATGCCGCTGCCGGCAGGGATCAGTTTCCCGATGATGATGTTCTCCTTCAGCCCGAAGAGGTGATCGGACCGGCCCTCGATCGCCGCCTCGGTGAGCACCCTCGTCGTCTCCTGGAAGGACGCGGCCGACAGCCAAGAGTCGGTCGCGAGCGACGCCTTCGTTATCCCCATCAGCTCGGGACGGCCCTCTGCCGGTCGCTTGCCCTCGGCGACGAGCTCCCGGTTGACGCGGGCGTAGCGCTGGCTGTCGACGCGCTCGCCGGGCAGGAACGACGAGTCTCCGGCCTCGGCAACGAGCACGCGGCGCAGCATCTGGCGCACGATGAGCTCGATGTGCTTGTCGTGGATCGAGACGCCCTGGTCCCGGTAGACCTTCTGCACCTCCTCGACGAGGTACTGCTGGGTCTCGCGGATCCCTTTGATCTCCAGGAGCTCCTTGGGATCCTTCGGTCCCTCGACGAGCGCCCCGCCGGCCTGGACCTCCTGGCCCTCGGCGACCTCGAGGTGGGCTCGGGCCGAGACCGCGTAGACCTCCTCCTCGCCGCGGTCCCCGAGGACGGTCACCTTGCGGTCGGACTCGTCCTCCTCGATGCGCACGACACCCGTGGTGCGGGCGAGTACCGCGGCGCCCTTCGGGGTGCGCGCCTCGAACAGCTCCACGACGCGCGGCAGTCCGTGGGTGATGTCCTCGCCGACCACGCCACCGGTGTGGAAGGTCCGCATCGTGAGCTGCGTACCGGGCTCGCCGATCGACTGCGCGGCGATCACTCCGACCGCCTCGCCGAGCTCGATCATCCGCCCGGTCGCCAGCGACTGGCCGTAGCAGGCGGTGCAGACGCCCTGGGGCGACTCGCACGTGAGCACGGAGCGGACGCGAATCCGCTCGACCGTCGGGTCGGCGGCGAGCCGCTCGACCTCGGCGTCGCCGAGCATCGTGCCCGAGGCGAACTCGGTTCCGTCGGCGAGCTTGACGGGCTCGGCGAGGACGCGCCCGTAGGCCCGCGTCTCGAGGTAGGCGCGGGTTCCCGCCGCGTCGGGAACGACCCCTTCGATCCAGACCCCCCGCGAGGTCCCGCAGTCGACCTCGCGCACGATGAGCTCCTGGGCGACGTCGACGAGACGGCGGGTGAGGTAACCGGAGTCCGCCGTGCGCAACGCGGTGTCCGCCAGCCCCTTGCGGGCGCCGTGGGTCGAGATGAAGTACTCGAGGACGCTGAGCCCCTCCCGGAACGACGACACGATCGGGCGCGGGATCATCTCGCCGCGCGGGTTCGAGACGAGACCTTTCATGCCGGCGATCTGCCGGACTTGTTGCGGGTTCCCACGAGCACCAGAGTCGACCATCATGTCGAGCGGGTTGAAGGCGATCGTCGCGAGGGTCTTCTCCATCGCGCGACCGACCTCGCTGTTCGCCGAGGTCCAGATCTCGATCTCCTTCTGGCGCCGCTCGTCGTCGGTGATGATGCCGCGCTTGAACTGCGCCTCAGCCTTCTCGGCCTCTTTCTCATAGCGGTCGAGGATCGTGTCCTTGTCCGGCGGCGTCTTCACGTCGTCGATCGAGATCGTGAGCCCGGAACGGGTCGCGAACAGAAAGCCGAGCTCCTTCACGCGGTCGAGGCTCTCGGCGACGGTCGCCTTGGGGTAGTGCGCCGCGAGCCGCTCGACGATCGAGCCGATCGAGGTGGCGCGCTTGCCGACGACGTCGTTCACATAGCCGAAGTCCGGCGGCAGGGCCGCGTTGAAAAAGAGCCGCCCGGGGGTCGTCTCGATCTCCGCCGGTTCCTCGCCGTCCGACTCCTCGCCGTGGCGCACGCCCCAGTAGGCGAAGGGGTACCCTTCCTCGGCTCGACGCAGCCGGATGCGGGCGTGGAGCGCGACGAGGCCGCGCTCGTAGGCGGCCTCGACTTCGTGCAACCGGCGGAAGACGAGGCCCTCACCCTTGGCGCCCTCGACCATCAGCGTCAGGTAGTAGGCGCCGAACACCATGTCTTGGGTCGGCACCGTCGTCGGGCGACCCGTCGCCGGCGACAGGATGTTGTTCGCTGACAGCATGAGGATCCGCGCCTCGGCCTGCGCCTCGGCTGACAGCGGCAGGTGCACCGCCATCTGGTCGCCGTCGAAATCGGCGTTGAACGCCGTGCAGACGAGCGGGTGGATCTGAATCGCCTTGCCCTCGATGAGCACGGGCTCGAAGGCCTGGATACCGAGTCGGTGCAGCGTCGGCGCCCGGTTGAGGAGCACCGGGTGCTCCTTGATCACTTCGTCGAGCACGTCCCAGACCTGGGCGCGGCGGCGTTCGACCATCCGCTTGGCGGACTTGATGTTCGGCGCGATCTCGATGTCGACGAGCCGCTTCATGACGAACGGCTTGAACAGCTCGAGCGCCATCTGCTTGGGGAGCCCGCACTGGTGGAGCTTCAGCGTCGGGCCGATGACGATCACCGACCGGCCCGAGTAGTCGACGCGCTTGCCGAGCAGGTTCTGGCGGAACCTCCCCTGCTTGCCCTTCAGCATGTCCGAGAGGCTCTTCAGGGGCCGGTTGCCCGGGCCGGTCACCGGCCGCCCCCGGCGGCCGTTGTCGAAGAGCGCGTCGACGGCCTCCTGGAGCATGCGCTTTTCGTTGTTGATGATGATCTCGGGTGCGCCGAGGTCCAAGAGGCGCTTCAGCCGGTTGTTGCGGTTGATGACCCGGCGGTACAAGTCGTTGAGGTCCGAGGTCGCGAACCGACCGCCGTCGAGCTGAACCATCGGGCGGAGGTCCGGCGGGATGACCGGGATCGCCTGGAGGATCATCGCCCGCGGGTCGTTGGCGCGCCGGCCGTCGGCGTCGCGGCGGTTGAACGCCGAGACGATCCTCAGCCTCTTGATCGCCTTCTGCTTGCGCTGGGCCGAGAGCGGACGCCGCCCGTCGGTCGGGTCGATCGCCTCGCGCAGCTTGATCTCCTCCTCGTCGAGGTCGATGCGGCTGATGAGCTGCGCGATCGTCTCGGCGCCCATGCCGCCCTCGAAGTACTCGCCGTAGCGCGAGCGCAGCTGACGCCAGACGAGCTCGTCCTCGATGATCTTGCGCGCGTGCAGTTCGCGCAGCTCGTCGAGGGCGCGCCGCGCCATCACGATCTCGGCGGTCGCCCGGTCGCGGATGGCGGTGATCTCCTTCTCGACGGCGCGCTGCCGGGCGCGGATCTCGGACTCCTTGGCGCCCTCGGCCTCGAGCGCGGCGAGTTCGGTCTCGAGCCCGGCGAGGCGCCGCTCCGCTTCGAGGTCGCGCTCGCGTTCG
>DASPQJ010000049.1:0-29322 GCA_035625025.1 Acidimicrobiales bacterium
TGCGCGCCTCGGGGACGGTGATCCCGGCGAGGCTCTGCAGCGCGACATCGGTGCCGTAGTAGTCGACCTTCAGCTTCTCGACGAGGACCGGCGCGGCCCGCCCGGTGCGGACGGCGCCGAACTCGCCCTTCGTGTGCTCGACTGCCCGCGCCATCTTCTCGCGGGCGTCCTGGATCGCCTCTTCGATGATCGAGTCGGCCGTCATCTGATCAGCGTACCGATCTGCGCACCGGCGAGGGCTCCCCGGATGTTGCCCTCCGTCATCAAGTCGAAGACGAGAATCGGCAGATTGTTGTCCTTGCAGAACGTGATCGCCGTGAGATCCATCACCCGTAGGTCGCGGGCGATGACGTCCATGAAGCTCACCTCGTTGTAGCGGATCGCGGCGGGCTCGAGGCGGGGATCGGCGCTGTACACGCCGTCGACCCCGGAGTGGGTCCCTTTGAGGAGCACCCCGGCCTCGATCTCGGCCGCCCGCAGCGCGGCGGGCGTGTCCGTCGTGAAGTACGGGTTCCCCATGCCCGCGGCGAAGATAACGACCCGTCCCTTTTCCAGGTGGCGGATCGCCCGTCGCCGGATGTACGGCTCGCACACCTCGGCCATGTGGATCGCCGAGAGCACCCGGGTCGGACGCCCCTGCTGCTCGATCGCGTCCTGCAACGCGAGTGCGTTGATGACGGTGCCGAGCATCCCCATCGTGTCCGAGGTGGCGCGGTCGATGCCCCCACGGGCCCCTTCCTGACCCCGCCAGATGTTGCCCCCGCCGATCACGACGGCAAGCTCCACTCCGAGCTCGTCCGTCGTCTCGGCGATCTCCTTGGCGATCCGACCGACCGTCGGCGCGTCGATCGTCTCGTCCGAGGCCGAGCTCGCGAACGCCTCGCCGCTGATCTTCAGGACGGCTCGCTGCCAGCGCGGCACCACCGCTACGGCATCCGTCGGGTGCGTCGCGTCCGCCAGATCGGCGTGTCGGGGCGTCACGTCCCCACGACGACCTGGGCGAACCGGCTGATGACAGCCGGGCCGACGAACTGCGCGATCGTCAGCTTCTCGTTTCGCGCGTAGGGCTGGTCGAGGAGAACATGCTCTTTGTACCAGCCGTTGAGGCGGCCCTCGGCGATCTTGTCCAGCTGCGCCTCGGGCTTGCCCTCGTTCCGGGCGATGGCGAGGATCGTCGCGCGTTCGGCGCCGATCACCTCGGCGGGGACGTCCTCCCGGCGGAGGTACTCCGGACGGCCGAACGCGACGTGCACGGCCACGTCGTGGGCGAGCGAGGCCGGTCCCCCGACGAGCTCGACGAGGACTCCGTTCACACCGCGCCCGTTCTGGACGTGGAGGTAACTGCCGAGCACCCCGCCGGGCTCGGCCACGAACCGGGCGTGCCGACCGACAGCGATGTTCTCCTTGAGCGCCACCCGGAGCTCGTCGACCTTGTCCGCCTGGGTGCCCAGCGCCTCCTCGCCCCCGACGACGAGCACCTCGGCGAGCGAGTCGACGAGCCGGACGAAGTCGGCTGATTTCGCGACGAAGTCCGTTTCACACTCGAGCGCGACGACAGCACCGGCACCCCGATCGCCGTCGACGACGACGGAGACCGCGCCTTCGGTGCGTTCCCGCCCGGCGCGCTTGGCGGACCCGGCCAGACCCTGTTCCCGCAGCCACCGCTTGGCCTTCTCGAAGTCGCCGTCCGTCTCGACGAGCGCGCGACGCGCGTCGAGAATCCCGGCTCCAGTCGCGGCGCGCAGCGTCTTCACGTCCTGTGCCGTGACACCGGCCATCTCAGACCTCCGCCGTGGCCGCCGCGAACCCGTCCCGAGCGGCGTGCCGGTTCGTCTCGGACCCGCCCGTCGCCGCGAGGTTCGCCACCGCCTGCCGGGAGTAGATGAACCGACCCTCCTGGACGGCGTCGGCCATGACGCGGCACAGCAAACGCCCGGAGCGGATCGCGTCGTCGTTGCCGGGGATCACGTAGTCGATGATGTCGGGATCGCAGTTCGAGTCGACGATGGCGATCACCGGAATACCGAGCTTGTTCGCCTCCGTCACGGCGATGTGCTCCTTTTTCGTGTCGATGACGAACAGCGCGTTCGGCAGCTTCGTCAGGCGCCGGATGCCGCCGAGGTTGCGCCCGAGCTTCTCGAGCTCGCGCCGGTGCATGAGCGCCTCCTTCTTCGGCAGGGCGTCGAACTCGCCGGAATCGCGCGCCGCCTCGAGCTCGGAGAGCTTGCGGACCCGACCGGAGACCGTCTCGAAGTTCGTGAGCATTCCGCCGAGCCAGCGCTCGTTGACGTACGGCATGCCGCAGGCCGTCGCGTATTCGGCCACGGGGTCCTGGGCCTGCTTTTTCGTCCCGACGAAGAGCAGGGTCCCGCCCGCGCCGACGAGGTCGCGCACGAAGGCGTAGGCGGTCTCGATCCGGGCGAGGGTCTGGTGAAGATCGATGATGTAGATCCCGCTGCGCTCGCCGTACAGGAAACGCTTCATCTTCGGGTTCCACCGCCGGGTCTGGTGTCCGAAGTGCACCCCGGCTTCGAGCAGTTGCTTCATCGTCACGACGGCCACGCGTCGCTCCTTCCCAACGGTTCTTTGCACCGGGCGTCGCGCCGTAAGGCGACCGTGGGCACGTCCGGCCGATTTCTCCTGAGACCCGGGCGGGCCTCGGGAGCATGGTAGCCGCTCGGGCCCTGGCGACGGTCAGGCCCGCGGATGCGCCTTCTTGTACACCCCGACGAGCCGCTCCTGCGACACGTGGGTGTAGCGCTGGGTCGTCCGCAGGCTCGCATGGCCGAGGAGTTCCTGGACGACGCGCAGATCCGCGCCCCCGTCGAGGAGGTGGGTCGCGTAGGTGTGCCGCAGGGCGTGCGGATGCGTCGGCACGACGGTACGCCGGTCGATGATGCGACGCACATCCCGGGAGCCGAGACGCCTCCCCCTGGCGTTCAAGAAAACGGCGTCCGGCGGCGTCTCGGGCCCGGAAAGGACCGGCCGGGCCAACTCGAGGTACTTCCGGCAGGCGTCAGCCGACGGCTCGCTCATCGGCACGCGCCGTTGCTTGCCGCCCTTGCCCCAGACCGTCACCGTCCCACCGGCGAGGTCGAGACCGTCGCGATCGAGCCCACAGCATTCGCTGACCCTCAGGCCCGATCCGTAGAGCAGCTCCAAGACGGCGTCGTCACGCAACCGGGTCGCCCGGACGCGGGGATCCTGCGGGGTCGGGGCGGACTCCGGGCCTTCGAGGAGGGCCTCGAGCTCTCCCGGCGTCAGCACGCGCGGCAGTCGCCCGTCGCCCGACGAAGCCGTCAACCGCCGCGAAGGATCGGCCTCGCTGAGACCACGGCGCTTGGCGAAGGCGAAGTAGCGCCGCAGCGCGGCGGCCTTGCGTGCGATCGACCGGCGTTCGTAGCCGCGGGTGGCGAGGTACGCGAGGTACCTCCGGAGCAGGATCCGGTCAACCTCCCCGGGACCGACGACCCCCGACCGGGCCGCCCATTCGGCGAAGGACTCGACGTCGGAGCGGTAGGCCCGTACCGTCGCCGGTGCCGACGACCCGAGCGTCTGGACGAACGCGTCCGTCTCCCAGCCCACGTGGCGAGCGTAGCGAACCCTGGTCCCGACCCCGGGGAACACGTCGGTCCGCGATGCGCCAAGATGAGGTCATGGCGAGCCGCATTCTCATCGTCGAGGACGACGAGCGGATCCGGGCCTCGATGAGCCTCGCTCTCGAGGACGAAGGCTACGACGTCGTCGGGGCCGGAAGCGGCGAGGAGGCGCTCGAACGCTTCGCCCAGTCGCTCAGCTTCGAGCCTCTCGACCTCGTCATCATCGACATCATGCTGCCAGGCATGGACGGCTTCGAGTGCTGTCGGGAGGTCCGTCGCCAGAGCGCCGTCCCGATCATCATGGTCACGGCGCGCACCGACACCCATGACGTCGTCGCCGGCCTCGAGGCGGGGGCCGACGACTACGTGACGAAGCCGTTCGAGCCCAAGGAGCTGGCGGCGCGGATCCGCGCCCTCCTTCGCCGGGCCCGTTCCACCGAGGGGGGTCCGTCGACTCTCACCTTCGGTGATCTGGAGATCATGCCGGAGGCCGGTGTCGTCCGGCTCGCCGGTGACGAGGTCCATCTCACCCGAACGGAGTTCCTCCTACTCTGCGAGCTCGCCGCCAACCACGGCAAGGTGCTCTCCCGTGAGCAGCTGCTCGAACGGGTCTGGAGCTACGACTACTTCGGCGACGGTCGGCTCGTCGACGTGCACGTCCGCCGATTGCGCATGAAAGTCGAGCCGGATCCCGCCAATCCCCGATACGTGCTCACCGTGCGCGGGCTCGGTTACAAGCTCGCGCCGTAGATGGCCGACGGAGAGCGGCGCCGCCGGCTCCTCCCCCGCCGGGGAAGCGACCGGTCGCGCCGCCGACTCGTGCACCTCGGGCTGCGAGCCCGGATCACCACCGTGTTCGGCCTCGGCGCGCTCGCGCTCTCGCTCCTCATCACCTCGATCACGTACTTCATGACCAGCTCGTCGATCGTCACGCAAGACGAGCACTCCTTCGAGCTCCAGGCGATCGCCAACGCCACGTCCCTGGAGACGAGCGTCTACGCCCGGGATCCGTCGATCCTCGTCGCCAACATGGTCGATCTCTCCGACGAGTTCCGTTCCACGACCTCGTATTCACTCATCTACGTCACCTCCCTCGACCTGTGGTACGCGACGTATCCGCTGAAGTTCTACAAGGAAGACCTGCCGGAATCGCTGCGCGCCCTGACCTTGACCGGCAAGGCGGTGGAGCAGACGTTCATCTTCCGTGGTATGCCGTATTTCGGCGTCGGGATCGCCATTCCGGCCGGCGCCTACTACTTCGGGGTCTTCAGTCTCGACGCGGCGAACCGGACGCGCCACGTGCTTCTGGCTTCGCTGATCGCCGCGGCGGCGGTGACGACCCTGCTCGGCGCCGCCCTCGGCCGGTGGGCCGCCGGGCGCACGTTGCGGCCGCTGCGCGACGTCTCCCAGGCGGCGTCGTCGATCGCCAGCGGAATGCTCGACACGCGGCTCGAGACGGTCGACGCCCGCGACCTCGCCATGCTCACGTCGTCGTTCAACCGGATGGCAGACCGGCTGCAGCAGCGGATCGAGAGAGACGCGCGGTTCACCTCCGACGTCAGCCACGAGCTCCGTTCGCCCCTCACGACCTTGGCAACTTCACTTTCGGTGATCGAGTCGCGCCGTGAAGAGCTTCCCGAACGCGCCCAGCGCGCCCTCGACCTGTTGGGAACCGAGGTCCGTCGCTTCCAGCGCATGGTGCGCGACCTGCTCGAGATCTCTCGGTTCGACGCCCGTTCGGCAGACTTCGCGCCGACCCCGGTCGAGATCGGAGACCTCGTCCGGCACGCGGTCAGCCCGACAGATCACGTGCCCGTGCCGGTGATCATCAGCCCCGAGGACGACCATCGCGAGCTCGTCGTCGACAAACGGCGGATCGAACGCGTCTTCGGGAATCTCCTCGAGAACGCCGATCGCTACGCGGGCGGCGTGGCGCAGGTCGTCGTCGAGACGAGCGACCACTTCGTGCGCGTGTGCGTCGACGACTCCGGGCCGGGAATACCGCCGGCGGACCGCGATCGCATCTTCGAGCGGTTCGCGCGCGGCCCGGGCACGGCGGGTAGTCGGGGCGCTGGCAGCGGCACCGGTCTCGGGCTGGCTCTCGTGCAAGAGCACGTTCGACTGCACGGCGGACGGGTGTGGGTCACCGACGCGCCGACCGGTGGGGCGCGCTTCGTCGTCGAACTGCCGATCTCGCAGGCCGCGGAGCGCTCCGGCTCCGACACCTCGGGCAGCTCGTCCGACACGGGCCGGCGAGGCGATCGGTGAGCCATCGGCGCCGGCGCCTCGCCGCGCTCGTCGCCGGCGGCGCCCTGGCGTTGGTCTTCGCGGGTTGTGGAATCGCGATCCAAGGAACCGCACAGCCCTTCAAAGTCCCCGCCAACCAGTTCACCCCCCCGACGACGCCGACGATCGCCCGGCACCACGGGCGGGCCTACGACGTCTTCTTCCTCACGAACGGGTACCTCGTCGCCTCGACGCGCTTCCTGCCGGCGGGCAGGTTCTCGCTCAACCAGAGGCTCCAGCTCGCGCTCAACCAATTGGACGCGGGACCGACGGCCGCCGAGTTCCGGAGCGGCGTGACGACCTCCCTGAGCGAGTCCCCGGCGGCGACGGTGACACTGGTCGGCCACGTGAAGAACCACATCGCGACGGTCGATCTCGACTCGACCTTCTCCGAGCTCGACACGAGCCAGTTGTTCCAGGCCGACGGCCAGATCCTGTACACGCTGACCCAGTTCCACGCCGTGAATGCGGTCAACATGCTGCTCGGCGGCATTCGGATCGCCTACCTACCGAACGGGAACGCGATCAGCGACCGCCCGGTCGACCGCGTCGACTACCGCTCAATCGCGCCGCCGACCAAACCCTGAGCACCCCTCAGTTCCCGGCAACATTCGCCGGAACTGTGTCATCGACCGCGACGCGAGGCGCGTCAGCCCACAGTCGCTCCAGCGAGTAGAGCGAACGGGCCTCGGTGTCAAAGACATGGACGACGAAGTCGCCGTAGTCGAGGAGCACCCAGTGCGACCCTTCGAGACCCTCTGTCTGGAGGACGGAAAGGCCGGCGAGTTCGCGCAGTCGCTTCCCGACCTCGTCGACGATGGAACGGACCTGGCGTTCGTTCCTGCCGGCGGTGATGATGAAGTAATCGGTGATGCCGATGAGATCACCGACGTCGAGCACGACCGTCGTTTCCAGCGTCTTCGCCGACGCCGCGCGGGCGGCGACGAGGGCGTTCGCCAGCGTCAACGAGGGCAGCCGCCCGAAGCCGCCAGCCTGCGGGCCGCCGCGACCCACGAGCCGCAGGGTCGAAAATCTGGGCGGCTCGTCATCCGTCGCGAGCGTACATCCCGCGTTCTTTGATCATGCGGACCGCGCCCTCGGGGATCAGATAGTCGAGGGGGCGTCCGGACGCGGCCCGTTCGCGCAGGTCGGTGCTCGAGATCTCGAGCGCCGGGATCTCGATCGCGAAGGCGTTCCAACCGGCGAGCGGTCCCGTCGGTCCGGGCAGCACCGGCGTTGAGCCGGGTCGGTTGACGACAACCATCGTCGTCGCCCGGCGTACGTCATCGAGCCGCTCCCAGGTGAAAAGGCCCGTGACGACGTCGGCGCCGACGATCAAGAACAGTTCCGCCGCGGCGTCGAGGGCCTGCAGCTCCTCGATCGTGTCGATCGTGAAGGAGGGACCGCCTCGGTCGATCTCGAGGCGCGACGCCTCGAGACCCTCCACGTCCCCGAGCGCCGCGTCGACAAGTGCGAGCCGGTCGGCGGCCGGCGACACGGGCCGGTCGCCGACCTTCTGCCACGGCTCGTTGGCCACGACGAAAAGCACCCGGTCCAGGTCGAGGGCGTGGCGAGCGTTCACCGCCGCGACGAGGTGGCCGACGTGAATCGGATCGAAAGTGCCGCCGAAGATGCCGAGACGCACGGCCGTCTCAGCGACGACCGGCCTCGTCACCGGGGTGGCGGACCGAGGGGGGGATGATCGCGGCTCGTCGCATGGATGCAGCGTAGGCGCCCGGAAACACGGACAGTCGCGGGAGTGCCCGCCCATCGGGCCGCAGCGTTGCCTACTCTGGAGCCATGGGTCAGGTTGTGAGTGATCCCTCGGTGCGCGCCCCCACGACGGGCGACGACGCGGAGTGGACGCCTGATTGCTGGCGGTCACGCCCCGTCGAGCAGGGGCCCGAATGGCCGGATCCGGTCGCGCTCGCCGCGGCGCTCGGCGAGCTCGAACTGTTTCCGCCGCTCGTCTTCGCCGGCGAGAGCCGTCGACTCGTCGAGTCGCTCGGGCACGTGGCCGACCGTCGAGCCTTCGTCCTCCAGGCCGGCGACTGCGCCGAATCGTTCTCCGAGATCAACGCCGACGCGATCCGCGACAAGCTGAAGGTGATCCTCCAGATGGCAGTCGTGCTCACGTACGGTTCCGGCGTCCCCGTGGTGAAGATCGGCCGGATCGCGGGCCAGTTCGCGAAGCCCCGTTCCTCGCCGACCGAGGCGTACGGCGACACCGCGATTCCGTCGTTCCGCGGTCACATCGTGCACGACGACGCGCCGAACCTCGAGGCCCGCAGGCCGGACCCATCCCGGATGATCGACGCCTATCGTCACGCCGCCGCGACCCTCAACTTGCTGCGGACGTTCACGAAGGGCGGTTTCGCGGCCCTCGGCCAGGTGCACGCGTGGAATCAGGAGTTCGTCGCCACGAGCCGGGAAGGTCGCCGCTACGAGGAGACCGCCGAGGCGATCGACCGCGCTCTCCGGTTCCTTTCTGCCTGTGGCGTGAATCTTGAAGCGGACGCCCCGACCCAACAGGTCGACCTCTTCACGAGCCACGAGGCGTTGTTGCTTGATTTCGAGGAGTCGCTGACGAAGCGCGATCCGTTGACCGGCGACTTCTACGACGGCTCGGCGCACATGCTCTGGATCGGCGACCGGACCCGCCAGCTCGACGGTGCGCACGTCGCTTTCCTACGAGGTGTCCACAACCCGATCGGCGTGAAGCTCGGCCCTTCGACGACGCCGGACGAAGCCGTCGGCCTCTGTGCCGCCCTGAACCCGGCGCGGGTGCCCGGACGTCTCACGCTCATCACCCGCCTCGGCGTGCACGAGGTGACGACGCTTCTGCCGCCGATCGTGCGCGCCGTCACCGCCGCAGGGCACCCGGTCGTCTGGGAGTGCGATCCGATGCACGGCAACACCTTCGTCTCCGAAAACGGCCGGAAGACGAGGCACTTTGACGACGTCCTCGGCGAGATCAAAGGCTTCTTCGCCGTTCACCGGCAGGAGGGGAGCTGGCCGGGCGGCGTCCACGTCGAACTCACCGGCGACGCCGTGACGGAGTGCCTCGGGGGGGCCGAAGACATCCTCGAGGAACATCTCTCGCTGCGCTACACGACGACCTGCGACCCGCGTCTCAACGGCCGCCAGGCGCTCGACCTCGCCTTCCGGGTCGCAGAACTCCTCGCAGACTGATGCGTCCGCTCGGCGCGTCGCACTGCAGAATCTGGACTGCGCCGCTGATCGTGGCGTTGATCGCGGGTCCGGTCGCCTTCGGCGGAACAGCCGGGGGAGCTCGCGCCTCGGCGACGGCGGCGTTCGCCATGGCGCTGCCCCGGACCCCGGGCGCGGCGGCGTGCGCCTACCCGGTGACACCCACGACGACCACGTCGACCACGACGACCACGACGACCACGACGACGACCACGACGACCACGTCGACCACGTCGACCACAACGACGGCCACGTCGACCACGTCGACCACGACGACGCCGTCGTCGACCACAACAACCACGACGACGACACTTCCAGCGTCGACCACGACGACGCCGACGACAACGACGACGCTCCCGTCGGCTCCGCCGACGACGGAGAGGGCCGCCTACTACCTCGTCGAGTCGAACGGCGGAATTCACGCCTTCGGTGGGGCGCGGTTCTACGGGTCCAAGGCACCGGAGCATCTCCAGGCGACCTTCGTCGGCGGCGCGGTTTCCGCCGACGGCGGCGGCTACTGGCTCGCCACCTCGAGGGGGAGCGTCTACCCATTCGGCGACGCGCACTTTCTGGGCTCACCCGTCCACCGGCTGGGCCGCCCGCCAATTGTCGCGATCGCGTCGGCACCGATCGGCGCGGGTTACTGGCTCGTCGCCGCGAACGGCGCGGTCTACAACTACGGGAACTCGGCATTCTGCGGCTCCCTCGTGCACGTCCCGCTCAGTTCCCCGATCGTCGGACTCGCGCCCTCACCCGACGACGGCGGCTACCGCCTCGTCGCCGCGAACGGGAGGGTCTACGCCTACGGCGACGCCAGGTACTTCGGGGAGCCGCCGGCGGCCGAGCTGCGGAGCGAGGTGGTCGGGATCGCGTCGACCGCCGACGGACGCGGCTACTGGATCGCCACCTCGGCCGGCACCGTGTACAACTTCGGCGACGCGAGACGCTTCGGGTCGCCCGCGGCCTTGGAGCTGACGAGCCCGTTCGTCTCGATCGAAGCGACCGCCGACGGCGGCGGCTACTGGCTCACCACGGCGGACGGGAGGATCTTCAACTACGGCGACGCCCGGTTTGCCGGTTCGCTCGCGCACGAGCCACCCCCGGGCGGTCTGTCTGTCGCCCAGATGATGCGCACCTTCGTCGTGAAGCCAGGTCTCGTCTCCCTCCCCCACGGCGCCCTCGGCTACGACATTTCGAGCTACCAGTGCAAGTCTCCGGGGTCGGCGGCCGCGCGCAGCGACCTGCCACCCACCTCGACGGTCTCCGTGCTCCAGGTCGCCGGCTGGCTCGACGGAGCGGACAACCCCTGCCTCGCCGCGGAGGCGGCCTGGGCGACGACGGCCGCGGGGCCGAGTGGCGCGCCGTACTCCCTGTACCTGTTTGTCAACGCCCCCGACGACACTGCGGCCGGACGCGCCCTGGCGGCGAACGGCCCGCAAGGCGCCTGCTCGGCGATCACCGGCGAGGCCGAGGCGCTCTGCGAGGCTTACAACTACGGCTTCAACGGCGCGAAACAGGCCCTTGCCTACGCGACGCAGCAGGGAGTCCAAGCCAAGCTGTGGTGGCTTGACATCGAGGGCCTCTCGCTCTCCCCGACCCGCTTCTCGAGCTTCGCGGCCGGGCACTACTGGTCGAATTCGACGGTCCTCAACGACGCGACAATCCAAGGCGCGCTCGACGCGCTCCGCGGGGCCGGGGTTCAGGTCGGCCTGTACTCGACGAGTTTCGAGTTCCCGATCATCGCCGGCAGCTTCGTCCCCACCGGGGCGAAGCTGCCGCTCTGGGTCGCGGGAGTCCCCCACACGAGACCGCCATACTCCCCATCGGGACTTCCCAACCCGTCGGCCCTCGTGCCGTGGTGCGCCGGGACTGCGACCTACTCAAACCCCGGCAGCCCCAGCAACGACCTGTTCGCCGGGGGGGTGCCCGTGCTCCTCCAGGAGACGCCGGGCGCGGTCCCGTCGCCCTACGGCGTCGATCCCGACTACAGCTGCTGATCGAGCGCCGCCCACTCCGGCGGCTCGACGCTGACCCAGTCGGGTTGTGCTGACTGGATATGCGCCCGACCGGCGAGGTGCGCCGCGTCGTTGTAGCGCACGAGGCGCCAGCGCGAGCCGGTGTGACGCCACTCGGTGATCGAGGTGTTGTCCGGGTGGAGCCGGACGATGTTGCCGTGGTCGGCGAGGCCGAGGAAGCGGATCATCGAGCTGTCGATGACCCCGCCGTGCGAGACGACAACGACGAGCTCGCCCGGATGGCCGACGGCCACCGACGTCAGCGCGGCGGCGGCCCGGTCGAGGAAGTCGATCCAGCTCTCGCCGCCCGGTGAGGTCGGGAACTCCGGGTCGTCGCCCGGCAGGCCACGCCGCTGGTAACGCGCCTCGTACTCCGCCCAGCTGATCCCGTCGGCCTCGCCGGGGTGGCGTTCACAGAACGAACAGCTCTCCTCGAAGTGTTTCACGCCGAGGGCGGGAGCGAGGATGGCTGCAGTCTCGATCGCCCGCGGCAGGACGCTCGTCCACATTGCCGCCGCCCCGGCGAGCTCGCCGGTGCGCGTGAGCCGTTCGACGAGGACCTCGGTTTGGGCGACGCCGCGGGGCGTGAGCCCGCGACAGCCTTTGTGTCCGCCGATTATCGAATCGACGTTGGCGAAGGCCTCGCCGTGGCGGATGATCACGAGGCGCGTCCCGGCTGCGATGGCGCCTTCGGCGCGCGGAAGCGGATCGACGGTTGCCGCTGGAACCTTCACCTTCCGCACCCTACCGGCTCCGCGGACCCCGCCATCGAAGAGGCGGCCGTCTCAGGCGCCCGTGGTGGCTCTCGCGCGGGCTGTCATGCCGCAGACCGCGGCGTTCAGGCGCGGATCTGGCCGTCGCCCTCGATCACGAACTTCACCGAGGTGAGTTCGCACAACCCCATCGGACCGCGAGCATGCAGCTTCTGGGTCGAGATCCCGATCTCCGCGCCGAGCCCGAGCTCGCCGCCGTCGACGAAGCGCGTCGAGGCGTTGACGAGCACCGCGGCGGCGTCGACCTCGCGGACAAAGCGCCGGGCCGCCTCGTAGTCCCGCGTCACGATCGCCTCGGAATGTCCTGTCGAGTAGCGGGCGATGTGGTCGAGCGCCCCGTCGAGGTCGTCGACGACGGCGACGGAGAGCCGCAGCCCGAGGAACTCGGTCGCAAAATCCGTCTCCGTCGCGACGCCAACCTCGGGGAGCACCGCCCGGGTCGCCTCGTCCCCGACGAGCTCGACGCCTTCGAGGGCGGCTGCGAATCTCGGAAGCGCGACCGGCGCGATGGCGCGGTGGACGAGGAGGGTCTCCATCGCGTTGCAGACGCTCGGGCGCTGGGTCTTGGCGTTGACGACAATCCGTTCGGCGACGTCGAGATCGGCGTCAGCGTCGATGTAGACGTGGCAGTTCCCGTCGCCGTCGATGACGTACGGCACGGTGGCGTGCTCGACGACGAGAGCGACGAGCGCCGGGCCGCCGCGGGGCACGAGGCAGTCGATCACACCGCGCAGCCGCACGAACTCCTGGACCGTGTCGTGCCGGGTGTCCTCGACGAGCAGGACGCAGTCCGCCGGCAGGCCAGCCTTGGCGATCCCGGACCGCAGCGCGGCCGTGATCGCCTTGTTCGACCCGATGGCGCCCGCCGAGCCGCGCAGGAAGGCCGCGTTCCCGGATTTGACGCAGAGCCCCGCGGCGTCCGAGGTGACGTTGGGGCGGTTCTCGTAGACGATGCCGACGACGCCGAGCGGCACGCGTACGCGCCGGACCGCCAGGCCGTTCGGACGGACCCAACCCTCGACGACCTGCCCGACCGGATCGGCGAGCGCGGCGACGGCGCGCAGGCCCTTGGCCATCTCGTCGAGGCGGGCGTCGCTGAGACGAAGCCGGTCGACGACAGCCGGCGTCGCCCCGGATTTCTCGGCCCGCGCGACGTCGGCGGCGTTCGCCCCGAGGATCTCGGCGCGTCCCGAGCCGAGCGCGTCGGCCGCGAACTCGAGGGCGTCGTTCTTCACGGCGGTCGTCGCGGTCGCGAGAACCCGGGCCGCGGCCCGCGACCGCCGGCCGAGCTCTTCGAGCGACCCGGGAGGCATGCTCCACGCTACCGAGGCGGAACCCGGCGCGGCGAACGGGCCCGACGTGCCGTCGCCGAGGTCCCGGTCAGCACGACGAGGTCATCCCGGTGGACGAGCTCGCCCGCGAGGTCGGCAGGCAGGTCGCCCGAATGGCGGCCCAGCCACTCGCCGGCCCGGTCCGACGGGAGCCGGGCGATCCCCTTGGCAAAGACCGAGCCGTCGGCGGCGGCGATCTCGACGGGGTCGTCACGGGCGAAGGCTGCGGCGACGGAGACGACGCCCGCGGGGAGCAGCGAAGCCTCCCGTTCGACGAGGGCGCGCCGACAGCCGTCGTCGACGACGACGCGTCCCGTAGCCGGGAGCGCGAAGGCGATCCACGCCTTGCGGGCCGAGAGCCGCTCGTCCCGCGGGAGGATCGTCGTGCCAACCCCGGGGGTACCGGCGGCCGCGTCGACGACGACGCCGGGACGGCTCGCCGCGGCGATCACGGCGCGCACCCCGCACCACGCTGCCATGCGCGCCGCCGCCAGCTTCGAGGCCATCCCGCCGCTGCCGGCGGTGGATCCGGGCCCGCCGGCCATCTCGTCAAAGGCGGTGTCGACGGCGACGACCTGCTCGACGAGCGTCGCGGCGGCGGAGCGCTTCGGGTCGGCGTCGAATAGGCCCTCGGTGTCGGTCAGAAGGACGAGGCACTCGGCGCCGACGAGGTTGGCGACGAGCGCGGCGAGCCGGTCGTTGTCGCCGAAGCGGATCTCGTCGTCGGCGACGGCGTCGTTCTCGTTGATCACGGGCACCGCGCCGAGCTCGATGAGCCGCACGATCGTCTCGCGGGCGTGAAGATACTGGCGACGCTCGCCGAAGTCGGGTAAGGAGAGCAACACCTGGGCGACAAAGAGGCCCTCGGACGCGAAGGCGTCGTCGTAGGCGCGCATCAACCGGTGCTGGCCGATCGTCGAGAGCGCCTGGAGCGTCGTCATGTCCGACGGGCGGCCTCCGGATGGTTGGACCGCCGCGATGCCGGCGCTCACAGCCCCCGAAGTGACGACGACGGCCGGGCGGCCGGATCGCCAGAGTTCGCCGATTTCTCCGGCGAGCTTCTGGAGCGCGCCCCGGTCGACGAGGCCGTCGGCGCCCGTCACCGATGTCGTCCCGATCTTCACGACGACTGTCATCGAATCCCTCCCCGCGCGGCGGCGGTGCCGGAACCGGTCGCCGCGGCGACCTCGTCGGTTACGCGTCCTCGCTGTAGGTGAACGAGAGCTGGCCGATCCGGACGTCGTCGCCCGGGCGCGCCCCGGCGCGGGCGAGCGCCCGGTCGACACCGAGCCGCTTCAACCGGCGTTGCACGAGCGCCAGGGCGTCAGGATCCGTGAGGTCGGAGACGCCGACCGCCCGCTCGACGGCGCGGCCGAGAACGACGAACCCCCGGCCCTCGCGCGCCACGACGACGCCCTCGGGCTGGGGCCGGTGCACGACCGGTGTCGCCGCGGCGGGGCCCGCCGACGCCCGTGCCACGCCGACGACGGCGCCGAGCCGCCCGAGGAGTTCGTCGATGCCCTCTCCGGTGACCGAGGAGATCACGAGCTCGCCGCGGTAGTCGGCGAGTGGCGGGCGGCTGTCGGCCGGGACCATGTCGGCGCGCGAACCGACGACCAACCGGGGGCGGGCGACGAGTTCCGGGCTGAAGCGGCCGAGTTCGTCGAGCAAAACGGCGAGCTGGTGGGCAGGTGCCCGCCCCTCGCCAGGCGCGAGGTCGATCAGGACGACGAGCGCGCGCGCCCGCTCGACGTGGCGGAGGAAACGATGACCGAGACCCCGACCCTCGCTCGCCCCGGCAACGAGTCCGGGAATGTCGGCGAGGATGAACTCCGGCGCGGCGGTCGCCTCGACGAGCCCGCGGCCGCCGAGGCGCACGACGCCGAGGTGTGGCTCGAGGGTCGTGAACGGGTAGTCGGCGATCTTCGGCTTGGCGGCGGAGATCCGGGCGATGAGCGTCGACTTGCCGCAGTTCGGGAAGCCGACGAGGGCGACGTCGGCGAGGAGTTTCAGCTCGAGGTCGAGCCAGCGTTCCTCGCCGACCTCGCCTTGCTCGCCGAAGGCTGGCGCGCGCCGCCGGTTCGTCAGGAACCGGGCATTGCCGGCGCCCCCGCGCCCGCCCTCGGCAGCACGGAGGCGGTCACCCGGGGCCCTGAGGTCGGCGACGACCTCGCCGCCCGGCCCGCGCACGACGGTCCCGACGGGTACGGGCACGACGAGATCCCGACCGGCACGGCCGTGGCGTTTGCCCCCCCCTCCGTGGGAGCCGCTCTCGGCGCGCCGGTGGGGGTGGTCCCGAAAGGCGAGGAGCGAGACGAGCGAGCTCGTCGCCTCGAGATAGACATCGCCGCCGCGTCCGCCGTCGCCACCGTCGGGTCCACCGCGCGCGATGTGCGCCTCCCGGCGGAACGACACGGCCCCAGCCCCACCGTCACCCGCCCTCACATGGACCTGGGCCTCGTCGACGAAGCTGGCCATGTCGGTCCCTTTCCAAAGAAGCGCTCTCGGCCGGCACCCGGCCGTCGGCGCCACCGGCCGAGGCGGACAGCTACGAATCCCGGATCAAACCTCGCCGGACACAACGTCAACGAGGCGCCGGCCGCGCCGCAAATCGAAACGCACCGTGCCGTTCGCGGTGGCGAACAGCGTGTCGTCCCCGCCGCGTCCGACGTTGACGCCGGCGTGGAAATGCGTGCCCCTCTGGCGCACGATGATCGACCCAGCGCTGACTGTCTTGCCGTCGGAGGCCTTCACACCGAGCCGCTGGGCCCGGGAATCCCGGCCGTTGCGGGTCGACCCGCCACCTTTGGTCTTGGACACTCAGGCCTCCTCGGAGTTCTTCCCGGCCTTCCGCGACGACGACTTGCCCGGATTGATCGCGGTGATCTCGACGACCGAGTAGTGCTGACGGTGCCCGAAGCGGCGACGGGCCCTGGTCTTCGGGTGGTAGGTGAAGCCGGTGATCTTCGGGCCCTTCGTCGTGCCGACGACCTTTCCGACGACTTCCGTCGCGCGCAGCGCGTCACGACCAGCGACGACCGTCGGGCCGTCGACGACGAGGACCGGAGAGAGCGAGACCTCCTCGTTCTCCGCCGCGCCGAGGAGTTCCAGCTCGACGACGGAACCGATCTCAACGCGTTCCTGCTTGCCGCCGGACACGATCACTGCGTACATGAGGGAGCCATCGTAGCAAGGGGCGGAGGTTCCCCAGCCGACCCCGGTGACCCGGGATCGCCGAGCTGGCGTCGCCCCGTCACTCAGCGTCTTCGGGGAAGATGATCCCGCGTCCTTTGCACATCGGACACGTTTCGCTCAACGCCTCCAAGAGCCCCTCGCCGACGCGTTTCCGGGTCATCTCGACAAGGCCGAGCTCGGATATCTCGAAGACCTGAGTCGGCGTCTTGTCGCGGGCCAGCGCGTTGCGCAGCGTCGCCGCGACCTCCAGGCGGTTCGGTTTCAGCTCCATGTCGATGAAATCGATGACGATGATGCCGCCGATGTCTCGCAGGCGCAGCTGGCGGGCGATCTCCTCGGCTGCTTCGACGTTATTGCGGAACACGGTCTCCTCGAGGCTCGACGAGCCGACGTTCTTGCCCGTGTTGACGTCGATCACCGTCAACGCCTCGGTCCGCTCGATGATGATCGACCCGCCCGAAGGGAGCCAGACCTTGTGGTTGAGGGCCTTGTGGAGCTGTTCGTGGATGTGCTGCCGCTCGAAGAGCGGCAGGTCCTCCACGACGGGGTCGTAGTACTCGACGCGATCGGCGAGCGACGGGTCGATCTCGGCGACATAGGACTGGACGAGTTCGAAAAGCGCCTCGTCGTCGACGATGACCCCGCGGTATTCCTCGGTGAACTCCTCGCGGATCACCCGCAGCGCGATGTGCGGTTCCGAGTACAAAAGCGCCGGCGCCGAGACGCGGCGCGCCCGGTCGGCGATCTCGTCCCATTTCTTCACGAGCTGGGCGACGTCCCGGCGGAGATCCTCGGCGCTCGCACCCTCGGCAGCCGTCCGGACGATGATCCCGTGACCCTCGGGCCGGATCCCGTCGAGGACCTTGCGCAACCGCTTGCGCTCGCGATCGTCGAGTCGCTTCGAGATACCGCTGGCGCTCGACTCCGGCACGAGCACGACGAAACGGCCGGGGATCGAGACCTCCTGGGTGAGTCGGGCGCCTTTCACACCGATCGGGTTCTTCGTGACCTGACAGATGATCGTCTGGCCCGGTCGCAGCAGGTGCTCGATGCGCGTCGTGCCCGGGTCACGCTCGATCCCCTCGTCGCGGTCCGTCTGCACATCGCCCCAGTACAGGACGGCGTTCTTCGGTGTCCCGATGTCGACGAACGCCGCCTCCATCCCCGGCAGGACGTTTTTCACCCGGCCGCGGTAGATGTTGCCGTCGATCTGGTTGGCATCGTCGAGGGCCCGGGCGACGTGGTGCTCGATGAGCGACCGACCCTCGAGCACCGCGATCTGGGTCGCGTCCTGGGCGACGTGGACGCACATCAGGTAGCGCCCGACCGGCCGGCCCTTGCGCTCCCGGCCCCGGCGCCGGCCGGTCGACGTCCGGCCCGCTTCGGCGGGGAGCTCAGTCACTTCCCCCGCCACCTCGGCGGCGTCCGAGCTGGGACGCGCCGGACGAGTGGAGAGCGCGCCGGCGTGAGCCGCGCGGTTGGGTCGCGGCGGTGCCGCGGCCTCGTCGCCACTCCCGGTTCCCGCTTGCGGTCCGGCGCGGGGCCGTCCGCCCCGACCACGACCGCCGCGGCGACGGCGACGAGGTTTCGGAGGGCCGACCGGACCCGTCGTGTCGGCGCCCCCGTTTACGACGCGCACGGAAGGCGCCGGGCGGGTGTCGCCGATCTTCGGCTTGGGCGGTGGCGCCTCAGACCTTAGGGTGCCAGCCGGCGCCTCCAAGGCCGCGCCGGACACCACGGAGCCGATGGAGCTCCGAGGCTCTCCGGCGTGGATGGCGCCGGTCGTCGGGTCGGACATGAGAGAAATCCCTTCTACGACGCGCACGATTGCGGTGCGCGGGAACCACCGCGCCGGCGCGGGCGAAAGATTCGCCGCGCCTTGCAGCGGTGGGGCCAGATCGATCTGATGAGTCGCGTCCCGCGGCGGGAAACGGCGTTCCCACCAGGGGGGCGGCGACGATTCGCGGGGCGCGCAACCCCCCGGGGGTTCGCGCGCCATGGGTGACGGGTCCGGGCGCGACCGGCGCGCGCCGGGGTCGCCGACGCGTTCTGCCTGGTTGCGGCGTGATCATCCTGGCACCACTCTAACCCGGGGTCTCGGGGCCTCTCGTTCCTGTCCCGTTGCAATCAGATGAACAATGCGGCCCGACCGTTGTCAGCGCGCGCCGGCGAGCTCGCCGACCCCGTGGGCGTACAGGTAGTTGAAGATCTGCCGGGCGACCGGCGCCGCCGCCGAGGCGCCGAAACCCGCCTGGTTGATCTCGACGGCGACGACGTAGCGCGGCGCTTGGCCCCGCGGTCCGCCGAAAGCGACGAACCAAGAGGTCGGCTGGACGACGTCGTTGACTGTCACCGTGGCGGTCCCGGTCTTGCCGGCGATATCCCACTTGGCGAAGTTGAAACCGGTGAAGTCCGCGTAGGCGGTGCCGAGCGGGTTCTGCACGACCCCCTCGAGCCCCGTGAGGATCGCATCGCGGGTCGCAGCCGACATCGTGACGTGGTCGACGACGCGTGGCACGAAGCGCTTGACCACCCTGCCAGTCGGCGAGAGTATCGACGCGGCGAGCTCCGGGGCGTAGCGGGTGCCACCGTTGGCGAAGGTCGCGTACGCCGTGGCGAGCTGGACCGGCGTGACGACGGTCTCGCCCTGGCCGAAGGCCATCTCGACGTTGTCACCGAGGTACCAAGTGTCGGCGTAGACCTTCGGTGCCTGTTTGTGGAGCAGATGGCGAACGGCTTGACTGTCGACCCAGCCGTTCTGGACCTCGTTCTCGGGGAGGTCGATCCCGCTCGGAACCCCGAGCCCGTAGAGATGGGCCTCGTTCTGGATCGGGGTCATGCCGAAAACGGCGCGGTCCTCCCAGAAGCGTCCGCCGAGCGTGTAGAAAAAGACGTCGCTCGACCTCGTCAGGGCCTCGACGACGTCGACGTTGCCGAGTGGCACGTTGTCGGCATCATGGAGCGGCTTGCTGCCCGGGAGGGGATAGGTGCCCGTGTCGTCGATGATCGTCGACGGCGTGATCAGACCGTCGTTCAAGGCGGCTGTCGCGGTAACGAGCTTGAAGGTCGACCCCGGCGGCTGGAAGCCCTGGACGGACCAGTTGTTCAGCGGCCAGCCGACCTCGGAGTTCAATTCCTGGTAGCGGGCGTTCGTCATCCCGGTGATCCACCAGTTGTCGTCGTAGCTTGGGTAGGACGCCATCGCGAGATCCTGACCGTTGCGGGGGTCGAGCACGACCGCGGCCCCGAGCGGTGCCGCTTTGCCCGTGGCGTGAAGGACACCGATCTCGCTGGCGAGGGCGGCGCTGACCTCCTTTTCCAGGCTGAGGTCGATGTTGAGCTCGACCGAGTCTCCCGGCTCGGGGGTCTTCGCCGACACCGTCCTCACCACCTGGCCCTCGGGGTTGACCGCCTCGGTGACGACGCCCGGTTTGCCCTGCAGGTAGAGCTCGTACTGGCTCTCAAGTCCCGACTGCCCGACGATCTCGCCCTCGTGGTAGCCATACTTCGCCCACTGGGCGAGCTCTGGAGCGGTGATCTGGCGCACGTAACCGATCGTCTGGGTCGCGAGATCCGAATACGGGTAGTCGCGAACCGACTCCTGGCGGGCGTCGACCCCCGGAAACTCCGCCGGGTGCTGCTCGATGTACAGGACCGCTGCGGGCGACACCTTGTAGGCCACCGGGATCGGCTGGTACGGGCTGAACTGGTTGCTCGTCAGGTCGGCGTCGATCCCTTTCAGCGAGAGTCCCGGGATCAAGGCGACGAGCCGGCGTTTCACGGCCGGGTCGGCGATCCGGGCGCCTTTCAGGCCCGGCGTCGTCTGCACGGTCACGACCCACTCGAAGGTGTCCTTGGCGAGCGACTGTCCGCCCCGGGCGAGGATCTCGCCCCGGGGTGCCGGCGTCACGACCTCCCGCGTCGTCGTCTGCGCCGCGGCGACGTGCAGCTTGCGTCCCTGGAGGAC
Organism: Acidimicrobiales bacterium; assembly: GCA_035625025.1. Lineage (GTDB taxonomy): Bacteria > Actinomycetota > Acidimicrobiia > Acidimicrobiales > Bog-793 > Bog-793. The sequence goes on from DASPQJ010000049.1 coordinate 20,377, forward strand.
CTGGAGCGACCAGAGCCGGACGAGCAGGGTGCCGAACATCCCGGTCACGACCACCGCCGCGATCGAAAGCCGGATGCCGACACGCACTCGTCGGCGGGGCTTCCGTTCTCCCGCGCTGCGTCGACCCTTTCTCCCCGGGGCGTGTCGTGGCGTCGAGGCCCGCGGCGGGGGCAGGTCCAAGACTTTGCGGGGGCGGACTTCCCCGTTCCAGCGCGCCGCTCGGCGGGCGCGGTCGGCGCGGCGGGTGTACTTCCGCCAGTTCACCGCACGGCGCTCCCACCCCGCGGTACGACGAGGCCGAGACGGGCCCGCGATCCGGCGAACACCCACCGCAGACACCGCAGCGCCGGCCACGAAAGGACGATGGCGCCGAGCGTGACGACGACAACGGCATACACCGTGCCCAGGCCGAGCAGGCCGGACCGCCCGGTGAGCGCGCCGAGGAGCGCGTAGAGGAGCGTTCCGGCGGCGGAAGCGGCGACGCACACCGCGGCCTGCGTGCTCTCGACATCGCGGGCCGCGATGTTCGCCTGCAACAGGCCGGTGCCGAACCCGACGAGGACGAAGGTGAGCGACGACAGCCCGTAGGGGAGGTTGACGACGAGATCGGCGGCGAGGCCGGCCAAGAACCCCGCGATAGCGCCGCGCTGGGAACCGGCGGCCATCCCGGCGCACGCGGCGATGAGGATCATCACGTCGGGGTGGGCGCCGAACACGGTGATGTCGTCGAGCACGGCGACCTGGAACACCAACCCGACGACGACCACGGCAACGAGGCGCAACCAGCCGGACGCGGTCACACCAGTGTCCTGCTCATAACGGGCGGCTCAACCCGGCTCGAGCCACTCGAGGACGGCGACGAACTGCAGGTCGTCGAGATTGACGATCGGGGTCACGGTGACTGCCGTCGGCGATCCCTCCGACGAGACCCGGAGGGACCGCACGACTCCGACCGGGATGCCGGCAGGGATCGCTCCCCCGCCGAGCCCGCTCGTGTAGACGAGCTCGCCCCGGTGAGGGTTGGTCGACCCCGCGATGTACTCGAGCGTGAGCGGCCGACCGTATCCGGCGCCGAGGGCCCGGTACAGGCCGGTCATACCGACGCTGACCGGTATCGACGAACTGCGATCAGTGACGAGCAACACCGTCGCGGTCGACGACGAGGCGGATATGACCGAACCGACAAGTCCGGCGTTCCCGACGACAGGCATGCCCGGCCCGACGCCAGACGACGTCCCGCTGCCGAGCTCGATGGTCGACTGGAAGTTCGACATCGAGTTCCCGATCACCTCGGCCGCGATGAGCGGGATGCCTGCGACGAACGGCAAGTGGGCCAGCGCGAGGACGCGCTCTGCTTCCGCCGAGGCGTAGGCGTCACCCGCGAGCTTCAGCCGGATCTGACCGAGTGCTTCGCGCAACTGCTGGTTCTGGGTCTCGAGCGACCCGTAGTGGATCGTTCCGGAGAACACATCGCCGACCGGGTGCAACACCGCCGCGACACCACGCTGGATCGGGCTGATGGCGTCGCGCACAGCGTTGCGCACGTGGGAGATGGCGTGGCTTGCCTGCCCGTGGTAGTCGAGCGTGAGGACCGTGAGGGAAGCGAGCAGGAGCATCACGAGCGTCAACCGCTGGCTCGTGCGTCGATTGGCCGCCACCAGCCGAGCCTCGAACTGCTCAGCGGGTGGAGGACGCGAGCAGCGAGCGGAGGGCGTCGATGTTCTCGAGGCACATCCCGCCGCCCACCGCGACGCAGGTCAGCGGATCCTGCGCGACGACGATCGGCATGTTCGTCTCGGCCGCCAGCCGGACGTCGAGACCGTGGAGCAACGCGCCGCCCCCGGTGAGAACGAGTCCCTGGCTCGCGACGTCGGCGACGAGTTCGGGCGGAGTCTTGTCCATCGTCGCCTTGATCGTGTCGACGATCGCCGCCACGGGCTCCTCGATCGCGCGCCGGATGTCCTGGGTCGAGGTGACGATCATCTTCGGCAAGCCAGTGACGAGGTCCCGGCCGCGGATCTCGGCGTGCAGTTCCTCTTCCAGCTCGCAAGCAGAACCGATCATGATCTTGATCTCCTCGGCGGTGCGCTCGCCGAGGGCCAGGCTGTACTCCTTCTTCGCGAACGCGATGATCGCCTGGTCCAGCTCGTCACCGGCGATCCGGATCGACTGGCTCGTCACGATTCCGCCGAGCGAGATCACGGCGACCTCGGTCGTGCCGCCACCGATGTCGACGACCATGTTTCCCGTCGGCTCGTGGACCGGCAGACCGGCCCCGATCGCCGCCGCCATCGGCTCTTCGATGATGTACGCCTTGCGCGCCCCCGCGTACTCAGCCGCTTCCTGGACCGCGCGCTTCTCGACGCCCGTGATGCCGGAAGGCACGCAGATCACGATCTGGGGCTTTGAGAAGCGCCGCGAGTGCACCTTGCGGATGAAATAGCGGAGCATCATCTCGCAGATCTCGAAGTCCGCGATCACCCCGTCTTTCAGCGGACGGATCGCCTGGATGTTGCTCGGGGTTCGGCCGATCATCCGCTTCGCTTCGTGACCGACGGCGAGCGGCTGACCGTCGAGGACGTTGATGGCGACGACCGAAGGCTCGTTGAGGACGATGCCCCTGCCGCGCACGTAGACGAGCGTGTTCGCGGTTCCGAGATCGACCGCCATGTCGCGACCCGCGACGCCCCAGCTCTTGGCGTTCATGACCGGCCTGCTTCCCGTTTCACGACTATCCGGCCAGGTTAGGGCAGTACTTGCGACCGAACAAGGCGCCGCCTGCCGGACCCGCGGGGCCGTCGTGCCTGGTCGGCTAGTCCAGTTCGGGAAAGAACAGCGCGATCTCCCGTGCCGCCGACTGCGGCCCGTCAGAGCCGTGGACGAGATTGTCCGGCGTCGTGCTCGCCAAATCCCCCCGGATCGAACCGGGCGCGGCCTGGGCGGGATCCGTCGCGCCCATCAGGCTGCGCACGACCGTCCAGACTTCCGGCGGACCCACCACGACCATCGCGAGGGCCGGGGAACTCGTGATGAACGCGACGAGGTCGTCGAAGAACGGCTTGCCGAGGTGTTCCTCATACAGGCGCTTGGCGAGCTCGGCGTCGACGAGCAGGAGCCTCGCAGCGACGAGGCGGAGTCCCTTGCGCTCGAGGCGCGCGATGACCTCACCGACAAGGCCGCGTCGAACGGCGTCAGGTTTGCAAATCACGAGAGTTCGATCCATGCGGCCTGGACCCTACCTGGTGAGATGCTCGCGTGCCGCGCCGACGAGGTAGAGCGAGCCGGTGATCAAGACGAGGTCGTCCTCGGACACGAGTGCCCGGGCCGCGGCGAGGGCTTCGGCGACCGAGTCAGCGACACTCGCCCCGAGCCCGAGCGACCGGGCCACGCTGGCGATCTCGGACGCTGGAAGGCCGCGCAGCGACGGCGGCGCGCAGGCGACGACGTGCGCGATCCGGTCGGTGCCGAGCGCGGCGAGGATGTCGGCGGGCGACCGACCGTTGAGGCAACCGAAGACGACCACTGTCCGACGGACGGCAGCGAAGTCTTCCTCCAGGGCCCCGCCCAACGCGGCTGCCCCCGCCGGATTGTGCGCGCCGTCGACGACGACGAGAGGTCGGCGCTCGAGGATCTCCAGTCGTCCTGGAACCTGGGCCGTGGCGAGCCCCTCGGCAACCACCGAGGCGTCGAGCGGGGAGCCGAAGAAAGCCTCGGCTGCGGCGAGCGCCACCGCGGCGTTGTCCCCCTGGTGCGCGCCGAAGAGCGGAACGAACAGATCCTCGTACGTAGCGCCGGGGGTCCGCACCGAGATGACCCGGCCGCCGTGCGCCGCAAGGTTGTCGACGCAATCGAAATCGACCCCGCGTCGCCAGAGGCCGGCGACACCGACGCGGCGAGCTTCGTCCTCGAAAATGCCGACGATCCGGTCGTCCTTCTCCCCGACGACGGCGACGCAGCCCGGTTTCACGATGCCCGCCTTCTCCCAGGCGATGGCAGCTCGGGTCGCCCCAAGGATCGAGACGTGGTCGAGTGCGATGTTCGTGACCACGGCGACGTCGCCGTCCGCGACGTTCGTCGCGTCGAAGCGCCCGCCCAACCCCACCTCGAGGACTCCGGCGTCGATCGCGACGTCGCTGAAGAAGCGGAATGCAGCCGCCGTCATGAGCTCGAACCAGGTCGGTGCCAGCATTCCCGGGTTCTCCGCCCGCACGAAGTCCTCAAGGGCGAGTAGCGGGCTGAGCACCTCAACAAGGTCGTCGTCGGAGATCGGCTCCCCGTTCCAGGAGATCCTCTCGTTCAGCGCGGTGAGGTGCGGGCTGGTGTACGTGCCGACGGACAGCCCCTGTGCCGCGAGTAGCGCGGAGCACAGTCTCGTCGTCGACGTCTTGCCATTCGTTCCAGTGATGTGGATGAACGGGAACGAACGCTCGGGATCGCCCATCGCCCGCGTGAGTGCCGCGATCCGCTCGAGTGTGGGTTGCGCGGCCCGTCCGGCGGCCCCGCGCTCGATCGCCTCAAGATTGATGTGCCGGTCGAGCCAGGCGAGCACTTCTCCCAGAGATTCGGTCCCTGATCCGGTTTCGTCGCCGCCGGCCGACCGGTGATCGCGCGACCGATCAGGATGCCGCACGGCGCGGCCGGTCCGACTTCTCGTCGGCACTCCGAGGCACGAGAGTCGGCGCGACGTGCTCGAGGACCGTCGCCTTGTCGACGACACACCGTCCGACGTCGCTGCGCGACGGAAGGTCGTACATCACCTCGAGGAGCACCTCTTCGAGGATCGCGCGCAGACCCCGTGCCCCCGTCCCGCGCAGCAGCGCCTGCTCGGAGATCGCCTCGAGAGCGTCGTCGGTGATCTCGAGCTCGACGCCATCGAGCTCAAACACGCGGCGGTACTGCTTCACGAGCGCGTTCTTCGGCTCGACGAGGATGCGCTCGAGCGCGTCGCGGTCGAGGTTCGAAACTGCCCCGATCACCGGGAGGCGACCGACGAACTCGGGGATGAGGCCGAACTTCAACAGGTCCTCGGGAAGCACCTCGAGCAGCAGCCGCGATTCATTGTCGCGTCGGGGCCGTCGGATCTCGGCGCGAAACCCGATCCCCGACCGGCCGATTCGCGACTCGATGATCCGATCGAGGCCGGCAAACGCACCGCCACAGATGAAAAGGACGTTCGTCGTGTCGATCTGGATGAACTCCTGGTGCGGGTGTTTGCGGCCGCCCTGGGGGGGGACGGAAGCCGTCGTCCCCTCGAGGATCTTCAGCAACGCCTGCTGGACCCCCTCTCCGGAAACGTCCCGGGTGATCGAAGGGTTCTCGCTCTTACGCGCGATCTTGTCGATCTCGTCGATGTAGATGATCCCGGTCTCGGCCTTCTTCACGTCGTAGTCGGCAGCCTGGATCAACTTCAAAAGGATGTTCTCGACGTCCTCACCCACATACCCGGCCTCAGTGAGCGCCGTCGCGTCGGCGATGGCGAAGGGCACGTTGAGCATGCGCGCGAGCGTCTGAGCGAGCAGCGTCTTGCCGCATCCGGTCGGGCCCAAAAGCAGGATGTTCGATTTCGCCAGTTCGACGTCGGTGTCCGTCGGCGCGCCGGCCTGGACACGCTTGTAGTGGTTGTAGACGGCGACCGAGAGGATCTTCTTCGCCTGGTCCTGCCCGATGACGTAGTCGTTCAGGAAGTCGAAGATCTCACGGGGCTTCGGGAGGTCTTCGAAGCGAACCTCCGAGGTCTCGGAGAGCTCCTCTTCGATGATGTCGTTGCAGAGTTCGATGCACTCGTCACAGATGTAGACGCCAGGGCCAGCGATCAGCTTCTTCACCTGCTTCTGGGATTTCCCACAGAAGCTGCACTTGACGAGTTCGCCGCCGTCGCCGAACTTGGCCACGTCCCCTCCCTCGCTCAGGCTGCGCCGGCCGCCGACAACACGTCAATAGCCTCCCGGCTCGTGATCACCTCGTCGACGACACCGTAGTCGCGCGCCTCCACCGCACTCATGATGAAATCGCGATCGGTGTCCCGCTGGATCTTCTCGATCGACTGCCCGGTGTCGGCGGCGAGCATCTCGTTCAGCATGTCGCGCATCCGGAGGATCTCCTTGGCCTGCAGCTCGATGTCCGTCGCCTGACCGGCCGCGCCGCCGTAAGGCTGGTGCAGAAGGATTCGAGCGTGGGGAAGGGCGAACCGCTTGCCCTTCGTGCCGGCCGCGAGAAGAACTGCCGCCGCGGAGGCCGCCTGACCGAAGCAAAAGGTGGACTTGTCCGGACGGACGTACTTCATCGTGTCGTAGATCGCGAACAGTGCGGTGATGTCACCACCCGGCGAATTGATGTAGATGTTGATGTCCTTTTCCTGGTCTTCGGACTCGAGGAAGAGCATCTGGGCCGAAACGAGGTTCGCGACGGTGTCATCGATCGGCGTTCCGATGAAGATGATGCGGTCGCGCAGCAGCCGCGAGTACAGGTCGTAGGCGCGTTCGCCCTTGCTTGACGACTCAACGACCGTCGGGACGAGGTAGTCGTACCCGCTCACCGTCCTGCCTCCTCTTCGGGCGATCGTTCCCGAGCCGACCCGTCGCGGGCCGCCTCGCTGTTGACTTCGTCAGTCTGAAGCGCCGCTCGATCCATCGGGTTCCCCCCGTCATCGACGACGGCAACATGCTCGACGAGCCAGCCCAGGGCCTTTCCCCTTCTGAGCTGCGATCGTAGTCCAGCGAACCCCCCGCCCCGGTCGATTGTCGACCGCAGTTCCGCCGGGGTCTGATGAGCGAGGCCGGCGAGGCGTACGACCTCCTCGTCGAGTTCTGCCTCGTCGATCTCGATGTGCTCGGCGGCGACAAGAGCCCGAAGTGCGAGATCCGCCCGCACTTGTCGCGTCGCCTGCGCCTCGAACTCCGCAAAGAACGCCTCCTGCTCGGTACCCGTGGCCTGCAAGTAGGTCGACAACAGGATCTTTTGGGCCGCGAGTCTTTCGGTGAAGTCGTTGAGGAGAAGCTCGGCTTCCCGATTGACGAGCGCCTTCGGGATCTCATCCGTCACGAGCTCGGCGAGAGCATCGACGGCGCGGGCGTGCAAGAGCGCACGCACCTCTCGACGTTTCGCGACGGACAGACGAGCCGCGAGATCGGCGCGCAGCTCGGCGAGGGACTCGAACTCGGAAGCGTCCGAGGCAAACTCGTCGTCGGCGACGGGCAGGACCTTCTCCCGCACCTGTTTCACCAGCAGGCGCAGGTGGGCCTGGCCTCCCGGAGCGGTCTCGGCGTCCATCTCGAAGATGTCACCGGCCTTCGCGCCGACGAGGTGCGCGTCGACCCCTCGCGCGATGCCGCCCGACCCGACCTGGTAGACGAGGTCGTCGGCGACGAGGCCCTCGGCCGGCTGACCGTCACGGCTGCCTTGCACGTCCAAGGTTACGAGGTCGCCGTCGCGGGCTGGCCGACCTACCTCGGCGAGCGAGGCGAACTGTTCGCGCAGCCGGTCGATCTGCGCGTCGATGTCGGCCTCGGTGACGAGGGGGCTCGGAACCGTGACGACGAGACCCTCGTAACCGGGGATCGACACCTCGGGCCGCACCTCGACCACGGCGTCGAAGGCCACGGGCCCCGACTCGTCGCCCGAGGTGATGTCGATCTTCGGAGCGTCGATGACGTCGAGCTCGGACTCTTTCACCGCCTCGCCATACAAGCGCGGCACGACATCGCGCAAGACCTCCTCGCGGAGCAGCTTCGGGCCGAGCCGGACCTCAAGCAACCGCCGCGGGACGCGGCCCGGGCGGAACCCGGGAATCCGTGCATCTCTGGACAGGCGCCCCAGCGTCTCTTTCTCGGCCCGGGCCACCTCCTCGTCGTCGACTTCGATGGTGAGCTTGAACCGGTTCTTCTCCAGCGGTTCCACGGAGGTGCGCATATGGACACGGCAGTCTACCGGCCGTGTCGGCCGGCAAAATCCGAAGGTGGAGGACGCAAAGACCGCTTGTGACGTACCTGGACTCCAAGCGGGAGGGTCAATCGGAGTCACGCGCCAGTCCTCTGCCACGACGTGACTGGTCCTTGGTCTAAGGCGCCGGGGGCCGAACAAGGATCGTCCGTGCCCCCTTTCCCTCCCGTACGATCAGTCCGACGGGGAGTAGCGCAGCTTGGTCAGCGCGCCTGCTTTGGGAGCAGGAGGTCGCGGGTTCGAATCCCGCCTCCCCGACCGGCGGTGGAGGCACGCATACCCGGACGATTCCCGGCACCCGCGCTCAGCCAACTCACACCAAGGACTATCGAACCCGTCGAAGACGACGGGCCAATTCTGATGCCGGCGAGATCTGCGGTCTGAGGTCCTGAACCGATGCTCGCCGCCCTCACGACTCAGAGATCCGAGAGAAGAAACAACGCGAACTCGACGATCGTTCGCGGCCCGCTGGCGATGTTGCAATCGCCACTGGCAATTGTGACGAACGGTCTCCACCTGCCGACGTGGCCGCAGCACAGATGGAGAAGCTGGCCTTGACAGCATTGCGAGGCGCTGTTCGCCTAACGGCGGACCGCGCTTTGCGAGCAACGGCCGCGAACAAACCACGCACAACTACACTGCGAGCGCGCGCGGGCGTAGCTCAATGGCAGAGCTCCAGCCTTCCAAGCTGGTCATGCGGGTTCGATTCCCGTCGCCCGCTCACTGTGATGCCGTCGGTGAGGTGTCATCCGGTCCGGGCAACGATTTCATTGCGCACCGCGATCGAGGTCCTTGTCCAGCGAAGAGACGAGCGAAGCGGCAAACGCCGGAGGGCGTCGGGTGAACTGTCGGTGTGGCGCGGCCTTGGCGGCCGAGGCGACGCTGCCCCGCGGCGGCCGGCTGCGGGTCCCCGTCCTCGGCACGCTCGAGGAGGTCCTGTCCGGACCGGCGCCCGACGGCTCGGGACGGGGCAACCTCGGCGGGGCGCTGCGCCAGGCCCTGGCGCTC
>DASPQJ010000050.1:0-4271 GCA_035625025.1 Acidimicrobiales bacterium
CGCCGCGGCCGGCGAAGCGGCGCTCCACGTCGGCGGCCAGGTCCCCGTGGTCGACGTCGCCGGCGGCGGACAGGACGAGATTGCCGGTGCGGTAGTGGTGGTCGAAGAAGAGGCGGATCTCGGGGGCGTCGAGGGCGGTGACGCTCGCCGGCACGCCGAGCACCTCGCGGCCGAGCGGATGGGCGCCGAACATGGCCCCGGTGCACTGCTCGGCCGCCAGGTCGGCCGGCTCGTCCGCGTGCATGAGGATCTCGTCCAGGATGACCTGGCGCTCCGCCTCGATGTCGTCGGGGCGCAGGGCCGGGTCGGTCATGATGGCGCCGAGCACGTCGAGGCCGAGCGGCAGGTGCTCGGAGAGCAGGCGGATGTAGAAGGCCGTGTACTCCTTGGTGGTGAAGGCGTTCATGTCGCCGCCGACGGCGTCGATGCCCTCGGCGATCGAGCGGGCGCTGCGGGTCGGGCTCCCCTTGAACAAGAGGTGCTCGAGAAAGTGCGAGATCCCCGCCTGTCTCGCCGTCTCGTCACGCGACCCGGTGCCGACCCAGAAGCCAAGGCACGCCGAGCGCACGTCGACCATCCGCTCGGTGACGAGCCGCACGCCGCAGGGAAGCGTCGAAGACGCGGTCAGGGAGGAATCGCCGGTGGCCGGCGACCGGCGGGCGACGGCGGTCAGTGCCGCGGACCGCCGCGCCGACGAGGCCCGCGATCCGGCCTCCGCTCGCTGGGCGTCACGGACGCGCCAGGTCCGAGCTCGCCGAAGTCATTCTCGATCTCGGCCGCGAACTCCTCTTCGAACGAGACGCGCCTGATCCGACCGGCCGGTTCGGCTGAGTCGGGCGCCGGGCGCGGCGCCCTGTCCCCGCTGCGTTCCCGGCGGGCGGGACGGCCGGTGTCCTCCGAGGACGACGGCGCGCTTTCGCGGCCGCCGATCGGCTCACCGTCCTCGCCGACGAGCGCGAGCGAGACCTTCCCCTGCGGGTCGATGTCCTGCACGATGACTTCGACCGACTGACCGAGCTCCAGGACGTCTTCGACTCGCTCGACCCGCCGGCCGCCGCCGAGGCGCGAGATATGGAGCAGACCATCTCTTCCGGGCAGGATGTTGACGAACGCCCCGAACTTCGTGATGTTCACGACCTTGCCGGAGTACGTCTTGCCGACGTCCGCCGACGGCGGGTCGAGGATGAGCTCGATCCGGCGCCGGGCCTCGTCGACGGCGACAGACTCCTTGGCTCCGATCGTCACCCGGCCGACCGAACCGTCGTCGTCGACCGCGATGTCGGCACCGGTCTCCTGCTGCAAAGTGTTGATCACCTTGCCCTTGGGGCCGATGACCTCCCCGATCTTGTCCAACGGGATCTCGAAGGTGACGATCTTCGGCGCGTGCGGCTTGACCGTCGCCGCCGGACGGGAGATCGCCTCCGCCATCACGTCGAGCACGGCGAGGCGGGCTTCGCGGGCCTGGTGGAGCGCCTCGGCGAGCACCTCGGCCGGCAATCCGTCGATCTTCGTGTCGAGCTGGAGAGCCGTCACGACGTCGCGGGTCCCGGCAACCTTGAAGTCCATGTCACCGAAAGCGTCCTCCGCGCCGAGGATGTCCGTGAGCGTCGTGTACCGACCCTCGGCGTAGACGAGGCCCATCGCGATCCCGCCGACGGGGGCCCTGATCGGCACTCCGGCGTCCATCAACGACAGCGTCGAACCGCAGACCGACGCCATCGACGTCGACCCGTTCGAGCTGAGCACGTCCGAGACGAGCCGGAGCGTGTAGGGGAAGTCCTCCTCTTTCGGGATCACCGGGAGGAGCGCGCGTTCCGCGAGGAGGCCATGCCCGATCTCACGGCGCTTCGGGCCGCGCATCATGCCGGTCTCACCGGTCGAGAACGGGGGGAAGTTGTAGTGGTGCATGTAGCGCTTGGTCTCGTCGACGCTGATCGTGTCGAGCATCTGGTTCATCCGCGGCATGCCGAGCGTCGCGACATTCAGCACCTGGGTGTCGCCGCGTTGGAAAAGGCCCGATCCGTGCACGGTCGGGATCAGGCCGACCTCGGCCGACAGGGGGCGGATGTCCGTCGGACCCCGCCCATCGATCCGGAGGCCCTCCTCGACGATGCGCCGACGCACGATCGTCTTGGTGTGCGAGCGGATCGCGGCGTAGATCTCCTGCTCGCGTCCGGTGAACTCCTCGGCGAGCGCGGCGGCGATCTCATCCGAGACGGTGTCGAGCGCCTCGCTGCGCTCGGCCTTCGTCGTGATCGCGTTGGCCTCGGCGATCCTGTCGCCGCCGACTGCGACGACCCGCTCGAACACGTCCTCGCCGTACTCGACGAAGACCTCGTACGGGATCGTTGGCTTCGCCCCGGCGGCCCGAACGAGCCCCCGTTGCAGCTCGATCGACTCGCGGATCCAGGTCTTGGCCGCCTCCAGTCCGGAGGCGATGACCTCCTCGGTCACCTTCGGGGCGCCGGTGTCGAAGTACTCGAAGGCGTTTTCCGTCCCGCCGGCCTCGACCATCATGATCGCGATCTCGGCGTCCGGTTCCTCCCCGAGGGCGCGTCCCGCCACGACGAGCTCGAAGGTCGAAGCGTCACCCTCCTGGTAGGTCGCGTGCGGCAACCACTCGCCCGCCGCCGAGAAGGCGACGCGCACCGCGCCGATCGGTCCGGCGAAAGGGATCCCCGAGATCATCAAGGCCGCGGAGGCGCCGTTGATCGCCACGACGTCGTGCGGGTTCTCCTGGTCGGCCCCGAGGATCGTGCCGACGATGTGGACCTCGTTGCGGAAGCCCGCCGGGAACGAGGGGCGCAGCGGCCGGTCGATGAGCCGGGCCGTGAGGATCGCCAGGTCGCTCGCGCGACCTTCGCGCCGGAAGAACGAGCCGGGGATCTTCCCGGCCGCGTACATCCGCTCTTCGATGTCGACTGTGAGCGGGAAGAAATCCTGCCCTTCACGGACCTTGTGGGCCGCGGTCGCCGTGACGAGCACCATGGTGTCGCCGATGCGGGCGACGACGGCTCCATCCGCCTGCCCGGCGAGTTTGCCTGTCTCGAACGACAGGGTGCGATGGGTCCCGCTGATCGGGCCCGAAACAGTGATGGCCTCGGCCATGTCACTCCTTGGATCCTGGGGCGCCCGATCGCCAGTTCCCAGTCGTCGAGCACTCGAACGGGCCGAGGACCCGGCGACTGGCAGCTGGCGCCTCGCGGGCGCCGTTCGCTGTCTTAGGCGCTGACGCCTCCCGAAAAGGGACCGTCGAACACCTCTTCTCAGCCGGGCGGCGCTCCTCGCCTTCCGGCTCTCTTCCCGCCGGGCACCCGCCCGGTCGAAATGACTCCTGTCCTCTAGCGGCGCAGGCCGAGGCGCGCGATCAGGTCGCGGTAGCGCTCGACGTCGTTCGCCCGCACGTAGTCGAGCAAGCGACGCCTCTGCCCGTTGAGCTTCAGGAGCCCGCGCCGGGTGTGGTGGTCACCGCGGTGCAGCTTGAGGTGCTCAGTGAGACCGTTGATGCGTTCGGAGAGCACCGCCACCTGGACCTCGGGCGAACCGGTGTCCCTGTCGTGCAGTCGGTACTCGGCGATCGTCGCCGCCTTGTCGAGCATGAAGTCGCAAACCCTCGTGGATCTCGTGCCTCGGTCGCACTCGCCGACCGAGGACAAGGCCGACATCACGCACGCGGACGCCGGTGTCGACGAATGCCGACGTGGCCAGGTTAGCAGCTCCCCATCGCAGCCGACCGGCCAAAAAAGGCGTCCGGGCCGAGCCGAGGCCGAAGGGCGCGCCCTTCTCAGGCCGAGCGCAGGACACCGGGTCGGCAGTGACCACAGGGCCGGTAGCCGGCCGACCCGGCCTCGCCAAGGTCGCGAAAGCCCCGCCGATACCGGGGCGCGACCCGACGCCCGTCCTTGCAGGATGGCAGACAGACGACCTTCGTCGCCGTCGAGCCGACGTAGTGCACGCCCGCGACCGCGAGCGCGACGACCTCGTCGAGATTGACTCCCTCGGCCCGCAACAGCGCCTCTTTCCGGGCCGGACCTCCGCCGTAGTTGCCGATCGTGCCATCGGACCGGGTGACGCGGTGGCAGGGGATGAGCACCGGAACGGGGTTGCGCCCGAGAGCCGAGCCGACCGCCCGGACGGCCCGGGGTTTGTCGATCGCCGCCGCCACCCAGGCGTACGGGCGGATCTCGCCGGCCGGAATCGCCAGCGTGGCTCGCAGCACGCTCGTCTCGAACTCCGACAAGCCGGTGAGGTCGTAGGCGAGCTTCCCTCCC
>DASPQJ010000051.1:0-2899 GCA_035625025.1 Acidimicrobiales bacterium
CCCTCGAGCACCTCGAGCAGGTTGTCGCCTTCGAAGGACCCGAGAACGTCGCGGCGATCATCCTTGAGACGATTCCCGGCACTGCCGGCATCATCGTGCCGCCGCCCGGTTATCTCGCCGGGGTGCGGGATATCTGCGACCGACACGGGATCGTCTTCATCGCCGACGAGGTGATGTGCGGGTTCGGGCGTACCGGAAAATGGCTTGCCATCGACCATTGGGCGGTGACGCCCGACCTCATCACGTTCGCGAAGGGAGTGAACTCCGGCTACGTGCCCCTCGGCGGCGTGATGATCTCGGAGCGAATCGCCGCGACCTTCGACGAGCGGATCTACCCGGGAGGACTGACCTACTCCGGTCACCCGTTGGCTTGTGCCGCCGCGATCGCATCGATGGACGCGATGCGCGAGGAACGAATCGTCGAGAACGCGGCGTGCATCGGCGAGAAGGTACTCGGACCCGGGTTGCACGAGCTGGCTGATCGGCACCAGTCGATAGGTGACGTGCGTGGGCTCGGCGTCTTTTGGGCCCTCGAGCTCGTAGAGGACCGCGCGACGAAGAAGCCCGTCGCCCCGTACGGGGGGACGTCGCCGGCGATGGTCGCGCTCGTCGCGGCGTGTCTGAAAGGCGGGCTGCTGCCGTTCACGAACTTCAACCGGCTGCACGTCGTGCCGCCGTGCACCATCAGCGAAGCCGAGGCGACCGAGGGTCTCGCGATCCTTGACGCGGCGTTGACCGTCGTCGACGCGTATTGCGAGAGCATCTGAGCGATCTGAAAAGCGCGCGCCGAATCCGAACGGGGTTCGCCCGAGGCGCGCGTTCGTCCGCGACAACTGCCGGCTCGGTCCCGGTGGGGGAGCGGGGGCATGCTGGGTTCGGCGATTGCCTGTACGGCGCGCTCGCTCGGCATTCCCGGCTGTCTCTGGTGGGCGCCTTTGGTCGAGCCGTCTCGAGCTCTCCGTCGTGGGCGGGCGCAGCAACGGCCTTTTCCGATATCTGGGCTATTTCGACGGTCCTCCGCATGTCTTGGCCGCTGCCAAGTATCCCGGTGCGGTTGCAACGGACGGCGACATCCAGAAGGCACCCTGCGAATTCGAATCCGGGAATCCCGGGACTCCGTGGGCGCGCATGCCCTGCGCGATCTTGAGCATCTGGTCGAGGTGCCGCTGGAGTTCCGCGGGCGTCTGCACGACCCGAGCCACGAGCGCCTCCGCGTGGCAGTTACTAGTCGCGGCTTTCATCGGCGGCGAGCACTTCTAAAACCCGAGCTTGTTCAGCTCGCCGTCAGGACCGAGCGGGTGCTCAGCCCACGCCCATTCAGCGATCAGAGCCGCCGATCTGAGTTCCCTCTGGCGCTCAAGGTCCCGGACGATGTTGAGGTTGTAGGACCTCGGAGGCTCATCGAGGAGAGCGTCCCACTTGTTGGCAGACTCAGTAGCGGCGGGATCGTTCGATTGCTTCATCGCTTCGTCGTAGGAGTCGAACTCGGCGACGCTGACGTAGGGCCCGTTGCAGTCCCCATCGACGGAGAAGAGGTCCGGGTCCAAACCAAAGTGGCGGCGAGCTCTTCTCGCATGTGATCGATAAGTGCCTGAACCTCGCTGTAGCGCGAGGTCTTGCTCTCGACGATCTCGGCGAATCGTGGAGGTCACACTCCAATCGGTCGTCCGGTCGGTCGCCGGACCGCAGTGGCGAACGACGGTGACGCCTGTGCGGCGCGCGACCGGCACTTCCCGGCCAACGAGCTCGGTCGGCTGGTCGACTCGGGGATCGGGCCCGGTCAGCTCGGCGCCGTCGCGAGAGTCCCGCTAAGAGTGTCCGACTTCATCGGCCGGATGGGGGAGTTGGCGGCCACCCTGTAGGTCGTAAAGAGCAACCCGTAGTAGGTCGGGAGGGCGCGGCCGAGCTCGATCGTCGCCCGGTAGGAGTAGAAGCGGCCCGCGGCACACGATGGCGTGCAGTTGTTCTCAACGAGCGTGCCGTGGCCGCGGGCGGAACGTGTCGTCCAACTCGACCACGAGACGCTCTTCACGAGCGAGTTCAGATCGGCGCAGGCGAGGACCAGCTCTGTCGGGCGTTCCCGTGGACCGCCGACGCAGGGCATCACACCGGGCGTCCCCGGGCTGGGGATCGTGCCCCCGCCGAGCACCTTCAGGGGGTACTGCGACGCCGGTGGCTCAGGTGCACAGAGATTACGTGATCTAACATGACATGCTTCATCGGCGCTTCGTGCCGCACCAGTGAGGGGACCGAGTTCGCTGCCGATCTCGACGATGGCAAAACGCCGGGCGCTCGGAGCTTCCAGCTTGACGAGCAGGAACGCAGCACCGACTGAGGCTGTGAGTCCGCACTCGAGGTCGATACCCGGTCGGAGTCGTACTCCAGGAGGTCCGCAGTTGACGGCGGCGAGGTTGACCTTCGTGGCACCGGGAGCCTGTCCGGTGTCGAACATCTGCGCGAGGGTCGCGTCGAGACGGAGGAGGCCTCCGCCGTTCGCGAAGCTGTGGGAGGAAAGGCCGGAGGGCTCGGAGGGGCCGGTGCTCGTTACGGTCACCATCACGGTCACGATTGCGGCCGCGACGACAACCGTCGCCGCCGCAATCCACCACCTGTAACTTCGCAGGCGCATCGCCGCTCGATCACCCCGCGGTACAGGGCCGGGGCCCTGTACCGGAGTCGCCGACGGGGAAAAGGCCAGCCTATGCGGATCCCCCCCGGCCAGCGGGACAGTTCGCACGGTCCGACGCCAGCCGGTAGACAACGGGTATGGGCCCGCATTGCATGAAGGTCTTCGACGAGGCAGGAGCGCGTACCTGGCATGCGATCGCGGAGGTCAGCATCCCGTTTGATCACCCGGGGCTTCTGGCGGATCCCCTCGAGGAAGTCATCGGACAGCTGC
>DASPQJ010000052.1:0-3996 GCA_035625025.1 Acidimicrobiales bacterium
GTGAGTCGGTTGTGACCCCCTACCCGTCCCTCACGGGTCGGACTACCGAGATCGTCGTTGGCACGCCTGTCACGTCGAGCCTCACAGTGCCCGTGAACGAGGCGGTCGTCACCTTCACCAACAAGGCCGCGGATCCCGGAACACTGGAGATCTGCAAGGCCGCGGGCTCACCCGCGCCGTTGGGGACGTCGTTTAGCTTCACCGTCTCCGGGGTCAAGGGCACGACCACCGTGCCGCTCGGCGGGTGCGCGATCGTCGGCGGAAGCCTCGCCCCGACCACATTCCCGTACAACTCGACCCAGACCGTGACGGAGCTTGCCTCGGCGGGTAACGCCACGGCTGCGATCAGCGTCTCCCCGACCTACGTCACGGAGAACGTTGCTGGCACCCCGACGCTCACCAGCGAGCTGGTGGCAGGGGCCACGAGCGGAATCGGGACCACGACCAACACCGCGTCGTCGGTCGCCGTCGTGATCGGTGAGGACACGATGACCCAGGTGACCTTCACCGACGACGACCCGCCCGCCCTGTCTTCGGTGGGAAGCCCGCCCGTCGCCGTGAGTAACCCGGGTGGATCCAATGCTGGCACCACGGTGGGCGTTAGCTCCAGCGTCGCGTCGGCAGTGGCCGGATCAGTGAGCACGTCGGTTACCCGTGGGCTCACCAAGGCGGAGTTGGTGCTGAGGAGGGACGAAGCGCTGCTCGTCATCCTCAAGTCGGAGATCAAGATGACCGAGCGGGCACTCGCGAGGGCGCATGGTGCGGTTCGCCTGCACCTGTCGAAGCGGCTGTCCGCCCTGAAGGCACGCGAGCGTGCCCTCATCGCGGTGATCAATCTCTTGAAGTAACCAACACTGGAACTGAAAGGGGCGGGGCGCGTTTCAGCGCCCCGCCCCTTCGTGGTCCGGGATCCGGGACGATCGATACGAGAACCCGTCGGGGCCGCGATCCGCCAATCGGTAAACTCGCACCGCAAAGAGGCGAGTGGGGATGCTCGTCACCGATGCGGGTGTGGCGAAATTGGCATACGCGCCGGGTTTAGGTCCCGGTCCCTTCGGGGTTGGAGGTTCGAGTCCTCTCGCCCGCACCAACGCCTGGACCGCAGATACGTAAAGCCGTTACCGGTCGTCGCGCGTCACCGCCTCCTCCGCCAAGGATTGCCGGGCGCGAGTTGCGGGGTGGCGGACCGCTAATCAAACGCGAGGTAAAGACCAGCCTTCGCCGTCAGTCCCCCGCGCGCGGTGACCCCCCTCTTCCCCGCCGTGGCAGATCTGTCCCAGCCAGACGCCGCGGCCCGACGTCGCTCAAGTATCCGGACGGAGGGCGGCGCTACAGATCGCTCGGCCTATCCCGGCGGGGACGTTGCAGCCTGACACAAACGCCGAGGTGATCTGCCGTCTGCACGGCTGCCCTGCGGGGCTGCACCTCGCGACAGAGGTCTCGTGTCGCTCCGGCCCCCGCCACTTTTTCGGGTTGAAAACGAACCGGGCCTGCGGGATCGACGAGATCCGGTCACGCCTCCTCGTCGTCCAGTGACTCCGGATCGTCGAGCAGCGCGCCCACTTCCGCCGCCTCGACCACGTCGAGCGGGGGCACTTCGTCCTCGGTCTCGTCGTCGAAATCAACCTCACTGTCACGAGGCGCGACCTCTGCGGCGTCCTCGCGCACCATATCCGGTGGCCGCTCGATGATCGGAACGTTGTCGACGTCATTCGTCATCGCGGGTCTCCGTCGTCGTCGCAACATCGTCGAACCCCTTTCCTATTTGTTCTTGCACTCGCGGCGCGCCCCTGGCAGCGAAAACGCTCTCGACTGCGAGCTGGGCGGTGGGACGTTCGCCCTTGACCTCGAGCACTTCACGAACTCCACACGCGAGCTCGAGTCGGCCGACGCCAGTCAAGCCGCGCGCACTTCCTCGGCGATCGCCGCCGCGAACGTGTCGACGTCGGCTTCCGTCGTGTCGAACGCCGTCATCCAGCGGACCTCGCCAGTCGGCACATCCCAGGTGTAGAAGTGGAACCGCCCCTGGAGCCGACGCGTCAACTCTGCAGGCAAGCGGGCGAACACGGCATTGGCCTGGACCGGCCGGCTGACCTCGACTCCCGGAAGACCCCTGACCCGCTCCTCGAGTCGCCGGGCCATGGCGTTTGCATGTGACGCGTTCCGCAACCAGAGATCCCCGCCGAGGAGCGCCTCGAACTGCACCGAAACGAAGCGCATCTTCGAAGCCAGCTGCATCGCCGCCTTCCGGAGATGGAGGAGTCCCCGTACCGCGTCGGGGTTCAAGACGACGATCACCTCACCAAAAAGCAGGCCGTTCTTCGTTCCGCCGAACGAGACGACGTCGACCCCGACGGCCGTCGTGATCGCCTCGAAGCCGGTCCCGAGCGTCGCAGCGGCGTTGGCGAGACGAGCGCCGTCCACGTGCACCTTCATGCCGTAGCTGTGGGCGCGCTCGCAGATGCGCGCGACCTCGTCGGGCGTGTAACACGTGCCGAGCTCCGTCGACTGCGTGATCGAGACGACGCGTGGCGCGGCTCGGTGCTGGTTAGCCCATCCCCAGGCGTGGACTCCGAGCGATTCGACGGTGATCTTGCCGTCGGGAGCGGCGAGCGTGAGGAGCTTGATCCCGGCGACCTTCTCGGCGGCCGCGCATTCGTCGGTGTTGAGATGCGATGAGGCCGCACAGATCACGGCATCCCAACGGTCCGTCATCGACTGCAGGCTCACGACGTTCGCGCCGGTGCCGTTGAAAACCGGGAAGGCCCGCGCCCCTTGCCCAAAATGACGCCGGAAGATCTCTTGGAGGTTCGTGGTGTAGACGTCGTCGCCGTAGGAGTCCTGGTGCCCTTCGTTGGCGAGAGCGATGGCCGCGAGCACCTCCGGGTGGACCGAGGCGCAGTTGTCGCTCGCGAATCCGCGACGGCCCGGATCATGGCGGCGCGTCGCGTCGGTCACGACGAAACATTAACCGTGCGCCTAGGCGGAGCCAGTCGCACTCGCAGGTGTCACGGCTGTCCAGTCCGTGACGGGTCTGACCAGCTCCCAGGCTTCAACAGGCAGCCAAATCCGTGTCTTAGCCGTGCGTCATCTGACGGATGAAGCCGCTACGCGACGAATCGGTCGGCATCGTCGTCACGGGATCACTCGCAGTCAGCACCTTGTGGCTTGCGTGAATTGTTTCGCCACGCGGCCAGCTCCGTAGTGAGACGGCCGTATACGTGATCATCTCTTTCAAGAACTGGTGAACGTCGTGAGCGCGTCGACAAAGTCCGGCGCATACTGGAAGATGCTCGCATATCCTGCGCCGGAAAAGATGATAAGCCGCGAGCGCGCGATGCGGAGTGACAGCTCCCGGGAATTGGCTACAGGAACGACTTCGTCCTCAGATCCGGCCAGAATCAGCGACGGGATCTTGATTCTCCCGAGATCGCGCGCCACGGCGTTGTCGCGGTACGAGCGGCCAACCAAAGCGCCCTGCGCCTCGATCGCCGGTCCGGTCAGGTCATCAGGGCTGAGCTGTCCGACATCGGCGAGCCAGCTCGCCCGGGCCGTTTGCGCGCGCGTCGGGAAGAACAGCCGGGAGATCTCCTCCGTCGTCGCCAACGGCGAGGCGAGCGTTTGCGCGACCGTCTCTGCCGGACGGAAAGAAGCCGACCCACCCGGCATCGCGTCGGCGAGAACGAGCCGCCAGACGAGGCCCGGATGGCGCTCGACCAACGCCATCGCGATTTCGCCGCCAAAGCCCCAGCCGAGCACGGTCGGCCGTGTCAAACCGAGCGACCAGATCAACCCAGCCGTCAAGTCGGCGAGCGACGACAGCGAGGCCGCGCGCGTACCCCGCTGCGAGTAGCCGATCCCTGGCAGATCGAAGACCGTCACCCGGTAATACAGGCCGAGTTCGAGGAGCACCTCGGGGTCCCAGGATGTCAGCGAACCGTGCTCGCCCGTGATGAGGAGAAGGTTGGGACCCGAGCCGAACCGGCGAAACGCGAT
>DASPQJ010000053.1:0-10976 GCA_035625025.1 Acidimicrobiales bacterium
CGCGTTCGATCTCGCCGATCTCGACTGTGAGCTCCGCTTCGAGGTTCGGCAGGTCGGCGTGGCGCTTCTCCTCGTCGACGTGGGTAACGAGGTACGCCGCGAAGTAGATGACCTTCTCGAGCTGCTTTGCCTTCAGCTCCTCGCGGGCCTCCGTCCCCATCAACAGGTAGGCGAGCCACGACCGGGTCCCGCGCAGGTACCAGATGTGGACGACCGGCGCGGCGAGCTCGATGTGGCCCATCCGCTCCCGGCGGACCTTCGAGCGCGTCACCTCGACGCCGCACCGCTCGCAGATGATCCCCTTGAAACGGACCCGCTTGTACTTGCCGCAGTAGCACTCCCAGTCCTTGGTCGGGCCGAAGATGCGCTCACAGAAGAGGCCGTCCTTTTCCGGACGCAACGTCCGGTAGTTGATCGTCTCGGGCTTTTTCACCTCGCCTTTCGACCACGTCCGGATGTCGTCCGCCGTGGCGAGACCGATTCGCAGCTGGTCGAAATCGTTGACGTCGATCACCTAGAAGCTCCTCTCGGCGGCGCGACGGGCGTCCTCTTCGTCCGAGCCGCGCTCGGGCCGACTGATGTCGATCCCCAACTCCTCGGCTGTGCGGTACACGTCCTCGTCGAGCTCCCGCATCTCGATCTCCTCGCCGGAGGCACCGAGCACCTCGACGTCGAGGCAGAGCGACTGCATCTCTTTGATGAGGACCTTGAAGCTCTCGGGGATGCCGGGCTCGGGGATGTTCTCACCCTTCACGATCGCCTCGTAGACCTTCACGCGTCCCAGCACGTCGTCGGACTTGATGGTGAGCAGTTCCTGGAGCGCGTAGGCGGCGCCGTAGGCCTCGAGGGCCCAGACCTCCATCTCACCGAAGCGCTGCCCGCCGAACTGTGCCTTCCCGCCGAGCGGCTGCTGGGTGATCATCGAGTACGGGCCCGTCGATCGGGCGTGGATCTTGTCGTCGACCAAGTGGGCGAGCTTCAGGATGTACATGTACCCGATGCTGATCGGGTTGTCGTAGGGCTCGCCCGTCCGGCCGTTGTAGAGCGTCACCTTGCCGTCGGGCTGGATGAGGCGCGCCGAACCGTCGGTGGCGTCGTTGTGGAGGTGCTCGAAGATCGACTTGATCGTCGGGTGCCGTCCGGCCTCGGACTTCTCGTCCCAGTGCGCCCCGTCGAAGACCGGCGTCGAGATCCACACCGCCGGGTCGGTCTTCGGGCGCGTCTTCTGCTCGTTGCCGCGCGCCAGCGTCGTGGGCGTCGAGCTCCCGGCCGCCCCATCCCAGCCCCAGCGCGCCGCGTAGCCGAGGTGGGCCTCGAGGACCTGGCCGACGTTCATCCGGGACGGCACGCCGAGTGGGTTCAAGATGATGTCGACGGGGGTTCCGTCCTCGGCGTACGGCATGTCCTCCATCGGCAGGATCTTCGAGACGACGCCCTTGTTGCCGTGTCGTCCGGCGAGCTTGTCGCCCTCGGTGATCTTGCGCTTCTGGGCGACGTAGACGCGCACGAGCTGGTTCACGCCGGGCGGCAGCTCGTGCGAGTCGTCACGGGAGAAGACGCGGACGTCGATCACCTTGCCCGACTCACCGTGGGGCACCTTGAGGCTCGTGTCCCGCACGTCGCGGGCCTTCTCGCCGAAGATCGCGCGCAACAGCCGCTCCTCCGGCGTGAGCTCCGTCTCCCCCTTGGGGGTCACCTTGCCGACGAGCACGTCGCCCGGGCCGACTTCCGCCCCGATGCGGATGATCCCGCGCTCGTCGAGGTCGGCGAGGATCTCCTCCGACAGGTTCGGGATGTCCCGCGTGATCTCCTCGGGGCCGAGCTTGGTGTCGCGGGCATCGACCTCGTGCTCTTCAATGTGGATCGAAGTCAGCACGTCGTCGCGTACGACGCGCTCGGACAGAATGATCGCGTCCTCGTAGTTGTAGCCCTCCCAGGGCATGAACGCGACGAGCAAGTTCTTGCCGAGGGCGAGCTCGCCGTTGTGCGTCGACGGCCCGTCGGCGATCACGTCGCCGACATCCACTTCGTCGCCCTCGTCGACGAGCACCTTCTGGTTGATGCAGGTGTTCTGGTTCGAGCGGCGGAACTTGGCGAGCGGGTAGGTCTTACGACCGAGCTCGATGCCGAAGCGGTCCTTCTGCCCTGGCTTGTACTCGACGACGACCTGGTTGCCCGAGATCTCAAGAACCCGTCCGGCTCCGACGGCCATGACCACCTCGCCGGCGTCCTGGGCGGCTCGGGCCTCGACGCCCGTGCCGATGAAAGGCGCCTCCGAGACGAGCAGGGGCACCGCCTGCTTCTGCATGTTGGCGCCCATCAGCGCCCGGTTGGCGTCGTCGTGCTCGACGAAGGGGATGAGCGCCGTCGACACCGAGACGATCTGCTTCGGCGAGACGTCCATCAGGTCGACCTCGGCCGGTGGGACGTAGTCGACCTCGCTCGTCGTGCCGTACGACGTCGTCGTCGCGCCGACGCGCACCCCGGCGCCCTGCGGGCCACGCCGGACGAGCACGCGCTCCCCGGTGAACCGGCCGTTGCGGTCGAGCGTCGCCGAGGCCTGGGCGATGACGTACTCCTCCTCCTCGTCGGCCGCGAGGTAGACGATCTCCTCCGTGACCCGGCCGTTCACGACCTTGCGATACGGGGTCTCGATGAAGCCGTGCTCGTTCACGCGCGCGTACGTCGCCAGGTGGCCGATAAGACCGATGTTCGGACCCTCGGGCGTCTCGATCGGGCACATCCGCCCGTAGTGCGAGGTGTGCACGTCGCGCACCTCGAAACCGGCGCGCTCTCGGGACAGCCCGCCCGGTCCAAGGGCCGAAAGACGCCGCTTGTGGGCGAGGCCTGACAACGGGTTGTGCTGGTCCATGAACTGCGACAACTGGCTCGTCCCGAAGAACTCCTTGATCGCCGCCACGACCGGGCGGATGTTGATGAGCGTCTGGGGCGTGATCGCCTCGACGTCCTGGGTCGTCATCCGCTCCCGCACGACGCGTTCCATCCGCGACAACCCGATCCGGACCTGGTTCTGGATCAGTTCCCCGACCGACCGGATGCGCCGGTTGGCGAAGTGGTCCTGGTCGTCGAGCCGGTAGCCGGGCTCGCCGTCGGCGAGATGGAGCATGTAGGTCGACGCCGCGAGGATCTCGCTCGGGCTCAGCACCCCCTGACCTGGGGCGGGACGCTCGAGGTCGACCTCGAGGATCTGGGAGATCTTCTCGATCTCGGGCCCGAGTTTGCGGTTGAGCTTGTAGCGGCCGACCCGGGTGAGGTCGTAGCGACGAGGGTTGAAAAAGGCGTTCTCGAAGTACGCCCGCGCCGATTCGAGGGAGAGCGGCTCGCCCGGGCGCGCCCTCTTGTAGATCTCGAGCAGGGCGTCGTCGCGGCTCGGGATGAGCTCCCGCTCCTTTTCCCACTGGCTGGCGAGGAAGTCGAAGTGGCGGACGAAACGCTCCAGGAAGGCCTCGTCCTCGTAGCCGAGGGCGCGCAACAAGACGAAGAGCGACAGGCGCCGCTTGCGGGCGACCCGGGTTCCCGCGGTCACGTCGCGGCCGGGCTTCGCCTCGACGTCGAATTCGATCCACTCGCCCCGATAGGGGTGGACGGTCCCGGTGACGATCGTCTTCGCGTCGCGGCCCGGCTGGAAGATGACGCCCGGCGACCGGACGAGCTGGCTGACGACGACCCTTTCGGTCCCGTTGATGATGAACGTGCCCTTCGGCGTCATCATCGGGAAGTCGCCCATGAAGACCGTCTGCTCTTTGATCTCGCCCGTCGAGGCGTTCATGAACTGGGCCCGGACGAAGATCGGCGCGGCGTAGGTCATGTCCTTGGACTTGCACTCGTCGATGTCGAACTTTGGCTCCGGCCGCAGGTCGACGTCCTCGGGGTCGAAGTCGAGCTTCAGCTGGAGCTGGCCGGTGAAGTCTTCGATCGGGCTGATGTCCGCGAAGGTCTCGGCGAGCCCCCGGTGCAAGAACCACTCGAACGAGTCGCGCTGGACGGCGACGAGATCGGGCAGCTTCAGGACTTCATCGAGGTTTGCGAAAGAAAAACGTTCCGGAGTGCGGAAACGTGACGGCAACGGGCTACTCCTCGCCAGAGCAGGTCAAGCTGGACCACCGTCGGTGACTGCGCCGAGGGCGCGCGTCACCGCACGACGAGATCTGAAGCGCGACGGACGAGCACGACAGCTCTAAGCATAGGCGCGCGCGAACACAAAGGACAACAGAGACGCGCCTGTCCTCGCGGCAGGGTACGGGACGCGCGGGGCCCGGTCAAGACGCCCCCAGCTGGGACGACCCGCCGCGCCGTCGGCCCTCCCGACGAGCCACTACTTGAGCTGGACCGTCGCCCCGGCCGCCTCGAGCTGCGCTTTTGCCTTCTCGGCGTCCTCTTTCGAGGCCTTCTCCAGGACGGGCTTGGGGGCCGCGTCAACGAGGTCCTTGGCCTCTTTCAGACCAAGGCTCGTAAGGGCGCGCACCTCCTTTATGACCTGGATCTTCTTCTCCCCAACGGCCGCCAGGATGACGTCGAACTCGTCCTGCTCCTCGACTTCGACCTCGCCGCCAGCCGGCGCGCCGCCGGCCGAGGGCGCCGCCGCCACGGCGACGGGCGCGGCCGCGGTCACGCCGAACCGCTCCTCGAACTCCTTCAGCAGATCGGCAAGCTCGAGGACCGTCATCTTCGCGATCTCGTCGAGGATGCTCTGTTTCGTCGCCATCTCGTTTCCCTTCTCTTTTCGATCTCAATGACCTGGTTGGGCCGGCGTCAGCCGCCAGCGGGGTCGGGCGCCTCCGCCCCAGGGGAGTCCGGCTCGACCGGCGGGATCCCCGCCTGCGCCTCCGCCGTCAGCTCCGGCGGCGCACCCCCGGCGTCGTCGGCACCCCCCGCATCCGGCGCCAGGGCGCTGGACGCCTCGGCCGGCTTTCTTCCAGCGACCGGTTCGTTCGCCGCCGAGACGCCGCCCCGCTGGTCGATCAGCGCCGCCAGGCCGTAGGCGAACTTGCGCGGCAGTGCTGTCAACAGCCCGGCGAACGCCTGGAGCGGCGCCGCGAGGGCGCCGGCGATCTGGGCAAGCAGGACGTCGCGCGAAGGCAGGTCGGCGAGAGCCGACGTCTGCGCCGCGTCGAACAGCCCACCCCCGACGAGCGCCCCCTTGACAACGAGCCTGGGGTTCGTCCGGGCGAATTCTTTCAGCGCCTTGGCGACCGCCGAGACGTCCCCGGCGACGAAAGCGAGCGCGGTCGGGCCGTCGAGCAGGTCGTCGAGTGAGGTGAGCCCGTTTTCGCGCGCGGCCCGACGAACGAGGGTGTTCTTGTAGACCTTGTACTCGCCACCGGCGGCGGTCAACGCCCGGCGCAGGACCTGGATCTGGGCCACGGAAAGGCCCCGGTACTCCGTGACGATCGTCGCCGCGGCGGCGCGCAGGCGGCTGCGCACGTCATCGACGACCGCGACCTTCTCCGGTCGTGGCGGACGCACTCCAGTCTCCACGTTCGCTCCCTCCGTACAGGTCGACCGCGCCGCGCCGGCCAGCGAGACGGGGAAGCGGTGGCACTGCTTGCCTCGTCAGGCGGGCTTGCGCCCTTTATGCGCTCTGCGGCGCACCGGATGTCTCAGGCCTGGGCGGGCGCACGCCCGCTCATCGACGCCAGGTTACACGGCCAGTTCGGCCCCGACTACGCCGTCGCGACGAGATCCTCGTCCGTGATCCGGATCCGGCTCGGGTCAATCGGCACCCCGGGTCCCATCGTCGACGCCAGGGTGACCGAGCGCACGTACTTGCCCTTGGCGGTCGCGGGCTTGGCGCGGGCCAGTTCGTCGAGCACCGCCCGGACGTTTTCGAGCAGCTGGGTCCGGCCGAACGACGCCTTGCCGACCCGGAGGTTGACGTTTCCGGTCCGGTCCGTTCGGTACTCGACACGTCCGGAGCGGAACTCGGCGACCGCCGCGGCAACGTCGTTCGTCACCGTCCCGGCCTTCGGGTTCGGCATCAATCCCCGGGGACCGAGCACCCGGCCGAGCCGACCGACCTGCGACATGAGGTCGGGGGTCGCGATCGCCACCTCGAAGTCCAAGAAGCCTTCCTTTTCCACCCGGGCGATCAGGTCGTCGGCGCCGACGAAATCGGCACCGGCAGCTCTCGCCGCTGCGGCAGCCTCGCCGGCCGCGAACACCGCGACCCGGACCTGGCGGCCGGTCCCCGCGGGCAGGGTCAGTGAGCCGCGCACGATCTGCTCAGCACGGCGCGGGTCGACGCCGAGACGCACCGCGAGCTCGATCGTCTCGTCGAATTTCGCCTGCGCGAGGCTCTTCACGAGGTCAACCGCCTCGGCGGGCGAGTAGAGACGCTCGCGATCCAGCTTCTTCGCCGCGTCGACGTACCGCTTGCCCTTGTTCGCCATCACGTCCGTCCTCTTGTCCTCGTCATCGCGCCCACTCAGCGCGACACGGTGATGCCCATCGACCGCGCCGTGCCCTCGACCTGCCTTTTCGCGGCCTCGAGGTCGTTCGCGTTGAGATCGGGGAGCTTGGTCCGGGCGATCGCGGCGAGCTGCTCGTCAGTGATCGTCCCCACCTGCTCTCGGCCGGCAAGGCCCGTCCCCTTTTCGAGCCCGGCCGCCTCGCGCAACAGCACCGTCGTCGGCGGGGTCTTCAGGATGAAGCTGAACGTGCGGTCCTCGTAGATCGTGATCTCGACGGGGATGATCGTGCCCCGCTTCGACTCGGTCGCGGCGTTGTACTGCTTGCAGAACTCCATCGTCTGGACCCCGTGGGGACCGAGCGCCGTCCCAACGGGGGGCGCGGGTGTCGCCGCCCCGGCGGGGAGCTGGATCTTGACGACGGCGGTGACGCGCCTGCGGGCCATGGAACGCTCTTTCTCCTCGTTACGAACCTAGAGCTTCGCGACCTGACTGAATTCCAACTCGACGGGCGTCTCCCGCCCGAAGATGTTGACGAGGACCTTCAGTTTCAGTTGGTCCTCGTTGATCTCCGCGACCTCGCCGGTGAAGTCGGCGAACGGCCCCTCCTTCACGCGCACCGTCTCGCCGACCTCGTGCTCGAGGCGGGGTCGCCTCGCGCGCGGACTCTCGGTGCCCTCCTCGCGGACCGCGAGGATGCCTTCGACCTCGGCCCGTGACAACGGCGTCGGTTTCGTCCCCGGGCCGACGAAGCTCGTCACGCCGGGCGTCTGGCGGATCACGGACCAGGAGTCGTCGTCGAGCTCGCACCGGCAGAGCAGGTAGCCCGGGAAGACCTTCCGCTGGACGGTGACCCGCTTACCGCCCTTGAACTCCACGACCTCTTCCATCGGGATGACGACCTCGTAGATCCGCTCCTCCATGTTCATCGACGCGATCCGGCTCTCGAGGTTCGACTTCACCTTGTTCTCGTAGCCGGCGTAGGTGTGGACGACGAACCACTCGCCGGGTCGGTCGAAAGGACTCGGGGGCCGCGACCGTTCCACCTCGACGAGCTCGTCGAGCTCCCCGCCGGCGGGGGGCTCGACATCGCCGTCCGGGGACTCGGCCGCAGCCATCTCCGTATCGGGCGCCTCGTCCCGGACCTTGTCTCCCGTTGCCTCGCCGGCCGTCGACGCGACACCAGGCTCCGGCGCGCCGATGGCATCGGTCGCGGTCCGGGCCGTGTCGTCTTCGTTCGCGTCGGTCGTCGTCACCATCGTCGCTGGTCGCTCGCTCGCCTCACCCACTTGGGCCTCATTGTCTGGTTGTCATCGATCCTCGGAACGGGCCCGCCCCTTTCGGACCACGACCCGCACCCGCCGGGCCCTCACCGGTGGAAAAGGAAGATCACGCCCCGCGCGAACACGTAGTTCAGCCCGAAGATCAACAACGCGAGCAGCACGAGCGTCGTCAGAACCACGGTCGAGTAGGTCACGACCTCTTCTCGACGCGGCCAAAGGACTTTCGCCAGCTCGGAGCGGACCTCTCGCAGGTACGTACCGATCCGCCGGGCGATCCCGACCCGCTCGCGCTCCGGCGGCCGACGCGCCGCCGCCACCGGTGGGGCGCGTCGCGTCGTCGGCATCCCATCGGCTCCCAGCTGTCCTTGTCGCTGGAGGAGCCGTCTCGTCTCTCTGTTCACGTCGTCGTCCTCTTGTCCGGCAGATGAGCAGGGCAGGAGGGACTCGAACCCCCAACCGCCGGTTTTGGAGACCGGTGCTCTGCCAGTTGAGCTACTGCCCTAGAGGCGACGCGCCCGTCCGTCATGGCGTGCCCGCATCGCTCCGCCTTGGGCCGTATGACGTTAGCACCAGGTCGCACCCGCACTTCCGTCGGCGAGCGCGCCTCGGCACGCGACGGCGAGAGCAACGGGCCCCCGCTCACAACCACAGTCCCGCCGGCAGACGTGCCGCGGCGCCCAGCCGCAACTACCGGGTCTCTTTGTGCAGAGTGTGCTGCCTGTCGAAGCGGCAGTACTTGCGCATCTCGATCCGCTCACGGTCGTTCTGCTTGTTCTTCGTCGTGATGTAGTTGCGGCGCTTGCACACCTCGCACTCGAGTGTGACCTTGATCCGCTTCTCGTTCTTCGCCACCAAAGGCTCCTCGTCTTGCCCGCCGGCGTCGCGGTCGACAGCGCGTTGTCCACGTTAGGGACCTATCACCCCTTCGTCGTCGGAAGGTGTGGTAGCGGCGGCCGGACTCGAACCGGCGACCCCACGATTATGAGCCGTGTGCTCTTACCAACTGAGCTACGCCGCCTTCGACTGCGAGCCCCCTGTCGGAATCGAACCGACGACACCAGCCTTACCATGGCTGTGCTCTGCCGACTGAGCTAAGGGGGCGACGGACCCAGAACCGGTTTTGACGGGTCGCATCTTACCCGCGGGCAGGCCCCCTCCTCGCCGTCCGCCTCTCCCATCGCACGTCGTCGGTAGTGTCAGCGACGTGGAAATTCGCGCGGCGCGTCCCGACGATGCCGAGGCGATCCGCTCGATCTACAACGCCGAGGTCGCCGGCTCGACAGTCACTTTCGATCTCGTCGAGCGCACCGTCGCCGAGCAGGCGGAGTGGATGGCTCAGCACGCTGGTGTCTACGCGCTCCTCGTCGCCGTCGACGGGGTTGAGATCATCGGCTTCGCCTCGCTCTCCCCGTACCGGCCGCGCCCGGCCTACTCCACGACGGTCGAGGACTCCGTGTACGTCGCCGCGACCCATCGCCGCCGAGGCGTCGGCGCGGCGCTCCTCACCGAGCTTGTCGCTGCCGCCCGGCTCCACGGCTTCCACGCCGTGATCGCGCGCATCGTCGGCGATCACAAGGCGTCGATCGCGCTCCACCGGTCGTGCGGGTTCGAGCTCATCGGAACCGAGCGCGAAGTCGGCCGGAAGTTCGGCCGCTGGCTCGACGTCGACCTCATGCAGCTGCTGCTCTGAGCGGCGCTACGGCGAGCCGACGAGTTCCTTGCGCGCCGGGCTGATCCGCCGGAACTTCGGCAGCAGGAAGAACGCGCCGATGGCGACGAGCGCGGTACACGCCACTGCGACGAGGACGGGATTGGCCGCACCGATCTCGTCGGCAAGCGCCCACCCCCCGGGAAGGCCGAGGAAACAGGCGATCCCCGAGACGACGACGACGATCCGGCGGACCAGGCCCTCGGCGATCGGCGCGAGGAAGACGAAGCCCCACGACAGATACCAGGGCTGGACGACCGGGCTGAGGAGGACGACGACGAGCAGGCTCCATCCGAGCGCCTTGAGCGGACCGATCCGTTCCGAACGCCCGAGCAGCCAGAGGGAAATGACCGCCGCGACGAAGAACGCCGAACCTCGCGTGACGGTGAGGATCCCGTGGGTGTGGTAGCCGAGGCCGGCAATCGTAACGAGATGGCCGAGGACGAGCGCGATCCCGGTCGCCGGGTCGAGCCAGGAACGGACGGTATCGGGGTTCGTGAGGCCGCTCACCCACCCCCAACCGAGTCCGGCCGCCTCCGAGATGCCGACCATCGTCCCCAGTGCGATCAGCAACGCCGTCGCGACCGGTCGGACTCGCTCGCGGATGCTGCGGCCCTCCCCCAGCCAGGCCCAGCCGATGTAGACGGCGCCGATCAGCGCGGGGATTTTCACCGCCGCGGCGCACCCGCAGAGCACGATGCCGATGACGGGTCGTCCCCGCCGGGCGAGCGCGTAACCGGCGACGAGGAATCCGAGCATGAGGGCGTCGTTGTGCGCTCCGGCGACGAGATGTAAAAGCACGAGTGGGCTGAGAGCGGCCAGCGCGAAGGCCGTCCCGGGGTCCCGGCCGAAGGAACGGGCGATCGAGGGCACGGCGAGGGCGAACATCACGACGCCGCCGAGCGCGAGGGCGCGTAGACCGACGACCGAAAGCAGCAGGTTGTGGTGCGCGAGGGTGACGATCCAGCCGTCGATGATGAGGAACAACGGGCCGTACGGCGAGGAAACGTTCTTCCAGAGGGGATCGACGAGGTTCGAGAACGGTGTCGAGCCGATGACGCTCGTGCCGTACAGATAGGGGTTGATGCCGTGCGACATCATCTCGCCCTGCGCGGCGTAGTCGTAGACGTCGCGACTGAAAAGCGGGGCGACGACGAGGAGCGGAAGCACCCAGACGACGAAGACCGGGACGAGGCGGGCGACGGGGATTCCCGGACGCCGCGAGGTCAACTTGACGATGTCGTACCAGGCGCGCAGCAGGAGCAGGATCCCGCCGTAGACCGCGACCACGCCGAGGAACAGCCATTGTCCCGGCGCGGGGTTGTAGCCCTGCACGAGTGGTTGAGGCGGGATCCCGAAGTACCACGAGCCGAGGAGTTTCGACGTGAACGGCGAGTTCGGCTGGGTCGCACCGAAAAAGATCGCCGTCGTCCCGACGAAACCAAGTACCACGGGACGAACGAGCGATCTCCCGAGCTTCGTCACGCCCGCGACGTAGGGCTCGACGGGTAGCTCCGAGTGGCGCCAGGAATTGAACCGGGACTCGACCCATACCCA
>DASPQJ010000054.1:0-139160 GCA_035625025.1 Acidimicrobiales bacterium
GAGATCTGTGCCTGCACGCTTTCTGACTCGCCCCCGGCGGGGCGGGCGGTGATTTCCAGCGGGTTCAGGCGGACCGAGCCCCCGGGACGAAGCGTGATGGGCTCGGCCCCGAGCGCGCGAGCAAAGGCCCCGTACTCGCCCTTGGGATCGAGGACGACGATGCGACAACCGAACGCCGCCTGGCGCAGGAGATAGCTCTTCACGAACGTGCTCTTGCCCCGCCCGATCTGTCCGAGCACGAGCATGTTCGGGTTCGTGAGCGTACCGGCCTGATAGAGCTCGAACGGGTCGTGGACGAAAACGCCGCCGAAGACGTCACGTCCGACGACGACCCCTCGGGCCGGGAGTCGGTGCGTCGCGACGCAGGGGTAGACGGCACCGAGTTGAGCCGTCGTCGCCTCGTGCGCGGGCAGCTTCATTCGCATCCCCGACCGACGGGGAGCGTGCAGCAGAACGCCTCGGCCTGCGTTCCGTAGAGCCGGCGCAGGTCGAGTCCGGCGAGGGCCGAGACCTGCTCCACCCGGCGGCACGCCCGTTCGAGGTCACCCGGACTCGGAGCGCTCACGGTGACGTAGGCCGAGAATCGATACGCGCCGTGGCCTTCGGCGAGTTCGTGCTCCCGTCGGACGACCGCCTCCTGCTCCCGCCGGACTCTCGCCGTGAGGGCGAAGCCGTGCTGACGCCGCAGTTCGGCGTCGGCGACCCGCGAGGTGCGGGCGTGCTCCGCCGTGCGGACCGCGCGCAGCGGCGGGACCGGCGCCATGACGACCGACACGGCACGACGATCGCCCGAGCCAGCGAGCAAGGGCACGAGGAAATCGCTTCCCACCTCGTGGCGTGGCCACTCCGCGATCCAGAACGTCGCGTGCCACAGCCCGTCAGTCCGCAATGAAGTCCAGGCCGACGCGACGGCGACCGGCCACGCCCAGTCGGCGGGCTTGCCCGCGGGCACCACGTCGAAGGCGCGTCGCAACGTCGTCGTGATGCCGCAAGCCGTGAGGACCCCGATCACCTCGAGGCCGGCGCGCCGGCAGCGCTCGTCGAGGAGCACAACCTCCGTCTCGAGAAGCGCCGCGGCGGGCGTGCCGTGGCCGGGGGAACGACGCGGACCTCGAATGCTCACGGCGAAGTAGAGCTCGTGTGCGAACGCCCGGGAGCATTCAGCGGCGAGCAGCTCGCGGTACGAGCGCTGAGCGACAAAGGTCGCCGTGTCGTGGCCCCCCGACGCGGCGACCGCTCGTTCGAGGTGGGCGAGGAGAGCGTCGCCCGGATCCGGGACCGTTCTTTCGACCCACTGCAGGCGGTGCACCGATCCCGCGTCCCGCGCCACGCTCGCGAGCACACCCGCCCAAGTGTCGACGCGGTGGGTCCGATCGGCCTCGCCGAGAAGCGCGAAGGACTCCCCTCCCAGGGCGAGCCAGGCCGTGAGCGTGCCGTGTTGCCGATCGTGCACGACTCCGATCGGTCCGACCGAATCGGTCACGATCTCGAAGACCTCAAACGCGGCAAACACCGACGGCGCGCGCCGGGCATCATCGCCGCGGCGGTGGACGGCGACGGCGTCCTGTCTGCCGCCTGCGACGGCGCCCAGCAGGAAGCGAGCGACGACGGGAACCCATTCCTCCAAGGTGCGGCCGTTGATCGGCCAACTCACCGACGCGATCGCGACGAGCACGACCGCGAGCGCCAGGGGCCCACGCGCCGGGCCATTCAGCGTACGGAGCACGACGACGCACGCGACGAGCGCCACTGCGACAACGGCGACCTGTCCCGCACGCGCCCCGGCGAACAGCCCACCGCGGTCGCGTGGGCCGAAACGGAAGCGTTCCTTGTCCTCAGTCATCGTCGCTTCCGGCTTTCGACGACTTCGCCGCAGCTCTGGAACGTTCCGGCTCGACGACCGGCGTCTCGACCAACGCGTCCCGCTGGTCGATGACCTCACGGAAGTGCTCGACGGCCGCGAGGTATTCGGTCCCTCCCAGGTGCGCGCCCTGGGCGAACTCGACTCCGGCACCCCCGGAAGCGACCGTTTCGCCCGAACCGGCACCAAGAAGCGCACCCGACGAGACCGCGAGGGTCGCGGCATCGAGTCCGGCATGGTAACCCCGCCGGACGGGCCCCTCTAGATGGGAAACGGCACCGGCCTCGAACAACGGGATCAGTTTCAGCAGCGCGAATGGAGAAAGCGCGGCGAGCGCGAGCAAGGCGATGCCCTGGACGACTCCCGATAGACCGGAAGCGTCACCGAGCGACAGCGCCGCCAGTGCGAGCACGCCAGCGATCACGAGTTTCGAGCCGATGAGCGCGGCGAGCGTCTCGCCTACGCGACGCGCCCAGTGTGCCGTCGCCGACCAGACGAGACCGGCGAGAGCGAGCGGGATGAACAGTGTCGCGACGGCGATTGCCGCGGATCGGATGATGAGCTCGACCCAGAGGATGAACGCCACTGCCGCGGCGAGGATGGCGAGCAGGACTCCCGTGAATCCCGACAGGACACTGCCGCCGAACACCGGCGAGAAGGCTCCGACGAGCTGATTGATCTCGAGGCGCGCCGGTTGTCCCGCCGCGGCAAGTAGAGCCGCGCTCAAGGCGTCGGTCACCGCGAGCGCTTGTGTGACGAGCTCGACGGCGAGGCCCCCAAAGAGCACGGCAAAAGGAAGACGGACGAACACTGCCCGCGTGATCAAGCTCAGGTCCTGGCGAACGACGGCGTGAATCGTCGCGAGCAGCAGGAACGGCAGCGTCAAGACAACACCGATCTTCCATACGACGCTGAACTCGGTGCCGAACCCGTTTGCGAGGGGCGAGTTCGTCGTGGCGTTGAGCGCGTGGCCGAACGCCGCAAGCAGCGCCGCCGTCCCGCTCTCCACCCAGCTCGTGATGCCGTTGAGCAGGCCGTTGACGAGCGCGCCGACGCCAATCGAGATGATCCCGGCAGGTACGGAGCCGTGTCCTACCAGTTGGGGAGCCATCGCGCCGCGCCTCCCGGCTCAGTGCAGGCTCTGGCCAGCGTTGAACAAGAAGTTAAGAAGCGTCGGCGCCGCACCGATGACGAGGGCCGCGGCTGCCGAGACGAGCACGGCGCGCCGCCCAGTCGACGCGTTCTGGTAGTTGTTCGTGTGCGCGCCGAGTGCCCACGTCGCGGCACCGATAACCAGCCCAGCCAACGCGGCCAGCAACCCCCAAAAGCCGATCCCGTTCACGAGCTGTTGCAGCGTTCCGCTGCCCGGCAGACCGTCGGCGTTGGGGTCAAGCGAGAGCGTGCCGGATTCGATGAAGCAGCCGAACAGGATTGCGAAAACCGTCGACACGGTGCACCTCCGAGGGACGACGACCACAAGGTCCGGTCGTGACGACCGGACGGCCGGGAGGTCCCGGCGAGCGGCAGCGCCAGATCCTGGCCGTGGTCAGGGAATTTCGCGGCGCATCCGGCACCCTACACCTAGTTTCATGTCCTTTCAACCCTTTCTATCCTGAAGACGGGAACCTGGGCGTCAAGCTGCAATGCTGGAGGCGTGCCCGAGTCTCGGCGACCAACGTGACCGCAGCTCTGCAGACAAGCGCTGCCGATCTCGCTATCGCCGCGGTCGTCGTCGTTGTCCTCGTCCTCACGGCCTACGCGATCGGCAGCCACCGCGGCCTTCACGCCCTGAAGCAAAGACTGGTCGCCCTCGGTGACCGGCTCGGTGCCGACACACTGCCCACCGATCCCAAGCGACTAGAGGACGCGCTCGGCCACGTCGAACGCGCGACCGAGCATGCCGCCGAGGCGGTCGCCGACTCGAGCGCTGACGCGATCCGCTTGCGCCGAGTCCTCGACTCGCTCAGCCAGGCGGTGATCGTCTGTGACGAGCGCGGCGAACTGGTCTTCCGCAACAGCCGTGCCATCACGTTGATCGGCACCCGGCATGGTGATGCCCTCGCCGCGCAAGCTGTCGACGAGTTGCTCAGCACGACTTCGCCCGGCACCTCCGAGGAGCGCACCCTCGAGCTGTACGGGCCTCCGCGCCGGACGCTGTCGGTCCGGACACAGAGCATCGACAACGGCCAACGGGCGCTCGGTGTCATCGCGATCATCGACGACGTCTCGGAACGGCGTCGGCTCGAGGAGGTCCGACGTGACTTCGTCGCCAATGTCAGCCACGAGTTGAAAACACCGATGGGAGCTCTCGGTCTGCTCGCCGAGACTTTGCTCGCCGAGACCGAACCCGAGGTGTCGCGGCGCCTCGCGCAACGGATCCACTCCGAGGCGTTCCGCATCTCGCGCATCATCGACGACCTGCTGGATCTGTCGCGCATCGAGAACGAGGAGTCGCCTCCGCGTGAACCGGTACTGGTCAATCTCGTCATGGCCGAAGCCGCGGAACGCGTCCGCTCGGCTGCCGAACAAAGGGGTGTTGAAATCAAGCTCGAGGAACCCTCCCCTCCGGTCGCAGTGCTCGGCGACCGCCGCCAGCTGACGTCAGCGCTCTACAACCTGCTCGAGAACGCCGTGAAGTTCTCCTACGAGGGGGGAGTCGTCGAATTCACCGGGCGCGTCGAAAGCGACGAGGTCGTCCTCGCCGTGGCCGACAAAGGTTTGGGGATACCGACCCGCGACCTCGAGCGGATCTTCGAGCGCTTCTACCGCGTCGACCACGGACGGAGTCGCTCGACAGGCGGAACCGGTCTCGGGCTCTCCATCGTCCGGCACGTCGCCAACAGCCACCACGGCAGCGTCCACGTCGACTCGCGGGAAGGTGAAGGCTCGATCTTCACGCTCCGGCTCCCGCTACAGGGAAAGACCGTCCCATGACCGCGGCCGCGGATCACCAGATACAAGCGGGGACAGAACGGCGCGTCCAGGTGCTCCTCGTGGAGGACGAGGAATCCTTCGTCGACGCGCTCGTCGTCGGACTCGAACGGGAGGGATTCGCCATCACCGTCGCGCGCGACGGTGCCGAAGCACTCGAATGCTTTGAGAAGGGCGAACCGGACCTGATCCTGCTCGACGTCATGCTGCCGAAGATCTCCGGACTTGACGTGTGTCGGACGATCCGAGCACGCTCGTCGGTTCCGATCATCATGGTCACGGCGAAGTCGACCGAGATCGACACGGTCGTCGGCCTAGAGGTCGGAGCTGACGACTACGTGGCGAAGCCGTATCGACTGCACGAGCTCGTCTCCCGCATGCGCGCCGTCCTTCGCCGGGCTTCGCGATCGCATCCCGATGAGGTTCCGCCCCCGGCGAACGACCACACAACGTCGTCCGCGCCGGCCGTGCTTCCGGGAAACGTGCTCGAAGTGGGCGAGGTCACGCTCGATCTCGACCGCCACGAATGCAACGTCCGCGGCGAAGAAGTCACCTTGCCCTTGAAAGAATTCGAACTTCTCGAACAGTTGCTCTTCAGCGCAGGCCGCGTTCTTACCCGCGACACCCTTATCTCCAGGGTCTGGGGCGCGGACTACGTCGGCGACACGAAGACGCTCGACGTCCACATCAAGCGTCTGCGCGCCCACATCGAGGCCAATCCGTCGCAACCCAAACTCATTACGACAATCCGCGGCCTCGGCTACCGTTTCGAGACATCCCGCCGCCGCTGATCAGCCGTGGAAACCAGACAACTTTCGACGGGGTCCCGAGCACCCCGGTCACTGCGGCCGTGTGCGATCGCCGCTCTGGGCGGGGTGCGTGGCGAAGAGCAATCCCCAGTCCTCGGGTCCCTGTGGCCGAGGCCGTGAGGGTCAGCAGGGACGTGCTCGCCCGAATGGGGACTGCGCCCTCGATCGAGGTCTCGCCCGCCACGGTTGACGAATTGCACGTCGACCGGCCCTGGCTCGTCATCGT
The DNA here is from genome assembly GCA_035625025.1 of Acidimicrobiales bacterium. Lineage (GTDB taxonomy): Bacteria > Actinomycetota > Acidimicrobiia > Acidimicrobiales > Bog-793 > Bog-793. The sequence goes on from DASPQJ010000054.1 coordinate 5,828, forward strand.
CTGGAACGATCCGGTGAACCTGATGAGCTACGTGACCTACGTCTTCCAGAAGCTGTTCGGTTACTCGTTCGCCAAAGCCACCCGCCTCATGCTGGACGTGCACCAGAAAGGCCGCGCCGTCGTCGCCTCGGGTCCGCGTGAACGAGCGGAGCTCGATGTCGCCCGTCTCCATCGCCACGGACTGTGGGCAACCCTGGAGCACCAGAGTTGACGAAGTCTGAACGCCCACCCGTCCTCGTCCGCAAGGACGACGGGTTCGAACTGTCGCTCTCTCCAGATGAGCGGGTCTTCGTCTCGTCGATTCCGACCCAGCTCGCTGAAGCGCTGGACGCGATCAGCGGCAGCGACCAACAGCTTCCTGCCAACCTCCGTCGACTCTTCCCTGCCGCCTACCCGACGGACACTTCCGCCGAGGCGAGTTACGTGAGCCTCGTCCGCGCCGATCTCATCGAGCACCACCGCAACGCCCTGTCTGTGCTCGCGCGTACCGCCTCCGCCACGCACCTCACGGACGACGAGGCCGAGGCGTGGCTCACCGCCTTGAACGACCTGCGGATCGTGATCGGCACCTCGCTCGGAGTAACGGAGGACATGGTCCAGCCCTCGCCGGCCGACCCGAGGCACGCGGAGTGGATCTGCTACGACTACCTCACCTACCTCCAATCACTGGTCGTCGACGCGCTCGCCGACCTGCTCCCGTCTATCCCACCGACCCCCGACGACACGACCCCTGACGACCCCTGGGGCGATCCCCCCGGCGGGCTGCGCTGGGATGGCACACCAGTGCCACCGGAGCCGTGACTCGCGGACCGTCGGCAGTGCATGCCACGCGCCGCGACGGCACAGGCAGCATCCCTTCGACACGGCGACAAGGGTCGCTGATAATCTCCGCGCGCCCTGAGACATCGAGCCCCCATCGTCCAGTGGCCTAGGACATCGCCCCTTCAAGGCGGAAACACGGGTTCGAATCCCGTTGGGGGTGCCAATGTCCGTCGCGTCGGCATGCGGCTTCGAGCCCGCGTAGAAAGCCTCGTTTGCCGCTGGAACAACCGCTAGCAAAGCCCATTGTTAGGTCCGATCGCCGGGAGGCGTCTCCACGCGCCCGCCCGCGACGTGACGCGACTGGCCCACGCCCCAGCATCCGAAAAGAGCAAGTCGCACTCGGTGCCGCACGCCATCCTTGGTTGGCGGGTAGTCGCACGCGTCCCCCCGGGGCGAGGTGACGCAGTTTGATCATTCTCACCAGGTCAATTGCGTCTGAAACCACGACATCAAGGCAATCCGGAGTTACCTTCTGACGTATAGAGAAGTGGATACAACGATTTCACGGAAGTCAAAGTTCGTCATGACCAAACGATTCCGTGTTCAGCTCAGAGCGATGATGGAAGGAATCGATCAGGCCGGCTTCACCCTGATCGAACTCCTGATCGTCATCCTCGTCATGGGCATCCTCACCGCCGTCATCGTCTTGGCGCTCGGCGGAATCGCGGACAGGAAAACCACGGCTTCCTGCCCGGCCGACGGGAAGAGTCGAATTCGGAGGCCCTGCATGCGGGATCAACGTCACGATCGACCCGTTCGCCGCCCCGCCAGCATCGAGAAGCGCCGGACGCCCGTCAGGGAGCTGCCGCTCAACAGCAACGAGAAGAGGACTGACTAAGTGTCCGTGACCACTGCGGGAGGCTCGAACACGGATCTGCAGGCGCTCCGCAGTCGGGTGTCCAGCGCGGCATCAGCCGAAGAGCGCGCGAGGTGCCTCGATGAAATCGAGCTCGCCCTTTCCAGGGCCACGGGGCCGGCCGAGAGCGCCCAACTTCTCATGTGCCGCTCGCACCTGCACGCGAACCAGTGGGAGACCCGGAAGGTCGTCGCTGACGCGCTTGCCGCCATGCAGCAGTTCGAAGAGGCCGGTGACGCGGAGGGAGCTCTTGATGCGGCCAGCGTATGCGCTGGTTACTCCGCGCGCCTCGGGGACCTCTCCTTGGCGTCGGAGCTGGCAACAAGGTGCATCGTGGGCCTCTCCCTCCTTACCGACGACGCTCTGCGCGCCGAGGTGACGAACCGGCTTGGGATGTTCTGCCTTTGGTTCCGCGATTACGACCTCGCCATCGAGCAGTTCGAGGTCTCGCTCCGGGCCGCCGAGCGTTGCGGTAACCAACGGTTTGTCTACCGCGAGCTGTACAACCTGGCATCCACGCTTCTTCTCGCCGTTGAACTCGAATCTGGTCCCGAACAAGACCAAAGCCAGGGGTCCGGTTCACGAGCTGCGAGGCTCGCCCGGGCGGCACGGGCGATCCAGCGTCTGGCCGAAGGAAGCGACGCGGAACTGGTGGCCTGGGCAGGTACGCGTCGTCTGCAAGCCCATCTCGCCTATGAGCAGGGTCACACGGAAAAAGCCTTCCAGATGCTGAAGCAAGCCGAAGAGGATCTCTCCGCAGAAGCCTGGGAAGAGGGGAAATACGATTTCTCCTTGCTAGAGGCCCGTTGCCTGCGCGCTCTCGGGCGACCGGCGGACGCCATTGCCGCGGCCCGTCGCGCCACGGACGCCGTCAAGCTGGGCGAAGACATCCAAGAGACCACATTGGCCCTCGAGGAACTCGTGGCCGCGGAACAAGAAGCAGGCGAGCTCGAAGCGGCTCTTGCTCACGCCGTCGAGCTCAACCGGCGCGTGTCGGCGGTGCACAGCAACCAGACCGCCCAGGTCGTCAAGCAGGTGTGGGTGCGAGCTGCCACGGAACTGGAACGCAGCCGGCTCGAGGTTCAGACAGCGGCGGCTATCCACTTTGCGGAGGAAGACGCGCTGACGCGGGTCGGCAACCGACGGCTCTTGGCGCGTTTTCTCGCGGGGCCCGCCGCCGACCACGACAATCTCGCCTTCCTCATGGTCGACATAGACCACTTCAAGCAGATCAACGACACTTTCGGCCACGCAGTCGGGGACCACGTGCTTCGGGCTCTGGGACAACTTCTGGCGACCGAGCCCCGTGCCGGTCAGGTCGTCGTCCGTTACGGGGGCGAGGAGTTCGTCTTGGCGCTGCCTTCCGTGGAGCTGAAGGCCGCGCGGAATTTCGCTGAACGCATTCGCCTGAAGGTCGAGTCCTATCCGTGGGAGAAGCTTGAGCACCTGCTGCAGGTCACCGTGAGCATCGGTGTTTCGTGCGGCCCCGTGGCCGACTGGCATTCGGTGCTCGCCGCGGCCGATCGGGGTCTGTACATCGCCAAGCGAAGCGGCCGGAACCAGGTCAGGACCTCCGATTGAACGAAGAAGAGGTCATTCCTCCCCTCATCTCAGACCTGCTGACGGCGCGCCAGCAAGCCCGTGACCTGCGAACCGCGGCCCGAAACGGGACACGATCCGATCATCCTGCCAACCTGCCGCGCTGACAGCCGCACTCGGCGCCGGCTTCCAACCTCACAGGGGTACGCCACCAGTCACCTTCGCTCGGCTATCAACCGATCGCGCCGGAGGCCGTCGCCACCCTTTCCCAGGTCGCCCGGGATTGCTCCGTCTGGTCTACCGCGGTCGTCCACCCCTCGGAGCCGGGCTTCGAGGCGGCCCCGATCAAAGGTGCTTGGGGTGTCAGCCGGCGCGACAGACCTTAGGACTGTGCGCGCGAGGCGGTCGCGTGCAGTTTGAACTGCGCGCCCAGGGGGTCCGCCACAGTGGCCAACAGCCCGTAGGGGGTGTCCTCGACGTCGGTCACGACCGAACCGTCGAGGGATCGCACCGTGGCGATGGCTACAGAGATGTCGTCGACATCCCAGTAGACGACCCACTGGGCGGGTGCGCCCGAGGGCAGGGATGCTGAAGCATCCATGATCCCGGCCAGTTCTCCCTCGCCCGACGGGTCGCGCATCGTCGTGTAGCGGAACTCATCACTGTCGCCGACGGAACTGGTGTCCCAGCCGAAAACCGTGCGGTAGAAGGCGACGGCCGCGGCGTGGTCCCGAGTCAGCAGCTCGAACCAACTGGGGGCGCCGTGCTCAGCGAGGACAGTGAACCCGGGGAAGGTGCCGGCCTGCCAGACGCCGACTTCCGCGCCGGTCGGGTCGACAAGCACGAACTGGCTGCCAAGATCATCCACGGCCATCGGCGGTGCGGCGATCCGCGCTCCGGAACTGGCGGCCGCGTCCGCGGTCCGGGCGATGTCGTCGCTGGCGAGGAAGACCTTCCAGGTGTCATTGGCGCGCATATCGCCCATGTCGCCCATGCCGCCAGCGACCGGGACGCCGGCGCGGGAGAACATGAAGTAGCCGCCGAACTCGGCGTTCGGTTCCTCGGCTCGCCAGCCGAAGAGCTCGCTGTAGAACCGGCGGCTCACCTCCACGTCGGAGGTCCACAGATCTGTCCAACAAGGCGCCCCGATGGGGGCCTTTTCACGACTAGGCATCGTTGCTCCTCATCGTCCGCTAGCTCCGTCTGCCGAAACGCCGGGGAAGATTGGAAACGTCATCTGTCCGCGGCTGGCATCGGATGCGACCGGACGAACCTTCCCACCAGGGCGTGTTCGCGGTCCGACCGCATCACAGGCACACTAACGGCGGGCGGCGCGATCGCTGACGGACCATTCTCGTTCCGAGGCAATCTCCGCTTCCCTCCGGGGGCGGGCGACGGTCACCCGGACGGCCGAGGAGCGATCCTCACTCGCGCGCTCTCGTGGGCAACCGACAAGCGACAGGAACGCCCCACCAATCTCTGGGAGCTGCCACGGGTACGAGTCCTTCTTCGCGACTCAGCGCTCTTGAAAGAACCAGGATCGATCGCGCCTCGGACCAGACGATGAAACGCGGCCTTCTTCCACGAGTCCCAGTCGCCCGTGCCGGGGGTACCATCGCCTCTCGGGATCGCACCGCAGCCGGCGGGCTTCACCTGGACGATCGTCGCCCGGATCTGGCGTGTGATCACGGTATTCACAAGCGGCGATGTTGTCTCCGATGACCGGGGAGTGAACGAATGTCTTGGCGCATCGTTGCCGTGGGCAGATTCGCTCTCGGGCGCCCGGCGCTTGCCAGGTCTGGGCGTGCCGGTGACGCTCGACAGCGCCTCGGTCGCTCCGCCAGCTGGCACCGTGATCACCTTGGCGCGTCAACACCTGCGCGCACCGCTCCGGCAACGATCCGCTTCGTGACCGCGATAGCGATCGCTCTCGGCTTCTCGCCCGTTGCCCGTGCCGAGTCCATTCCGCTGTTCGCCCAGACATCGAGCGCGCCGATCGCGTACGTCGCGAACTCCAACGCCGCCACCGTCACCCCGATCGACCTCGCCACGAACACCCCGGGCCGGGCGATCCGCGTCGGGCGGTACCCCGACGCGATCGCGATCACACCGAATGGCAAGACCGCCTATGTCGCCAATGCCGTCAGCGACACCGTCACCCCGATCGACCTCGCCACGGACACCTCGGGCCGGGCGATCCGCGTCGGGTCGAGCCCCGTCGCGATCGCGATCGCGCCGAACGGCAAGACCGCCTACGTCGCGAACGAAGCCGACGACAGCGTCACAGCGATCGACCTCGCCACGGACACCCCAAGCCGCGCGATCCGGGTCGGGCAGTATCCCGACGCGATCGCGATCGCGCCGGACGGGAAGACCGCCTACGTCGCGAACTCCAACGCCGCCACCGTCACCCCGATCAACCTCGCCACGAACACCCCGGGCCGGGCGATCCGGGTCGGGTCGGGTCCCGCGGCGATCGCGATCACGCCAGACGGGAAGACCGCCTACGTCGCGAACTCCTACGTAAACTCGGTCACCCCGATCGACCTCGCCACAAACACCCCGGGCCGGACGATCCGCGGTGGTCAGGGTCCAGTCGCGATCGCCATCACCCCGGACGCGTCGACGGCCTATGTCGTTGACGCGGCGAACAACTCCGTCACCCCGATCGACCTCGCCACGGACACCCTGGGCCGGGCGATCCGGGTCGGGTCGGGTCCCGCGGCGATCGCGATCGCGCCGGACGGCAAGACGGCCTACGTCGCGAACTCCGACGCGAAGACCGTCACCCCGATCGACCTCGCCACGAACTCGCGGGGCCGGGCGATCCGGGTCGGGTCAGGTCCCGCGGCGATCACGATCGCGCCGAATGGGTAAACGCGCGCGCCCCGGGGCGATACCGAGGACCAGATCGGACCCGCTTGAGCCGGCGACCACGACGATCGACGTCGGGTCACCGTCCCTAGTCCTCGCGATCGTGCCGCGCACGACGCCGACACCGGGCGCAAGTGGAACGGACCTTCCTCCACTGAACGGGCGACTGGTTTGCCACGTTCACTTCGTGCCCGAATCGCCCTCGGCGATCTTCGGTTGCCAAAGCCGCGCTTTCGCCTAGGATCGGCGGGCGTTCATCTGCCCCTGGGTGCGCCAGCCGGGTGCCCCAGGGATCAGCGGACGGGGACCTGTGGTGCAGCCTGGAGTGCACGCTGGCCTGTCAAGCCGGAGGTCGCGGGTTCAAATCCCGTCAGGTCCGCCAATCAGCCGGCGGCGACGACTGAATTCTCCCTGTGGCGCCGGACATCGGGCAGAATGGTCCCGCTGGCACTGGACGTCCCGGTCGGGTAGCTCAGCTGGCAGAGCGCGCGCCTGAAAAGCGCGAGGTCACCGGATCGACGCCGGTCCCGACCACGACCATCCGGAGCGAACCGGGCACGGCGCGATCGGGTCCGCTCGCGAGCGACGAGTTTCAGCGGATGGTGACAGCCGACGACCGGGCCGCGGACAGCGGGACCGGTGTCGGGTAGTCACCGGTGAGACAGGCCGAGCAGAGCTCAGACCCGGACACGCCGATCGTCTCGAAGAGCCCTTCCAGTGAAAGGTAGGAGACCGAGTCCGCGCCGAGCTGGACCGCGATCTGTCGGGTGTCCGAAAAGGCGGCGAGTAGCTCAGCGCGCTCGGGGGTGTCGATCCCGTAGAAACAGGGCCAGCGGAATGGCGGCGATGAGATTCTTAAATGGACTTCCCGCGCTCCCGCGTCGCGCAGAACCCGCACAATCTGGCTCGTCGTCGTGCCGCGGACGATCGAGTCGTCGATCACGACGAGTCGCTTGCCCCCGACGCTCTCGCGCAGCGGGTTGAGCTTGCGACGGACACCGTCTGTCCGGGCCTCGGCAGTGGGGGCGATGAACGTCCTCCCCATGTAGCGGTTCTTCACGAGACCCTGTCCGAACGGGATTCCGCTGCGAGCGGCGAACCCCTCCGCGGCCGAGACGCCGGAATCCGGAACGCCGACCACGAGGTCCGCTTCCACGGGCGATTCGCGCGCGAGCCGCTCGCCCATCCGGCGACGCACGGCATGGACCTCTCTCCCGTACAAATCCGTGTCCGGTCTCGCGAAGTAGACGAACTCGAAGACGCACAGCTTTGGCATGATGCGCGCCGCTGGAAACGGCCAGAGCGAGCGCACTCCGTCGCGGCCGATGATGACGAGTTCACCGGGTTCGATCTCGCGGACGAATCTCGCCCCGACAGCCGCGAGAGCGGGGCTCTCCGAGGCGATGACCCAACCCTCCTCGTCGTTCCCTTCCAGGCGGCCGAGGCACAACGGACGGAAACCGTTCGGGTCGCGTGCCGCGTAGAGCCGGGTCGCATCGATGAGACCGAGCGAGAACGCCCCCACGAGCAGCGGCAATACCGAGCACAAGGCTTCCTCGAGCCCTCGTGGGTTCGATCCCCCGTTGGCTGCGGGATACGCCCGAGCGAGAAGCTCGCCGATGAGATCGCTGTCCGAAGGCGTGAAGCCTGGGAGCATCCCTGCCTCGGACTCCAGCTCGGTGACGTTCGTGAGATTCCCGTTGTGGCCGAGGGCGAAGCCGGCGTCGCCGTGCGACCGGTAGACGGGCTGGGCGTTACGCCAGTTACTCTGGCCCATCGTCGAGTAACGGACGTGGCCGAGCCCGAGGTAACCCTGCAGCGAGTCGCGGGAATGCGGCGTGAACACCGACGTGACGAGGCCCATGTCCTTGAAGACGGTGATCGTCTCTCCGTCGCTCACCGCCATGCCGGCCGACTCCTGTCCACGGTGCTGCAGCGAAAACAGCCCGTCAAAGACAAGTGGAGCGACCTCGACCCGAGGCGCGTAGATGCCGAAAACGCCGCAGGCCTCCCTCACTGCTGCCATTGTGCCATCCCGTTGTCGTTGATCCGTTCGCTCCCCGGTCTCGAAACGGACTTTCGCCGCTACCGTTTCCGACGTGATCGATCTCCATACCCATTCGACGTGCTCGGATGGAAGCGAAGCGCCCGAACGCGTGATAGAGCTCGCCGCCGCGGCGAACTGCTCCGCCGTGTCGCTCACCGATCACGACGGGCTGTTCGGGAACGACCCCGCCAAGGTGCGGGCCGATCAGATCGGGATCCGTTTCCTCCCCGGATGTGAGGTCTCCTGCACCTCGGATGCGGGCCCGATCCACCTGCTCTGCTACTTCCTCACGGACCCACACGGCGAGCTGGTCGCGCTTCTCGAGCGTCTACGTCTTGACCGGGAAATACGCAACGCCCGGCTCGTCGAGCGGATCGTCGACCTCGGCATTCCCCTTTCCTACGAAGAGGTCCGTGCTGAAGCACAAGGTCCGGTCGTCGGCAGACCGCACTTCGCCGCCGCCCTCGTGCGGCTCAGGGTCGTGGGCTCGATCGACGAGGCTTTCGGCCGCTATCTGAAATCCGGTGCACCCGCCTACGTGGCACGAACCCCCGTCGATCCTGCGGAAGTGATCGCCACGGCACGCGCCTCACAAGCTGCCGTCGTCCTCGCCCATCCCCTGTCACTCGGACTGACCCCCGACGACCTGGAGGACCATCTGTCCGGGCTCGCCGACGCGGGTCTCACGGGGCTCGAAGCCCATTACGGCCGCTACGACCCGGCGACTCGGGAAAGCCTTGTCGGACTCTCCCGCCGCCACGGTCTCGTCGCGACTGGTGGGTCGGACTTCCACGGGACCTTCCGACCGGACCTCGCCGTCGGGACTGGCACGGGTGATCTCGAGGTTCCGGACTCCTGCCTCGACGAACTGATCGCCCGAGTCCTCTAACACCAAGGAGGACGACTCGCTGGCGACACCCGAGAGAAACGAGCGTGCGTGTCGACCCAGGCGGCGCGGGGTCACACCTGGTCTTTCACACCTGCTTGTCGTAGTCCGATCCCATTGAAGGCGGCGGTTCGATGCCCCAACGGCGCATGCCCTCCTCCATTCGGGCAATGACTGTTTTCAGTACCACGACCCGCGCGTAATGCTTGCTCTCCGCGGCGACGAGGTCCCACGGCGCGTAGCTCGTATCCGTCTTGTCGAGCATGTCCTCCACGGCCTCGACGTACTGCGCGCGTTTGGAGCGATTCCGCCAGTCCTCGTCGGTCAGTTTCCATCGCCGCAGCGGGTCGTCGCGCCGGTCCTCGAAGCGGCGCTTCTGCTCCTCGTCGGAGATGTGAAGCCAGAACTTGATGAGCGTCATGCCCTCTTCAACGAGCCCGCGTTCGAAGGCGTTGATCTCGTCGTAGGCCCGGCGCCACTCTTCCGCGTTCACAAGTTTCTCCACCCGTTCCACAAGCACGCGCCCGTACCACGAGCGGTCGAAGACGCTCATCTCGCCCCAGCCCGGCAGGCTCTCCCCGAACCGCCACAGGAAGTGGTGGCGTTTCTCCTCGTCCGAGGGGACCCCGAACTCGGCAACCGCGACGTGCCGGGGGTCGATGCGACCGACCAGCCTTTTGATCGCACCGCCCTTGCCTGAAGCGTCCCACCCCTCGAACAGAACGCAGAGCGGTGGTCCGAGCTCGCCGCTGCCGAGGAGCCCGCCGGACACGAGCCGCAAGTGAAGGAGCCGGAGCTGCAGCCGTGCGATCTTCTGCTCGGACTTCTCTCGCCTCAGGGAGACGGACAGGTCAATTTTGTCGAGACGTCCCATCTCCCCATTGAACCGCGTCGCGACGACGTCCGCGCGCTTTGCGCGATTCGCAAAGTCAGGCGGTCCCAAAGGCGACTTTCTCCATGAGAAACCTCGGGGCTCGGCCTGGTAGAGACCGTCGACGAGGGGGCGGGATCGCCATCGCCGGGTACCGTCTCCGGAGCGCCGAAGCATCCGTCGTCGCCACGGGAGATAGACCAACCGCCGGCGACCGTCCGTTCTGGGTCGGGGAAGGCCGGCTGGAGGACGGGTTCGCCCCGGGGCACCCGGTCCGCCGCCGCGCTCTCCCACCGCTGTTCGATGTGCCCGAACCGCCAGATGGACCGCGCCACGACCCAGACGACGACGAATAACCCGGCGATCAAAACCTGCGACATTGATGTTGAACCCGGCGAAGACACCCCAGAAACCGCCAAGGTGGAGCTCATTCGAAACGTGGCCGGGGATCTCGATCGTGCCCACGACAAACGCAACCACGACAGAGAATCCCGTGATCGCGAGGTTGTAGTACACCTTCCGGACCGGCCGGGAGAAGGCCCACCCGTAGGCAAAGTCCCTGAACGACCCGTCGATCATGTCGAGAAGCTTCATGCCAGCCGCGAAAAGGACCGGCAAAGCCATGACCGCGTCCCACGGCAACGACGATTCGGCGGCTCCCGCCGTCGCGGCGAGGAGCGCGACTTCCGTCGCCGGTTCGAATCCCAGCCCGAACGGCACCCGACCGGGTACATCTGCCAGGGACTCGTGATCACGCCGAGACGCTTCCCGAGTATTCGATACAAGAATCCCCGCGCCTGGAGCTGGTTCTCAAGTTCCTCCTCCTCGTAGGGGCCGCGCCGCATCCCAAAGAAGATCCTCCCGATCCCGCCGAGGATGACGAAGTTGATCGCGGCGATGAGAGAGGAATGAGCCCGAGACCCCAGCACCGAACACCCCCCGAAACCCTGCAGGGCGGAGTGCGGGTCCCGCACGGCATGGAAGACGCTCCTCGTCGCGATTGTCAGCACAACGCCCAACGCGACGACGATCGACAAGTGGCCTGGCGAGAAAGAGAACCCGACGCCGAGCGGTCGGTTCTCTTCGGCCATGAGCTTGCGGGCCGTGTTGTCGATCGCCGAGACGTGATCGGCGCCGAAGGCGTGGCGCAAGCCCAATGTGTAGGCCGTGACCGCCACACCGATCCCGAGCAGTTTGTAGTGAGCCGACGGGATCGCGAGAAGGAAGATCCCCCAACCGAGGACGGGCAGGAGCGCGATGACGCCTGGCATGCTGCCCGCTCGGGGCCACTCCTCGGCGCTGGACGGCTTGTCCCCACGGAGCGCGGATCACGCCGCCCGGTCATCGCCGTCGCCGCTTCCCGTCCGGCTCGCCTGGGCGCAAAATGCAGACGAGCTGCAACTCGGTTACGGGTGCAACAGCGGTGGCATCGCGTCGGAAAATACCCGGTCGGTCGCGTCGCTCGTCAGGGTCCCGCACAGTCAGGGACCGGCAGAAACGGTCCGTCTCCTCGACACTTTCAGCAGCGGGCATCGCGAAGGCGTTGCCGGCCTCTTCGAGACGGCCGAGCAGCCCCTTTTCGTGCAGAGGCCGGCCTGCGAGCCGAATTCGTGCAAGACGCTCATGAAGTTCACCGGCGGCCAGTGCAAGGCTTCGGAGAACGGCCTCCCCCGGATGAGCGCCGCGGTCAGCTTCGCCACGGAGGCGAACTTTTTCCGGTGCGCTCGAACGGCGCGCTCGAATCAGGGAACGGCGGCACGCGATAGCGGCCGGTGCCGTCACTGGCGACGGCACCGCCCGCCTCATTGAGGACGACGACGGATCGCGAAGCGAGCTTCACCAACGGTTCGAGCCGCTCGAAGGGGTCGTGGACGTGGCCGCCGGTGACGACGACCGCCTGAGCCTCGTTGCACACGAGGACCTCCGCTCGCTGGTACAGGCAAGCCAGCCGGTCCAGCCCCTCTTCGACCCGGAACGCGTCAGGTTGGAACGCCATTTGGACCACCGGGTTCTCGTCGAGCCAATCGGCGACCGGGTCCGGGCAGTCGCGCGGGTGTCGTCTGAGCGAAGTGAACGACAGCCAGCTCGGCGTCTCGCTCGGACCGAGGTGGGGTCAGTGATAGTCGAACTCCTCGTGCCAGACGAGGTGAATCGATGTGCACGCGGCGCGTGTCGACTTTTCGGTGCGCCGCGCCCCGAGCAGGTCCCGCCCCATCTAGTCGTCGGTGAGGAAGCTCGCCGGCGCGACACGGAGCCCGAGGCGTGCCAGCACGACAGCTGCGTCGGCGACGGCACCGCCCGCCTCGACCGTCGCGGCCCCTCGAAAGGCACCTTCGCGCCCAGGAGAACCCGAGCCACTTTCCCCGATCGTCAACCCGCCGTTCCACCTGACCGTCAAGGAGGCGGACAGAGATCGGTCACGACATCGCCGACGCCGATGACATCGTACTGGCGGGCTGGGGTTACAAAGCCCGTGTAGCTCCTCCCGTTGCCGACCGGTTCGCCGAGATAGAACTCAGTCGGCTCTACTCGCCGCGCCGCACCGACTGCTGCCGACGCGAGCGAGCTCAGGTCGAAGGACGGACGACAAGTTGCTGTCCTCCCGATTCCGACACGCCCGACCCACCGTGCCTGAGGGAGATCCACAAGACACGCCACGCCGGAGCCATTTAGGGTTGTTGACCTGACGCTCCTTGTGCCCTGGTTGCGCGAAAGGAGAAGCGGACATGGAAATGGAAAATGCCCAGTTCAGAGGCCACAGTGCCCGGCTGACGGTGCCTCGGTTCAGTCTGGGGACGGCTGGTTTTCTCACCGCCGTGCTCGGCGCGTGGGGCGGGATCGTCCCGTTCGTCGGCCCGACCTTTGGATACAGCGCCGACGGCGCGGGCTCCTGGCATTGGGATCTCGCGCACGCTCTTCTGTCGCTCGCTCCCGGAGCAGTGGCGTTGGCGGCGGGATTGCTCATCCTGACGAGAGCGGGGGCGAAGATGCATCATCCGGCTCTTCCGAGCTTCGCGGGTTTGTTCGCGTTGCTCGCGGGCGCTTGGTTCGTCATCGGCGCCGTGGCTTGGCCGGTCATGTACAACGTCGCCAGTTTCTTCGCACCCGGCACAGCATCGGCCGAACTCGAGTACTTCATCGGGTACTTCGGTGGTGCCGGATGCCTTCTCATCGCTCTGGGCGCGTTCGTCGTCGGCAGATCCGCCACCTCCGCGAGAGCCCCCCAAGGACTCCATTCGTCGCTCTGACCAGGAGAACCAGACCAGGCTCGGCGTGGCACAGCCCTTCGCCCGTCTCGTCGACACCCGGTGTGACCCACCGGTCGTCGCGCGACGCCCCCGGGTTTCCTGGTTCTCGCGCCCACAGCGGCGTTCATCCTGGACTAGACGGCACCGCGCGCCGCCGGATCCGGCTTACCGCACAGCTCGCTCAGCTACCTCACCCGAACGAATTCGAAGACCTACGCTCCGTGCCCCAATCCGAGGCCACGTTCTCATAAGACGTGGTCCACTTTGGGGTCAAGCCCAGATGGTGGAGCTGACGGGATTCGAACCCGTGACCTACTGGTTGCAAACCAGTCGCTCTAACCAGCTGAGCTACAGCCCCACGGGCTCAAGCCTACGCGACCGCGGGGTCGGTTCGACCCCTGCGACCGGGTCTTCAGTGCGTGCCGACCGCGGCCCGCAGCGCCTGGCGGAGCGATTTCGTGGTCGCGGCGACCGCGGAAGGTTCGTAACCACAGTGCGCCATGCAGTTTTCGCACCGCGCATCTCTTCCCCGTCCGTACTTGTCCCAGTCGGTCGTCTCGACGAGCTCCTTATATGTCGCCGTGTAGCCGTCACTCATCAGATAGCACGGTCGCTGCCAACCGAAGACCGAGTAGCTGGGTATTCCCCATGGCGTGCACTGGTAGTCGACCTTGCCCTCGAGGAAGTCGAGGAACAACGGCGTGTGGTTGAGGCGCCACTTCTTGCGCCGCCCGTCGCCGAAGGCCTCGCGGAAGACCCTGCGCGCCTGGTCGACCGGGAGGAAGTGCTCCTGGTCGGACGCCTTCTCGTAGGCGTAGGCGGGGGAGATCATCATCGCGTCGACTCGCAATTCGTCGTTCAGGAAGTCGAGGACCTCACGAATCGTCTGGGCGGAATCGTTCGTGAAGAACGTCGAATTCGTCGTGACCCGGAAACCTCTCGACTTGGCAAGCTGGATTGCCTCGACCGCCGTTTCGAAGACGCCGGGGCGGTCGACGGCGGCGTCATGGCGCTCTTTCAGCCCGTCGACGTGGACTACCCAGGAGAAATACGGCGAGGGCTTGAACCGGTCGATGCGCCTTGCGAGGAGGATCGCGTTCGTGCACAGGTAGACGAACCGTTTGCGCTCGACGAGACCCTCCACGATCTCCCCGATCTCGGGGTGGAGCAACGGCTCCCCGCCGGCGATCGAGACCATCGGGGCGCGACTCTCCTCGATGGCGGCGAACGCCGCCTCGGGGGTCACGCGTTGGCGGAGGATCTCCGTCGGGTACTGGATCTTGCCGCACCCGGGACAGGCGAGGTTGCACGCGAAGAGCGGCTCGAGTTCGACGATCAGCGGGTATTTCTCCCGTCTCGCGAGCCGTTGCCGCACGAGATACGACGCCATACGCAGGTTCTGTCGGAGCGGGATGGGCATCGGTTGTCACCAGCCTGTTCGTGTGGATGGTCGACTAGGGAACCGGACGCACGCCGTTGCAGGACCGCGGCGCGACAACTCGGGGCGCGCCCGTCGACCCGACCCCGTCAGCGCTCGGCCCTCGCGTGCGGCGAGTTCCGGGCGGCGTGGGCCTGGTGGGTGGCCTCGGTGCGGATGCTCGCCGCCGCCGAGGCTCCGTCGAGGGCGTGACACCAGCGGCCGAGCGCCGAGAGCGGGAAAACGAGCCGGTAGAGCTGGTAGTTGAGATAGAAGTCGCCGGGAAATCCGGTGCCGGTGTACCAGGGCTCGTCCCAGTTCCCGTCGGCGAGCTGCGTCGCGGCGAGCCAGGCGACGCCCCGGCGCGCCGCCGTCGAACGGGCCCGGCCCGCGGCGACGAGCGCGAGCAGCGCCCACGCCGTCTGCGAGGCGGTCGACGCGCCCTGGGCGCGCAAGGCCGGGTCGTCGTAGGAACGAATGTCCTCGCCCCAGCCGCCGTCGTCGTTCTGATGCGTCTCGAGGAACTCGACGGCGCGCCGGATCGGCGGCTCGTCCGGGTCGAGGCCCGCGGCGACGAGCGCCGGTAGCGCGGCACCGACGCCATAGAGGTAGTTGACTCCCCAACGGCCGAACCAGGCCCCGTCGTCCTCTTGTTCGGCGAGCAACCACTTGACCCCCCTTTTCAGGATCGCGGGGTCTGCCGATGGCTCGCCGGCGAGCATCTCGACGACGTGGGCGGTGACGTCCGCGCTCGGCGGGTCGATGACCGCGCCAAAGTCACAGAACGGCAGGTCGTAAAGGATCTGCCGGACATTGTCGGCGTCGAAGGCGCCCCACCCGCCGTCCTTGGACACCATGCCCTCGATCCAAGCGACGGCGCGTCGCACGGCGCCCTCGAGCGCGCCCGGGTCCGGATAAGCGACGTCGCGCAGCGCGAGCACGACCTCGGCGGTGTCATCGATGTCGGGATAGTTGTCGTTCTCGAACTCGAACGCCCATCCGCCCTCGGGAACTTCCGGCCGGCGCACTGACCAGTCACCGCGCACTCGGACCTCTTCGTGGAGCATCCACTCGGCCGCGCGCTGCAGCGCGGCGTCGTCCCGGGGGGATCCCGCGTCGACGAGCGCGATGACCGCGAGCGCGGTGTCCCACACAGGGGACTGACAGGCCTCGAGACGGCGGAGGCCGCTCTCGCGCACCAGGAACCGCTCGAGACCGGCGAAGGCCGCGGCGAGCACCGGGTGGTCGAGGGGGTAGCCCCGCAGGTGCAGCGCGAGGATCGAGTAGACCCAGGGCGGCTGGATGCCGCCCCAGCTGCCGTCGGCTTCCTGCCGCCGGACGATCCAGGTCTCGGCCTTGCGCAGGGCCGCTTCCCGCACCGTCTGGCGCAGCGGTGACCTGCTGGCAAGCCGCTCGTAACGGTGGAGGACCCGGTCGAGCAGCACGAAGCGTCCAGTCCAGTCGCGCAACGACGGGCCCGGACGCTCGGGGGTCTTCCCGGTCCGCAGCTCTTCGACACCGAACGCGACCGGCCGCACCGGACGGTAGGCGCCGACGACGGTGATGGCGACCGCGGTCTGCCGTGCCCAGCATCCGAAGTCATAGATGTTGCAGGGGACCCACGCCGGGAGCGCCACGATCTCCGGCGGCAACGTCGGGAGGTCGTCCCAGGACCACCATCCGAACAGTGCGAGCCAGATTCGCGTGAACACCCGTGAGGCCTCGACGCCGCCTGAATCGCGCACGAAGGCCGCGGCCCGGGCCATGTGCGGCGCGCCAGGATCGTCTCCCGCGAGACGGAGCGCGCAGTACGCCTCGACCGTCGTCGACAGGTCCCCGGGACCGCCGTGATACGTGGCCCACGTCCCGTCGGGACCTTGCTTCGAACGGATCCAGGCCGCGGCCTCGGCCGTTTCGTGATCGCGGCGGATACCGAGGAACTCCCGAAGAAGCAGGTCCTCGGCGTCCATCGTCACGTTCGTCTCGAGCTCCCCTTTCCACCAGCCTTCGGGCTCCTGGATTCCGAGGAGGTGCCGCCGGGCTCGATCGAGGGCGCGCCGTGCCGCGCCGAGTTCTCGTACGTCGACCGTCGCGCTCCGTTCCATCGCTCAGAACTCCCGTTCGATGACGAAGTGCGCGACCTCCGCGAGCTCGTCCTGTGCTCGCGCGACGAATGACGGGGAGTCGAGCGCCCGAAGCGCCGCGTCCAACCGGCGGCGCGCCTCGTCCGTGCTGATCTCGCGGCCCCCGGACTTCTCCACGAGTTCGGCTGCCCGGGCGACCTGAGCGTCGGTGAGGCACGGCGTCGCGAGCAGTGCGGCGAGCTCCGCGGCTCTCTCGCCACCGCTGGCGAGCGCCGCCGCGACAGGAAGCGTCTTTTTGTGCTGGCGAAGGTCGCTCCCCGCCGGCTTGCCGGTCCGGGCCGGGTCCCCCCAGATGCCGAGGACGTCGTCCACCGCCTGGAAGGCGAGCCCGAGCTCGAATCCGAAACGGTCGAGCGCCGCCACGGCCTCAACGGGCGCACCGGCAAGATCGGCACCGATCGCGGCCGCGCAACCGAGCAGCGCTCCCGTCTTGCCGCCCTCCATCGCGAGACAACCTTCGACGTCGACGTTCGGTAACGACTCGAAAGCCATGTCGAGCGCTTGGCCGGCGATCATCGAGGTCGTCGAGTCAGCGATCCGGCGAGCCGCGCGCCGGGCGGCATCACCGTCGGCGACACGCTCGAGCTGCAACGTTCCCGCCGGGTCGAGGAGGATCTGCTGCGCCAGCGCCAGGAGCGCGTCGCCAACGATTACCGCCTGCCCGATTCCAAACAGCACCCAGACCGTCGGCCGATGGCGCCGCTCGTCGTCGCCGTCGATCACGTCGTCATGAATAAGAGAGAAGTTGTGAACGAGCTCGACCGCGACGCCCCCGGGAATGCCCAGCTCGGCGGCAGCGCCGACGACCTCAGCGGACAGGACCGCCAACGCCGGCCGCACGCCTTTGCCACCATCGCCGCCGACGGGGTGCCCGTCGGCGTCCGACCAGCCGAATTGGTACTCGGCGACCGGTCTCATCTCGGCCGAGAGCCGGGCGACCGCCGTTCGCATCGCCGGCACGATGAGAGAGCGCGCCCGACCGAACACCGCTGGGGCCTTGCCCGTCGGGATCACGCCACCACCCCCTGGTCGAGACCGACCGTGGGGCGCGACGTGCCGACGGCGTGCAGCGCACGTCGCGCCGCCCGCTTGCCGCTCAGCACCGCGCCCTCCATCGTGGCGGGCCATCCTGTGTCGGTCCACGCCCCGGCTAGGTAGAGCCGATCGAACCCCGTCTCGGGGCCGGGCCGGATCGCCGCGGTCCGGGGCAGACCGCGGAACGTCGCCTCGTGTTCCCGACTGACGACGGCGTCGACCACCTTGGCCGACCGCGCCTGGGGGAATAGGGCGCGCAATGCGGCCGTGTAGCGCTCGACGAGCACCTCCGGTCGCTCCCCTTGTTCGGCGTCCGCGCCGGAGATGGACACGGCGAGCACCTGTCCGGCTGCGACATCGCCTCCCGCGGCGACCGTCTTGTCGAAGACGTACTGGACCGGGGTGTCGACACCCGCGGCGATCGCGTAACCGGTGACTTTGCGGTCGTACACGACGTGCACGTTGACAATCGGCGACGTGCCCAGCGCCGCGAAGCGGGACGGGTTGACGAGGCCGCCTTCCGGCAGGAGCTCTGCCGCGGCTCGGTGCGGAACGGCGACAATGACCGAGTCGGCGTCGACGTGCTCGCCGGCAACCAAGACCCCGGTCGCCTCTTCTCGTCCAGTTCCGAGGGCGAAGTCGATGGCGTCGACCTTCGCCCGCAGGTGGATGCTTCCCCCGAGACGTTGCAGGAGCGTCGAGGCCGGATCGACGTGGAGCGCGTTCAGCGGGACCCGCGCCCAACCGAGGTCGGCGGCCGCGGCGTGGTCGAGGAACCCCGTCCGGAAGACCTTCGCGCCGAGCGCGAGCGACGCCTCGTCAACACCGAGATTGATCGTCGGCAGCGTGATGAGACCCCAAAGCTTGTCGATCGCGTCCCGCGTCTGGCCATGCCGGGAGAGGAACGACGCCAGTGTCTCCGAATCGAGGTCGGGATCCCCGAGACTCAGGCGGCGGAGGGCACTCACCGCCCGCCCGACCCTCGCCCGATCCCCCAGGGACAAGTGCCGATAGCGGAGGAGTGAGCCCGCCAGGTGCGCGGGCGCCGGGAGGTGGTTCCGACGGATCCAAGCGACACGGGGCTCGCCTTCCGGATCGGGGCGCAGCACAGGTAGCGCCAGCCGGCGTTGCAGCTCGGCGCTGTCGGCCGTGCCGAGGCGGGCGAGGAACTGCCGGTAGGCGGTGCAGCAGCGCAAGAAGACGTGCTGGCCGTTGTCGAACACGAGGCCATTGCGCTGGAACGACCACGTCAGACCCCCGAGGCGTGGCCGCGCCTCGAAAAGTGTCACCCGCACGCCGGCGTCCGCGCACGCGACAGCCGCGGAGAGCCCGGCGAGCCCGCCTCCGACGACGACGATCCGCGCCGAGTCCTTGCTCACGTGACGGACGCCCCGGTCAGACCGCGCGCCGCGACCAGGGCCTTCTCCCACACTGGAAGACTCACCCGGTGGTCGAGCGAGGCGAGCGGGTCGCTCTCGATGCGGCCGAGTATCCGGTGGTAGATCCCCGCCATCGCGGCGACACAGGCACGCGAGCGCCGGTCGAGCAGCTCGAGCAGCTCGAGGCCCCCTTGGTAGAGCCGCCGGGCCCGAGAAGCCTCGAATCGGAGCAGGGCGACGAGGGCGTCGGCCGGACCTGTCGCGTCGTCGCGGCAACCGAAGCGCGCGAGGTCCTCTCCCGGCAGGTAGATACGTCCTCGCTGCTCGCGGTCTTCCACGACGTCACGCAGGATGTTCGTCAGCTGCAGGGCGATGCCGAGCTCGTCGGCGAGTTCCGATGCCACGACGGTGTCGGCCGACCCGAACACGCCAAGCGAGAGCCGACCGACCGAGCCTGCGACGCACCGGCAATAGGCGATGAGCTCCTCGAACGTCGCGTAGCTCCCTTGCCGGCAGTCCATCTCGCAGCCCGCAACGATCTCGCCAAGGGCACCGACCGGGATCGGGTAACGGGACATCGCGTCGGCCAGGGCGACGAGCACCGGATCTTCCCTCGGTGGGTTGCCGCTCGCCATCTCGGCGATCTCGGCCCGGGTCCGCGCAAGCGCCTCCTGTTTGTCGCAGGTCGTTCCCGCACCATCGCCGATGTCGTCGACCCGCCGAGCGAAGGCGTAGAGCGCCGACATCGCGGCGCGCTTCGGACCGGGCAGCAGCCGGATGCCGTAGAAGAAGTTTCGGGCCTCGCGACGCGTGATCGCCTCACACCGCGTGTAAGCGAGCGAGATGTCGGTCACGGCCGCTCCCGACGCGCCGCCGAGTACACCAGCAAACTGCGCCACGCGACCTCGGTCTTGCTGGCCTTCACCGATGACGACAAGACGTCGAAGCGATGGCGTTCGATGGCATCCAGCTGTGCAAAACCGCCCCCGACGAAACCCGCGACTCCGACGCGGCCCCATCCCTGAAGCGACGCCACTAGGACACGCCCCGATTCGAGGAGCCGCCGCGCCCGCGCGCACTCGAAAGCGATGAGTCGACGGAAAGCCGGTGTCGCGAATCCAGCGGCAATCGCCGACTCGTCGAGCCCGAAACGGGCGAGATCCTCCTGGGGCAGATAGACCCGCCCCGCGGCAAAGTCCTCGGCGACATCTTGAAGGTGTTCGATGAGCTGCAGCGCCGTGCACACCCGGTTGGAAAGTTCCACGGCGCGCTCATCACGCCGGCCGAAGACCGCGAGGACGAGACGCCCGACCGGATTCGCCGACAGCGAGCAGTACGCCTCGAGCGCCGCGTACGTCGGGTATCTCGTCACGAGCTGGTCCTGACGGTTCGCCTCGATGAGGTCGACGAACGGCGCTCGGTCGATGCCGAGCTCCTGCGCGACCCGGCCGACACGCACGAAGATCGGTTGCGCCGCCGCGCCTGTCAGGGCCCGGTCGAGCTCAGACTCGACCCAATCGAGCCCGGCGAGACGATCACCGGGTCCGCGATCGCCGATGTCGTCTACGAACCGCGCGTAGCCGTAGATCGCGAGCAACTGCTCCCGGAGCCGGCACGGTAACAGTCGCGTCGCGACCGGAAAATTCTCCCTACCCGCCTGCGCCATGACGACAGCCGTGTCGAACTCGGCTGGCGTCGCCCGTCCGGCGCCGTTGAGCTCGACTGGGACGTTCATCGAGCGACCATCCCCTCGCCACCGAAGCTGAAGTGACGATGCCGGCGCCCCAAACGCTTGTCGACGGCGATCAGACCCGACCCATTACCCGCGTACCGCGTCAGGCGTTCGCAGGCGGTGCGGGTCGATGCCGCGATGCCGGAGGCGTCCAGTTCGAGACGCTGGAGAATGACGTCGGGATCCGCGTGGCCCATGTAGATCGTCGGCACGCCGAGACATAGCACGACGGGGGGGCGCTCACTAATGACTTCGGCGGCGCGCTCGAGGACACCCCGCAGGTGCTGCCCCGCCCCGCCGTGGATGAGACCGTCCTCGGCGGTGACAACGAGACGCGCGCCGCGACACCGCTCCACGAGGGCGGGGTCCAGGGGCCGTACGACCCGGGGGTCGAGCACCGTCACGTCGAACCCGTCCCGCTCGAGCAGAGCCGCGGCCTCGAGCGACGCCGCGGCGAGTTTCCCGATCCCGACGATCACGATGTCGCCGCCCCCCTCGCGCAGCACCCGGGAACGCATTCCCAGTTTCGCCAGGGCTGGCACGCCGGATCCCGGGGTCTTCGGGTACCGGATGAGCGACGGCTTGTCAAGCTCAAGCGCTGTTTCGAGCATCGGGGCGATCTCGGTCGGCGCGGCGGGGGCGAAGACGACGAGCCCGGGCACCGCCAGCCCGAGCACCATGTCGAGCACGCCGTGGTGGCTCGCCCCATCGTCCCCGGTGATGCCTGCCCGGTCCGCGCAGATCACGACCGGCGCCCGGTGCAGCCCGACATCGAGGTTTTCCTGGTCAAAACAACGCGAAAGGAACGTCGAGTAGATCGCGACGACTGGCCGGAGCCCGGCCATCGCCATGCCGGCGGCCGCGGTCATGGCGTGGCCCTCAGCGATTCCGACATCAATGAAACGATCCGGGTAGCGCGCTTGGAAGCTCAGCAGCCCGGTTGGTCCCGGCATCGCCGCGGTGATCGCGACGACGCGTTCGTCCCGACCGGCGAGGTCGAGGATGGCCTCGCTGAATGCCCCGGTGTAGTTCTCGACAGGGCTGCGCGGCCCGCTCACGAGTGCGCCGTCGTCCGCGGCGATGCAGGACGAGGCGATCTGCGGCTGGAGCTTGTAGTCGTGCAGGCACTGCACGGTGTCGTTCTCGGCGGGCCCGTAGCCCTTGCCCTTCGTAGTGAGGACGTGGAGAACGATCGGCCCCTGCCAGGCCGCGGCGCGCTTCAGCGCTTGCTCGACCGCCGCGATGTCGTGACCGTCGATCGGGCCCACGTAGCGAATGCCGAGCGCCTGGAAGAAGACGTGCGGCTCGACGAGCTCTCGCACCGCCGCCGTGAGGCTCCGTATCGATTGACCGGCGAGAGTTCCGACCCCGGGCAGGTCTTGGAGCGCGCGCGTGACACGGGCCTGGAGCGCGCTGAAGCTCGGGTTCAGGCGCAACTGGGTCAGCGATTCGGAAAGCCGTGACACCGTCGGCGCGTAGCTGCGGCCGTTGTCGTTGAGGATGATGCAGACCCGCGCCTCGGCGTGGCCGAGATTATTCATCGCCTCGTACGCGAGGCCTCCGGTCAGCGCGCCATCGCCCACGAGCGCCACGACCCGACGGGTAGCATCCTCCCCGCTCATCTTGAACGCCTTGGCGATTCCGAAGGCGTAGCTGAGTGCCGTCGAAGCGTGGGAATTCTCGATCCAGTCGTGCTCGGACTCGGCGCGGCTCGGATAGCCCGACAGTCCTCCTTCCCGGCGCAACAGCGCAAAGCCCGCGTGACGGCCGGTGATGAGCTTGTGGACGTAGGCCTGGTGGCCGGTGTCGAAGAGCAGGACGTCACGCGGCGACGAAAAGACCCTGTGCATTGCCAGGGTGATCTCGACAGCCCCGAGGTTCGAGCCGAGGTGACCTGTGCCACCAGTTGTCACCGCCTCGACGATGAACTGCCGGATCTCCTCGGCAAGGACTTCGCACTCCGCCAGGGAGAGGGCCTTGAGATCGTCGGGTGAGGAGATCGTGTCGAGGAGAGGGTAGGAGGGCTTGTCTTCTTTGCTCACGACGTCTTCTTTCGCTCGTCGTCTCCGTCGTGCTCGTTCACGATTCGCAATCGGTCTGCATCTCCTCGTGCCCCGGGCCGTCGGGCAACCGGCGACGCCCGTCCACACGAAGTCGCAGTGACCGGCTGGTCACACTGATTGCTCGCAGCTCATCCTTCCAGATGACACCCGGACCGTCAACGAGGATCGTGCCGGGACAGGGGCCCCGAAAAGCGCTGGATAGCGGGCTGCGCGGCCCGAACCCTACCCGAGCTGCAGATCGATGAGCACCGCGGCCGGACCTCGCTCGCCGGCGGCCCGGCAGACCGCCTCGATGAAAGCCCGACCGACGGTCTCCTCCGGCGGGATGAGGTCGTCCGACGAACGCCCGGCGACGCTCGCGACGAGCGGATCGGCAACTCTGCTCAGTTCGCGCCCCGAACCGGGGCGTCGCTGCGTTGCGAGCGACGCGAGGTCGAGGAACACCGTGACGTAAGGCACGAGAACAGTCGCCATCCGGTCGATCGCCGAGGCACCGGCATCTCCGCCGGAAGGCGGCGCTTCGAACTCGCGAGCGGCCTGTCTTGCCGCTTCTTCCGCGACGGCGAAAAAGAGCGCCTCCTTCGACGGGTAGTGCCGGTAGAAGGAGCCCTTGGCGATCAGCGCGCTCCGACAGACGTCGTCGATCGAGACGTCGGCGTACCCGCGGCGGCTGAAGAGTGCGAGCCCCGACTCGATGAGCCGCTCGTCGACGAAGGCACCAGCCTCGAGGCGCGTTTCGGCCGCCAGCAACTGGTTCCACATCTCCGGACGGAACACCCCGCGAGACGGCTTGTCGAACAGGTCGGGGAGCACTTCGGGGAGCAGCCTCCCGATCGACTCGATCGGCAAACCGCGCCGTTCCCGCACCAGGCGGATAAGCCGGACCAGCTCGACATGCCGCTCGTCGTAGAGGAAGCGGTTGGCCGCGACCTTCTCCGGGGCCGGCAGTACCCCGGCGGCCAGGTAATAGCGCACCGTGGCCGCGGCGACGCCGGTGCGCTCGACCAGCTCGGACATCGTAAACCGGCGGGGGACCATCGCGGCGATGGCCGTCACGTCTTTCGCCCCACGAAATTTGATCGCGGTCTGCCCCCTATTCGGCTGCTGGGCGATAACGTCCCCGCCGTGGGCCGAGTCCGAGTCATCACCGACTCGAGCGCCTGTGTCCCCGCGGAGCTCGTCGCCAAATTCGCTGTCTGCGTGCTCCCCATCAGCGTCTTCCTGCCTGAGGACAGCCTCACCGGCATCGATCCGACCGACGGCGGGGAGATGCCTCTACCAGAGGCTCTCGCGCGAGAGGAACTCGCCGGCGCCAACCATCCCTTCGTGACAGAGTACCTGCAGGCCATCGAGTCCCCGGATTTTGACGCCGCCGTCGTCATCACCCCGGCGGTCGAATTCGCGACGATGTACCGCAACGCCGCGCTCGCCGCCGAGTTCGCGCTCCGACCCGTCGTGCTTGTCGACGCGAGAACAGCTGCCGCCGGTCAGGCTCTCGTCGTGCTGGCAGGCGCGGAGGCCGCCGCCGCCGGGGCCGAGATCCAACAGGTCGTCCGCATCGTCGAGCAAGCCTCGAGCCGTGTCGAGCTCGTCGCCTCGCTCGCCACGCTGGAGCCCATCCGGAGGAGCGGGCCGCTCCCCGACGACGTGCTCGGGGACCTCGAGCCGAGCGGGGTGCGCAACGTTTTCCGCATGCGGGACGGCACGGTCGAACCGCTCGGTACTGCGCCGACACCCGAGGAGATGCTCGAAGCGATCCACGCGGCCTATCTGTCGAGCGCTCCCCGGGGATCCGAGCGATCGGCGGTCTTCCACGCCAACGCCCCGCACCTGGCCGCGCGTCTCGGCGAACTGCTCGGGGGTGTCGACTTCGTCAGCGGATTCAGCGTCGCGATGCAAGTGCACACGGGGAGCGGAGTCGTCGGCGCGGCCTGGATCCCCGTCGGAGCGGCGCCCTGACCTGCCCCCAGGTCGCGTCCGCGCGGTACCGTCTCCGCAACCGGTGAAGTGCCGGGCGACCCGGGGGCTGCAGTGACGATCCGTGACGACGGGCCCGAAAGCGGGCAACCGACCGATACCAGCCCACCGGCCGTGGCACCGACCTCCCCCCAACCCGAGGCGATAATCACAACGGCGGAAATCCCGCGCGTCTCGGTGGCACCGAGTACCCACTTCCCCCGCACCGCCGACGCCTGGCATCCCGACGTCGAGAGGCGGCTCCCGGCTCCCTGGGGTCTCGAACTCGCCGTGTGGCTGCTTTTCGTGCTCTTCGTCGTCGGCCTGATCGGGCTCGCCATCGAGCACTTCCACCCGAGTTGGGTCGCGTTCCTCCGCAACACCGTTACCACGACGCACCAGCGCTCTGCTCGCGGGACGACTTCGTCGACGGCCCCCTCTGCGAGCGGTGTGCCGACGAGCCAATCAAGCGCCGCGCTCGGGAAACTCGTTCTCGTCTCCGCGACGAAGAACAGCGTGACGTATTCCGTCCCGACGTCGAAAGGGTTCAGCCTTGTCGTGTCGACCGCCAACCCTTGCTGGACACAGGTGAAATCTCCCCCCACGTCCGCGCACTATCTGTTCGCCGCCACGATCACGCCCAAGCAAAGTCCTGAGGTAATTGAGCTCAACGGTCCGGCCTCGGTCGTGCTCGGCGCGCACGCCTCGGCGCTCACGATCAAAGTCGGCTCGACGAAGATCGGCTCGATCACGACGCCGCGACCGCTCCTCACGTACACTTTCGCGCCGACTCGTCGTTGACAGGCCACGCACGACCACACCTCTCCCGACGGTTTAGCTCGCGGCACGAAATCGACGACCGCCGCTAGTCACGGGAAACCGCTCGACCGAGTCTTCCGACACGAAGGCCGGGGTCGCGCGCCGTCGATCGGCAGTCCACGTCCGCTGCCGGACCCGGATTGAAAAGCCACCTCTCCCGACGCGGGATTCCGAGGAACTGGAACGCGCGCCCGCGTCCTTGACGTCAGGATGGGCAGGCCGGCAACATCGAACGACGAAGGAGGGTGCGGTCATGCTGATTGCAACAACCAATGACGTTCCGGGCTACGAGATCAACGAGGTCCTCGGCGAGGTGTTCGGGCTCACGGTCCGCTCGCGCAACGCGGTGTCCCAGATGGGAGCAGGATTGAAGTCCATTCTCGGCGGTGAGCTAAAAGGAATGACGAAGAACCTCGAGAACAGCCGCCAGGAGGTCATCGACCGCATGGCCGAGGCTGCAAGCGCCCGTGGCGCGAACGCCGTCCTCGCGATGCGATTCGACACCTCGGAAATGGGTGGCACCTGGACCGAGATCTGCGCCTACGGCACCGCCGTCAAGATCACAAAGACGAGCTGACCTGGAGACGGCGATCACGCGCCATCGTTTCGGTGACGGCGCGTGTGGAGTCGACAGGAAAGCGTCAAGATAGTGACGTGCGGATCTCCTCGAAAGCCGATTACGCGATCCGGGCCGTCGTCGAACTCGCCACGCTCGAAGATTCGTGGCCGGTGAAGGCGGAGATTCTCGCCGCCGCCCAGGACATCCCCGGAAAGTTCCTGCTCAACATCCTCTTCGAGCTGAAGCGCGCCGGCATCGTCGCGAGCCAGCGCGGCAACGAGGGCGGTTTCCGCCTCGGTCGCGCCGCGAGCGAGATCAGCCTGGCCGATATCGTGCGGGCGGTCGAAGGACCCCTCGCCCAGGTCGGTGACGTTCGGCCCGACCAGCTCGACTACAAAGGCTCGGCCGAACCGCTCGTCGAGGTGTGGATCGCTGTGCGAGAGCACATCCGTTCCATCTTGGAGTCGGTGTCGGTGGCCGACATCGCGACACGCAACATCCCCCTCACGGTCCGGCTCATCACGGCCGACCCCGAGGCGTGGATGCCCCATACCCCGGGTACGGTTCCAGGACCCCAGGCCGTACGCGTCGCTGGACAAACGTCACGCACTCGCGGCGTCGTCACATCAGCCACCCGGCGCACCTGAACCGGACTGAACAATCGGTGTCCAACCGACGACCCCGCCTGTCCCGCCCTAGCCCATCTCCCCAACCGGAACACACCAGCGCGTCGAACGCAACAGTCGACGAATCCGTCGCGAGCGTCATCGAACGCCTTCGGGCGACCGGAGGACGGGCGACGACAGCCCGGCGGCTGCTTCTGCGGTCGCTTTTCGCCTCGACCCGCCACCGGACAGCCGAGGATCTCATCGCCGAGATCCAACTCGAAGCACCCGACGTCCACCTCTCGACCGTCTACCGCAACCTCGAGGAGCTTGAGCGGCTCGGAGTCGTCGCCCACGTCCACTTGAGACATGGCCCCGCGACCTATCACCTCGCCCCGACAACACACTGCCATCTCGTCTGCGAAGAGTGCGGAGCGGTGCTCGAAGTCGGCGATGGGCTCTTCGCGTCGCTGGCGGCAGAGACCCTCAGGGAGTACGGGTTCACAATCGACCCCCACCACTTCGCCATGCAGGGGCGATGTCGGGACTGCAGTCGGCATCCTCCCTCGGAGTGATGGAAGAGCACGTCGCAACCACGTCCCGACCCGGATTCACGGGCCCTCGGCTCGGAAGTGGTCGGCTAACCCCGGCGGGTACAAGGGCACGTCATCCTCGCTGTTATCGAGGTCGCGCCACACCCCGATCTTGGGTCGGGCCTCGATGCCGGTGAAGACATCCCGCGCGTAAAGGGACGAGTCTGCGAACTCGCTGTCGTACAAGAGCAGGATCTCGTGGCCTGGCGATCCCTCGAAGACGAAGAGGTTTTCGACGACTCCGGTGAGACGCACCGTACCGAGGGCAACACCGAGTTCTTCGCGAAGCTCGCGGCGTAGTGCTTCCTCGCCGCGCTCGCCGAAATCAACCCCGCCGCCGAATGGTCGTTGAAAGCCCATGTCGGCGACCTCGTCGCGGCTGTTCGACACAAGGATCTCGTTCGTCCCCGGCCGGCGGATCACTGCCAACGCGACGACCCGTGGCTTTCGTTTGGCCATTCCGTGATCATGTCGGATCCGCCGGCACCAGATCTCTTGATTGGAGTTAGTCCAATTTCTTGACTAACTCCAGATTGTGCTCTAGTCTCTCAGGTGGTGGCGATAACACGGGACGACGTTCGGCTCCTCCGTTCCGCAGGTCGACGCGTCACAGCGGTGCGCCTGGCTGTCCTCGAACAAGTCGGCGCGCAACCGCACGCGGACGTGGAAACGATCTTCCATGCCGTCGATGTCCAACTGGGCAGCGTTTCGCGACAGGCGGTGTACGACGCGCTGCGGTCCCTCGCGGCGGCGAATCTTGTCCGTCGTGTCGAACCGGCGGGAAGCCCCGCCCGTTACGAGACACGCGTCGGCGACAACCACCACCACGTCGTGTGTCGAATCTGTGGCGCGACTGCCGACGTCGATTGCGCGGTCGGTGCGGCACCGTGTCTCGAGCCCTCTGAGCTGCACGGCTTCGTGCTCGACGAAGCCGAGGTGACCTTCTGGGGACTCTGCCCGCGCTGTCAGCAACCAGTCGCGCCTGACTCGCCAAGCAACCTCAAG
Source organism: Acidimicrobiales bacterium (assembly GCA_035625025.1). Taxonomy (GTDB): domain Bacteria; phylum Actinomycetota; class Acidimicrobiia; order Acidimicrobiales; family Bog-793; genus Bog-793. The sequence continues at coordinate 34,278 of DASPQJ010000054.1, forward strand.
GAACGACCCGCAATTCCTTCCCCGCGACGAGATCGAAAGAAGTGATCGTGATGCCAGGAAAGAACGACAAGTCAGACAGCACCCGACGTCCGACCACGACAGACGCCGGAATTCCCGCTCCGAGCGATGAGCATTCGCTCACCGTCGGCCCGGACGGACCGATTCTCCTGCAGGACCATTACCTCATCCAGAAGATGGCGCAGTTCAACCGGGAGCGCGTGCCCGAGCGCGTCGTCCACGCCAAAGGAGGCGGCGCTTTCGGCGTCTTCGAGTGCTTCGAGGACGTCAACAAATACACGAGGGCGCAGGTCTTCCGCAAGAACGCAAAAACCGAGGTGCTTCTCCGCTTCTCAACCGTCGCCGGTGAGCTCGGCTCCGCGGACACCGTCAGGGATCCCCGCGGTTTCGCGATCAAGTTCTACACAGAGGAAGGCAACTACGACCTCGTCGGGAATAACACCCCGATCTTTTTCATCCGTGATCCTTCCAAGTTCTCAGATTTCATCCACTCTCAGAAGCGCCGAGCTGACACGCACTTGCGTGACAACAACATGCAGTGGGATTTCTGGACGCTCTCACCTGAGTCCGCGCACCAGGTGACATTCCTCATGACCGACCGAGGTACTCCCCGGACCTGGCGACACATGAACGGCTACGGAAGCCACACCTTCATGTGGGTCAACGGAGCCGGAGAGAAATTCTGGGTCAAGTATCACTTCAAGACCGACCAAGGAATCGAGAATTTCTCCGACGCCGAGGCGAAGACGATGGCCGCCGAGGACCCGGACTTCCACCTGCGCGACTTGTACGCCGCGATCGAGCGTGGCGAGTACCCGAGCTGGACGCTTGAGATGCAAATTATGGACTTCGCGGACGCGGCTGACTACCGTTTCAACCCCTTCGATCTGACGAAGGTATGGCCGCACTCGGATTACCCGCCCCTTAAGATCGGCCGGCTGACGCTCAACCGCAACCCCGAGGACTACTTCTCCCAGATCGAACAAGCAGCGTTCGAACCGTCGAACATGGTCCCCGGTGTCGGGCCGAGTCCGGACAAGATGCTGCTCGGGAGGTTGTTCAGCTACCCCGACACCCATCGCCACCGGATTGGCACGAACTATCTCCAACTTCCGGTGAATCGTCCCAAGTCCCCCGTCAATTCGTACAGTAAAGACGGGGCGATGCGGTACGAGAATCCGGGCGATCCTGTTTACGCGCCGAACTCCGCCGGCGGTCCGGTAGCGGACCCGGATCGCTACGGCGACCCCGGAGGCTGGATGGTGACCGGTGAGATCGTCCGCGCGGCCTATGACCTTCACAAGGAGGATGACGACTTCGGACAAGCGGCGACGCTCTATCGCAAGGTGCTCTCGGAAAGTGATCGCGAGCATCTCGTCGCGAACATCGTCGGGCACGTGCGCAATGGGGTAACCGCAGCAATGACATCGAGGGTGATCGACTACTGGCGCCAAGTCGACTCCGACCTTGGTTCCCGTGTGACCACGGCTCTCAAGACGACCTGATGCGGATCCACGATCACTCGCGAGAGCCACGGATTCCGTTTTCCCGGAGGAGTGAACCTCATTCAGTAGTCCGCCGTCCACCGTTGCCACAAGCTTCGTAGCACGTGCCAGCGATGGCACCGCTTGGGGTCTTCCCGTAATTTATGGACGTCATCGGCACGTCGACGAGAACCGGGGCGGATCCGGACGATGTCGTACCAAAGTCGGAGTTGAACGCGCCCTGACCATGGTCGACGACGTCAACCACCCGCTACAGCACCGTGAACTACTGTCACTAGCCAGAATCAGCGAAGCGACGTCTTCGTGTTCGCGCACGCTGGCGGATCCTGGGCGGCAGCCCGTTCGACGGACCTGCCGACCACGCGCAAACGGAGAGCCCGCTGCGGGCGGGTCGTGCTGACGGAGAGATTCGTGGGCAGATGGCTGATCAGGTCGGTTTGACCTCCCTGGCTTCACAAGGCCCGGAGACGGGCGAGGGGCCTTTCTCCCCGGATGAGGCTGCGCGCGTACCGCGCCATGGCAAGCATTCGGTCTCCGACCCGCCTGAGATCATCCAACGCGCGCTCTGCGTCGTCGCCGCGCTCGGTCTGCTCATCCTGGCGGAAGTCAACTTCGGCGTCGGTGTGAGTTCTCCCTGGAGGGCCCAGATATCGCCGTTGGGCTTCGTGCTCGCACTCGGCCTCGCCGTGGCCGCGTGCAGCGTCCAGTCGGAGCGCGCGCTGAACTGGGTGTTGCTGACCGTTTTCGCTGTGGCAGTCGCGCTCACGGCCACTGAAGCAATGGGCGAATTCCTTTACCGTCGTGGATTCACGACGGACGAAGGCGCGTTCGTCCAGTACGGCACACGACTTCTCCTACGGGGCCTGAACCCTTTCACCCACTCACTGGCGCCCGGACTCCAGCTGTATGGCCCGGCACCAGTTCCGACGACATTGACAAACGGATCGATTTCCTCGGCCTATGTCTATCCTTCATTGCCTTTGCTGCTCAACGTGCCTTTCTACTGGATGACAAACGGCGTCCAGTCTGTTTCTGTCGCTGCGGTGTTCTTCCAGTGCGTCGCGACCGCGGTTCTCTTCGTGATTCTGCCCGGTCGGTTGCGCGCACTTGCCGTCATCGTCGTCCTCGAGCTTCCGCTCCTGTTTGGATTCGAGGTCGCGGGCTCCTTCTACACGATGCTCCTGCCGTTCGCGCTGATCGCGGTCTGGAGATGGGCTGACATCGGTCACACCGGCCGCCTGTCGACAGGCGACATAGCGCGTGCCGTCTGCCTCGGACTGGCATGCGCGGTTGAGCAGATCGTCTGGATCATGGCGCTGTTCCTCGCCCTCGGCATCTGGCGAGCGGGGTCTCGCCGGCTCGGAAATGCCGGCTCGGCGCGTGTTGCCGCGCGATTTGTGCTCGTGACACTGGCGACATTCGCGTTGGTGAACCTTCCTTTCATTCTTTGGGGAGCGGCCGCCTGGTGGCGGGACGTGATCGCCCCCTTCACGCAGCACGCGGTTCCTCTCGGCGAAGGTCTTGTTGAACTGACACTCATTCTGCACGCCGGAGGCGGGAACCTCAGTTGGTATTCGGACGCTGCACTGGCTCTACTTCTGGCACTTGTCGTCACCTACGTTGTGTGGTTCCGAGGAATGTGGCGCGCGGGAATCGTCCTTGCTGGCGTGATGTTCTTCGTGAGCACGCGTCCTCTGGACGGGTACTGGCTCGAAGTTGCGCCTCTCTGGCTGGCGGCTGTCATCGTGCCAGGGCGGGCTCCTGACCCCCTGCCGTTGACGTCGTGGTCGTTGCGGCTGAAAAGCCTCCGAATCGGACTGACGGCAGCCGTTTTCGCTCCGACACTGGCATTCGTCGGTCTGGCCCTGTCAGCTACAGCGCCGCTGGAACTTCGCGTCGAATCCGTGAGTGTCCAGGTCTCTTTGCAATCCATCTGGGGTATATCCGTTCGAGCGACGAACCTCACGGGAAGTCCCATTCAGCCTCATTTCGCGCTCGATACGATCGGTGAGTTAACTCCTTACTGGACGATCGATTCCGGACCAGCGATCCTCCACGGGGGCCAAACCGCCTTCTATGAAATCAGCTCGCCGAGCCTACAGAACAACCCAGAGGTCAGTGCGCCGTTCGTCGTCTCTGCAGTTTCGGCGGCACCAGACGCCATTTCAACGAGCCCGGTGTTCCAAGCAGCGGGCCGTCACGTCGAGCTCACGCCGAACGAGGTGGACAACCCTGTCCCGGTCGGACACGTGGTCGTTTTCCACGCCCAGATCGAGAACGTGTCTGACGTGCCCTTGGCGATCCGGGGTATCAAGGTGGCGCTGTGGAAGGTCATCCTCGGCGAACATCAGACCTTGCACTCCAAAGCGTCCGTCAACGGCTTGCCCATCATCAAGCGCGTTGCTTTCGCGCGCACAAACGCTGCAGGCGTCGCGACCTTCCGCGTCCTCGACCTCGTGCCGGAGGGCACGCGCACCGCACCCGTCTACTTCTTGAGTTGGATCGTCTCGAAACACTCCTACAACTACGGATACTCGAACCCGGTCGAGGTGAAGTGGTACTCACCGCCGTCGGCCCCAACGCACTGAGCCGCGCTACGACAGCTCACCGCCGGTTCACCCAGCTCGCACCGGCACATCCACTGAATCTCCGGCTGAGGCAAGAGGAATGACCTCTCCCTCCGCCGCGTACTTCCCACTAGCCGACTACCTTTGCACGCTTGCGACAAGGTCAGATCACACCCCCTAGAGTGGACTCTTCGACAATAAGGATTCAGGCGGGCCTGTGTGACGCAACACCGCGAGCGTCTCTCCGTATTGATGCCCACTTTTCAGGGACAACAGTTCATCGGCCACGCATTGGAGAGCATTGCTCATTATCGGGTCCCCGACATGGAAGTCATCCTGATCGATGACGGCTCCACGGATCAAACGATCGAAATAGCCAAGGCGTATAGACCCCGATTACACATGCGTATCCTCCAGCCCGATCCGCGTCACAATTGGATCGCGATGACCAACATTGGGCTCGTCGAAGCAACGGGTGCTTGGTCTTGCATCCTTCATCAGGACGACGCTTGGCATCCTGACCGCGTTTCTTCGCTCACTCCGATGCTTCCACATCACTCGTCATCCATGATCTGCTTCCAAACGGAACTGATGGATGAAGCCGGACGCTACATCGGAATGTGGCGCTTCCCGAGAGCCGTGCGTCAGTACCTTGACAAGTCCGCCAGAATGCCTTTGGCCAAATCGCTCTATGTTCAGAACTGGCTTGCGGTGCCCTCAATAGTCTTTGACACAACCTTGGCCAGAAAAATCGGCGGGCTTGATGAAACGCTCTGGTACACGGCCGATTGGGATCTGTGGCTCAAACTCCTGCAACAAGCGCCAGCGACACTTCTGGGAAGCACCGGCGCTTACTTTCGAATCCATTCTCAATCTCAGACGACGTTGAGAAGTAATGACGCCGAGGCGTTCCTAAAACAAATGGAAGTCGTTCAAGAGCGCCATCTCTGGGCGCTAGAGAGCGAACCGCGCGCCCACGCATATCACAGCGCTGGCGTTCTGTCTACGAGAACGAACTCCGCACTGGCCGCGGCGTTCCACCTTCGCCCTGGCGGATATCTCGTCTGGCTGCGGTCGCTCGTCACTTCCGGGTTCCCCGGCACAGTCATTTGGATTACGAATTCGGCCATTCTCGACCGAATCGTTCCTCGGCTAAGACTGATCTTGCGAAGGCGCTTCCGAAGGGGCGTTCCCCGGCTTCGCTCGACCCCGAATGACGAGGAGTAGCCATATCTGCGGTTTCTTTCGCGCTCGGTACCGCCCCACAGTTACGAAGAACCGACGTCGTAAGCAGGACGTGAGCGGTCGCTACCCAGTCCTACCCGACGACCAATCAAGGCTAGCCTCTGGTTCTGTGTTGCAGCCCTTCCGCCAACACACTCTTGGTTCGATCATCACCCGTCACTGTCCAAGATCCAAAGAGCCGCCGCAAAAGGTCGTTCCTGGAACTGCCGCGGCAATCCTTCCTGGCCAATACGGCGGCGCTGAGGCGCGCTCGTCTCGACTGATGTGATCGCGAAACGAAAACCCGTCCGGGACTGCCCCATCTCGACAGGCCTGTCCACCAATTTGTTCGGTTCCCACGTTTGGCGCCTCTCCCACCTCATGCCACACCCGACCCCGAACCCAGCGACCAGAACTCCCTGGAAGGCCGAGTAGTGCCAGCGGCCCGCGGTGAACACGAGGCGGTCTGTGAACATGGAAGCTGACAGTGGGCGTCAGACCGGTCGGGTCGAAAGACGACTAGACCTCCGAAACCAGTTGGTTTCGAGTCTCGACGGTTTCAGGACGACTCTCGGTAGCTTCCGCGGAGTCCATCGCGACAGCTTGATGACTAACTCCTTCTTCCTCGCGTCAAACACCGTCACTATGGGAGTGTCCGGGTTCGTCTTCTGGATTGTGGCGGCACGACTTTTTCACCCGGACGCGGTCGGTCTGGCCACGACGGTCATCACGGCTGCAGGTCTCATTAGTTTCGTCGGACAATGCGGTTTCAATACAACCTTTGTAGCCGTTCTCCCCACGACGACAGAGACCAACGTCATTATGAACACGGGAACTCTCGTCACGTTCTGCGCCGCGGGGTTGGTCGCGGCCGGTTACGCGGGCGTCGTCCCAGTCTTCGCGCCGCGACTCGAGTTCTTGCGATCAGACATGTGGTATTTCCTGGCATTCGTACTGTTCACTGGGTTCATCGCCGTCAATTCCGTGACCGACTCCGTCTTTATTGCGTTCCGTTCCGCCAAGTACAACCTTTTCATCGATGGCTTCATCCAGGGAGTAATAAAGCTTCTCTTCCTCGTGGCTGTCGTCAGCATGGGCGCCATCGGCATCTTCCTTTCCTACGGTGCAGGCGCGTTCATCGCCGTCGCGGTCAGTCTGGGCTTGATGGCTCGTCTCTTTGGGTACCGACCCCGATTCCGGTTGACACTGCGTCCTATGGCAGGTGTGCTGCACTACTCGGCTGTCAATTACGTGGCGAACATTCTCACGTTCGTACCGACTTTCCTGGTTCCCCTCTTGATCCTCAGCGGGTTGGGAGCGGCTTCGGTCGGGTTCTTCTACGTGTCTCTTCAGGTGGTGACGATGCTCTATGGGGCAGAGGGAGCACTTGCCCTTTCTCTGTTCGCGGAGGGCTCGCAACGGGATGCCAACGTGCGCCGATTAGCAATTAGGACCGGGGTTGCGCTTGTGGGTGTTATCGTGCCCGGGATCGCCGTGATGGCTGGGGGCAGTGCGGTAATCCTCGGAGTTTTCGGTCCCACCTACCGACAACGGGCCACGGCTCTCCTTGTCGTGCTCGCCATCGGCGCAATTCCCGTCGCGTTGAACCTGTGGACCACCTGCCTGCTCCGGCTGAAGAGACAACTTGGTGCCGTAGTCATGACGAGTGCCATATTCGCTGCCGGCGTATGTGTGCCAGCGGCATGGTGGCGGCATCGCCCCCTCGTTTGGGTGGGAGTCGCCTGGCTCATCGGATATGCGTTATCCGGCTTGGCAGGAGTCTTGGCACTCAAGTACCTCCCACGAACAAGAGAATCGAGTACGGCTGAAACATGACCGTCTCGCTGTCACGTGGTGTGCTTGGTCGACGTCGATACGAAACATGGCCGCCGCTCCATGCTGTCGTTGCCGTGACAACACTCTCGACCAGGCCACGACGATCGCCACCGAATCCCCGATTCGCACCTGAGCTTTAGCGACCAACGCCGGTAATTCCACCTCAGTCGAGCGTCTTTCCAACGTCAGACGTTTCCAGAGGGTTTGGAAAAGGACGCGACTCGCGATGAAGCTGGTTCAGGTTGACGAACTCAATAGTCGATGTTCGGCTTTCATTCTGAGAACCGGACAGGACGCGCCAGCTCAGCGTTGCTGCTCAGACACTTGGCGCAGCAATTTGTCAAATCCGGACGCAGTGTCTTCCCATCTCCAGTTGCGTTCGACAGCCACTCTGCCTTGGCGTCCGAGAGCAGCCGCCAACGAAGTGGAACTCAACAAATGCTCGATGGCAGCTCCGAACTCGGATGCGTCGCGCCGCACCAGCAGCCCTGTCTTCCCGTTGGTAATCGTTTCGCGAAAGCCTCCCTCGTCCACTGCGACGACTGGACACCCACAAGCCATTGCTTCCAGCGGCACCAGACCGAACGGCTCCCGGATCTGTCCGCAAGCCACCACGCTTGCCTTTTGATACAACGAAATCAGCTCCGCAAGCGGGACGTTCCGGCGTATTTCCAAGTCAACGCCCACCGTGGAGGCCTCCCGCTGAAGGTGCTCTTCTTCACTGCCGCGATCCCCCACAACGACCATTCGCGGGCGTGGCCGCTGGAGCGTCCCCAGGGCCCGGAGCACAAATGAGTGCCCCTTCAGCGGCTGAAGTGCACCAACCGAGAGCACAAACGATTCTCGCCGACCATTGCCGGGATGGAAACACTTCGCATCGACACCGAGCGATACCACATCGCTGCGGATGCCATAGATCGAAAACAATTCATCCCTGGTGAAACGTGAATGAGTCACCACTCGACGAGCCGACTTGATAAAACGACGATCCAGTCGCGCCCGCCGTCCTTCAAACGGCGCACGTCCTACGCGGGCAAAAATGCCGCGTAGCGCGCCCCGAATTTCACAGCCCTTCGACTCTGGTTCGTACGCAATACGAAGCGACTCCGGCGCATAATAAAGCGTTGGCGACCTCAATCCCAAGAGAACGTCCGGTGCCTGCGTCAGTCGACTCGCGAAACAGAAGACCGAATCGTGGTGGGTTGCATCGATTTCTCTCGCAAGTCGTGCTCCTTCGTAAGTCGCGAGTGCCAGGGAAATTGCAACTCCAATTGCCTCAGCGCGCCCATGTCCCGTGCAAATACGTGGCCGTTCGATAACAGGCACATCGGCGAGATCAACAAAACCGTGCACCGACTTATCCCGCGTGTAGATGGTTACTGAATCGGCCTCGGTGTGTTTCACCCACTCGGCGAGCACTCGAAGAGCCCCGCCTGTCGGAAGATCGTGAACAACTGCGACGTTCATGAATTATGACCCTCTCCGACGCGGCAAGCTGAGCGGTCACGACAGACAATAGAATACTGTATGTGTTGCATCTATTTTGATCGATCTCGAGGCTGATTTGATACCACTGGATCATGCGGAGCATCGCGTGACTGAAACCACCGTGGCATTTGCGGACGGTCAGCGACAGCCGACTTTGACAGTCGTCATCCCTACTTACTCTCGAGTCGAAACCCTCGATGGAGCCCTTGCCGCGCTCGCACGACAGACCATCGCTGATCAACTAGAGGTCATTGTCGTCGACGATGGATCCTTCCTCGACAGATCACGGTTGATCCAGAACTTCGGCGTCCGACTAATACGACACGAGACCAACCGCGGCGTGGCCGCCGCAAGGAACACGGGATGGAGAGCGGCGACCGCGAGCCGCGTGGCATTCTTGGACGACGACTGCGAGCCGGACGCCGAATGGGCAGCCAATTACCTCAAAGCCCTTGATCAGGGGGTCCGAGCTGTGGGTGGACCGGTCATCCCAGCCACGGATACCAGCTTCTTGGGCGGTTATCTCCGTCGGAACAATCCGCTTGTTCCCTCTGAGATCGAACTTGCCCAAACTCCGACCCTGCCGTTTCGTTTCGCGCGGTATTTGCTCCGGAGCTTCCAACGAATCCCAGAACGCCGAGGCTCCGACAGCCGCCGCCCTGTTCTCTGGCTTCTCGGCGCAAACATGGCACTGGAAGTCCAAACTCTGGAAGAACTCGGCGGTTTCGATGAGCGCTTCCGCCACGGCGCGGAAGACGCAGATTTGTGCCGAAGACTTCAACAACGTCACTCACTTTCAGCGGTTCAATTTGATCCGGAAATCCTCGTGTCACACCATCTCGATGAGACGCTCAGCGACATCGTGCGAAGACAAACACTCTACGGAGGTTCACTGGCAGGACTTTATCGAAAACACCAGGATGTTCCGGCGACACTATATCCCTGGCCTTGGCTCGGGCTTATTCTGTCTATATTGTCCTTGCGGCATCCGAAGGCAATGCTCTTCGTCGCTGTTTTGCCTCAAATCCTTTACGCCAGAGGGCTTCGAGAGTCGTGGACGACGCATACGTTGGCGCCATTGTTTGACTGCTACGTTCGCATGCTGGAGGAAATGGCGCATGACTTCGGCTTCGTCATGGGACTGTGGAAGTTCCGCGACCTGCATCCGTCCGATTAGTCCATTACACCCGACTTATCACTCGTCCACCAGTATTCGGGTCACGTTGCAACGGCTGAGTCTCGTGCTCGTTGTCGCGAGTACTCACGTCGCTGCCCGCGTTTCCACTCCGTCAACTTCAAGCCCCGCCGCACGTCGTGTTCGGCGCACGTCGGCGCCCACCGGAACCGTTTGTACCACGCCCGTTCGCGTGCACCCCGATGCACGGTGACGTGTCCTGTCAAGCACCGGTTTCCGCATCCCTGCCACGTGCCGACGGGTGAAGTTCAAATGGCCAGTGCCGCAGAGTTCCCAAAATCGCTGACAACAGGTAGGATGCCCGCAACTTAAACCGTCATCCACGAGGTATGTAAATGCAATTCTCCGTCTGAGATCATCCAGGCCACATTCTCAAGAGTGAGCCCATTACATTCAGTGACTCGAAAACAACGCGACATCGCCAAACCAACCGAAGTCAATGCTCGCGCCTCGAACGACGAAATCCCCCCAATGTTGAGCCACTCTCCGCCAGGTCTCTTCCATCCGGATTCCAAATCTCGTCCCGTGCATTTCCTTCAACAGGATGCTGTCAGCGTCGATGAATCGCCTTCCCGCCAACGACTGGCTGACCTTGTGGTTCAATGTGTCCTGGAACGCCTTGTCGAACGAGGATTCTCCAACGCGTCGTCGATGTTGGCCGTCGGCTACGACACGAGTGTTGCCGCGAAACTGGTTAAACAAGGTATGTCTGTGGATGCCTTCGTGGCTTCAAGCACGCCAGCGAATCCTCCATTGGCAGACGCGTATCTCAACACGGCACGTCGGTCCGTATCAACGTGCATTTTCGATGGGACGCTCGAATTCGTCGACGATCCGTCATCATTACTTGCGGCTGCCTACTCTCTCCTCGCGCCAGGCGGACTGCTCGTGGTGAGGGTCCATGACATGCGTAACCGAGACAAGCGTCGTTTTGACGTCGTCGCACGCCAGAATCCCCAATGTCAATCATTGTTCGGGGGTTCAAGTCTCCAGTCGCTCGTCTTCCGGGAAGGTTTCGTGGCCCCCCGTTGCTGCAGAACTGCCGATGGAGCCCTCATCCTCACAGCGCAACGCTCCGACCTTGCTCCGCCACACTCACGACCTCTGCGCCTCTCTGTAGTCGTACCCGTCTACAACGAAGTTCAGACCTTTCCAAAAGTGATGGATGCACTGCTCACGAAGACAATCCCTGGCGTTCAGATCCAAGTTGTTGTCGTCGAAAGCAACTCCGACGACGGGTCCCGGGAGCTTGCTATCGGTTATGAGCATCACCCCCGGGTCTCGCTCGTCCTTGAAGAACGACCGCGAGGCAAAGGACACGCCGTGAGAACAGGGCTCGCCGAAGCGGACGGCGACTTCGTGCTCATACAGGATGCCGATCTCGAATACGACATCGCCGACTACGAGACCCTGCTCGCGCCCCTCCAATCCCTTCAAACAGGTTTCGTCCTCGGTGTGCGCGCTCAAACACGACAACAACAACGCGGAATTCGCCATTTCGAGAGTGCGGCCCTTGTCAGCACCGTAATGAACCTCGGCAACTCCTTCTTCGTAACACTGTTTAATCTCACGTACCAGCAACGGCTTCACGACCCCTTCACAATGGCAAAGGTCTTTCGTCGAGACTGTGTTAGCGGGATAAGCCTCGAATGCAACCGTTTCGATTTCGATTGGGAACTCTTGGCCAAATTGATCCGCGCCGGTTATGCGCCAGTGGAAGTGCCCATCTCGTATCGGTCACGTTCTTTCGCCGAGGGAAAGAAAATTCGGTTCTTCCGCGACCCTCTCACGTGGATCGTCGCTTGCTTCAAATACCGCCGTAGTTGAAGATGCGACAAGCATGCGGTGGTTCCGAACTGAATTTCTCTTGCTTGGACGGCTGATCTCACCGAACGAGCCGGGCCGAGACAATCGGATCGTAGATCGACTCAATCAACATGATTCTGTTGCTCCGATAGCCGTACCACTGACTGCAAGCACCGACGTCAACGTTTACATTTCGCCCATTGGCCGCCAGCACCGACAGTGCGATCTGATGACCAGGACTTTCAAGGGCGTCAGCGAACTCCACCGTCATGTCGCGCAACGGAGGCTTGAAGCTCAGCCGCAGCCACGAGTATTCAGATCGATCAATCCCCGCCGGAAGTGACAAACTATACAGATATCCCACGTTATCGATGAAACCCGAACCACTGGCTCGCTCGTTAGCCTGAACTCGGTATTTCACTCCGTTGTTGCCGATTATGAAATCGCGAGTAGGTCCTGTATCAACTGGCGAACTCAAGCTCGGCGGACTAAGGACCCTCGTTGCCGTGCCATTCGCGTTCAGCGCATAGATCTCGAGCCTTTCTAGATTTGAGCCCGATGGAACCTTTAGAATGAAACCACTGTAACTTGTTGCCTTGGAAAGAAGATACGCCGCCACATCGGGGCGGAAGACATTCGGCTTCACAGACGCGATCACACGGTCGCCTCTTACCGCCACAACCTCTTTCGCGGGCTGCAACTTCAAATCGTCCACAGCCCATCCCAGGATCACTTCGCTTATTTGGGACGCGGTCGACATCCCCAGCTTCACACCCGTACTTCCCTCGACACTTGCCGGCACCCTTAAGAAGTTTGGAATGGCACCCCAATTGCACAGACCTGGCTCAAAATAGAGACCGGTCGTGACGGCAGGAACCCCGACGCTCATTGGGGACCGTACCTTGCCAACAAGATCCTGCCTGAGCATCACAACCTGACCATCAACGTCGGCGAAAGGCACGTAATGCGTTAGCAAGTACCTGCTGATCTGGTAGTTCCGGATCATTCCCAGAATCCCATCGTACTCTGTGCCGGGCAGTCCAAAAGTCCCATTCGCGAAGATAACAAGCCTCGGCCGACTCCGTTCGAGTTCAGCGATAACTAGCTGTTGTGCCTGGGTGGACTCAGCCATCTCGACGTGAAAGAACCGAGACCCTGGTACCCGGTTCAATAGGAAATAGAGGACCCCCGGTTCGTTCGCGAAGTCGAACACGGGAGAGGTCGGCCCCGCGTAAGCATCGAGGAATTTTCCCAGGTCCTGAATTTGCTGCACGTCGACGGCACCTGTCTGCGTGTATCCCAATAGTTTCATTGGCGGCTCTGCCGCCGCCGATGCATGCATAGCACCAGGAACATCTGCGATTGCCGTAACGACACCTGGTGTAATAACAGGCAGCAGTGCCACCATCAACACTGACGCCACACGTGGACTTTCCCGCGCTAACCTCAACCCCGAAACAACTACAGACTCCCACTCCGCTAGGCGTCGTTGCAGCCAAGAGAACGCGCCCGAGGCCATCCTCACAATTAATCGATCCGCCATCATGATCGCGTCGATTCCCCAGAGAATCGTCAGCGGCACGCACACGGTGAACACCTCGGCGACGTGTGAAGGGTCAGCGCGATCAAGAGACTTCTGACTGTACAGAACCACGAATGTCGCTGAGGCGACCATCGTCCATTCGTCTGATGACCACGACTTCCCGCCACTTAGCTTCCCTGCCGCCCGCCAGAACGTTACCAAGTACAACAACACGGGAACGCAAAAGAACATAACGGTCCGAATATTGGCCACATTCCACCACGTTATTGGAATCCCCCCCCACAGGATATGGCTCCCAATATTCATCTCGTAATAACTCAGGAAAGCGCCTAGGGAATTCGTCCCCGCCAGATAGCATCCAAAACACAGGACCAGTCCCAACCCAAACACCCCGCACCAGAACGTCCGGTAGAACGATTTTGCAATCGATTGCCCTTGCACATGACCCAACCACTCAAACGCCACGAGCGTCGCAATAACTCCTCCTGCAAGCAGACCGATTTCGGGCGTGATAATGGCTTGAATTACCAGATCAATTGCAAATGCAAAGCACCAGAGCTTCCGGGGCGTTCGGACCATCTTGTCGAATAGAATCAACACCAACGGTAGGAGCGCGAATCGTGAAAATGAAGCTGTAAGATATCCCCCAACAATCAGCATTCCCACAATTACCGGGACGAGCCGATTGCGTCTGGAAAAGTAAACCGCGAAGAGATACCAGACGCAACTCTGAATCGGGTATATGATCATCATCTGTCCCGCCACGGAACCCCAACGCGAGTGCGAAAACACCGCCATCCCAACCGCGCCGGCAAACACATCCTCGAGCAACCCGTGAAGCAAGTAGATGTCACGCCAGGGCAGAAGACCGTGAACGAACACCAACTGTGCCCCCGCCAAAAATTGGGCATCGTCGAATCCCCCAAATTGCCCCAGTGCGCCGGGTAGAGAAGCAGTCGCCAACAGGATTGCCGCGCAACCCACGACCGTCACCAGTATCGATCCTTCGATCAGCCTCGGCGATCTTCCCAGTGATGAACGCCGAAGAGCTCTCGTCGTCCAAACGACGCTCACTACCACAACACAAATGACCAGCCAAAGCGGCAACCACGGGTAGTACACCACACGGTGCGGTGATCCGATCGTGACGGTGGTCGCTCGAGAAACAAAATACAAAAGCACCAGTACGGCAACCGGTCCGAAAAGTGAGTTAACGACACTCACATTCGACTCAAAGTGTGACGTTCTGCCGCGTGAGCCGTGCCGTCGACCATGAAGCGCGAGCGACGTGCGAACGCATGCTCCCGCAAGCACCAGGGCTACATATGCAGCCCCCGTCATCAAACCCCACAACGAAATTTCATTCGAACCGGTTGCCGCGCTTAACTCAATCGCGACGACAGTGCCTGGAAATGCCACTCGCACGACGGACCAGAACGCGTCACGCGCATCGGCACGGCTGTCCCACCTCTCATCCGCTCTATCCTCACTTGTCACGACTGCGCGGCTGACCAACACCGGTCGGATTCGTCGTATCGGACTACGCCTTCGTATCGGACCACGCCAAGCGAGGAGTAGATAAACGAGAACGGTGAGAACCGGGAATGCCCATGTAACTAACTCAAAAGCGAACTGATACCGATACGCGTCGAAATCCGCGAATATTGGGTAGCCGACGATGTCCGTCACGATGGACAGTCGGTTGCCAACATGTCGCCATATGAGTTCACAAACAGCGATTGCGACTACTACCGCGACCACGAATCGTGCTACGGAAGACCATAACCGCTCGCGTTCACTGCCTTGAGCGGTTTCCCCACTCCTCACCGAAATAACGGCAATCTTGTAGTAGCCCTCCTGTCTTCACACTGCTTTCTCGCCTGCCATGGGAGATCTGAGCAACAGTACACGGCTTCAACAATTCATTTCCGCGAAGCAACCGAGAGGCAACTCCCGACTTACAGTGATCGTGAGAATTGGAAAGCCCTTCTTGGCGCCGCCAGATCTAAGGTGCCGATCAATCGCTCTGTGCAGCACCACACCGAGTTCCTCATAAGGGTTAACGTCTACCAGCTGAGCGAGCGACACCTCGAAAGGATGCCGATTGAAGACAAGGCGCCCAGTGACCTATCCGAAGGGAGGCAGTTTTCAGCCGGCACCAAGATGTCAATTCTCGACCGGGGTTGAGAGAAGTCCTTGGCCGTGCCCGAGGACACCTCTCGCATTGCCATAGGGCTTTCACCCATTCCAGCCACCTACGACAAATCGTCAGTATTCACTGTTCAGCTCGATCTTCTTGCTCTTGACAGCGGAACATCCCGACGCTTCGCTTATGCTGATACGAACTGTTCCAAGGCGGTCGCCACCCAAGATATCCGAAGGCAGCTGAACCATTCACAGCCGAACGATGACAGCAGCATGGTCAACCAGCCGGGAACGACGGTCATTGGAACTGGTCTGCGCGGGCTTGCTCCTAACGTTGTCGCTGCTGATTCCGTTCATCTTGTGGCGCCACGCTTGGTATGAGTGGGCCAACTACTACTGGCTCGTACTACAGCAGCAAAAGGCGGTAAGTTCCGGATTCTTTCCCACATATTTCATCCAGACGCCTTCGACTGGCTTCTTTTATCCGGTCTTCACCTTCAATGGAGCTCCTGCTTATTGGTTGACGGCGGTGCTCGGCACGGCTTTTGGATCAGGCTGGGCAGCGTTCCTCATCATGCTTGGATTGGCAAGCTCGGCAAGCTACTTAGGCATGTGGTGGATCTCTCGGATGAGCGGCCTTTCCAGGGCCTGGTCTGCCTTGCCCGCATTGCTCGTAGCGATGTCCAGCTACACCGCAGACGATCTCTACGGTCGCGGCGATTGGACAGAGCTGATTGTCATCGGATTCCTACCGCTGCTCGCGGCGAGCCTAATTTCTCTCATCAGACGACCAGTCGCTCCCGCATCACGAATGGCTTGTCTCATCATGGCGACCGTAATGGTGCTTGGCAGTGACAATGCCACCGTTATCGCCCTGTGCGTATTTGCGGTAGTAGTGGCTGTTTGCTTCCTACCCTTGCTGCCGCGCGCCAAGGTCGTTTGGCGAGGTGTTCTCCTCGCCACGTCGGCCGCGGCGATCGGCGGCTGTCTTGATGCCTGGTACTTGGTTCCCTCGATTGCATACGGACACAAAATCGCGATCTATCAAGACACAATCAACTTCATCTCCCAAGGAGTGACGGCCCCCTTCGACAGATTTGTTCTGATTCTCAATCCCGCGCGTTCAATCATCGACCGTACAACAAACTTTCACCCGCAGCTCGCGTCGCTAGTACTCCTGTGGTCACTTATCACGGTCGTCTACTGGATGCGCAAACCGGAATTGCGACGTGTTGCAATATCCGCCATTGGAGCAATCGCCTGCTGCATTGCCCTTCTCTCCAGTGATGCCATCTGGGCATTTCTACCCCGTGTTGTCCGAGCTCTGCAGTTTCCGTTCCGGATGATTCCGTTTGCCGGATTCGCTGTCGCGGCACTCTTCATCATCAGCTTACGCGCCGTTGGTACTCGTGCCTTGTGGCGAGCAACAGCACTTCTCGCTTGTTCCTTCGTCGTAGCGCTCACCGTCTTTCAAGTTTGGGAAGCAAAGAACGAAGGGTGGAACGGCCACCCAATGATCGTTAACGCCGATGTCACGACGTACCCTTTCACGTTCGGCGGACAACAGGGTGGTTTCCATTTCCCGAGTCCACATCCACTTTCCGACCCAACACAGCGAATCGCTCTTCGCGCCGCTGCAAATCACTCGTTCGGCGCCCGCGCACATCCCGGCCTCGCCGTTGTCGACGTCGCGTGGTCGCCCCTGCTTGCGGCAAGCAATGCCGAGATTCTCGGCGTCGACAGTTCTGGATTTGCTGTCGTGCGCGCCTTTGGGACGAACGTCTCTTTCCGATCTCAGATAACACCTCCCGTCCTGGTAGGTCTAATCCTCACCTTTGTCGCGCTTGTTTCGATTCCCGTCACCCTCGTGGTTTGCGCTTGCCGACGCCGCTCTGGTCCGACAACATCCGCCGGCGTTCATCATCTTCAACCTGGGATTCGGCGCGCTTGACGTTCTTGCTGAACGCGCTGACATCCTGAACTCCGAATGGTCCAAAGGCTAATCTCGCTCGTCAATGTCGCGAAATTCACTGTCCCGAACCCGCATTACATGAACCAGGCCCAATCCCACTTACGGGTGCTCCTTGTTAGTCCGTACGGGCTAGCGCGCGATGGCGTCGCCCGCTACAGCTCGGATCTCGTTGCAACGATGGAGGGCGAAGGCTGCGACTTTCAGATCGTGACTCCGAGGAGGCCTCAAGGCGCAGAAGCTGCAAACGTCATCGGAAACTTGGAAGGACACAGCAAGCACACTCGCCAACTTTGCAACACCGTTTTGCACTGGTCGCCTGACCTCGTCCACGTGCAGTTTGCCGTGCCCTCCTACGGCGGAAGACTCCTGGCGTTGTTGCGACTGCTCGACGCGCTTCCGGTTCGCAAGGTCGTAACTGCCCATGAGGTCACCCGGGACATCGACCGACTCGGTTTGCTCGGTCGCCGCGTTTACCGACGTCTGGCGGAATCGGCAAGCTGCGTCATGGTCCACACACAGGCGGCTGCAAGAATCATCGAGTCGCTCGCTCCCACCGTCGAGGTGCACGTCATTCCCCATCCTGTACTACCGGCCCCAGCCGAAGTCGTCACCGAAGCTGAGATCCGGATCCGCTTCGGCCTCGTAGATCGTGACGTAATACTCATGTTCGGGTTCGTGCACCGGTACAAAGGATTAATCGACCTCGTAACCGCCTTCGGCCGAGCACAGCAGATCTCATCCAGTGGACTCGATCGCGCCACGCTTGTTGTGGCTGGAGCCGTGCGTCGCCGCTCCGGATTATTCAGGATCCTGGAGCTTCCTGACCAGGTCCACCTAGCTCGCGTGCGATTCCAAGTGCGACACCGCGGCCTGGAAGACTGCACGGTCTTCACTGGGTACGTTGATGATGGCGAAGTGGCTGCGTGGTTCCAGGCGGCTCACGCGATCGTGTTGCCTTATCGCAAGATCGACCAGAGTGGAGTGCTCAGCTTGGCGCGCGCGTTTGGCTCATCGGTCATCGCGAGCGACGCCGGTGGCTTCGCCGAAGAAACGGGATCGCTATGGACGTTCCCTGCTGGCGACTGCGAGAGTCTCGCGCGACTGTTGGCACGTTTGGAGAACGAACGACCTCCGAAAGCGTCATTCGACAGGGCTGCCGAAATGGCATCATTCGTCGAGGCCACGAGCGCCTTATACCGCAGCTCACCGCGAAGAATCTCTCGTTGACCGTGATCGAACATCAACACGCGACACCGATCAAAGGAGAATTCGCCGTGTTGCCTCTCCGAGATTCACGGGATAGACGCGTCAGCTGGTTCGCGTCGGATCGTCAAGCCTGATCAGTCCCGTCTCGGTCTGCGACCTCCGCCCCCATCCGTGGCCGATGCGCCACATGCGTCAAGAACCGTCAACAACGGCAGAACATGGGCATCATGAGAAATTTCAACTCGCTCCGTGTGATTGCGTCATTTCGAATCAAGACACCGTGTGAATCCACCTCGTTGGCTCGATAGTCCATGATCTCGATTGCATCAAAACCAAGGTAAGACAATCCTCAGTGAACTCTCTGCATCGAAATCGAATACACCGAGGCCTTCACCCCCTTTGCGGTCCAAACCCGCATCTCGATCACCTTACCCGGGAGTGCGGGCTGCGGATCGATGCGGAATGGCCCGAAACCTGAGAACGGGTGGTTCGACAAGCCGGGGGTGACCGTCACCGGAAACGAAGCTCGAATGATCCCGTTCGTGCCCGCGTATTGTCTGGTGGCTACTTCTCTGCCATTCGTGTCGTTCCACACCTGAACACTGGTCTGCCCAGTACTCCTGAATGTCACATTTGCCATATAATGCCCGGTTTGCTCCAGCCAGTCGTCGCCCCAGAGGACGTACCCCGCATTAGCACCAGACACGCTCAGGTACCAATGGCTTCGGTTTCCGCTTCGAACCACGCGCCCGACCGCGGAAGGGAACAACCACGCGGGGTAGCTCCGATTGACTGACCCGAACGAGACGGCGTTCACCGAAGACGGGCGTTTCCACTTGAGAACCCAGACATCGTTGCTATCGGCCACCACCTGGGCATGAAACTCGTCTACAAACGTGTCGATGATGTCGTACGCCGCCATGACGGATTCGATCTCAATTCCTCTATGAGGTGTAACGATTAACCAGACGTCTTTGCCGGACACTGGCACTCTCCACGGTGGTTCAATCGTGAGGCCAAGCAAGTTCGGCCGCCATCCAAAATCGCCCATGATCCCTTGCGAAACCAAGACATCCGCGTTCGCGGGGATTCGCGCCTCAGCTCGCCGTACCACCGCGGCAGAACTCGAGCTCATGTCTCCTAGCCATTGCGTAGCCAAATGCGGTAACCAGACAATCGACCAAGCCGTCACGTTCAAGGCCATAAGAGCCATGAGTACTCTCGTGACTCGCGGACCGAACCGCCTAGCCAACCAGATCAGAGCGACGACAGCGCCGATCGGCACGATGACGTAAACGAAGACGTCGTTGTGAGACGGCGGAACAATGGCCGTTCCCGTCTGAGAGTCGGTAACTGCGAGCACTTGCGCAACAACACCTATTGCCGGCGTCGCTAGCGCGCTTACGAATCCTGTAGGAGCAAGGTTTGCCAATACATCACCGCGATTGAACCACACGTTTTTCAAAATCGATGTCAGCTCCCGCACGTAGTCGGAAACCACCGACGCCGGGGAATGCGCAAAGGCGCCTGAAACCACAAAACCCCTTCCAATGCTCGTAGCAAACGCGGCACCACCGACGCCGAAATGCGCGAGAAGAGAGATCCAGCCAACACTGGACAAGCAGGCAACTACCCCTAGATACCAACCCTTTCCTCGCTTGAGAATCCGGCTCACTCCTATGCCAAAGATGAACGCAGCCGTGATGACACCTGAGAGGAAAGTGAGCACTATCCAGATCCACGCTTGTTTGCGGTTTCTGAAAAGAGCACGCGCGGCCAAGATCGCAAAGAGCGTTCCGACTGCTTCGCTGTGGTAGTCCCAGGACACTGACCAGTAGATCCAGGGATCCGCAACAAGCAAGAACAACCCCAGAAAGGACAGAGAACTCGGCGAGATCGTGTCCTGCTTCCAAGCAATCTCGGTGAACCAGTAGAAAGCCACCAACTCCGCGCCAACGGTGGCCACATCTTGAATGACTAGGAGCGTCATCGGACTGGAATTCACCAGGGACACGAGACTCAGAGGCCAGGTTATGAATACGCCCTCACCCCGCCACGATGGATATGTCAGGTCACCGTGCAGGATCACGTACCAAGCGTGATAGAAAGCTGCAAAGTCCCACGTTTGAACGAAACGATTGAATTCCAGGGCATTCCAAGACACCATTGCCACAAACTGGACGACGAGCACGGCACAACCCCAGCGTCGTACCCGAACACGATCCCAAGTGCGCATCCATCCGAAATGTCCCGACTGTCTAGATTCGGCGACAGGGGATATAGCTGCGCGACTGGCGAGATCCGAAGCCGTAGGTGTCATCGGCTACTGAATCCGTTGCGCAAGATCTAGCGATTGACTATGAGCATGCTTGCGCGACAAGGCGCGCGACTTCGTCTGCACGCGGATTGAAACCGTGCCCGATTTAGGACCCGAGATCTCCAACGCCATAATGCCATCAGCGTCTGTAAAGGCGAGCCCACGCACGCGGGTCATCGGGTCAGAGTACGCCATAGTCGCTCCAGCAGAGACCACGAGCTCCTTGCAGATCATGTGTCTTGTCTAGTCCGCCATGCTCAAATTTCGAAGACGTAGTTGAACTGGTCGGGATCTCCATGAACCTCGGGCCCAGCTGGCAGATCGAGGCTATAGCACTTATCGCATCGCCTACGTGCGAGCAGCGTCGTGAGCTGATGACCTTCCTGTGGAAGCTGACCCGGACACCGGCGGTTCTGCCTTCCCTCACCGCGTTTTGTTCGATCCAAACGACTCCGCATGTCGCGATGAGCCGCCAGATGCTCGATCCTTCGTATCTTCGCTCGATCCAACAGTGCCCCACGAATCTCGAGCCAGCATCGGATAGATAACACCGAATCCGACGAGCGAGACTCCATTGATGATCATTGCTTGCGCCATCGCGGCAAGTTCCACCTCTCGAGCGAATGTATGGCCTGAACCCAACCAGTTCGCCAACATGCCAACATCAATCCCAGTTCCGGCGGTGCCAATGAGGAGACCAATGAGTAGGCAAACAGCCGGTAAGGACAATCGCCGAGGCGAGTGCTGGCGGAGACGACCGAGGACAACCCGTTGACGTTCGGAAACAACGAACCCAGCAATCATCGCCTGGACGCCGGTCACAAGCAAGATGCCAGAAATGAAGCTTGGCTGCCAACGGAGCGATCCGACGGCCAGCCCCGACGGCACGACCAAGCCGACGGTCAACAGTGCCAGTCCTACAGCTATGAGAAAAGCTCCCGGCGCGACCAGCATCAAGTGGGGTGCGAGAAGGAGGATCTGGCGGACGTGACGCCAACCGTCCGAAAAGGTATTGAGTTTTGATTTCCCGATACGCTCTCGGTATCCAGTGCTCGTCTCCACCACGCGAAGACCCGATCGACCGGCCTTGATTAGCATCTCTGAAGCAAATTCCATGCCGGTAGCTTTCATGCCGAGCGCGAGAACGGTATCTCTACGAAATGCCCGGTAACCCGACTGGCTGTCAGTGACCCGAAGCCCGTGGGTTGCTCGCCGAACAAGTAACGAAAGCGCAGGCGTCCCGATACGTCGATGCAGAAAAGGCATCGTCGACCGACGTGCTTGCGACAATCGCTCTCCCAACACAATGTCGGCGACTCCTTCGACAATCGGCATCACCAATTGCGCGACCTTGGACAGGTCGTATGTGAGATCGGCGTCCGCGATAACCACAATGTCGCCCACCGCGGCCTCGATTCCGGCGCGTAAGGCACTCCCGTATCCTCGCCGAGGTTCGCGGATAACCCGAGCTCCGTAAGCGCGCGCAACGTCGACCGAATGATCGGTCGAGTTGTTGTCGACCACCAGGATCTCGTTAGAAAATCCAGCGTCATCTAACGCTTTGGATGCCTCGTCGACACAACACCCGACCGAAGCCTCCTCATTCAGACACGGCAGGACCACCGTCACAAGTACCCCCTCAGGTGACGGCGCGTGATCAACCACCGGATGCAACTCCCCTACATTCTCAGATGAGCTTCTTCAGCCGCAGCGGACCACGTCACGCCTCAAAAGGCAATGTAGCTTACTCTGAGTTCGTGCCGACCCAGGCTCGTTTTCACAAACGTCATCCTGATTCATCAACTGTGTCAACGACTCACCAGACGACGAACCGTGAGGCCATAGACGTTCACGATGTCCGCGGAAGCGCCAGCGGGTTGCTTACCCGCGAAAGTCACCCATGCATAGACACGATTGAGCCCCGCTCTCAAGTTCACCCTCACAGACAAGCCCTGCTCGTACGACAGAACGGACCTTGAAATCCACTTTCCTACTTGGATGTAAATCTCGACCGGACCCTTTTCCGGCGCGCTCGCCGTGCGCTCCACATGTGAGCCAAGGGTGTAGACACCCGCATCGGGAGCAATGATGTCGATCTCCTCGTGATCCTGGAGAAACGTGAATCGCAGACTGCCGACATCGTAAGTACCGTAATCGCTGAGATCCGCCGGATATATCACATCCGGGTCGATCACCCTGACTACACGAGCGCGGCCCTCGATCTTCGTGATCAGGTCCGGGATGAACGTGAACTTGCTCTCAAGACTCTGATATCCCTGGATGTTGCTGACCTGCATCTGATCCGATGGCCCAGACACCGATAGCGACACGCCCACAAGCGCTCCATAGAAGATCATCAGAGAGCCGACCACATTCACAGCGAATCGCGCGACACGTTTTGAAGGTCTCCAGGCGATCCAACTCAATACTGCCCCAACCACGAGAAGCGACGCGAAATCCGTTTCATAACGCATCGTCACCGAGAAAATACCCAACGAAATCAAGAAAACAAGGGCCATCGCTGAAATTGACAACATGAGCACAACGTGGCCCAGTTCGGCCAGTCGTCGACGGAGGAGCCACGTCGCACCGAACAGCATTACAAGAATTGGCGTCGTCCATAGCAAGCCTCCCGCTACCTCCGGCGCATAGACCGCGGGAGTACCCCCTGGATAGAACGCGGGAGGCGGCAGTGCAATGAAGGGAAACGCAAGCGTGAATCGGATCGGAGCAAAAAAGTAATAGTACAAGCCCGGCGCAACGTAGCTCATCTGATAAAGGGGCGTCTTCGTCGGATCGTACCCCGCGAGCTGGTATGCCGAGCCGATCTGCAACGGGTTACCGAACCGGGCAAAATTGTACGCGAACACCAAGAGCACGCAGGCGCTCCATGGCACAATCACAGCGATAATTCGTCGGGTCCTTCGCGCTCTCGTGCGACCGGGGGATCTCCGGCTAGCCAGCCATGCCACCGCTAGGATCAACACTCCGAAGATCAGCGTTTCAAATCGCGCGCCGACCGCAAGTCCAAGACTCGCGCTTCCAACAAACAACCAAAGAGTTCGCCTTTTCACCGAGAACAGCCCTAAAGCAAGAAAGTACAAACCCCCGAATACGAAACAGTAGGAACAGCTGATCGAATCCTCATAGACTGACGGCCTGCGCAACAGGTACGGCACGACGCTCGAAGTTGCGAGCGCGAGGCCCCCGAGCGCGATTTTGAGGGGTCTTGTCAACGGCAAGAACCTCGCGATAAGCAGCTCCAAGAGCGCCAAGGCGAAAGCGAGACCGACGGCTGAGTAGATAAACGCCGCTAGGTTCGCCGCCAGCGGACCAAGCCCGAGAACCCGCCAGGGAATAAACAGCGTGACCACCGGGGTCGGTCCCCAGGAAAGATAGAGATGGCCGTGATAGAGGGACAAGTCGTGGAGCCCGTACGAGCCGTTCGCGACTGGATTGTAAGGATCGCGGAGCTCCAACAGCGATAGAGGAGGGACTGTTGGAATGCTTAGCTCTCCGTCCAAAAAGCCGTTTGCTAGCTGGTTGTAGTAGTCGCCCTGTGGCGTGTGAAACACGATCGGATTACCCGAGGAGGTCGCCGTCCAGATATAAAATGAGGATGCGAGAGCCCAAAGAAGCACAAGCACTAGCACCCTGTCGCGGCGCCGACTCCGATGGGCGTCTACGTTCCGGGTCTCCGTCGTGGAAGGGCCGTTCGATGAACCCTCGACGAGCGTTTCATCAATCATCACACCCGTCACCGGAGTAGCCAGTTTTCAACATCATCACCCAGCTGGCACGTGATTCCCGCCAACCGAACATTGGCAGGGACATAAGCGACAACCCAACCTTCACGCGCAACACGGCCCGTGAGTTCGAAGATTCCCTGCGCTGCTCGCGGGCTTGAACGAGAAAGATCAGACGGATAAACGACTCCACTGTCGCTCAGCACGGAGCAGTAGCTGGCTAATGCATCTGCACTTGACATGGAATCCCAGGGATCGCGCATCCGCATTTCCACGTAAAACCGCGCTTCCCGCGCGTCGCCGCTCGTCTGAGACCACGGTGACAACGAGAAAGAACGCACGGTCACGAGCACTGGCCGTCCCTGGAGGACCGTCATTGTCGCGGTAGAACCAAGCGGAATGTTCGTCGAGGGCGCAAGAAGAAACTGAAACAAGTACATCAGGCCTAACACAGCGAATGCGAGAATCGGATACCAGCGCCAAGTTCCCTTAAAGAAACGGCACAGTCGATCTCCGATGCTCGCCACTCCCGCGTTCGCGCGCGATCCTTTGCTGTGTTTACCTAGCCGTTGCAATCTGCGACGGTGAGCAACATTTCCCATTTCTCAAAAACCTGGCGTCTTCACGGCTCACATGGCCAGCGGTCGTTCTCGACCATCTGCAGCCAATCGCTGGACACATGCTGACCGCTCTCAAGTCGAGATATCCGACGGCACATCTGCCCCGGTTCGCATCGCGCTCGCGACAGCGGGATCTGTAGGACAAACAGGAGCTCGGTGTTACGGACTCTCCCTCCTGCCGCGAACCTCGTGTCCGTCCCGAGTCGGAATCGCGGTTTGTCACCACTGCTCATTGCCAACGTCCAACTCGGTGCAACTCCTGGAGCCACGCATGCCAGATCGACAGTCATTATCAATAGCGATCCCGAATCTCGGTACCAGCCGAACTTTTCAATTCCATCCGAAGATGGGAACCTTTATCAGCCGCAAACAAAGGTAGCGGCCGCGCGTTCCCGCGACAGTCTCGACTGAGGCTTTATCGCGATCACGGAACTCACCAGATCGCAATAGGCCGACTTTTCTCATCACGTGAGTCGCTTGCTGCACACGTCAGCGAACAGCGCTTCAAGCGAGGACCGCAGCGCTTCCTTCGAGGTCATCTGGTTGGACCATCCAAGCTTGCGAATTCGGTCCGTGTTGAGCCGAACCACAGGAACGTCACCTTTCCAGCCGCGGTTGCCCCCGGAAAACTCAAAGGCCGTCATACCCGCCTCGATCCCCACAACTTCGACGGCCAGTTCAGCGATCTCCCGAACGGTGATGTAATCACCGGTTGCAACGTTAAAGACAGCGAACGGCCGCGGCGCTTCCGCGGCCGCGAGCAAAACAGCGCCGAGAGCGTCGGAGATGTGTATGTACGACTTGCTCTGGGTGCCATCCCCCAGGATCTGCAGCCGCGTGCTGTCCTCAACGAGCCGTCGAACGAAATCAAAGCCGATCCCATGGGTTTGGCGTGGGCCGACAACATTGCCAAATCGGAAGACGCAAGCAGTCAAGTCAAACATGTGACAATACGACGAGATCAGCGCTTCGCCTGCAAGTTTGCTCGCTCCATATGTGGACACAGGAAGCATCGGTCCGTAGTCCTCGCTTGCTTCCACATCACCAAGATCGCCATAAACTCCACTCCCCGATGCGTAGAGAATCTGCCTGACTCCGGATACCCGTGCGGCTTCGACAACGTTGTGGGTGAGAAACGTGCCTTGGTCGAAGTCCACTACCGGTTCGGTTGCAGCCCGGGCGATATCAGGATTTGACGCGAGGTGAACGACCGCTCGGCTTCCCTCCATGGCTTTGACAAGCGCGCCTAGATCACTAACGTCCCCCCGAATAACCGCGAGTCGTGCGTCGCCCTGATGCTTCTTAAGGTTGCGCTCACGGCCAGATGTGAAATTATCGAAGACTGTTACCGCTTCGACCTGCGAATCAGAAAGCAAGCAATCGACCAAATGACTGCCAATGAACCCTGCACCTCCGACGACGCACACTCGCGTCAGCCGACCACCGTTGCTCTTAACCCCTTCGTTCATTCAACTGGTTCCGATTTGGTGAGTAACTTATCCAGGGCCAGATCGCTAACAAAAAGTACCCGATATTCCCTCTGGGTCCCTGCCCACGAGATGGAAACCGACTACGCCACAGAGGATTGCCACGACCTCAGTGTCTGTTGTCATGAGTCCCATCGCGTCCCATAACCACGAACATCAACAAATCACGTTAGTCAGGCTTCGCGGCACTGAGAATGATGGCCGCTTTCAGTTGCGTCTTATCCCCGGTGTAAATGCGCAAAGAGCATCGGCTCCTTCCTGAGCACCAACTCACGAAAGGACCTACACCCGTGGCACCACGAGTTTCCCCAGGATTCGCGTCCGCGCAGAGATCGACGCCCTGTTCAGCTCCGACCGCGAGCTCGCGAGCATCCTCGAGGAAGTCGGGCGCCTCACCGTCCGCCTCCTCAGGAGCAGGCGGTGTCAACGGCGGATGAAATCTGACCCCCTTGCGACGGTCGAGAATTGACCCCCCCTCGCGGTCTTCGGTCATAGCTCGGTTCGTCGGTCGGAGTCATCTCTCCTCATGTCCCGGCCCTTCAGTCGGTAGCTGTCGCCTTTCGAGTTGACGACCTCGGCGTGGTGCACAAAGCGGTCGATCATCGCCGCGGCCACGACCGGGTCCCCGAAGACTTCGTCCCATCGCCCGAATGGCTTGTACGAGGTGACCACCACGCTCGCCCGCTCGTAACGGGCGGAAACGAGCTGGAAGAAGAGGTTGGGGGCTTCGCCATCGAAGGGGATGTAGCGGACCTCGTCGATGATGAGAAGCGGTATGCGCCCGAGGCGGGTGGCCTCGGCGTGGAACCTGCCCTGCTGATGTGCCTTGCCAAGGCAGGCGATCCACTCCGCGGCGGTAGCAAAGCCCACACGGTGTCCCACCTGGCACGCCCGGATGGCGAGGCCGATCGAGAGGTGCGTCTTCCCGGTGTCAGGCGATCCGAGGAAGACGACGTTCTCCCGCGCCGCGAGGAAGTCGAGCGTCCCGAGGTGGGCGATGAACTCACGCCGGAGCGATCGCTGGTGGTCGAAGTCGAACTCCTCGATCGTCTTTCGGGCGAGAAAGCGCGCCGCACGGACGCGGATCTCGCCCCCGTTCGACTGGCGGGTGACGACCTCGCGTTCGAGGCGCGCACAGAGGAACTCCTCGTGGCTCCAGCCCAGTGTCCGCGCTCTTCCGGCCAGGCAGTCAATCGCGTTAGCGAACACCGGAGCCTTGAGGGCCCGGCAGAGATAGGCGAGGTCGGCAGAGGGCTTGGTCGTGGCTCCCATCACGCCACCCCCGTCGCCCGGTCATAGACCGACAGGTCCCGCACCTCGACTTCGTCGGGATCGTCGGCGACGACGAAGCGGTGCTGGTCGATGAGCTCGCGGCGCGCCAGGTCGTGGAGCGGGTCGGTCACCGTACGGTTCTTCGCCCAGGAGCGCGGATGGTAGACGACGGCCTCGCCGGCGCAGGTGACGACCACTTCCTGCGTGGTGACGGCGACCTCGATGCGGCGACCGACGACCTTCTGGTGCACGGAGTACTCGCGCGTCCCGACGCGCACGTAGTGGTCGAGACCGAGCCGGAGAGAATGGCGCCAGGCGACATCGGGCAGCACAGGCGGCAGTGGCATCATTGCCGCCCGATCTTCCTCGAACCGCTCGACCGGCTGACATCGCAGCATCGCATGGATCCTTCGATTCGCCCGCTTCAGCCACTCGGTGAACTGGGCATTGAAGTCCGCGGGCGAGGAGAAACGCCGGCCGAGCAGGAAGCTCGTCTCGAGATAGCCGTTGTGCCGCTCGACCACGTCCTTGGCCTCGGGGTCTCGCGGTCTCAGCACGATCACCTTTATCCCGAGCGTGCCCCTGGCTCGGGATCGAAGACGACGCTGCCGTCGTCGGAGAGCCCCAGCGCAACGAAGTGGCCAAGCGGTTCATCCGCACCCTCAAGAAGCAGTGCTTGTGGGCCCTGCTATACGAGGGCATCAACGACCTGCGCCAACACATGGCGACGTTCACCAAGGCCTACAACAACGATTGGCCGGTTGAACGCCTCGGCGACCGCACCCCACGAGAGGCGTTCATCGAGGCGACAGCTCTGGTGGCCGCGTGATAGTCAATGAAGCTATCCCACGTACCGAGGGCCGCAACAGAGCGTCGAGCGTCATCTCGGCGCGGCATCCAGATTGCCGGCATCGGATATCTCACCCTTTAGGAGAAGCGCCACCGCTCCGACTCAGATCGCTCTGCATCTATCAACGGGATTGGTCGAGGGTGACCTCAAGGCCAATGACGAGATTCAGGTCAATGCTGTGGACCCGGAGCGGAAAGAACCTCCGTCGCTCGACTCGAAAGCGCGTCGTCAACTCCGACAACACCTCTCGGGCGGTGTTGACATGGTCGTAGCGAATCATCCACTTGTAGTCTGTCTTGTAGCGCTTCTCGAAGACTCGCTTCGTCGTGAACGCGCGCCCGAGCGCATACCCTGCACCACGCTCGCACGGAATTACTGCTGAGAAGATTGCCATCGGCTTCATAACCCGGACGATCTCGTCGAGCGCCGCAGGCAGATTCTCGAGGTGCTCAAGAACATGGATAGCGAGAACTCGATCGAAGTATTGATCAGGAAAGGGGATCCTCTCCTGGCAGTTGCCGAGAACGACCTTCGCGACTGCGTTGCGATCAAGAATCTGCCCGGCGAGACGATCACTCAGCTCGAGCGCGACGTACTCGCGGTTCATGCCCGACTCAAAAGAGAGATGCGAGCCGTTACCGGCCCCTATCTCTAGGGTGGCTGACCGAGGCTTCGCGGACTGTGCAGCAAATTCGTGACCGAAGCGATCGACCCACCCAAAGTTCTGCGGCAGTACAGAGCTGAGGTAGTTGTCCTGCCAGTCCGCCATGATCTGCTCTTGCTCGGGCGTTAGAGCTGCTCTGACCTTCGGCCACGATGCCCGACGTCGCATGGCGATCATCTTTGCGGAGGCGTCGGGGTTGATCAATCGGGCTCTCACTTCGTCTCGATCCCTCGCCGGATAAGGGATGGCAGTCGGCACGTTTCAGGTGTTACGTCTTATCCCCGGTGTAAATGCGCAACGAGCGTAGGTTCCTTCCAAAGCACCAACTCACGAAAGGACCTATACCCGTGGCACCACGAGTTTCCCCCAGGATTCGCGTCCGCGCCGAGATGAACACGCTGTTCAGCTCCAACCGCGAGCTCGCGAGCATCCTCGAGGAGGTCGGGCGCCTCACCGTTCGCCTCCTCATGAGCAGGCGGTCGAGGTCGAGCTCGAGGCGTTCTTGGGACGCGGTCGTTATGAACGCCGCAACGAGGAGCACCCGGCCGGCTCTCGCAACGGCTGGCAGTCGACCGTCGCGGTGAAGACGACGATGGGCCCGGTCGAGCTCTGTCGCCCGAAGCTCCGAGACACCGACGAGCGCTTCTCCTCGGCACTCTTCGGCCTCGGCGTGACGCGCACGGCGGCCCTCGAGGCCCTGGTCATCTCGGCGTGGGTGCACGGGTTGTCTGAAGCGATGTCGAAGCAGCGCTGAAAGAGGTGCTCGGCGAGGAGGTGACGCTGTCACGCTCGACCGCCAGCCGGATCTGTGAGCAGATCAAGGACGAGTTCGCTGCGTTCGTCCAGCGTGGCCTGTCGGACCTCCGCCTCGACGACTTGTTCCTCGACGGCGCGAATCTCAAGGTGCACGAGCACTCGCCGGCCGAGCCGGTGCTCCGTGCCTGGGGTATCGACACCGATGGGAAGCCCCGTCTCGTCGGGTCGCCGAGGCGAGCGTCGAGTCAACGGACGCCTGGCGGGACTTCCTCCAGGGACTCACCTCCCGCGGTCTTTACCCGCCGCTGCTCGTCGTCTCCGAGGGCGCGCCGGGGTTGATCACCGTGATCGAGTTGGTCTTTCCCGCCTCGCTCCGCCGGCATTGCGTCATCCACCGGCTCCGCAATGCGGCCGCGAAGGTCTCCCAGACCGACCAGGACGCCTTCAAGTCCGACCGGTGGGAGGTCTTCAACGGGATCGAACAACCGCCTGGCGAACTTGCCCTGGAAGAGGCGCGCCGGCGCATGGACCGCTTCCGCGCCCAGTGGAAGCGCGCTTATCCGGCGGCGGTGACCTGTCTCTCCGAGGACTTCGAGAACCTCACCGTGCACCTGCTTCGTCAACGCAGCCAGGGAAGCCAACATGAACGATTACGGGCCCTGGTGAGCCGGTCGTTCGCAGACTGCGCGCTCGCACCGACCCGCGCTTCACGCGTCGACTTGGCACAAGTCGGATCCTTCATGCCTCGAATGGGCGAGACGGGTGGTGCGTCCGGCGTTCGCCGCGTGGCCTGGCCAGAGAAACACCCGGCGCGTGGGAAACGCGAATGACCCCGTGGGTGGAGCCGTCTCCTCGATCTTCCGCGCAAGTGCCGCTGAACGCTGCGGCATGCAGCAGATTCTCGATCGCAGTGGTTAGGCGTTCTGCCGGAGATGATTGACTAGATGAACGCGATCAGCGACGCTCTGGACGACGCGATCGCTGAGAGCTTCTTCGACACCTTCCAGCTCTAGCTCCTCGACCGCCGGCGCTGGAGGACCCGGGCCGAGCTCTTCTACGCTGTCGTCTACTGGGTCGAGCACACCTATAACCGCCGCCGGCGCCAGTGCCGCCTTGGCAAGTTGACCCCCGTTGAGTTCGAGCTGTCGCTCAACCAGAAGACCGCCTGAACTCAACAGCCAGAGAGGTAACGAACTCTGGGGCAGGTCACAGTGTCAACTGAACGCGGAGCAGTCCCTTCAGACGCGTGCGTGTAGCGCTGACACGACAGCTACGCTGATTCGCGCGTGCCGATCGGCGACCGTCGCAGGCCCGCATGGCGACGAGGCAGCTGCTCGTCACTTGACGATGCTGAGGGTCTTGTCGGCTGAAGTCGAGCCCTTGAAGTTCGTGCTGCCGCCGTAGGTCGCGACGAGGTGATGGGTGCCCACCTTGAGCCGCTTGGCCGAGAGCGCGCACGATCCCTTACCGGACGAGAGCGTGATCACACACAGCGTCTTCGTGGAGGTTTTCACCGTAACCGTCCGAGTCGGCGTCGTGCCGGGGTACTGCGGGGAAACCGTAACCGACAGGCGCTCGGTCTGTTCGTGTCCGTACGTGACCTTTGTCGCAGACAGCTTGAGGGCGGTCTTGGTGGCGGCCTGGCCGACCGAGAAGGTCTGGGCACTCCCGTCAGCGGCACCGTAGTCGGTTCCCGCGGCGACGTGCGCAGTGAGAGAGCACGTGCCGACCCCGACGTAGGAGACGACGAGGGCGCTTGCCGAACAGACGCTTGGCGAGTTGGAGGTCACCGACTTCGTCCCGTCCCCGTTGGTGGAGACGGTCGCGGTGAAGCCGCCGCCATAGGTGCCACTTGCCGGGAGGTTGCTGATCGTCGGCGTGGTGGGCTGTCCGTACTCGAAGGCACCCGCATCGCAGCTATTGCCTGGGAAACCGGGGCGGGGATCACCGCGCTCGTCGGTACTAATTGTGCAGTTGGCAGCGGGTACCTCCTGATAGGCCGAGCTATCGGTCCCGATGGCAAGGGTCTCGGGGCCGGTCGAACCGTTGGGGGCCAGCGAGGAGGCGAGATGGATCGTCAAGCTATTCACGAGGTCATCTCCGCCGAAGCCACAGGTGTCGTCGGACTCCACGTTGTAGCTGCCGTCTGTGATCGATCCTTCACACGGGGCCGCATCGAGGATGGAGTTAGAGATGGTGGTGGTGCTAATGCTGCGGACGCCACCGCCGTCGGGCGCCGTGTCTCCCGAGAAGGTGTCATCGTTCAGGGTGGCGGTGCCGCTGTTCAAGACGCCACCACCGGCGGCCGACGCCGTGTCTCCCGAGAAGGTGTCATCGTTCAGGGTGGCGGTGCCGCTGTTGACGTAGATGCCGCCGCCGTACTCCGCCGAGTCCCCCGAGAAAGTGTCATCGTTCAGGGTGGCGGTGCCGCTGTTGACGTAGATGCCACCGCCGAACTGCGCGTTGTCCCCCGAGAAGGTGTCATCGGTCAGGGTGGCATTGCCATTGCTTAAGACGCCGCCGATATTGGTGGCCATGTTGTTGGCATGTTGAATCGTGATGCTCTCGATCGTGGCGTAGACGCCGCTGCCGATGCTGAGTACGGAGCCGTCACAGCTGGTGGTGGAACAGCCGTTGGATGACCCGTTGTTGCCGTCCAGGATCGGATCGGTCACTCCTGAGGCGGCTTCGATGGTGAGTGGAGACGCGGAGGTCCCCAAAGAAACGGTGAAGTTACCTATGTAGTAGGTGGACGTGTTGCCTTCGATGCCCGAGGTGGCAAGGGCGACGGTGTCGCCGGCTAAGGCATCACTCAACGCCTGTGTGAGCGAGCATTCGCTGGTGGTGACGGCGGTCTCGGGGCAGCTCGTCGTAGAACTCGACGTCCCCGAGGGGTACGCGTACCAGGTGGCAGGCGCGGCAGCTGCTGGGACAGCACCGAGGACGCTGACGCCGGTCACAAGGACCCCGCCCATGAGGAGCGCTGCTGCTATGGAAAGGCGCACGGAGTCCGTCGTTCGAGAGCCCTACGGGCAAGAAGGTAACGCCATGCTTGGTAGACGAGTCGCCGCATGAAGCACCTCCGACTGGTCGTTTTCCCGCACCACTGCTGACGCGGAAAGCTACATCCCCCCTTCTCGGACGACAATCGCCAGAGGCCTGGGCCGTCGTCGTCACCTTCGTTGGCTCCCCGGAGGAGCACGTCAGCCGTAGCAAGCGATCGGCTGGCATCCGGCGAGCCGGAGATTCCTCGGGCACCCACCGCGAGGCCACGGTCGCCTGGCTGACCTGGGGCACGCGAACCGCCAGCGGCCCAGCTCACAGACTCGGCGGCCATCCACCTGTGCCCCTCGGCACCTCGAGCGTGCCACTCTGGGCGGGCAACGATGACGTTCGCCCGGGGGAGTCCCGAAGGACCGACGAATCCGTACAGCAACATCGCATCGCGAAGTCTCAGAGACTGCAGGTAGTCGAGGTAACGATCGCCAATGCTCCGATAGCCAAGACACACAGTTTGGAGACGTTTGGGCTGGCCCACGTTCCTCGCAAGCACTGATGCGCCCTGGGTTTGAGGGGGACGCTGACCTGCCTCCAGTGCTGTTTCTTTCTTCTCTGTTGAGGCGGGCGATCCGCGCTTTCCGAACGAGCACTGGAAACGCTGCCGGCACACGAACCTGATCGGACGCACCTTCGGCGAAGCCCGACGCCGCACGAAGGTGATCGGCCGGCTCCCAGGAGAGCGCAGCTTCTCGTCCTCGTCTCCGCGGTGCTCGACCGTCAGAGCAGAGGATGGCACGAAATGACCATGACACCGCGTGCGCTGCAGCGCCTGCAACACCTCCGCCTCGCACTCTTCGTGGAGCAGCGCGAGACCGACGCCGAAGACACCTCACCGAAGCCCCATAGGTTCAGATGGGAATCTGTGCGCGCAACGATTTCCCCGTCCGTGAGAGGTCACCGGCTTTCCACTCTCTTTCCTTATCTCCTAAAGCCAACCCTGCGATACCGTCCGCTCGTCAGCGAGTGCTATGCACGAAATACCGGAGAATCCCCGCGACACGCGTCGTCACCCTTAGATCCTTCCAGTCCAAGTACGAACGGGTCATTGCCCGAGTCTCACCTGCTGCGAAGACGCCGAGTCCGAGCTTGTGTCGAATACTGGCGGACGGCACGGAAAATGCTTCTCAACTCGCACATCCGCTCCGCGACAAGGTCATCGCGCCTCTTCACTCTTCTCCAACCGACAAACAGCAAAAGTGTTCAGCCCCAACTTGTGCCGAAAACAACGGATATTGTGTGGAAGGAAACCTGCCTGCACAAGAAGAGGCCATAGGTCCTTCGGGTCAAAATAGTACTTGTGGTCGTCCATCTCATCGGCCGGGCTCCATCCCAGACGAAACGCGGAAAGCTCGAGAGCGCGCTTTCCTAACCACGTTGGAACATTCACAACACAGACTCCACCCGGACGGAGAACTCGGTGGAATTCCCTAAGAGCGATATCTGGCTGAACTAGGTGCTCCAGAACGGAGATGCACAACACAACGTCCAAGGACGTCGTTGCAATTCCTTGAAGTACTTCGGGTAGTGATCCTTCTAGGGCCTGGACCGTTTGTTCAACCTTCAGATCAGGCGCGAGGGTGACATCGACAAGCGTGACCGATGCCGCGATCGGAATGATCGTGCGAGCGAACGTCGCTTGGTAACCGCAACCAAAATCACCCACATCAAGATCGCGAAAGTCTCCAACCGCGCGTCGGATCCGGACCCCTGTCAGCCACACACCCAGCCGGTCAACGACCGAAGGCAGCCTCTCCTGACCGAAGGAGCCCGAACGCGGTGAATCAGTCGGCGACACTTGGGTCATCAGAGACGGGCTTCGACCCCGCGTAACGAACGCCCGTGGCGTAAAGCAACAGCACAAACGAAAATGACGAGAATCCCGCTACGAGGAACAACAAACCGGTCACAGCCAAGTGATCGACCGCAGCGGACACCTTCGGCAAGGTGTATCCCGTCGTCACGTAGTGGACTGCAAGTGCTCCGACCAGGCCCAACCCAACCAAGAATGCCGCCATGCTGATAAGCACCGTCGGCGTGTAACGAAAGACTGCCTGCCAACGCTGTCGGGAACGGTCCGTATAGTCGCAAAATATCTCGGCAAGACACCCAAAGTAGAAACTATCCAGACCAAGGATAGCCAGTGTCACTCCAAGCAATTGCCAATAAAGGCTGAAGATCACAGGGCCCAACGAAATCGACCCGAAGCTAAGCGGAAGGGCTAGTAGCAAGCCAAGCGCCAACATGGCAATGCCCGGCTTCAGCATGAAAAACTCCGCTCGGTATACAAACACGACCCTGAGGTTGACCCACGCTGCGCGAAAGGGCGAGAACCATCCGGCTCGCTTGTGGTGCGAGACTCTGCCTTCTCGATCCTTGTGAAAGACAACCGGGACTTCAGTCGTCCGAAGCTGCATCCGAACAGACTTGAGCACCATTTCCGAGGCATACTCCCAGGACCGTGAGGCCAAGCTCATCCGCAGAAGGGCGTCGCGGCTGATACCTCGCATTCCGCAGTGAGCGTCGGTGAACCGACTGCCGTAAAGCCGGTTTAAGACCCAAGTCGTGATCGGCGTTCCGAAGTACCGGTGGAGAAACGGCATCGATCCTGCTTCGATCGATCCTTCCCACCGCGATCCCATCGTGAATTCATACCCTTCTCGCAATTTGTCAACGAAGGGGCTCAACCGTCTGAAGTCGTACGTACAGTCCGCATCCCCCATGAGGACGTAACGACCACGGATGTAAGGCACCGCGTCAATGTAAGCCTGGCCGAGTCCCCGCTTAGGTGTGCACAGAACGCGACAACCCCCAGCAAGGGCCAGCTCGGCGGTTCGGTCAGTGGAGCTATCGACGACCAGAATCTCTCCCACTACTCCGGCGTCGTGCAGACCCTGCTTGCACCACTCCACACAGTCAGTGATCGTGACCTCCTCGTTCATCGCCGGTATGACGATGGAGAACTCTGGATCTGGCACGTCCTCTTCTGGAAGGAGGAGCCTGAATTCGCAATGACCGGTATGGTTGCCAGTTCGAGGCATCACATTTGTTGCGGGTTCATCCGAACTTGCCCCCTTCAGCCGAACAGACGACCGTGCGACCTCCCAGGGACAAGTTACCCGGCACATCCTGCGCTTGACCTGGTCTCTCGAGCGTGGGGCTAGCTGGAATCGAACCAGCGACCTCAGCATTATCAGTGCTGCGCTCTAACCGGCTGAGCTATAGCCCCGACGAGTCCGCGACCCTACTCGAATCAGCGAAACCTCTCAGGCCTCCTCGGCGCTCGTGAGCGGGGCGACCGCGGCAACCGTCTGACCCTGTTCCAGGTTCATCACGCGTACGCCGGTCGCATCGCGCCCCTGGGCCGCGATTTCGCGAACTGCGGTCCGAATCACGATGCCTGCGGACGACACGATCAAGAGCTCTTCGTCGAGCGTTGCCATGAGCGCGGCAACGACAGACCCGCGCCGTTCGGTGATCCGGATTCCCCTCACGCCTTGTCCTCCACGACCTTGCGGGGTGAAATGATCCAACTTCGTGCGCTTGCCGAAGCCTCTGTCGGTGATGATCAAAAGGTCGACCCCAGGCCGGGACACGTCGCAGGCGACAACCTCGTCGCCGCTGCGGAGCTTCATGCCCCTCACTCCAGCCGCGCCGCGCCCCATCGGCCGAATGTCTGCCTCGTGAAACCTGATCGCCATTCCGTTGCGCGTCACCATGAACACATCGTCGTCGCGAGCGGTCGGTAATACCCTGACGAGTTCATCACCCTCCCTCAGTGTGATCGCGATGAACCCCTCCCGGCGCGACTTGTCGTATTCGCTGAACGGCGTCTTCTTCACCTGGCCCCAGCGTGTCGCAAACAGCAGGTAGTGATCCGGATCGAACTCCTTGGCCGGAACGATCGCTTGGATCCGTTCTCCCGGATCAAGCGAGACAAGGTTCACGACCGGGGTTCCTCGTGCCGTACGCTCCTTGAGGGGAATCTCGTGGGCTCGGAGTCGGTACACCTTGCCGCGGTTGGAGAACAGCAAGAGGTGTGAGAGCGCGGTCGCGTAGACGACTTCCCGGATGAGGTCTTCCTCTTTGAGGCGAGTTCCTTGCACGCCCCGGCCCCCCCGGGACTGCGTGCGGAAGGAGTCCGCCGCGACCGCCTTCACATACCCGGCCCGCGTCAGCGTCACAACGATCTCCTCGTCGTGAATGAGATCTTCGGCAGAAAGATCGCCGGGGTCATGGACGATCCTCGTCCTACGGCTCTCGCCGAATCGCGTCTTCACGTCGGCGAGCTCGTCTGCGATCACTTCACGCAGCTTCGTCTCCTCACCGAGGATCGCCTCAAGCTCGGCGATTGCCACCCTGAGCTCGACCGCCTCCGCATCCAGTTCGGCGCGTCCAAGACGCGTCAGACGCCCGAGCGTCATGTCAAGAATGTGATTCGCCTGGTCCTCCGAGAACGAGAAGGGCTCCGCCTCGAGGTTGACACGCGCGTCGGCCCGGTCTTCCGACGCTCGGATCGTCGCGATCACCGCGTCGAGCATGTCGATCGCGCGCAGCAGTCCTTCGACGATGTGGGCTCGGTCACGCGCCTTGCGAAGCCGAAACTTCGACCGTCGCGTCACAACTTCGATCTGATGAGCCACATACGCACTGAGCGCTTGCGCGAGGTTAACGAGCCGCGGCACACCGTCGACGAGGGCCAGCATGTGCACCCCGAAACTCGTTTGCAGCTGCGTGAACTTGAACAGATTGTTAAGGACGACACTTGCGTTCGCGTCGCGCTTCAGCGTCACCACCAGTCGCGGCTCGCCGCCAGCAGACAGGTTGTCAACAGCCGAGATGCCTGAAATCTCACCCGCCTCGATACTCTCGGCGATCTGTTTCTCGATAGTCTCCACAGCCGTCTGGTAGGGAATCTCAGTAACAATGATCTGCGACACGCCATTCTTCAGCTCGGTTATCTCCGCGACAGCCCGTGTCTTTACCGAGCCCCGACCCATCCGATAGGCGTCGAGGATCCCGGCACGTCCGAGGATGAGACCTCCCGTCGGAAAATCGGGACCTTTGACAAATTGCATCAGCTCGTCACAAGTCGCGCCCGGATGCTTAAGGAGATGTCGCGTCGCGTCAATGACCTCGCCGAGGTTGTGCGGCGGGATGTTTGTCGCCATACCGACCGCGATCCCTTGGCAGCCGTTTACGAGCAGATTCGGGAACCGTGAAGGCAAGACGACCGGCTCCTCGTCGCTCCCGTCATAGTTGGGAACGAGATCGACGGTGTTCTCGTCGATCCCCTCCAAAAGGCTCATCGCGAGCGGTGCCAGCCGCGCTTCGGTGTAGCGCATCGCGGCGGGAAGCGCGTCGGGGCCTGGTGCCCCGAAGTCCCCATGTCCGTCGACGAGCGGATGGCGGAGGCTGAAGTCCTGGACCATGCGGGCCAAGGCGTCGTAGATCGCGGAGTCGCCGTGGGGGTGGAATCGTCCCATCACGTCCCCGACGACCTTCGCGCACTTCACGTGGGGCCGATCTGGTCGCAGCCCCGTGTCCCACATGCCATAAAGGATTCGCCGATGCACCGGCTTCATTCCGTCGCGCACATCCGGCAGGGCGCGAGCAACAATGACGGACATGGCGTACTCGAGATACGAACGCTCCATCTCCTCCTGGAACTCGATTGGTTCGATCGCGCCGCCCCCCGGCTCGTTCTCTACCGACCGAACTGCTGTCCCCGTCCTACGCGGTGCCAATCTCGGCCCTGCCTTCCGTTGTCGGCCACTCCGGCCACTTGACGCGTCTGCGCGCGATCCGTCAAATGTCGAGGAAGCGGATGTCCTTCGCGTTCGTCTGGATGAAGTGCCGCCGCACCTCGACATCGTCTCCCATTAGCACCGAACACACTTGGTCGGCGATACTCGCCTCCTCCATCGTGATCTGCAGAAGCGAGCGTTTTACCGGGTCGATCGTCGTATCCCGCAATTCGGCGAAATCCATCTCACCGAGTCCTTTGAGGCGCTGGAAGTCCTTGCCGTGGTTCGGGTGCTCCCGCAAGAACCGCTCCCGAGCTGCCTCGTCCTTCAGGTAAACCTTGGCGTTGCCGACGAGCGTCGAGTACAGCGGGGGTTGCGCGACATAGACGTGGCCAGCCTCGATGAGCGGGCGCATCTGACGTAGGAAGAACGTCAACAACAGGGTCCTGATGTGCGAACCGTCAACATCGGCGTCGGCGAGAATGATGACGCGGTGGTAACGGATCTTCGTAATGTCGAAGTCTTCGGCGATTCCCGCACCGACCGCCATGATGAGTGCCTGGATCTCGGCGTTTTTCAGCATACGGTCGACGCGTGCCTTCTCGACATTGAGGATCTTGCCGCGGATAGGAAGGATCGCCTGGGTGTACGGGTCACGAGCGTTCTTCGCCGAGCCAGCCGCTGAGTTCCCCTCGACGATGAAGATCTCCGACTCTGCCGGGTCACGAGACGCGCAGTCAACGAGCTTCCCCGGGAGACCGGCCCCGTCGAGAGCGGATTTCCGCCGTGTGAGGTCCCGCGCTTGGCGGGCCGCGACGCGGGCGCGCTGTGCGAGTAGCGCCTTCTGCAGGATCTGGTTCGTCTCCCGAGGGTTTTCGTCGAGCCATTCGCTGAGTTTCTCGTTCGTCGCCCGTTCCACGAGTGAACGGATCGTCACGTTGCCGAGTTTCGCCTTCGTCTGACCTTCGAATTGCGGGTTCCGCAACCGCACCGAGATGATTGCCGTGAGGCCCTCACGGATGTCCTCGCCCTGGATGTTCGGGTCGGAGTCCTTGAGCGCGCCGCGGCCGCGCGCGCTGCGATTCACGACGTTGGTGAGGGCCTTCTTGAAGCCCTCTTCGTGCATCCCGCCCTCCACCGTGGCGATTCCATTGGCGAACGACCAGATGCTTTCGTAGTAGCTGGTGTTCCACTGCAGGGCGACCTCGATCTCTTGGTCCTCCTCGACCTGCGCAAAGTAGGCCACCTTGCGGAACAACGATTCCTTCGACCCATTGAGGTGTCGAACAAAGTCCTCGATGCCGCCCGTATAGCGATAGGTCACTGTCTGCTCGTGATCAGCGCGTTCGTCTCGGAAGCGGATCTCGAGCCCGCGTTGCAAGAAAGCCATCATCTGGAGCCGTTCGAGGATCGTCTGAGCGCGGAATTCGACCTCGTCGAATATCGACTCGTCGGGCCAAAACGTCACCGTCGTCCCCGTTCGATTGCGCGGCGAGGGCCCCGTCATCTGCAATGGACCGATCGGTTTTCCTCCGTCGACAAAGGCCATCTCGTAGCGGTTGCCGCCCCGGTCGATCTGCAGTTCCAGCCGCGAGGAGAGCGCGTTCACGACCGAGACGCCGACACCGTGTAAGCCGCCCGAGACCTTGTAGCTCGTCCCTCCGAACTTGCCCCCGGCGTGCAGCACGGTGAGGACGATCTCCGCCGCGGATTTCGCCGGTTCGTCCGGGTGCGGCTCGACGGGGATCCCCCGGCCGTTATCGACGACACGGCAGGAACCGTCAGCGCGGATCGTGACGTCGATCCGGGTGCAATGACCCTGCATCGCTTCGTCGACCGAGTTGTCGACGACCTCCCAGACGAGGTGGTGTAGCCCACTCGACGAGGTTGAACCGATGAACATGCCCGGCCGGAGACGGACCGGTTCGAGCCCCCGCAGAACAGTGATGTCGGCCGCTTCGTACGATTCTGTGGTCGGATCACGCGGCTCAACCTGATCCGTTCGCACCACGGGCGCGGCTCCTCAACTACGGCGATACCAGTTGGTCAGGCTTGCACGTCAAATTCGACGTAACCCAACAATTTCCTCGGTTCAGTCTAGGCGCGATCCGCCGTTCACGTAGCCTTTCAGGTGCTCAATCGCTCGGTATCCGAGCTGGTCAGCGAGCCGATCGCAGATCGATTTCGATAAGAACGCGAGTTGTGTCGCCCACCCCGGATGATCGACCGTGATGACGAGTTCCGTGCCTCTCAACGACCTCGGCCGGGTGTGCGCGGCAACGTCGGCACCGACGACCTGGGGCCAGCAGGCAATGATGTCGGCGAAAACTCGCATACCAGAAAGTCCCTCGCTCGCCAGGTATTCGTCGACCGAAAGACCGATGCTCCGGGGCGCTTGAGGTTCTTCGTCACGCGGCCCCTTTGAACATCGCCGGCGTCTCTGGCGAGGCCGCAATGGGCCGGGCTGCCCGTCGATCGGCTCTCCTGAACCGTTCATGAGATGAACGCGCCTGTCGCGAGGCGCACCACTTTGGCCGGGCGAGCTCCCGACGGGACCGGCCCAGCGGTCGTAAGTACGGCCTGTCCCGGCGGAAGCTCGGCGAGAAGAGCCCAGGTTGTCGCCTCGTCGAGCTCAGAGAAAGCGTCGTCGAGCAACAACACGGGACGGGAGCCAGCGGCCGCTGTCACCGCGCCGTGCGCCGCAAGTCGTAGGGCCAGCGTCGCACAGCGCTGGCGACCCTGGGAGAGTCGGGTTCTTGCGTCGAGGCCCCCGGCCGTAATGAGGATCTCGTCCCGCTGGGGGCCAATCGTCGTCATCCCCCTTCGCAGGTCCTCACGGCGAGAACGAAGGAGTGCTTCGTACAAGTCACCCGAGAATGACCTCTCATAGACGAGATGAAGCTCGTCGTGCCGACGCGTGAGGTTGCAGAACGCCTGGGATGCAAGCGGTTCTAACTCGCCGAGAAAAGCTTCGCGCGCTTCGATGAGTTTGCCGCCGGCTGTCGCGAGCTTCTCGTCCCAGACGTCCAGTGTCGCCAAAAGCTCGGGGGACGCGATCCCCCCTGACTGCCGCAGGAGGGTGGAACGTTGTCGGAGAATCCGCTCCACGGTCTGACGTACGACACCTTTGGAGGGCTGGGCCGCGACGAGAGCATCATCGAGATAGTCCCTGCGCTCCTGGGGTCCACTCTTCACAACCACAAGGTCGTCCGGGGTGAATACTGATACGCGCAGTGTTTCCATCAACTCCTGCGCCCCTCTCACCCGCCTACGATTCAACAACGCGCGATCACGTCGCTTCGGAGCAATTTCGACCTCGATGAGGGACCGCCGCTCCTGTTCGATACACTCCAAACGGACGATCGCTTCCTTCGCGTCAGAATTCACAAGTGATTCCCGTGGGCTCCCACGAAACGATGACAGCCTGCAGCCATAAGCCAAGGCCTCGAGAAGACTTGTTTTCCCCGCGCCGTTCTCGCCACTTACCACAGTAAGGCCCTCTCGATCTGGCTCAAACCTCACATCAACCAGATTACGAAATTGCCTGACCTCCAGCCACGTGACGTAGCTCAGGACACCCGCACCGGCATCAAAAGATACCGATAATCATCCTCGTTCTCACCCCGTATGGTCGCGGGCTTCGAAGAATCGATTACCTCAAGAATAACCGTCTCCGCTCGAATAGCTTCAATCCCATCGAGCAAGTAGTTCGGATTGAAAGCGACCACAAGCTCGTCCCCGCTGAATTCTCCGTCCAGACGTTCCGCAGCCCGACCGCTTTCCGCCGTGAGAACCGTAAGTTCGGCGCCGTCAGTTTCGAACGCCATGCGCACCGGTGTTGCCACATCTTTCGCGTCTCGTACCATCAACCGCACCCGTCGCAGCGCGGAGGCGAACTCTTCCCGGGGAACGCGAAAAGCGTTCGGGTAGGACGCGGGAAGCAGCCGTTTGTAATCAGGAAATGGACCTTTCAGAAGGCGGGTCGTCACTCGAACATTGCGGACCTCGAAAACTGCATCAAGATCGGTGCAGCGGAAGGTGAGTTCCGCGTCACGATCGTGTGCCCCATCACCAATAGCAAGTCGTTGGACTTCTGCCAAGGCCCGTGCGGGGATGAGAACTTCTGCCGCTGTTGCAAAAGCACTCATACCCTTCAGATCCCGAAATGCCAACCGGTAGGAATCCGTCGCAACAAGACGCAATCCGTCTTCCACAGCAACCATCAGGACACCAGTAAGCTGCGGCGCTCGACTGTCATCCGTCAGTGCGGCCGGAACGACCTGACGCAACCCCTCTGCGAAGGGACCCGCTGGTAACCGGATCTTCTCAGCATCACCTGGAACAACCCTTCTCACCTCAGCTCCAACGGGAACACGGACGACAAATTCGGCCCGGCCCGAAGTAATCCGCACCTCCTGTTCGTTTCCGTCAAAGCTCACCATCCCCAAATCAAACGACCGGACAATATCTGTCGTCAGCCGAGCCGGCAGCAGAACTACACCATCCTCTTCGCCACTCACCGTGTGCGTGACCTCGATCACAAGATCCGGATCCGCACCGGTAGCCTCCAAGCTGTCCCCCCGCAGCGCCAAGCGCACACTCTGCGCGCCGACACCAGCTCCAATACGCGCTACGCCCGCCCGACCCGCGGTTACCAATACCTCA
Organism: Acidimicrobiales bacterium; assembly: GCA_035625025.1. Classification (GTDB taxonomy): domain Bacteria; phylum Actinomycetota; class Acidimicrobiia; order Acidimicrobiales; family Bog-793; genus Bog-793. Next base: position 77,964 of record DASPQJ010000054.1, read on the forward strand.
AGGAGACCCTCGCGTTCGGTATGAAATCTCACCGTTCGTGCGCCCCCTTTGTCCTTAGTTTCTTAAGTACGACTCTAATAGTAATAGTGTCTGTGAATTGTGGACGGTGTACTGCAAGTCCAGCATGGCGCGTCGATAATGTCACACTCGTCCTCCACGGGCGTGCACAGGACGAGAGATTTCGGGAAAGAACATTGTGCAGAACGGCTCATCAATCAACAGGAGAAGGATCATTATCCCCAACATATTGGATTGGGTGTGCACAAGTTAGCTCTAGTTGTTCGGCCCGTGCCCGTTACGGATCTGGACGGTGAGTTCCGTGACCTGTTCGTAGATTTGGCGCCGCTCCTTCATTAGGCGAGAGATTTTGTCGTAAGCATGAATTACAGTCGTGTGATCACGGCCACCGAACTCCCGCGCGATGGCGGGATACGAGAAATCAGTAAGGGTTCGGAAGAGGTACATACCGATTTGTCGGGCGATGACGAGTGGTCGACGGCGACTGGCGCTGCAGAGCTCCTGGATAGTGAAACCAAAGTGATCAGCGGTCATTTCCAGGATTTGCTGACCGGTGATTCGACGTGGCTGGTGGTCAGCAACGAGGTCGGCGAGGATTCGCTCGGCAGTTTCTCGAGTGAGACGTTCTCGAGTGAGGCTCGCGTAGGCCGTGACGCGAATGAGCGCGCCCTCCAATTCTCTGATGTTGTCGGTAACGATGCTGGCCAGGAATTCGAGGACGTCATCGTCGACGACGAGACGCTCGTGATGAGCTTTGGTACGCAAAATCGCAATACGGGTTTCAAGCTCTGGAGGGTTGATTTCAGTGATCAGGCCGGACATGAAACGACTGCGCAGACGAGTTTCCAACGTCTTGATAGAGCCAGGCGGGCGGTCCGAAGTGATGACGAGCTGCTTGCCGGCCTCATGGAGGGTATTGAAGGTATGGAAGAATTCCTCTTGGAGGCTTTCTTTGCCTTCCAGGACCTGGATGTCGTCGACCAGGAGGACATCGCACTCGCGGTACCGGCGCTTGAAAGCGGGCATCGATACGGCCCGCACCGACTCGACGAACTCGTTCAGGAACGTCTCGGTCGGTACATAGCGCACGTCGTAACGTGGGAAGTTCTCGTTGACATAGTTCCGGATGGCCTGCAAAAGGTGGGTCTTGCCGAGACCAGCGCCGCCGATGATGAACAAAGGGTTGTAAGCGCTACCGGGCGATTCGGCGACGGACAGCGCAGCGGCGTGCGCGAAGCGGTTGGACGGTCCGATGACGAAGCCGTCGAAGGTGTAGCGACGAGACGGGCTGAGCAGCTCGTGAACAGGCTCGTCGACGATAGCGGTGGCTCTGTCGACAACGACTTCCTCGTCGGCGGCGAGATTTCTCGTCCCAGGGTCTTCGCCGTCTGACGCACCGTCCGGCGTGACGTCGAAACGGATCGGAAACTCCGTTCCGCAGACATCGATGACCGCGGCGCGCACGACGCCGGCGAATCGCGTCTCAAGACGTTCTCTGACGAGGGCGTTGGGAACGTTCAGGACGAAAGTCCCGTTGAGCAGACCGACCGGATGGACACCGGAGAACCAGGTGTGCCAGACGGCATCAGAGACCTGGGACTGGATGGCGCCGGCACAGCCGTCCCAAAGTTGTTCAGCGTCGAGCAACGTTGTGCGCCTTCCAGGTAAGTTCTCCACAGGGGGTCCACATCTGTGGATTACGCAACAGACACCTGACACCTGGGCCCTTCGCCGAGCATCGTATAGCGCGCCCGGAGGGATCGCTCCGGGCGCGACGGGATTTTGACACGAACGTGCCGTAGTGAGCGCGCTAGCATGTGCGGTTCTGATTAAGGGGTTCGATGAAGCGGACGTTTCAGCCAAACAACGCCAAAAGAGCCAAGCGGCACGGTTTCCGTCATCGCATGTCGACACGGGGCGGCCGCGCCGTGCTAAAGGCCCGCCGTCGTCGCGGCCGGGTACGTCTCTCGGCTTGACCGGGCGCCCCGCGCGGGTGCGCAAGCGCAAGACACTCCTCGCGCTCGTCGCAAGTTGCCAGCAATCTCGCAGCGGTCCGGTCACGGTACACTTCCTCCCGTCGGACGGTGATCGCAACGAGGTTTGTGTCGCGTACGCGATTGGCCGGCACGTTGGCGGAGCCGTCGTTCGTAACCGTTGGCGCCGTCGACTGCGTGTGATCGCGGCCGAGATCTCACCGGAAATTGCCTGCGGGGCCTACCTAATCGGGCTCGGTCGTGGGGTTGTCGATCTGCGTTTTGACGAGTTGAGAGGACGGGTGATCGAGACGATGCGACGGGCGAGCGGAGAGCCCCGATGAAAAAGGCCACGTCGGCTACGCGTGTGGTTCTTGTCGGTGTGATCCGCATCTACCAGGCCGTCCGGTTCAATCGACTGTCTCCGTGTCGGTTCGTGCCGTCGTGTTCGGAGTACGCGGCCGAGGCGATCACGACGCACGGCGCTCTCCGGGGTAGCTGGCTCGCCCTTCGACGACTTGGGCGTTGCCGTCCGGCCGGTGGGCGAGGTTTCGACCCGGTCCCGGGGTGAGGGAACACTGTGCTGCTCGCCTCATCTATAGGAGAGATCGCTCACCCATTCTTCATCGTTTTCGCTTGGCTGATCGAGCGGTTCTACAGTCTCGTCCCCAACTACGCGGTCGCGATCGGGTTGTTGACGATCGTCGTCATGATCGTCGTGTTTCCCATCACCCGCCGGGCGACACGCTCGATGATGAAGATGCAACTTCTTGCACCAGAACTGAAGAAGATTCAGACACGCTACAAGGTTCCTCCGGGAACTCCGCTCGCGGAACGCCAGGAAGCCCGTCAGCGACTGAACGAAGAGATGATGGCGCTCTATCGGGAGAACAATGTCAGCCCGACCGGCGGATGCTTGCCGATGCTCCTGCAGCTCCCGATCTTCTGGATTCTCTACGGCACAATTCGTGGCCTCATCCACCTGAAGACGTTCCCGACGGTCGCCGCAGCTCGAGCCTGGTGCAAACACCCGGTTTCCGCCAAGGCATGTGTGCAACCGCTCTACATCAGCCACTCGTCGAGCCTGTTCCACGCGGTCATTCGTGCCAACGGCAAGCTGATGGCCTTCGGCATCAACATGGCCGACTCAGTCCGCTCCGCAGGGCTTTCCTGGGGGGAGAAGGCACCGCTCATCGCACTGATCCTTATCGCGATCGCGCTGCAATACATCCAGATCAAGCAAGTGAGCGGGCGGAACGCCGCGGCCGCGGCCGCGAATCCGCAGATGCAGCAGATGCAGAAGATCATGCCGATCATCTTCGCAGTGATCTACATCGCGATCCCCGCCGGGGTGAACGTGTACTTCATCGTGTCGAGCCTGTTTCGCATCGGACAGCAGGAATACATGTATCGACGGGATCCGCACATTCGCGAGTCGTTGTCGAGACTGAACGCGCGCGTCAAAGCCGGACCGGCAGTAGTTCCGACCGAAGGTCGAGAGCAACGCCCGAAGGGGTTCTTCGAGCGGTTGCTCACGCCTCCGGCACTCCAGGCCGGGGGGGAGGCAGAGCCAACGCGGGAGCGAGCGCTACGGAGCAGCGGGAACGGCGCGGCATCGCCGTCGAGTGCCCAAACGTCGGACAGGCGGCTCGCAGGCGCGCCGCGACCGATTCCGCAGGGCGGTCGTGGCCCGGGCGGCTCACCTCGTCGGCCGCAGTCCCGCGCCCGCAGCAAACGACCCCGGAAGCGGCGCTGAGGATGGAATGGATCGAGACGACCGGGAGGACCGTTGCTGAGGCGCTCGACGCCGCGCTCGACGAGCTTGGAGTGGACGAGCAGGACGTCGAGGTGGTCATCGTCGCCGAAGCTAAGTCCGGGTTGTTCGGGTTCGGTCGCAGCGACGCGCATATCCGTGCTCGCGTTCGTCCGTCGCGACCGCGACCGAAGCGATCCCAACGTGATCGGGTCCGGGGATCCCGCGGGGGCCAAGCCGGGCCCGAGGGGTCACGACGCGAGCTCGACCGGGGCAGAGCAGGGACGTCGAGGGCATCGAGAGCAGGCCGCAGCGCCAGGGCGAAGTCGGCGAACCAGCCTGGGGCGGAGGAAGGGCCTCGGCCCGAGATCGTGGAGTCCGTTTCCGCCCAGGCCGCGGCGAAGCGTGGGAGACGCCGGCGAGGGGGCCGTGGTCGAGCGAGCGCACGGGGCGAACCAGCCGCACGGCTGGAAGCCGGGGGTGAGGAGGAAGCGATGACCGTCGAAGAGCAGGTCGATCTGGTGGGAACGTTCGTGCGCGGGGTGGTCGAACGGTTCGGATACGAAGCGACGACAACGACGCGGGTTGAGGACGACCGTCTCTATGTCGACGTGACAGGCGAGGATCTTGGCCTGCTGATCGGCCCTCGAGGGTCGACGCTCGACGCGTTGCAGGAGCTTGCCCGCACCGTCGTGCAGCGGCGCGGAGACGAACGAGCCCTGCGCGTCGTCGTGGACGTCGCCGGCTTCCGGGCTCGGCGGGCCGTGGCGCTCGAGGCTTTCACCCGACGCCGGGCGGCGGAGGTGTTGGAGACGGGGATCGCCGAGGCCCTGGAGCCGATGTCGGCAGCGGACCGGAAGATCGTCCACGACACCGTGAGCTCGATCGAAGGTTTGGAAACCGGCTCGGAGGGGATCGAGCCAAAGCGGTACGTCGTCATCCGGCCCGCGGCCGAGAGCGAGTCGAGACGCGGTCCGGACGAGAACTGACGTTCCCCGGCGCTTGCGCTCTCGGGCGCAGCGGTGTGTCGGCGACGGTTAGGGACGTCCTCGGGACGATGTGGACTCCCAGCGAAGCGCTCGTTGCGGCGCTCTTGTCAGCACAGGCACGTCGTGCGATCGGCCCGGCGCCGATCGAGGACCATATCGCGCACGCGCTCGGTTTCCTCGGGACTTGGCCCGAACTCGCGGAGGCCGACACGGTGCTCGACCTCGGGAGCGGCGGCGGCCTTCCCGGTCTCGTTCTCGCGGCACGCTTGCCGAAAGTACGATTCTGTCTCCTCGAGGGAAGTGTCGAACGGGCCCGATCGCTCGAAATGGCGGTCCGAGGACTCGGCTGGACGGGTCGGGTGACGGTCCGAGGTGAGAGAGCCGAGGACGCGGCGCATCGGCCGGAAATGCGCGCCGCTTTCCCAGTCGTGGTCGCGCGTGGCTTCGGACCCCCTGCGGCGACGGCCGAGTGCGCGGCGGGCTTCCTCAGATCCGAAGGCGTTCTCGTGGTTTCCGGTCCACCTGGAGGTGCACCGGAGCAGTGGCCCGTCGGGCCCCTCGGTGGGTTGGGATTTGAGCTCGTTGAGGTCACGAAATCGCCCAGATCGTTCGTGATCCTCCGGCAGGTCAGGCCCTGTCCCGGCCGGTTTCCCCGGCGCGTCGGAGTACCGGAGCACCGACCGTTGTTCTGATCGGCGGAGGTCGCTGTCCAGCTGAGAGATGCCCATCCTCAGGGCGACAAGGGGCGAGGGGGTTCGAAGCCGAGCTGGCGGCAACGGGCCCGCTGGCGGCTTCCCAGCCAAGGCCACATGCGACCGAGCGCTGCCAGGGCGAAACGACAGTTCAGGTTGCAACGAAATGTCGGGCGACGCGCGGTGCTTTCGATACCCGGGCGGGTCGCATACGGTCCGAGGACTCGGGATTCGACGATCTCGGCGTAGCGCCGCACGATGTCTTCATCGGTCATGTTGAGTGCCATCCGGAGGTCGCGACCGCGGTTAATCGTGACGAAGGCTCCAGCTCCCTGGAAGATCCCTGCTGCCCAAGCCCATTCCGCGTCGCTGGCCATGGGGAATATGTACCACAGCGGAACTTGTTTCCCGTGGAACCTGCGAGCGGGCGGCCACGGGGCCGACCGCGGGCCCCGTCACTGGCGCTGGGCTGGCACCCTTGACCTGCTGGTGGCGGACGTGGAGGATAGAGGCTCGCGATTCGACGCCACGAGGTGCCGAGCGGCACGCCAGACGATGGGGTGGGCCCGCCAACGAGAGGTCGGCGGGCGCACCGAAGATCAAGGTTCGGTTCGGCTCGAAAACCGGGCCGGAGACGGAAGGAGCTCGGCATCGCAGACGCACCGACGGGGGAAACCAGGGAAGCAACGCGGCTCCACAGGCGGCGCCGGGGCAGTGCGCGACTGTTCGCGGTCGCCAATCAAAAAGGCGGAGTCGGGAAGACGACGACCACCGTCAATCTCGGTGCCGCGTTGGCCGAGCTCGGTTGGCGCGTACTTATCGTCGATCTCGATCCCCAGGGGAATGCCACGACGGGGCTCGGGGTGGAAGCCCGGAACTTCGACAACTCGATCTATGACGTCCTGCTGCACGATTTCCCGATTGAGGACTGCATCGAGCCTACGGAACTGAAGAACCTCTTTCTTGTTCCGGCGACGATCGACCTTGCCGGTGCGGAGATCGAGCTTGTCTCGGCGATGAGCCGCGAGCTCCGGCTGCGCCGGGCCGTCGAAGCGGTGGTCGATGACTTCGCCTTCATCCTCATCGATTGCCCGCCGTCGCTCGGGCTGCTCACGGTCAACGGTCTGGCCGCGGCCACGGAAGTGCTCGTGCCCATTCAGTGCGAGTATTACGCCTTAGAAGGACTCGGCCAGTTGCTCCGGAGCGTCGAGCTCGTACGCGCGAACCTGAACCCGACGCTCGACCTCTCGACGATTCTTCTCACGATGTATGACGGCCGCACGAAGCTCGCTGACCAGGTCGTCGGCGAGGTCAGGAGGCACTTCGGTGACAAAGTCTGCCAGACGGTCATCCCGCGTTCGGTCCGCCTCTCGGAAGCCCCGTCGTTCGGCCAGCCGGTCACGGTGCACGATCCCCATTCGACCGGGGCTGTCGCCTACCGGGCCCTTGCAGAGGAGCTGAGCGGTGGCACGGCGTAGCGGGCTTGGCAAGGGTCTCGGAGCCCTCATCCCGAGCGAGCCGAGCCGCTCAGAATCATCGGGACTGCGGGAGATCGCCCTTGCGAGGATTCGGCCGAACCCGCATCAGCCACGCTCGCACTTCGACGAGGAGGCGCTCGCCTCGCTCGTCGACTCCATCCGGGCGGTCGGCGTTCTTCAGCCGGTGCTCGTTCGCGAGGCGGGCGACGAGGAATACGAGCTGATCGCGGGGGAGCGGCGCTGCCGGGCGGCGCGCCGCGCCGGTCTATTGGCGATTCCCGCCCTCATCCAGGTGGCCGACGACGCTTTGAGTCTCGAACAGGCGCTCGTCGAGAACCTCCACCGGGAGGATCTGAACCCCCTCGATGAGGCTGCTGCCTACCAGCAGCTCATCGAGGACTTCCACCTCACGCACGACTCGATCGCCCACCGTGTCGGCAAGAGTCGGGCCGCAATCTCCAACGCGCTCCGTCTTTTCCAGCTCCCTCCGGCGGTGCAGCGATTGATCCGTGACGGACAGCTGTCGGCAGGCCACGCGCGGGCGCTGCTCATGACTCCCGACCGTGAGCTGCAGGAGTCGCTGGCGAACCAGGCCGTCGCGGCCGGACTTTCAGTTCGTGCCCTGGAAGAACTCGTTCACGACCTCACAGAGACACCGGCCCCCGAGCCGCCGGCCGAGCCGACGACCCGTCCGGCGTCGACGAGAGCATCGGGCCTTCGTCCACCTGGCGTGCTCGAGCTCGAAGAGCTGCTCGCCGCGTATCTGAACACGCGGGTGCGGGTCGAGTTGAGGGCGAATCGTGGTCGAGTGACAGTCGAGTTCGCGACCCTCGAGGACCTCGAGCGGATCTACCGGTTGATGATCGCCGAACCCTCAAGCCGCGGCTGAGGGTTTGCCCGGGTGGCCATCTGCGACGCCCCCTGCTGTATAGGCACTCTGGTGCCAATATAGCTTTTCAACTGGGAGAACACATCCCAGCAACCGCGGGATGACATCCAAATGACAGGTGTGCGACCGCACTCGGCTAACGCGTCGGTGGAAGTTGATCCACAAGCTCATGCACAGCTTGTGGACGGCGCGCGATCACTCCCAAGCCGCGCCGACCCAGCGGGTGAGCGCGGCGACGACAACCCGGGCGAGTTCAGTCGTCTTCGGGATGACGATCTCCGGAGCTCCGAGCTGGATCTCGACGGCGGGCATGCGCGTCTCGCGCAGGATCGGCAGCGCCATCCCGACAACGCCGCCATCGTCGAGGCCGAGTGTGGCAGGGAGCTCGTCCTGGAGGAGTTCGGCGAGACGACGACTGGCCGCGGACTCGTAGCGGAAACCGCGGTAGTACGCGGTGCGACACGAGCGGACCTCGGGAACGAGGAGCAACGCGATCAGGCAGTCGACCGCGGTCGCGTTCGCCTCGGCCGCCTGGCGAGACGGGTCGGGGTGGGAAAACGTGAGGGCCGCCGCGGCCCCGGCGTCGCGCAGCGCGCGGCAGACCGCGCTCGCGCCGGTCGCGAATCCACCCGGTTCGACGACCGCGACGCGTCGGCCGTGCAGGTCCGATGGACCGCGGGCCACGGCGAGCCTTTCCCGCAAGGGCGTGACGAGTTTCGATGCTCCCTCCCGGGTCGAGAACCGCTCGAGCTCGTCGAGCGTGCGTTTTCCCAGAATGCCGTCGGCTAGAAGTCCGGCATTCTGCTGAAAGTCCGTGAGCGCGGCGACGGTCTGATCGCCGAAGATCCCGTCGACCCGTCCGGGGTCGAAGCCGAGCTGACTCAACCGGCTCTGGAGTTCGGCGACGTCGTCACCGCGCAACATCGGGGTTCGCCGGTACAGGAGGCGTGAGCCAAACGGGAAGCCAGCCTCGACGAGCGCCGACCACGTCTCGGTGCCGCATCGACCGTCGGCGGACAGGCCTCGGTCGGCTTGAAAGGCGAGCACGGCCGCGGCGGTCGCCGCATCGAAGACGCCGGAGGGGTCGTCGTTCGCGAATCCGAGCTTCGACAACCGCGCCTGGAGATCGGCGACGGCTTCGCCCGTGTCACCTTCTGCCAAGGGCAGTGGCGTGCCGTCGGAGGGGTTGGGTGCGGTGCCGACCACTCGGCCATGCTAGGTGGACAGGCGCGGCCCGGGCAGCGGTAGCCCAGGTCCTCGGCGGCGGGATCGGCTGCTACAGGTGAGGTTCGATGTCTGACAACAGCGCGGACTTGGCCTTCGCGCCGATGATGCGGACCTGGGTCTTTCCACCTTTGAAGAGGATCAGCGTGGGAATGCTCATTACTTCGAAACGGCGGGCAGTCGCGACGTTGTCGTCGACGTTGAGCTTGACGATACGCAGGCTCCCTTGCTTCTCCGCGGCGATCTCGTCGAGGATGGGCGCGATCATCTTGCACGGCCCGCACCACTCGGCCCAGAAATCGACCAGGACCGGCGTGTCGGAGTGTGCCACCTCCTCGTCGAAGGTGCTGTCTGTCACCGCGAGCGTTCCTGCCGACACTTTGATCCTCCCTGGAGTCGTCTCATTCGCGCGGTGGTCGCCGCCGCGCGAATGCCCTAAGTAGAACAGCGCGTCTGCCGGGGGAATTCCCCAGTTGAAACGGTCAGCCCCCTTCTACCGCCGTGAGGTAGCGGTCGGCGTCGAGCGCCGCCATGCAGCCCGACCCGGCGGCGGTGATCGCTTGCCGGTACTCGTGATCCTGGACGTCACCGCAGGCGAAGACACCTGGGACGTTCGTTCGCGTGCCTTCGTGGGTCCGGATGTAACCCGCCGGGTCCATTTCGAGCTGTCCCCGGAACAGCTCCGTGTTCGGGGCGTGGCCGATCGCGACGAAACAGGCGTCGACTTGGAGCTCCCGTGACTCGCCGCTGGCGACGTCACGCAGCCGCAGACCGGTGACGTGGTTGTCGCCGAGGATTGCGGTGACGACGGCGTCGAAGACGAAGGAGATCTTCGGGTTGGAAAAGGCCCGATCCTGCATGATCTTCGACGCGCGCAGCTCCTTGCGGCGGTGGATGATGACAACCGACTCGGCGAAGCGTGAGAGGAAGGCCGCTTCTTCGAGGGCGGAGTCACCGCCCCCGACGACTGCGATCGACTTGTCCCGGAAAAAGAAGCCGTCGCACGTCGCGCAGGTCGAAACGCCGTGTCCCAGGAGTTCCGTCTCCCCGGGCACGCCGAGGCGGAGCGCCTGCGCGCCGGCCGCGACGATGATCGACCTCGTTCGGTAGGCAGGTTCCGATGCCGCGGCGCCGCTGGTCCAGACGGAAAAGGGCCGGGAGCCGAAGTCGACCCGGGAGACTTTGGCGGTGATGATCTCGGCGCCGAAACGCTCCGCCTGGGCGCGGATACGTTCCATGAGGTCCGGGCCCATCACGCCCTCGGGGAATCCCGGGAAGTTTTCGACCTCGGTCGTCAGCATCAGCTGGCCGCCCGGCTGGTCGCTCGTCGAGGAGGGTTCGCCCGCGATCACGAGCGGTCGCAGATCGGCGCGGGCGGCGTAGAGAGCGGCCGTCAGTCCCGCCGGTCCGGAACCGATGACGACCACGGCACGGCTGCCGGCTTCGGTTCTCGTCGAGTTCGCGTCAGGTGTCCGGTCAGCCATGCGCCGTCCTCTTGCTCGGTCTTCCGCTCAGTGCCCAACACAACATCCCGGCGGCGAGGAAGATTCCGCCGAGCAGCAGGTCGGTCGCCCAGGCGCGTCCGGAAAAGACCGAGGTGTCGAATAGGCGGATCAAGCCGACCGCGCCGACCGACACGAGGACGAGGACGAGCGTCAGGACGACGGCCGCGAGCACGAGGGCCCGCACGGCGACGAACACCGGGTGCAGCACGCGCTCTCGGACATCGCCGATGAGTAGGTCGACGACGCCGGCTACCCGTGCTGCCCAGTCCTGTTCCCCAGAGGTCTTCTCGTCCCGGTTCATGAGCGTGAGATTACGGCAAGGTGCACGCCGCCGGGTGACCCCGCCCGCGTCATTTGATTAGGGGGAACAGCGCGATCGTGCCCGGCCCGGTGTGGGCACCGATGATCGGCCCGATGTAGGAAACGAGGGTCTCGGCGGGGGGGAAGATCGGCGCGAGCAGGTCGAGAAAGACATCGATGTCATCGGCATCGGCGTTCCCGACGGCCAGCCTCTTCAAGGGCCCCAACGACGTCGCTTTTGAAGCGAGGTACTCGAGAGACCGCGCCCGGGTCCGCTGACGGGACTCGGCCTCGACCACGCCGTTGCGCACGACGATCACCGGCTTGATCGACAGGAGCGAACCGAAGAATGCCTGGGCGTTGCCAATCCGCCCGCCCCGGCGCAGGTACTCCAGAGTGTCGAGGGTTCCGTAGACGAAAACCTTCGGGACCTCGGCCTGGACGGTGGCCGCCGTCCGCGCAAAATCCGCGCCGGATTCGACGAGGTCCGCCGCCTCCAGGACGAGCAGCCCCTCGGCGACCGAGGCGGCGAGCGAGTCGATGACGGCGACGGGGAACTTGCCCTGGAAGGGCTCGGCGCCGGCTCGAGCCGCCTGGTAGGTGGCCGAGAGTCCCGACGAGATCGTGACGCAGACGACCCCGGCGCTGCCGTCGTCGGCCGCGGCGGCAAAGACTTCATGGAACGCTCCCGGCGCGGGCGCCGAGGTCTCGGCGAGCGCCGGGGATTGCCGGGCCAGCTTCCAGAACTGCTCGGCGGAGATCCCCCTTAGGTCGGCGGCGTCGAAGTCGCCGAGTCGCACGTCGAGGGGCACAACTATGACGTTGTGCTTGGCAAGGAGCTCGTCGGGCAGGTCGCACGCGTTGTCAGTGACGATGCGAATCGGCTTCACGGCTTCCCTTTCCAGTCCCCGGGTCGTGGCCAGGATTTCGCCTTGCAGTCTGCCAGCCGCGGACGGTCGCTGCGACGCCGGCGCTGCCGATGTAGACGGCTCCTCCCGCGGCGACCGCGACGAACAGCCGGAGCCAGCCGCCGATCCCATACCCCGTGCCGGTCTCGGCCGTGACGACGGCAACGGCGAACGCCATGACGAGGCTGAGGATGACGGAGCGGACCGACGAGAGGACAAGGACCCGGCCGCCGATCGTCCCGAGCCGTTCGCGCAGTACCGACAGGGCGGCGAACGCGGCGATCGTGTAGGCGATCGAGTACGACAACGCGAGACCACGCACCCCAAGTGGCCGGTACAGGAGCACGGCGACGAAGATATTGAGGCCGTTCTCAAGCACGTAGAGCACGAAGGCGGAGCGAGTGTCCTGCATGGCCTGGAAAGCGCGGGTCGCGAGGAAAAAAACGCAGTAGCCAGGCAGTCCGAGGGCGAACAGCGCCAGCACCGACGCCGTCAGGTGCGCGGCGGCGGTCCCCTCGTTGCCGTGCTGGAGGAGCAGGGTCACCGCCTGGCGGGCAAGGATCAGGTAGCCGACCGTGGCGGGCAGGATGAGCGCAAGCACCTGGCGCAGGGCCGCACCGAAACGGTTGCCGAGCGCGGGCCACCGGCGCGCCGTTCGCAGGCGGGCGAGGTCCGGCGAGGCGACGTTGATGATCGAGGTCGCCACAACGGCGAAGGGGAACTGGAAGAACGCGTAGGCGTAGGTGTAGGCGCTGACCGCGCCCGGTCCGACGTGGAACTCGAGTGCGAGAACGATGAACAGGGCGATCTGGTTCGCGATCACGAAGCCGAAGGTCCATCCCGACAAGCGCACGATCATGCGGATGGCTGGATCGTGCGGATGCCACCGGAATCGCAGCCTGAGGTGTGTCCGCCGCATCGACGGGATGAGAGCCGTGGCCTGTAATGCGACACCGAGAGTCGTGCCGACGCCCAACAGGACGAGCAATCCGTGGTCATGCTGGACTTGGGTGATCGTCGCGTGCCGCGCGAAGGTGGCAAAGGCGGCGAGGATGCCGATCCCGACGAGGTTGTTGACAACCGGGACGAACCCGACCGCGCCGAAGCGATCGCGCGTCGCGAGCACCGCAGACATAAGGCTGATCGCTCCGTAGAAGAGAAGCTGGGGCGCGAAAAACCGAAGCAGTTCGACGGCGACGGCATGTTCGGCCGGGGTGGCCTTGCCGAACGTGAAGGCGGTGATGAGCGCTGGCGCGGCAGCGACGAACGCAATCGTCGCGACGACGAGACCGACGCTCGCCAGGGTGACGACAGCCGAGATGGACTCGATCGCTTCAGCCTCGGTGCGGGTGGACAACCGCTCGACGAACACGGGGACGAAGGTCGCGGCGAGCACACCGCCAAGGACCAGGTCGTGCACTGCGTTCGGTGTGTTGTTCGCAAGGTTGAAGGAGTCGGCGAGGCGTGATCCACCGAGCGCGTACGCGAGAACGACGAGACGGATCAACCCGGTCAGACGGGATGCGACGGTGCCGAGCCCGGTGCCGAACGAGGCCCGGGCGAGGCGGGCCGAGCGCGCCCGCGAACCGATGATGCCGACACCGTCGCTGGATGGCGTCGGCGGGTTCACTCCTTGTTCGCCAGGAGGTGCCCGGCCGCGGCAAGATCGCGCGTCCGTCGGCGTCTGCGGCGGAAGTGCGAACGTAGCCACCAGAGGGCGAGGACAGCGAGGGCAGCGGCCGAGAGCGCGACAGCGACGATGGAGAAAGCCGTAGACCGCACGGTGTAGACATCCTCGAACAGGACAATCCCGCCGCGGGGTGACGTGAGCTGGATCCCAATCGTCGACACCCCGGACGTTCTCGCTGTCACGGGAATCTCGAGCGGCGAGTTCTTGTGAGCGAGCACGAGCGCGCGGTCCTGATCGCGCGACGCGATCACGAGCGTGCTGCTCGCGAGCTGGAGGATGGTGTGGATCGGGCTCGGGAAAGTCGAGACGATGGTGATCGGCACGTTGGCCGTCCGTTGTGTGAGCGTCACGGTTCGGGCTCCGGAAACCGAGATGGCGCGCTCGATCTCGGAGATCGCCGTCAAAGGTTCTGCCGCGTAGGACGCCCAGACAGAGCGCTCAAGTCCCGACGTCTCAGTAAGGAGAACCGCGTCCTTCACTTTGGCGAGAAAGCTGGTGTCGCCCGGGACGATCGATTCGATCGCGGTTTGCGCGGAGACCGCATTCTGGAGCGACGTGACAAAAAGGTAGGAGGGCATCGACGGGTTGGGCACGGTGGTGACGCGTTGCGGCGCGCCGTCGGCACCGACGGGAATCGTCGCGAAAATCGATGCCACGGTCGCCTGCTCGGCGATCGGACTCGTGTGCAGGCCCGTTAGCACGTCGCGGAGGAACGTCGGGGATTTCGGAAGCTCGGCGGGGGCGACGACGACTCCCCGGGCCTGGGCGCCGAATGGCTCCTCGAAGTAGATTTGCGCGACTTCGGCGAGGAAACGATGCGCGGCGAGCGCAGGGTCGGCGTCGCTGGCGAAGTGGGTCGCGAGGGACGAGTCGGCGACGACGGCGGGTAATCCGACGGCAGCCGGCGTCGACGACTTCGCGGGAGATGAATTCAGGCGCAAGGGAGACCATCGGTTCATCGGCCCTGTCACGGGCAGTCCCGCGTCAGGGATAACGACCCGTTTGACGTGTTCCTTGACGAGGTCGGCGAGGCTGGTGTTGTCGATCGGCGTCGTCGACAGATAGGTACTCCAGGAGGGAGCGGCGACCAGAGTGGTCCGGAAGACGCTGGCGGCCCGGCTGAGCTGGCTGTCGAGTTCGCTGCTCATCCCGGCCGAGGTCAGTGTGTCGAGGTTCACCGGGGTGAAGGGTGCTTCGAGGAACTCGACGGTTCGCGACGAATGCCACCGCTTGACGAGGGTGCGTAGCTCCGCGAGCACCACCTTGGCTGTGTGTGACGGCGTCTCGGCGAGCGCCGCGAGGAGCTGCGAGTACACCTCAAGAGTCAGCCGGGAGTCGTGATCGCGCAGAATCGAGGACAAAGTCGCGGCGAGAGAGCTGATTTCCCGAGTCGTCAACGTCGAGGCTCCCGCGGCGTCGAGCGTCGGCGCGACACCGAAGGGGAGCACGAGCGCGACGCGCAACGGGGTCGACCCTGGTTGGCCGGCAACATAGACGAGGAACGTCGTGAACGACGTCAGGGCCGTGTCGTTCGCCGTGTCGACGACGGTCACCTCCAACGGGTAGACGCCGTCGCAGGCGAGTTTGGGGCAGTCGAGTGCTAATTCCGGGGACCCGAGCGGCCTGGGCCCGGCCGCGGCCGTTATGGTGACACGGACGTGGATCGCGACGCCAAGGGTTTCTGTTCCCGTCCCCGTGACGGTGAGCGCATGTAGGGGGATGATCGGCGTCGAGTCGAGGACGAGCTCGTTCGGTGCCTGTTTGCCGGACTCGGAAAGGCCGAACGCGTAGCGAGTCGTTAGTCGGGAGTAAACGATCAGTTTGAGGCCGAGTTCCGAGCTCGGCTCCGACGAGCGAATCGCAAGGTGAAGGGACATCGAGGAGCCGGTTACCCAGTTGGTCTGGGTGACCAGGGTGACGCTGGTGCGACCGACATCGTTGCGGCGCGCACCGGCTGCCGTTCCGGACGGCGCGATAACAGTGACGACGAGAGCCGCGGCCAGGAGTGAGCCGAACAGCGCTGCGCGCGCGCACCGGGCCGCGTTCGCGCCGATCGACAATTGCGAGCAAGCCACGGGTGGCGATGTCCTCCGATCGCGCCGTTCGAGGGGGAGCCTAGTGTCGCGACGATTCCCAGGTCAGACGGGGCTGGCCGATCCGGGGGGTTGGGGCGGCCGCAGGCTACCCTCACGAGCCGTGGTCCCCGAACGCGTCCTTCCCCTTGTCGAGGAGACGGCGGAGCTCGTTCGTCGTTTCGTCGCGGCCGACAAGCACCTCTACGTTGTCGGCGGGACCGTGCGGGACGCCGTAATTGGTCCGCCCGGGGGCGGCGAACCGTTCGGACCGGACGCCGACATCGATTTCACGACGGACGCGCTTCCCGACGAGATCGAAGCTCTCATCGCCGGGTGGGCGGAAGCCGTCTGGTCACAGGGCAGGCGCTTCGGCACGATCGGCTGTTTGCACGCGGGTCGGCGTTTCGAGATCACGACACACCGCGCCGAGGCGTATCTCCCGGAGTCCCGCAAGCCCGAGGTCCGGTTCGGCAGCGACATTGTGGCTGATCTGTCGCGCCGGGACTTCACTGTCAACGCGATGGCCCTGCGACTGCCGGAGCTGGAACTCGTCGACCCGTTCGACGGACTCGGCGACCTCGGGGCCCGTACGTTGCGCACACCGCTCGACCCGACGACGTCGTTCTCGGACGACCCGCTGCGCATGCTACGCGCAGCCCGCTTTCTCGCCGGGTACTCGCTCAAGCCTTCTCCGGAGCTCGTCGCCGCGGTGAGCGCGCTTCGGGAACGGCTGTCGATCGTCTCGCCGGAACGTATTCGCGACGAGCTCAACCGATTGATCGCGCTCCCGGAGCCCGAGGCGGGGCTGTGGTTCGTCGTGACGAGTGGCCTCGCCGAGGTGTTCGTTCCCGAGATCCCGGCTCTCGCGCTCGAACAGGACACGATCCACCGCCACAAGGACGTGCTCGCCCACACGATCGCCGTTGTCGGCAAGACCCGTCCGGACAGGATCCTCCGGCTCGCCGCGCTCTTTCACGACATCGGCAAACCGAGGACGCGCGCGATCGGACCCGATGGCGTGTCGTTTCACCATCACGACGTTGTCGGCGCGCGCATGGCACGGCAGCGCCTCGAGGCGCTGCGTTACCCGACGGCTGAGATCGACGACGTCACGCGCCTCATTGAGCTGCACTTGCGATTCCACACCTACAGGATGGGATGGACGGACTCCGCGCTCCGGCGCTACGCGCGGGACGCGGGACCCCTTCTGGAGCGCCTCAACGAGCTGACCCGGGCGGACTGCACGACGCGCAATGCCGACCGGGCCAGCGAGCTCGAACGAGGCGTCGACGAGCTGGAGGCGCGCCTCGCCGAGCTCGCTGAGCGGGAGACGTTCGACTCGATCCGACCGGAGCTGAACGGCGACGCGGTCATGGCGCGCCTTGGGATCCCGCCGGGCAAGGCCGTGGGTCGAGCTCTGCGGTTCCTTCTCGAGATCCGGCTCGAGGAGGGCCTCATCGGCGAGGCGGAAGCGGGTCGACGGCTCGACGCCTGGTGGGAGGTCGAGCGTTCCCGCCCGGCCTGAGGCGGATGCGGTTCAGTCGCCCGCCACGAACCGTTCGACGAGCTCGTAGGCCTCGTTGTCGTGGTACTGCACGGGGGGCGACTTCATGAAGTACGACGACGGACCGATGAGGGGTCCGGCGAGTCCGCGGTCGAGACCGAGACGCGCACAGCGCACAGCGTCGATGATGACACCCGCGGAGTTCGGCGAATCCCACACCTCGAGCTTCAGTTCGACGTTGAGGGGCACGTCGCCGAAGTTCCGCCCCTCGAGTCGCACGTAGGCCCACTTGCGGTCCTCGAGCCAGGGGACGTGGTCCGACGGCCCGATGTGGACACAGTCCTCGCCGATCCGGTGGTTGATCTGGCTCGTTACGGCCCGGGTCTTCGAGATCTTCTTCGACTCGAGCCGCTCGCGTTCGAGCATGTTCTTGAAGTCCATGTTGCCGCCGAAGTTCAACTGATAAGTACGGTCGAGGGCGGTCCCACGATCTTCGAACAGGCGCGTAAGCACCCGGTGGATGATCGTGGAGCCGACCTGACTTTTCACATCGTCGCCGATGATCGGCACGCCGGCCTTCTCGAAGCGGGCCGCCCAGACCGGGTCGCTGGCGATGAAAACCGGGATCGCGTTGACGAAAGCGACATCGGCCTCGAGCGCGGCAGCGGCGTAGTGCTTCTGGGCGCGCTCCGAACCGACGGGCAGGAAGGCGACGAGAACCTCGGCGCCCGTACGGCGCAGCACATCGGCGACATCGACCGGCGGCGCCGGTGATTCCTCGATGACCTCGCGGTAGTACTTGCCGAGTCCGTCGAGAGTCGGTCCGCGGTCCACGGTCACTCCGGTCGTCGGCACGTCGCAGAACCGGATGGTGTTGTTCTGGCCGGACTGGATGGCTTTGTTGAGGTCGAGGCCGACTTTCTCGGCGTCGACGTCGAAGGCCGCGACGAGGTCAAGGTCCCCCACGTGATAGCCGCCGAGCGAGACGTGCATGAGACCGGGAACGGTCTCGTCCACGTTCGCATCCCGGTAGTACTCAACACCCTGGATGAGCGAGCTCGCGCAGTTGCCGATTCCGGCAATCGCGAGCTTGATTCTCCCCTTCGGGCTGGTCATAGCCGTTCCCTTCCGTCTCATGGCCATTGCCTCGTCTCAACTGCGGTACCCGCTCCGGCGGTCGCGGGCAAAGTGCGGTTGCTGAGGTCCGTCCCGGTCGCCGTCGCGGGGCGCGGCTCGGTACGCACCGACGTCATGTCGCGGTTCGAGCGGACGAGCGCCGTCCGCTCCCGGTCGAGGAGCCGCTCCACCCACGTCAGGTCGTTGGCGACCGTCTCTTGGGCGTGCTCGGCGATTGACTGCTCGTACGGGTCCAAAGGCCGTTCCCGGCGCAGGAGGGACCGTTCGCCGCGCTGAAGTCTGTCGAGGAGCTCGCCGCGCCGGCGCTCGAGCAGGCGGATGCGGGCCTGCGGGCTGAGGTGCCGGGCGAAAGCGAGCCGGAGCGAGAAGCCGCGCGGATCTCCGGCGGGTCCGTCGGCGGACTGGAGCAACTGCTCGAACATCTCCTCTCCGTGCGGCGTGATCTCGTAGACCTTGCGAGCCCGCGTACTGCGCCCTCCGAGCGCGATCGCCGCTTTCGCCGTCGCCCGGCGGGCGACGATGGCCGCCCGCTCGCCGGTGAGCGAACCTGTGAGCGGCACGTCCTGTTCCACGTGGCGCCCGCGGCGCAGGGGCGGCAGGGGTTCGGTTGCCTGGACCGCAAGGGAAGCCTCGAGACGGGCGAGAGCGGGATAAAGCGATCCAAAGGAGAGGTTCGACAGGACGCCGAAGTCCGCGCGCAGGGACTTGCGGATGTCGTAACCGTGCATCGGCCGCTCCTTGAGCAGGCCGAGGATCGCTAGTTCAAGCACAGGACGATCGTAACAGCCGATGTATCGTCTCGATATGTCGATTCCGTGACGGTCGGGTTCTCCCCGTCGAGTTCGCACCGACCGGACTCAGGCGTCGAGCGGCCGCTGGGTCCGGATAGCCTGGCGCCGTGCGACCGGAGCCCGAGTTCGTCACCCGCCGATATGTTCCGACGGGCCTCGGCCAGATTGAATACCGCCTTGTCCGTGATTCAGTCGTGCGCGAGTTCCGGCGGGGACGCCTCTCCCGGCTCGAGGTCTGTGACGCCCATCCGGAGCTGATGCGCGTCGCGCGCAACTTGGGCCGGGCGACCGAAGTGGACTGTCCGATCTGCGACGAGAGCAAACTCGTTCACGTCGCCTTCGCTTTTGGGCCACGCCTGCCTCCCGGGGGGAGAGCGCTCCGGATGGACGGCGAGATGCGCGCTCTCGCGCGCCAACGCGACGACGTCGCTTTCTACATCGTCGAGGTCTGTACGCAGTGTTCGTGGAACCACCTGCTGCGGATGTTCCCGGCGCCGGTGGCGCGGGCCCGACTGTTTGCTTGACGCGACGCCCACGCCGAAAGACGGTGCTCGTGGGGCCGGGGTGCCCGGGCCGCGTCTTCCGGGTACCCTGGGATCGCCGCCGGCAGCGAAGCGCGCTGGACGGTAGGAGGGCAAGATGCGAGATCGCGTGACTGTCCCGTCGATCGCGGTCCGCAAGCGCTCCCGGGGCGCGCCGCCGATCGTCATGGTGACCGCGTACGACACCCCGTTCGCCCGCATCGTCGACGACGCCGGTGTCGACATCATCCTCGTCGGCGATTCAGTGGGGAACAACGTTCTCGGCTACGAGAATTCGCTCGCCGTCGATGTCGGCCAGATGGTTCACCACGTCGGCGCGGTCGCCCGCGCCAATCCGAGCGCGTTGATAGTCGGCGATCTGCCCTGGATGAGTTACCACGTCGAGTCGTCCGACACGGTGCGCAACGCCGCGGCGCTCGTACGAGCTGGGGCACAGGCCGTGAAGCTCGAGGGGGGTCGACGCCGGATCCCGGCCGTCCGGGCGATCCTCGACTCTGAGATTCCCGTCATGGGCCATCTCGGGCTGACGCCGCAGTCCCTCCACGCCATGGGCGGTTTCGCCGTCCAGGGAAAGCACGTCGAGGCGGCGCGCCAGCTCGAACTGGACGCACGGGTTCTCAGCGCGGCGGGATGCTTCGCGATCGTGCTCGAAGGCGTCCCCGACCTCGTGGCGTCGAGGGTGACCGCGGCAATCGAAATCCCGACGATCGGCATTGGTGCGGGTCCTGCCTGCGACGGCCAGGTGCTCGTCCTTCACGACCTGCTCGGCCTTTCCGGCGGTCACGTCCCGAAGTTCGTCCGTCAGTACGCGGACCTCACCGTTGTCGCCCGCGAGGCCATCACCCGGTTCGCCGCCGACGTGCGTTCGGGTTCGTACCCTTCGCCGGAGGAGACCTACCACGCGACACCCGATCTGGAACGGGAGCTGAAGGACGCGCCACAGCGGTGACCGCACAGGCCAGGAGTCGGTAGGCAGAGCGATACTGCGCGCCGCAAAGATGCCCTGGCGCGAATGTCAGCGAGGAGAACAGGAGTCTTCGGCTACCATGACGAGGTCATATTCACCCCTGCTCCGGTGCGTCCGGGGCCCCGGACGTCGACGACGCCGGGTCCGGAGGAGGTGAGCCGTCCTGCGGCCCTATGAGATCGCTGTCATCTTTGATGTCGGCCTTGATGAGAACGACATTCGGGCGACGACGGACCATGTCGCCGAACTTGTGCGTTCGCGTGGTGGGTCCGTCGGTCACATCGAGCGTTGGGGTCGCCGGACTTTCGCCTACGAACTGAAGCACAAGACCGAAGGCTTCTACTTGTTCATGGAAGTCGTCGCGGAACCGGCGACCATCGCCGAGGTCGACCGGGTGCTGACGCTCGCCGACGAGGTCCTGCGCCACCGAATCATCCGCCAGCCGGAGAAGCTGGCGGGTCGCGTCCCGGTCGGCGAGACGCCGAACGACGCTCCGGCGGGCTAGTCGAGGAAACGGAGACGGAGAAATGGCAAACGGCAATACGGTCGTACTTGTCGGGAACGTGACGAGAGATCCCGAACTGCGCTTCACGCCGGCCGGTCAGGCGACGGCGAGCTTCGGGCTCGCCGTCAACCGTCGCTGGCAGAACCGCCAGACCAGCGAGTGGGAGGAGGCGACGTCGTTCTTCGACGTTGTCTGCTGGCGCGAAATGGCCGAGAACGTCAGCGAGTCGCTCGTGAAAGGGGCGCGTGTGATCGTGACAGGTCGGCTCGAACAGCGCTCCTGGGAAACCCCGGACGGGGACAAGCGCACAAAGATCGAGGTCATTGCCGATGAACTTGGTCCGAGCTTGCGCTGGGCAACGGCGCAGATCGTGAAGAACGAGCGGCGCAGTCCTGCCGGTGAGGCCAGATCCTCTGGGGGTGGCGCGAGGTCAAGCCGCGCCGGGGCGAACGAACCCGTGGTCGGCGAGGACGAGGAGCCTTTCTGATGGCGCGGAACAACGACCGGGAGCGCTCGACGCGTCGCGTGCCGAAGGACAACGGCAGACGGACAAAGAAGAAGGTCTGCATCTTCTGCAAGGACCGGATTGAACACGTGGACTATAAGGACGTGAACCTGCTGCGCAAGTTCATGTCCGACCGTGGCAAGATCCGTGCCCGACGGGTTTCGGGCAACTGCGCCCAGCACCAGCGTGACGTCGCGACCGCGATCAAATTGACGCGGGAACTCGCGTTGCTCCCCTACACGCAGCGGACGACGAGCGAACGTCCCGGCGGGCGCGGGGGCGGACGCGCGGCCGAGCGCGCGACGGGGTTCTCACGCTCGCTCGGTCGGCCGGCAACCGTTGCCGCCGTGGCCGAGCCGGAGGTGGCGACCGAGACCGAGGACGACCTTGACGCCCCAGACGAGGAGGCGTTGGTCGACGACGAGACGGAGGAATCGGAGAACCCGGAGTGAGAATCGTCCTGCGGACTGACGTCGAGGGCATCGGCAAACGTGGCGACCTCGTCGAGGTGAGCGACGGCCATGCCCGGAACTTCCTCCTTCCTTCAGGACAGGCAATCGCCGCGACGCGCAATATCTCCACGCAGGCGACCGCGATGCGCCGGGCCCGTGATGTTGCCGACCAACACGCGCGAGAAGCCGCCGAGTCAATCGCGCAACAGCTCGTGCCGGTGGTCATCACCGTTCACGCCCACGCCGGCAAGGCGGGGCGGTTGTTCGGTTCAGTAACGCCGGCCGAAATCGTTGCCGCGGTCGAGGCGCAAACGTCAGTCGTGCTCGACCGGCACAAGCTCATCATCCACGAACCGATCAAGTCAGTGGGGACGCACGAAGTCGGCGTCCATCTCCATCCTGAGGTGGAGTTCGTGCTCACGGTCGAGGTCGTCGGCTAGGCATTTTCGATCAAATCGGACGCCGTCGTACTCACGCCGGCAGGAACGTCACATCCCCTTCGTAGCTTTCAGTGATATGGATGGATTGGCCGAAGTGCGCCCGCGAGGCAAGCAGCCGGCGGAACGCACAGACCCGCCGATGTACTCCACCGGAAACCCACAGCGTGGTTCGGTTTATCCGGAAGATGTCCGTCTATCGATTCGCAGCCGCCCGGGTGCAGTGTGAGGCCGATCATGTTGCAGCCGCTCGAGGAAGCCCGACGACGCCCGCGTCAAGTCGCGGTCCCCGTCGCTTCGGGACGGATCCCGCCGCACAACCTGGAAGCCGAGGAGTCGCTCCTCGGTGCGATGCTGCTCTCGCGTGATGCGATCGCAACGGCGATCGAGCGGTGCTCACCTTCTGACTTCTACAAGCCCTCGCATGCGCAGATCTTCGGGGCGATCACCTCGCTCTACGGTCAGGGGGAGCCGGCCGACGCGGTCACCGTTTCCGAGGAACTAAGGCGCGCGGGCGTACTAGAGGAGATCGGCGGCGCGGCGATGCTCGGATCGCTGCAGTCGAATACCCCGGCGATCTCCAGCGCAGGTCGCTACGCCCGTATCGTCGAGGAGAACTCGCTCTTGCGTCGTCTGATCGGCGTGGCCCAGGAGATCGCCGAGATCGGCTACGGGCTGCCGGACGATGTCGTCGACGCGATCGACCGCGCTGAGGCGATGGTTTTTGACGTCGCTCAGCGTCGGTCCGCGGACAGCATCGCCTCGCTGCACGACCTGCTCGGTCGCAGTCTCGACCGGCTCGAGGAGCTGTACGACCGGGGCGAGACGATCACCGGGGTGCCGACCGGCTACCAGGACCTCGACGAGCACCTTTCGGGTCTGCAGCCCTCGAATCTCATTGTCGTCGGCGGCCGGCCATCGATGGGGAAGACCGCCTTCGCGCTCGGTCTTGCCGCGAATGCGGCGATGTTAGGCACGCCCGTGCTCTTCTTCTCGCTCGAAATGAGCCACCTCGAAGTCGCCCAGCGCGTGCTGTGTGCCGAGGCGCGCGTCGACGCCACTCGGATGCGCAACGGTCGGCTTCTCGAAGCCGACTGGCCGAAGATCTCCAACGCAATCGGTCGGATCGGTGGTGCACCTCTCCATATCGATGACGACCCCAACGTGACGGTGATGGACATCCGCGCCAAGTCGCGGCGGTTGCGGGCCCGGGACGGGCTCGGTCTCGTCGTCGTCGACTACCTGCAGCTGATGAGCGGGCGGACGAACGCCGAGAATCGTCAAGTAGAGATCTCCGAGATCAGTCGCGGTCTGAAGATCCTCGCCCGCGAGCTCGAGATCCCTGTCGTCGCGCTGAGCCAACTGTCCCGCGGGCTCGAGAGCCGCGCGGACAAACACCCGATGCTCGCCGACTTGCGTGAGTCGGGCGCCATTGAACAGGACGCCGATGTCGTGATGTTCATCTATCGGGACGAGATCTACAATCCGGATTCACCGGACCGCGGCGCGGCCGAGATCCACATCGCCAAGCACCGCAACGGCCCGACCGGTGCCGTCCAGCTCGCGTTCGTCACGAACTACGCCCGCTTCGCGAACATGGCCCACGTGTAGTCGCCGGCTCTCGACAGTCGGCGTACAGACGGTTCACAGGTTTTTTTCAGCTCAGCGAAGCATGATCGTGCCGTGAGCGCTGCGACAGGCCGTGTCCTGGTCGTCGACGACGAGGCGAACATCACCGATCTCGTCGCGACCGCGTTGCGCTACGAGGGTTTCGAGGTCACGACCGCGCAGTCCGGACGCGCCGCGCTCAACGAGGTCGGGTCGAACCGGCCGGACCTGCTCATTCTCGACGTGATGCTTCCCGACCTGGACGGGTTCGAGGTGGCGAGGCGGATCCGCCAGGACGGACGCCGGTTGCCGATCCTGTTCCTCACGGCGAAGGACGCCACCGAGGACAAGGTCCGGGGACTGACGCTCGGTGGCGACGACTACGTGACGAAGCCGTTCAGCCTCGAGGAGCTGATCGCTCGGGTGCGCGCGGTTCTGCGACGGGTGGCCGAGGGAGTCGGGGCCACGTCGCGGCTAGTCTTTTCGGACCTCGAACTCGACGAGGAAACCCACGAGGTGTTTCGTGGGAAGACCCCGGTCGAACTCACTCCGACGGAGTTCAAGCTCCTTCGGTACTTCCTCTTGAACCCGCGCCGCGTGCTCTCAAAGGCGCAGATCCTCGACTACGTCTGGGAGTACGACTTCGGCGGCGACGCCAACGTCGTCGAGACCTACGTGAGCTACTTGCGCAAGAAGATTGATATCCTCGGACCGCCGCTCATCCACACGCTCCGGGGCGTCGGATACAGCCTGCGGGTCCCGGCGGCGAACTAAGCCCGGCGTGATGCGGTGGTTTCGCCGGGTTCGGGCTCTCGGTTCGGCGATCGCGAGACGATTCCGCCGGCTGTCGCTTCGGGCGCGTCTCTCGCTCGGCCTCGTCCTCGTCGTCGGGGTCGGGCTCGTCGTCGCCGACATTGTCGTCTATAGCCAAGTCGAGTCGTACCTGCTCAGCCAGGTCGATTCGGAGCTGAACACCGCCCTGCAGCCCGTCGTGCGCCAGTTGACGTCCGGCGGCGGCTTCTTCAGCGGGAACTTCGGGTTCGGTCGGGACACACCGCCCGGCACGTGCGGCGCCCTGATCGATTCGTCGGGGGTCGTCACCGAGACCCCGTCGACGAGCCTGGAAGGACGACCAGCACCGGACTTTCCGGCGAGCTTGCGCACCCCGTCAAGCTCTGGGACGGCCAGCTACTTCTCGGTCGGGGCGAACGGCGACTCCTCGTTCCGCTACCGGGTACTGGCCCAGCCGGAGACTCTTCTTATCTTCGGCAGCGAGACCCCCGGCTACGCAGTAGTCGCCATCCCGCTCACCTCGCTCGACCAGACTCTCAGCCAGCTCGTGACGATCGACGTCGCCGTCTCGGCCGCGGTGCTCGTCGTCCTCGCGCTCCTGGGGCTCGTGGTGATCCGGGTCGGGATGCGGCCGCTCGTCGCCATCGAGCGGACAGCAGGCGCGATCGCGGCGGGTGACCTCTCGCGCCGCGTCGAGCCCGCCGACACGCACACCGAGGTCGGCCGGCTCGGTACGTCCTTGAACAAGATGCTCGCCCAAATCGAACAGGCCTTCGCCGAACAGCAAGCCTCCGAAGCACGGCTCCGCCAGTTCCTCGCTGATGCCTCGCACGAGCTCCGCACGCCGCTCACGTCGATTCGCGGCTACTCGGAACTGTTCCGGCGGGGGGCCGCCGACCATCCAGAGGATCTCACGTCGGCGATGCGTCGCATCGAGGACGAGGCGGCGCGGATGGGCGTTCTCGTCGACGACCTCCTGCTGCTCGCCCGGCTCGATCAGGGCCGCCCGCTGGAACGGGCCCCCGTCGACCTCGCGGAGATAGCACGGGAGGTAAGCGCCGACGCCAGTGTGGTGGACGCCGAACGCCCGATCACGCTCGAGGCATCGGCGCCGATCATCGTGATCGGCGACGAGCAACGGTTGCGCCAGGCCCTCGCCAACCTGGTCCGCAACGCCCTCGAGCACACGCCCCCCGGGACTCCCGTCGAGGTGAGCGTCCGGGTGGAAGCTGACCGAGCGGTGCTCACCGTTGCCGATCATGGTCCCGGGATCCCGCCGGAGCATCTCCCCCGGATCTTCGAGCGCTTCTACCGTGCCGACCCGGCGCGAACCCGTGAGAGTGGTGGGATGGGTCTCGGGCTCGCGATCGTGTTGTCGATTGCCGAGGCGCACGGCGGCTCGGCCCGAGTCGAGAGCGAGATGGGGTCGGGCGCGACCTTCCTTGTCGAGCTGCCGCTCGCGACGCAAGCGGCGGGTGGCGTCGACAGTGGACGTCCGTCAACCGGGCCCGGGCAGGTGGCCGGGTAGGTCATTGAGGCAGCGGAGTCGAGTGACTCTGGCGTGGGCCGTGGCACGAGTGGAACGCCCGGTCCGGGGGAAGTTTCCTCTGCACAGGGGCCGGATCGGCTCCGAGAAAGCGGATCCTCTGTGTAACCTACCGCGGGATCGGCCAACTTGAACCGCTTTATGACCGGAGCTGGCCCTCGGTACGATGAACACGGTGGAGTATCGGATCCTCGGACGAACCGGCGTTCGTGTCAGCGCCTTCTGTCTCGGGGCGATGATGTTCGGCGCATGGGGCAATAGCGACCACGACGAGTGCATCCGGATCGTGCACCGGGCCCTCGACGGCGGGATCAACTTCATCGACACCGCCGACGTCTACTCGGCGGGCGAGTCCGAGGAGATTGTCGGCAAGGCTCTGGCGGGCGGGCGGCGTGACGGCGTGGTCCTCGCCACGAAGGTCCACAGTGCGATGGGCGCAGACCCGAACGAGCGCGGCAACTCACGACGGTGGATCACGATCGAGTGCGAGGCGAGCCTCAGAAGGCTCGGCACGGATTACATCGACATCTACCAGATCCACCGTCCCGACCCGACCTGCGCCATCGACGAGACGCTCGGCGCGCTCACCGACCTCGTCCGGGCGGGCAAGATCCGCTACTTCGGGAGCTCGACCTTTCCGGCTCACGAGATCGTCGAAGCCCAGTGGGTCGCGGAGCGCCGCGGCCGGGAGCGTTTCGTCACGGAGCAGCCGCCGTATTCGATCCTCGCACGGGGCGTCGAGAGCGCCGTGCTCCCGGTCTGCCTCGAGTACGGCATCGGGGTCATCTCCTGGGGTCCCCTCGCCGGAGGTTGGCTTGCCGGGAGCTTTGGAGCTGGCAAACGGAACACGAGCCGCCGGTCGGCGCGGATCCCCGCGCGCTATGACCTGTCGCTTCCGGAGAACCAGCGCAAGCTCGAGCTCGTGGCGGCGCTCGATCACCTGGCCGAGGAATCAGGGCTCACCCTCGTCGAGCTCGCGATGGGTTTTGTCCTAGAGCACCCCGCGATCACGGCGCCGATCATCGGGCCGCGCACCCTGGAGCATCTGGAGTCGCTGCTGCGCACGGCGGACATCGTCCTTTCGGTGGAAGTACTCGACCGAATCGACGAAATCGTCCCTCCCGGCGTGACCTGCAATGCCGCCGATTCCGGCTGGGAGCCGTCGGCGCTCACCGACGCGTCACGGCGCCGACGCCGTCGTGCCTAGAGACTCTGAACGAAGCATCTGAGGATGCGCGCGGCTTGCCTTCACCTGCCGCGATGGGGTCAAGGAGCAGAAATCGAACCGAGGTCGCCAGCTCCTCGGGGCGGCGGCCTTCTGCTGCCGGCTCGTCCCGGACGACTCGGGCCGGCCTTTCCCGCCGAGCAGTGCCGCGAGCCTTCCGCGACAGGACTTCTCCGGTCTCCTCCCTTCCGGGAAGGGTCGTTTCTCCATTCGCCGACGTCATCTGCTCGGTGATGGTGCGCCAAGTCCTCGGGGGACTGTCGGATCGCGGCGCGATCCGACGGTTGCGGAACCGCATCGACTGGAAGGTCGTCTGGGGCCTGAGGCGCGACGACGCGGGCCGGCCCCCGCCGAGGTGACCGCCCGGAACGGGTCTTCGACGCGGCGCGCCGGGCCCCCGGCGGATCACCCGGGAGGTGGCGAGGGAGCGGATGGTCTCGACCGTCGAGCCGGGTCCCGGCCGCCGCGAAGACGGTCCGGCGGAAGAGGACGGCCCCAAGGCGCACCCGCCGCGGCGCCGGGGAGGGATCGTCGCCGCCGCCGCGCCGACCTTGGCGAACCGGCCCACCTACCAGCCGCGTCAAGAACGTCACTCGATACAACACCTAGGGCTCCGGACCCGCCCGGGCGGCCCTCCGGGCCGCCGGCCCCCGGCCCGTCGTCAAGCCCCAGCCCCTCCCGAGGCCGATCCCCGGGGGCTTCACCCGGGATGACTCCTCTCGCCGGCGAGACCGGCCGCGTCAGCGGTCCTGCCGGGGTGACCCGGCGATCTCCCCGAGGGGCTCGGCCAACTTCGACCGCTCCGGTGAGCTGCCAGCGGCGCAGCCATTGCACGAGGCGCGCCGGACGAGCCGGTCCTCCTCCCTGGGTGGCCGAGCTCGTCGTGGCCCAGGCGGGCCGGCGGGCGGGCGGCGGCCGCGCCGGGTACCGCTCCCCCCGCCCGACGGTGGAGCGCGCCAGGGCCTGGCTCGTCGCCCGGGGAACCGCCGTCTCCTCCCGCGGCGTCGAGCAACGCCAGGGCTTGAGGCCCCGGGTCGCCGCGCTGAACCTGCGCCGCACCGGCAACCGCGGGCTCGTCTTTGCCGGCAGCTGGCAACTCCCGAGCGGATGGCCGGGGCCCGCGGGCGACCGGGAGGAAGTCACCCCCGACCCAAACGCCGTCAGCGTGTCCGGCCCTCATCTTTCCGGGCCGGCTCTTTGACCGGTCCCTCTCCCGAGGACCGGAAGGGACCCGACGGCCCGATGGCGCCCAAGTGGGTCTTGTTCAGCGGTCTCCTCGAGCCGTTCATCGGCTGTTCACGTTGGGGAAACACAGTCTTCTCACAGAGGCCACAGCCTAGAAACCCGGCTTCTTTAACCTCAAGGCGACCGCGCGGCTTGAGAAGCCTGACGTCAGCTGAGGAGGCCGGATGCTCGTCCCCTATCCGCACTGGCTTAACCCAGGGGACAACGCCTGGCAGCTAACTGCGGCGACGCTCGTCGGATTGATGAGCCTGCCGGGCATCGCCGTTCTCTACGGCGGCATCGTGAAGCGGAAGTGGGCCGTCAACACGATGCTCATGGCGTTCGCCGGCTTCGCCGGCGTCCTCGTCGTGTGGGTGCTGTGGGCCTACGAAATGGGCTTCGGCCACCCGTTTAATCTCTGGCACGGAACCCTCAGCCCGTTCATCGGTCTGCCTGGATCGATCTTGTCGCACGCCTACGAGGAGGGTCAGGCGGTCATCCCGCTCCTCAAGGGTGCGATGCCGGCCCTGCACTTCCCGACCTCGAGCCTCGCCTACTTCCAGTTCGTGTTTGCCGCGATCACACCCTTGCTCTTTCTGGGAAGCGTGCTTGGGCGGATGAGCTTCAAGGCCTGGTGCGTCTTCGTTCCCGCTTGGACGACGTGCGCCTACACGGTAAACGCGATGCTGCTGTGGGGCGGCGGGTACTGGGCCGCACGCGGCGCCCTGGACTACTCCGGTGGCTACGTCATCCACCTCGCGGCCGGGGTGTCCGGATTCGTCGCCGCTTCGGTGATCGGTCCCCGTCTCGCCAGGGACCGTTGCGCCTTCCCGCCGACCAACCTCATGCTCGTGGCCGTCGGCATGGGGATGCTCTGGCTGGGCTGGAATGGATTCAACGGCGGCGACTCGTACTTCGCAGGCGCCAACGCCTCGGCGGCGGTACTCAACACGAACCTCGCGACCGCGACCGCCCTGCTTGTCTGGGTCGTGATCGACATGCACTTCGGTCCGAAGAAACCGAACTTCCTCGGCGCGGTGAACGGGATGATCGTCGGGCTCGTCGCGATCACGCCCGCCGCCGGTTACGTCAACGGCTGGGGAGCGCTCTGCATCGGCGCGATCGCGTCGGTCTTGGTCTGGCTCGCGTTCAACAAACTTTCCCGGTTTCGACCCTTCAGCAAAGTCGACGACGCGCTCGGTGTCGTGTACACGCACGGCTTTGCGGGACTCTTCGGCGGTCTGCTCACCGGCGTCTTCGCCGACCCGAAGATGATCGTGTACCTCTCGGCCAATGGTCAGTCGACGGGGGTGGCGGGTGCCGCCTATGGCCACCCGGGTCTCGTCTGGGTACAGTTCCTCGCCGCCCTGACGATCATCGTCTGGGACGGCACGGTCACGTTTGTCCTCCTCAAGATCATCGGCCTCGTCATACCGTTGCGGATGAAGGAGTCGGAGCTGAAGATCGGCGACCTCGCCGTCCACGCCGAGTACGTCGACCTGTCGGTCGACGACGAACGGCTGCTCCAGATGATCTCCGACGGGCGCGGCCAGGCGCTGACCGGTGAGTCGCTGCCGGCCAGCGCTGGAGGCCGGCCGGCACCGCCGGAACCGACCGTGACGAACGGGAACGGGAACGGGAACGGAAACGGCAACGGCGACGCGTCGAGCGGTGGCTGACGTGACGGCTGGTATCGAGGTGCGTCTTCTACCTGTCGAGGGATGGGGGGAAAGGGCGTCTTTTCCTGGGACCCGCGGATGATCGGTGTCCGGGTTGCGCCTGGGGGGCGCATCCCGGACACCTCGGAATTCGAGAGTTTCGGCTCCGGCTTGTAGAGTTTTGGTGCTCGGCCCATGGCCTCCTGGCAATCCGGCGAATCTGCACGGTGTTGTCGCTCTACAGACAAGCGAATTCAAGTGAACGAAGCCAAGACCGAACAAGGCTTGTACGATCCGCGCTTTGAGCACGATGCCTGTGGCATCGCCTTCGTCGCGCAACTCGGACAAGGCCCAAGTCACGAGGTCGTCGAGCTCGCCATCACCGCGCTCGAGAACCTCGCCCATCGTGGGGCGTTCGGCGCCGATCCCGAGACCGGCGACGGCGCTGGGATCACGGTGCAGATGCCCGACAGGTTCTTTCGCGAGTCGGTCGGAGTCTCTCTTCCTCCGGTCGGCTCGTACGCAAGCGGGATCGCGTTTCTGCCGCAGGACCCCGAGGAAGCGCGGCGCCGGAGAGAGGAGATCGCGCTACTGGCCGCCGACGAGGATCTGGAGGTGCTGTGTTGGCGCGAGGTTCCCGTTGAACTCGGCGCGGCGGGAAAGACGGCGGGCGCGATGGCGCCGAGTTTCTGGCAGTTGTTCCTTGGCTCAAAAGCCTCCGGCTCGCGCCCCGGATTGTCCGGCATGGAACTCGAGCGGCTCGCGTACGCGCTGAGAAAGCGCGCCGAGCACGCGATCACGGATTGCTACTTCCCGTCGCTCTCGACACGGACCTTTATCTACAAGGGCATGTTGTCGTCGGTGCAGCTGCGGCGGGTCTTTCCCGACCTCTCTGACGCGCGCTTTGCCAGCGCGCTCGCGCTCGTGCACGCAAGGTTCTCGACGAACACGTTTCCCTCCTGGTCGCTCGCCCATCCCTACCGGCTGATCTCGCACAACGGTGAGATCAACACGGTGCAGGGCAACCGCAACTGGATGCGCGCCCGCGAGGCGCAGTTGCGAAGCGACCTCTTCCCCGGCGACATCAACCGTCTGCTGCCGATCATCACCCCCGGCGGCAGTGACTCCGCGTCTTTCGACGAGGTGCTGGAGCTTCTGCACCTCGGCGGCCGATCGGTGCCACACGCGCTCTTGATGATGATCCCCGAAGCCTGGGAGAACCACGCCGAGATGGACTCCGCGCGGCGGTCCTTTTACCGCTTCCACGGATGCGTGATGGAACCGTGGGACGGTCCTGCGGCGATGGTCTTCACCGACGGCACGCTCATCGGCGCGACCCTCGACCGCAATGGACTCCGCCCGGAGCGTTACTGGGTGACCTCGGACGGCCTCGTCGTGATGGCCTCGGAGGTGGGCGTCCTCGACATCGCCCCGGAGCGGATCATCAAGAAGGGGCGCCTTCAGCCGGGACGGATGTTCCTCGTCGACACCGGGGCGGGAAGGATCATCGACGACGCCGAGGTGAAAGAGAGCCTTGCCGCCGAACATCCCTACGGGGCGTGGCTCGCCGAGAATCTCCTGAGCATCGATGAACTGCCGCACCGCGAGATGCTCGTGCCGCAGCACGGTTCCCTCGTCCGCCAGCAGCGTCTCTTCGGATACACGGACGAAGAGCTGCGGGTGATCGTCGCGCCAATGGCCCGCGCGGGACTGGAGCCCACGGGCTCGATGGGTTCGGATACGCCGATCGCCGTACTCTCCGACCGCCCGCGTCTGCTGTTCGAGTACTTTGCGCAGCTTTTCGCCCAGGTGACGAATCCCCCGCTCGACGCGATCCGGGAAGAGCTCGTGACGTCGTTGTCGGCGACGATCGGTCCGGAGCAGAACCTTTTGCAGCCCACACAATCGTCTTGTCGCCAGATCACTCTCGAGTTCCCGATCATCTCCAATGACGACCTCGCCAAGCTGGTCTACGTCAACGAGCGCGGCGAGACGCCAGGTTTCAAGTCTTTCGTCGTCGACGGCCTGTACGAAGTGGCGGGGGGTGGGGAGGCGCTCGGGCGCGCCCTCGAGCGGATCTGTGCCGAGGTCGTCACGGCGATCGAGGGCGGCGCGAACGTCATCATCCTCTCGGACCGCCACGCCAGCGTCGCGCTCGCGCCCATCCCGTCCTTGCTGCTCGTCTCGGCGGTCCACCAGCATCTCGTGCGGGAAAAGTCTCGCGCCCGTGCCGGACTAGTCGTCGAGTCCGGCGACGCCCGGGAGACGCACCACATGGCGCTTCTCGTCAGCTACGGCGCCGCCGCGGTCAACCCGTACCTCGCGGTGGACTCGGTAATCGACATGGCGAGACGTGGTCTCATCGATCTGCCGGAGCGTCGGGCCGTGGCTAATTACGTGAAAGCCGCGGGCAAGGGCGTGTTGAAGGTGATGTCGAAGATGGGCATCTCGACCATCGCCTCGTACACCGGTGCCCAGGTTTTCGAGGCGGTCGGTCTCGACCAGGGCCTCGTCGACCGTTACTTCACGGGGACGACGAGCAAGCTCGGCGGCGTGGGCCTGGACGTGCTGGCGGAAGAGGTCGCCCGCCGGCACCACTCCGCCTTCAACGGGCGCCCGGGCGAGCTCGACCACCGCGAGCTCGAAACGGGCGGCGACTACCACTGGCGTCGCGAAGGCGAGTACCACCTCTTGAACCCGAAGACGGTGTTCAAGCTCCAGCAGGCGACGCGCTCGGGTGACTACGAAGTCTTCAAACAGTACACGCGGCTCGTCGACGACCAGTCGGAGCGGCTGGCGACGCTGCGCGGACTGTTGCGGCTGCGCACGGGCGAGGGGGCCCCTCGCCAACCGGTGCCGCTCGACGAGGTCGAGCCGGTGGAAGCGATCGTCAAGCATTTCGCCACCGGCGCGATGTCCTACGGTTCGATCTCCTCCGAGGCGCACGAAACCCTCGCCGTGGCGATGAACCGCCTCGGCGCCCGATCGAACTCGGGTGAGGGAGGGGAGGACCCGGCACGCTACGTGCCCGACCCGAACGGCGATTCGCGACGCAGCGCGACGAAGCAGGTCGCCTCGGGTCGCTTCGGCGTGACGAGCGAGTACCTGACGAACGCCGACGACCTGCAGATCAAGATGGCCCAGGGTGCCAAGCCCGGCGAGGGTGGCCAGCTCCCGGGCGCGAAGGTTTACCCGTGGATCGCCAAGACCCGGTACTCGACACCGGGGGTGGGGCTGATCTCGCCACCTCCGCACCACGACATCTACTCGATCGAAGATCTCGCCCAGTTGATCCACGACCTCAAGAACGCCAACAATCGCGCCCGGATCAACGTGAAGCTCGTCGCCGAGGTCGGCGTCGGGACAGTCGCGGCGGGGGTCGCCAAGGCGCACGCCGACGTGGTGCTCATCTCCGGCGAGGACGGTGGCACCGGGGCGTCGCCGCTCACGTCGATCAAGCACGCCGGCGTTCCCTGGGAGTTGGGCCTCGCCGAGACCCAGCAGACTTTGGTGCGGAACGCCCTGCGCGATCGCATCGTCGTGCAGGTCGACGGGCAGATGAAGACCGGCCGTGACGTCGTCATCGGGGCATTGCTCGGCGCCGAGGAGTTCGGTTTCGGGACCGCGCCGCTTGTCGTGCTGGGGTGCGTGATGATGCGGGTCTGCCACCTCGACACTTGTCCGGTCGGGATCGCGACCCAGAACCGGGAGCTGCGCAAGCGCTTCGCGGGGCGCCCGGAGTACGTCGAGACCTTCTTCACCTTCATCGCCCGAGAGGTGCGGGAGTATCTCGCGCAACTGGGTTTCCGCACCCTCGACCAGGCCGTCGGGCACGTCGAGTGCCTCGACGTCGAACCGGCCGTGAAGCACTGGAAGGCCGCCGGCCTCGACCTGCGGCCGTTGCTCACCCGGGTCGAGCCCTATCTCGGCACGACCGAGCTCCACCAGGTGCGCGCCCAGGACCACGGCCTCGACCGGGCGCTCGACAACGAGCTGCTCGAGCTGGCGAAGCCGGCTCTCGAGCGGGGAGAACCGGTCGAGATCTCGCTCCCGGTACGGAACGTGCACCGCACAGTCGGCACGATGCTCGGTGCCGAAGTGACCCGGCGCTACGGAGGTGCGGGCCTGCCCCCGGGCACGATCAAGATCACGTTGTCCGGCTCGGGCGGTCAAAGCTTCGGCGCGTTCATCCCCTCCGGCGTTGAGATCGTCCTGTACGGGGACACCAACGACTACCTGGCCAAGGGCCTCTCCGGCGGCACTGTCGTCGTCCGTCCGCCAGTCGGCGCCGGTTTCGTCGCCGAGGAGAACATCATCGCTGGAAACGTCTGCGCCTACGGGGCGACGGGTGGCGAGTTGTTCATTGCCGGACAGGTCGGCGAGCGCTTCTGCGTCCGCAACTCAGGCGCGACGGCGGTGGTCGAAGGCGTCGGTGACCACGGATGCGAGTACATGACGGGGGGCCGTGCCGTCGTGCTCGGGCCCACCGGCCGCAACTTCGCGGCCGGAATGTCGGGCGGTCTCGCCTACGTCTGGGACCCCGAGGACCTGCTGACGCGGCGCCTCAACCGCCAGATGGTTGACCTCGAGCCGCTCGACGACGAGGACCGGGCATTCCTGGCCGCGGTGATCACGCGCCATAGGGAGCTCACCGGCTCGGAACTGGGGGCACGCCTCGTCGCCCGGATGCCCGAGGTCATCGGCGAGTTCAAGAAGATCATGCCTTTCGATTATCGCCGGGTGATCGAGGCGACGCGGCGGGCCGTGGCGAGCGGGGAGTCGGTCGACGACGCGGTCATGGCGGCGGCGCATGGCTGACCCCCGGGGCTTTCTGAGTTTCGAGCGACGGGGGCCCGCGCGGCGCCCTGTCGCGGAGCGGATCCACGACTGGCGGGAGATCTACTTGCCGTTCGCGCCGGAGGCGCTGCGTGTCCAGGCGGCGCGCTGTATGGACTGCGGGATCCCCTTCTGCCACCAGGGTTGCCCGCTCGGCAACCTGATCCCGGAGTGGAACGACCTCGTTTACCGCGACGAGATGGCCCAAGCGGCGGACCGCCTGCACGCGACGAACAACTTCCCGGAATTCACGGGCAGGCTGTGCCCGGCCCCATGCGAGGGCGCCTGTGTCCTGGGAATCAACGCCGACCCGGTGTCGATCAAACAGGTCGAGTTCGAGATCGCCGAATGGGCGACGGCGGATCTCAGACCGCAACTCGTGTCGCCCGCGACAGGCCGGCGAGTCGCCGTCGTCGGATCGGGTCCCGCTGGATTGGCCGCCGCCCAGCAGCTCACCCGGGCGGGTCATGACGTCGTCGTCTACGAGCGAGCCGAGCGCCTCGGCGGACTGATCCGCTACGGGGTGCCCGAGTTCAAGCTGGAAAAGGCGGCGATCGACCGCCGGATCGAGCAGATGCGAGCCGAGGGCACGCGCTTCGAGGCGCGGACCGCGATCGGCGAGGGATCTGTCGGCGAAGTCCCCGGGACGGCCGCGCCGGACGCGCGGATCATCTCGGCTCGCGAGCTACGCGCGACCCACGACGCAGTCGTGCTCGCGGTCGGCTCGACGAAGCCGCGTGATCTGCCTGTTCCCGGTCGGCAGCTCGCCGGAGTCCATTTCGCGATGGACTTCTTGAAAGGGGCCAACCTCGTCTGCGAGGGTGCGATACCCCGAGCACCGATCGACGCCGCCGGCAAGCGCGTCGTCATCCTCGGCGGGGGCGACACGGGGGCCGACTGCCTCGGGACCGTGCATCGCCAGGGTGCGTCGTCGGTCGACCAGGTCGAGATCCTGCCCGAGCCGCCCGGGACCCGGGCGCCAGACAACCCCTGGCCGACCTGGCCGAGGACGCTCCACCTCGCGGCAGCCCACGAAGAAGGCGGCGAACGGCTCTACTCCCTCGCCACGTCCTCGTTCGCCGATGACGGCGCCGGCGCGGTGGCGGCGCTCCTCGTCGACTCGGTGCGGTACGCCGAAGGCCGATTTGAGGTCGTCGACGGGACGCGCCGGAAGATTGCGGCCGACCTCGTATTGCTGGCTCTCGGTTTCACGGGTCCGGAGCAGAGCGGCGTCGTCGGCGAACTCGGACTGGCACTGAACGAACGCCAGAACGTCGCAGTCGACGG
The DNA here is from genome assembly GCA_035625025.1 of Acidimicrobiales bacterium. Classification (GTDB taxonomy): domain Bacteria; phylum Actinomycetota; class Acidimicrobiia; order Acidimicrobiales; family Bog-793; genus Bog-793. The sequence continues at coordinate 114,474 of DASPQJ010000054.1, forward strand.
CGACTTCATGACGAGCGTCGACGGCGTCTTCGCCTGCGGCGACATGGCCCGGGGGCAGAGCCTCGTCGTCTGGGCAGTCGCCGAGGGCCGCTCCGCCGCGGCGGCGGTCGACACCTATCTCATGGGATCGACCGATCTGCCCTGGCCTCTGCGGCCGGGTGAGGTGGCGCTCGCCTGAGACGGGTCGGCCGGGAGATCGTCCGGTTCGCCGAGATCGGAGCGAGTGGGCCCGGTGGATCTGTTGGCAACGCGGCAGACAGCCGTCGTGCGACGGGGTTGACGAGGGAAGACCATGTCGTGTGGCGCGGGGGGTTCGCACGGCGTTCGGGAACGCGGTGGCCGTCCTGCTCGCCTCGACCTGGGCGGGGTCCCCCGGCGGCGGCCTGGGCCACCGGCTCCGTTCGTTGGGACGTCGCGCGCCCTTCTTCCGCCGGGGGCGCCGCGGCTTGACCCGTCGGCGCCGCCGGGCAATCCGTTCGCGACGACGACTATCGCGCCGACCTGCGCAGTCGCCAGGGCAACATCACGGCCGCGCTGTACGACTCCGAGAATCGCGAGCTCCACCTGCCGACCCGGGGTCAGGGAACAGACGGCGAGCATCGGGAGGGTCGACATCCTCGTCACGCTGCTCCACGAGGAGCGGGCCGCCTTTCACCCGCTCGACGAGGACGACGAGGCTCTCGCCACCGGGATGATCGAGGCGCGCGCCAACGACGAAGCCACGGATTTGCGGGGCGCGGCGGGCGGTAGCGGGGCGATCGCGTGCTTTGACGCGCTCGCCGGATTCACCGACACGACGCCGGACACGGAAGTTGCTGGGGCGAGACGACGATGGCGCTCGGCCAAGTCAGGCTGCTCGAGCGTCTCGTGGTGGCGAATGCGCTCCTCGATTCCGCCTCGCGGACCTACGAGCTCGGGCGGAGGGAGAACGTGATCACGTCCGTCGCTGGGACGTGTGTGCCGGACCCCCGGCGAGCGTGTCGGTCGCGTCAAATAACGGCTGGGTCCCGATCGTCGCGGGTAACTGGCAGATCAACGGCATCGGCCACGTCGACGGTCAGGGCCGCGCCTAGCTCGTCGCCGTGCGCAGCAACGAGACCGCGACCGAGGCCTACGGGATCACGACGATCGAGGGGATCTCGCGGGTCCTCTGGTCCCGGCTCGCTATCCCCCGGCCGCGGTAGCTGTGGTTCCGCCCGCGAGGAGCTCGTCGGTCGCCGGATCGGCTTCGCCCCCGAAGTGGAGTTCGAGCACTCGCCGGAAGCTCGGTTCGGCGGGCGCCGCCCGCAGGAACAGCGTCATCGACGAGCGCAGTTTCATGGCGTCGATCGCACCGAAGATCTCGGGAGCTCTCGCCGCGGCGCCCGCGACGAGAACTTCGCAGCAGGCGACAAGGCGCGGGCCGAGGATTGGGTGCGCGAGGTAAGCCTTGGCCTCTTCAAGCGAGGAGATCGCGAAGTACTGGGACGTCGCGCTCTTGCCGAGACCGGCGATCTGGGGGAAGACAAACCACATCCAGTGGCCGGTCTTGTGGCCCCGGCGCAGTTCGTCGAGGGCTCGTTCGAAGGTGGCCGCGCGATCCTGAGCCCGCACGAAGCGTTCGAGTTTGCCGGGATCGTCACCTGTCATCGGGCGGGTGCGCGCCGGATCGGCACTGTCGCATCGCTCGCCTCCTCAGCGGGGAAATGGATGGCGAGCCAGCGGGTACCAGGGTTGGCGCGGACGAGACGGTGCGGCGTGTGCCAGGGGAGGAACACCCAGTCCCCTGGATCGAGCGAGAGGCGTTCGTTGTCGATCTCAAGTTCGGCACCACCGTCCACCAGGACGACCCACTCGTCGTGGTCCTGATCGAATTCGATTGGTGCGGCGAGCTCGCCGCTCAGGATCTGCTCGATCACCACGCCGTGCAGCTGGAAGAGCTCATCGGTTCGCTCACCGTTGACAGGTGCGAGGGACGAGTCGACGAGGTGACCACGACGGAATGCCGACATGGTCCGAGGTTACGCCGGCGTGGCGCGCAATGGGCCGGTCAAGCGCGAGGCGCTCTTGCCCGAGGGAGGGAAGGCAGTGTTTCCCACCGGTCACGGCGACACCGGATAGATTCCGTGCGAATTCGCCCGCGCCGATCGGAGAAGACCACCGCGTGCACGACCCGATGCGTAAGCCCGTGCCGCGCCGCCGCGCCAAGATCCCGGCAAATCGTCGGGTTTCGCGGGCCGTCTATCGGCGGCGCCGGATAGTGGTCGCGGCCTGCGCCTTGACGATCTTGGGGCTTGCGATCGGCGTCCCGGTTTGGTCGATCGGCACCAACCACGGGGCCGGAACCGGTGGGACCCCAACGGCGATGGGGGCGGCGGGGCAAGCCAGAACGGGAGCGAGCCGCATCGACAAGATCGCAGTCGTCCCAGGCCTGAGGCCCGTTTTCACCTGGCCGAAGGTGGGACAAGCGGCGGTCGCGGTGCGGGGAGTCGGCATCGTCGGCCGGTCGGCACGGGAGCGACCGGTCCCAATCGCCAGCCTCACGAAGATGATGACGGCCTTCGTCATTCTCTACGACCACCCGCTCGCGTCGGGCGAATCCGGCCCGTCGGTCCTGATCACTCCGGCCGACGTCGGGACGTGGGAGGCAGAGGCCGTCGCTGGGGACAGCACCGTGAAAGTCGCCGCGGGTGAGAGCCTTTCCGAGTACCAGCTCCTTGAGGCACTTCTCGTTCCTTCCGGGGACAACATCGCCGACCTGCTGGCGACCTGGGACGCGGGGAGTGTCGGGAGGTTCGTCGAGAAGATGAACACGATGGCGAAGATCCTCGGACTCACCTCGACGCACTACGCCGACGCGAGCGGAATCGACGCCTCGTCGGTCAGCACTGCGGCCGACCAGGCGAGACTCGCCGCCGACCTGATGGGCAGCACGGTCGTCCGCGCCATCGTCCGCAAGCGGCATTTCGCGTTCCCCGTCGCGAAGAGCCTGTGGAACGCCAACCCGGCTCTCGGCACCGACGGGATCATCGGCGTCAAGTCGGGCTGGACCTTCGCGGCGAACAGTTGCCTCGTCACGGCCGCCTTCCGCACCGTGCGACACCACGGAGTTCTCGTCGTCGCGGCCGTGCTCGGCCAACCGGGCGGCCTGGTGGACGCGACAGTCGTCGACGAGGATCTTCTGCGGGTGACGACGGGCGCGCTCGTGGCCTACAGGGTCGCCGCGGCGGGGGCGAAGGTCACTACCGTCGCCCTGCCGAAAGCCGCGGGAAAAGTGGTTCTCGTCGCGCCGCGCCAACCGAGCTTCGCGACGGCCTGGCGCGGACTGAAGCTCACCGAAAGGATCAGCAGCAGCACTGGCTTGTCGTCGAGTGTGCTCGCCACGGAACGCGTCGGCACGATCGTCGCTGAGCTGGAAGTCGTCGCGCCGTGGGGCGTCATCGGGCGATTTCCCTTGCGAGTTGACGTCGTAAGGGAAACGGCGTCGGGACCGACGGGAAGTGGTTAGTAGCGGTTCGCAGCCGCTCTGCGGGGCGCGGGTCGGCGTGCCGCCCGGCGGTGGCAGGGTGGTGGCTGGGGCAAGCTCTGGTCGCGGCGACCGCTGGCGCGGATTCGCCGGTGACGGGTCCGTCCTATCTGACGGTTGGTCCACGGACCCAGTGTCTTCGATCTCGAATAAGGGCTCTCTCTGACCGCCTCAGGTGGCGGCGAGGCCGCGCTTTGCGGACGATGGCGCGAACGGCGCAGCTGACCTCGGCGTCAGCTCGCGGGTGCGACGACAGCGCCGCGAGACCGCGAGTCCACCTCACCGGCGAGCTCAGGGCGACGAAAGGTCGTTAACCGAGAGCGACCACACTGAGGTGTGACCGCGCCCGGGGGTCCAGATCCGAATCTCGACGTTGTCCGAGTCCCGAGGCGGCACCGGCTCGTAGCGGAAGATGGCGGACCCCCTCTCGCTCGCCGGGGTTTGGGGCATCGGCACGCCGAACGGCAGGAGCACCTGCTCGGCTCGGGGGGAGCGGACGATCTGACGAGCGAGCAGTTCGTCGCCTCGCGCCGAGTCCTCCCAGACTTCAACGTTGACTGGCACCGTAGATGACAATTTCACGTCTGCCGCGTACCGGCCCTGGGCCAGGGCCCATTCGTCTCCGGAAACGACGTAACCCTTCGGGCCCGTCGATTTCGCAAGCCACGTCGCCTCGGGACCGTTCTGGACCGGCCGGGCCGCGACGCCGACACTCGTCCACGCCGGCACGGCGGTATCCGGCCCGCCGAGCGAGACGGAGCGAATCCCCGAGGGCACGTTCCAGCGGATCACCCAGACGCCGTCGTCTTCTGCGGTTAGCCGCGCGCCGGCCAAGCGCGCGACGGTCCCGATCGACCCTTCGGTAGTGGCTGTGCTCGGGACCTCGATGCCCTGGTTCGGCGACAGGACGAACCACACCACTGTGCTCTTCACGGGGAACCTCTCGCTAGCGAGGAATCCGCTTTGGGGATTTCCGTAGACGTAGAGGTACTGGCGCGCGGCGAAGCTGCCGACGAAACCCTGCGAAGCGATGACCTCGGCGTTCGGGGGGATTTCTCGCGCGGTCTGGCGTATCGTGGCGGCCGCTTCAGCGTCGACGCGAACGAATTGGTTTTCCGTGTCGGGGAACCAGAGCGCGAACCAGGCCAGCGCATTAACGACGATGATGCCCGCGAGCAATCCTCCCAAGATCTGGCGCCGGCGGAGGAGTGCCGCGACGATCAACGCGCTTGCCACCGCGAGCGCCGCGTAGACGATGAGGTTCGAGAATCCCGGATAGCTGAACTGCTGGTTGTTGATGACGCTGTTCTCGAGCAGCGTCGGCACGGACAGGAAAAAGCCGACAGCCGCGAAAAGCCCGACGAAACCGACGGGCGCGGTGTTCGCCCAAAGATTCCACCCGTGCGTCGCCACGACTCGGAGCACCGTCGCCAGATGCAGGACGGCATGAACTGCATACCCGGTGAGCTCCACGGTGCCGTGAGAGCGGGAGGACGTCCCGACTAAGTAGCTAAGTCCCTCGCTGACGACACTCGACCCTGACGAAATCAGCCGGGTCGCCTGCATGGCATCGAGGACGAACAACCACGCGATCCCGAGTGCGCCGATCACTGCGGGGATGGTCAGGGTCTGAAGGATCGAGGTGGGAGTTTCGGCTCCGGCGCGACGCTCTGTGTGCCGCCGCATCAGGAGGACCGCGACCCCGCAAAGGCCGATGCTGATCACGTAGACGGTCTCTGCCGCGCCGCAAAAGGCCGTAAGCAGGCTCCAGATCCACACGGTCTTGCGTCGTTGTAACAGCGCCCGCAGGGCCAAGATCGCAAAGAACACACCGAAGGGCTCCATCTGAACGGCAAACGACACCGACCAGTAGACCCAGGGGTCGAACACAAGGAGAATCACCGTCAAGGTCCATCCGACGCCCGCGACGACGCGATCGCGACGCGGCCGCCCTTCCGTCCAGGGGAGCAGTTCGCCGATCCACCGGTAGCACACCACGGATGTGCCGAAGTAGGCGAGATCCTGCAACCACCAGAAACCGAGCAGGTGGTTCGGGAACAGCCAGTACAGCGGCGCGAGGAGGTAGACGATGAACTCGCCGTCGTTCTGCCAGAACGGGATCGAGCCGGTCATCACGGTGCTTCTCACGAGCAGGTGGCCGTGGGCGATCTCGTACCAGGCCTGGTAGTAGATCGCGTAGTCCCACGACATGCTCGCCCGGTCGACGAGGACGGTGCTCCACCAGAGGAGGCCTACGAGCTGCCCGGCGATGAGCAACCAGCCGAAACCGCGCAGGCAGGTCTTGAGGCGTTGCGGACCGGCGGGCCTTCTTGTGGTGCGCGGTCCGACGATGGATGGCGGATTTGTCATTCAAGCCATCCGGTGTTTCGGTATCTGTCACGGGTCGGCCTGGTCGTTGGAACAGCCGCCTGCTGCCACCCCCCCGATATCACCGTGAGCGGGCGACGGGAATCGAACCCGCGTTCTCAGCTTGGGAAGCTGATGTTCTGCCGCTGAACTACGCCCGCGTGCCCGGCCGGACAACTCCAACCGCCCGGACGACTCCGGAGCGGCCAAGTTGTCGTGGTCACTGTATCGTGCGAATCGAAGATGATCCTTTCCGACAGGTCCATTCGCGAGGAGCTAGCTACAGGTCGCATCGTCATCGACCCGCTCGATGAGGCCGCCATCCAGCCCTCCTCGGTCGACCTCCACGTCGACCGCTACTTCCGCGTCTTTCGGAGCCACACCGAGCGCGTTATCGACGTGAAGAAGAACCAGGAATCGCTCACCGAGCTCGTCGAGATCGGACCGGGGGAGTCGCTGATCCTCCATCCGGGCGAGTTCGTTCTCGGCTCGACGCTCGAGCGGGTGGCGCTGGCGGCAGATCTCGTCGGCCGTCTCGAGGGCAAGTCGGGGCTCGGCCGGCTGGGACTTCTCATCCACTCCACTGCCGGATTTGTCGACCCGGGGTTCGATGGGTATCTCACCCTCGAGCTGTCGAACGTCGCCAGCCTGCCGATCACGGTCTACCCGGGGATGAAGATCGGCCAGATCAGCTTCCTGTGCATGACCTCGCCGGCCGAGCGACCTTACGGCTCCTCATCGCTCGGTTCGAAGTACCAGAACCAGCGTGGACCGACGCCGAGCCGCTACTTCGAGAATTTCCGGGACGATTCCCGCCGCTAACGGCCGGAATTGGCCGGGCAGCGCAAGGGGCCTTCTAGCCCGCCTGACGGGCGACCGCCTCGGCCGCCGCCCGAATCGCTTCGGGATCGCCGAGGTAACGGGCGGAGACGACGTGCAGGCCGTCGTCGAGCTCGTAGACGCGGGGCACTCCCGTCGGGATGTCAAGATCGACGATATCGTCGTCGCTGATGTGCTCGATGTACTTGGCGAGGGCCCGCAAGCTATTGCCGTGCGCGACGACGAGCACCGTGCGCCCTGCGAGGAGGTCCTTGCCTATCCGGTCCTCGAAGTAGGGGACCAGTCGGCGCACGACATCGGCGAGACACTCCGAACCCGGGAGGGCGTCCGGGGGGACGTCGGCGTAGCGGGGGTCGTTCACCGGGTGGTTCGGGTCGTCGACGCCGACCGGGTCGGGCGGGGTGAGGTAACCCCGGCGCCACGCCTTCACCTGGTCGGGGCCGAAGCGCTCCGAGGCCTCCTTCTTGTTCATCCCCTGAAGCCGGCCGTAGTGCCGCTCGTTCAACCGCCAGTGGCGGTGAACGGGAAGGTAGCTGCGACCGGCGACGGAAAGCGCGAGGTCGGAGCTGCGGACTGCCCGCGTAAGCACGGAGGTGTGGACGACATCGATCGCGAGACCCGGTTCCGCGGCGAGCAGCGCGCCAGCAGCCCGAGCTTCCTCTTCGCCTTGCGGCGACAGGTCGACGTCGACCCACCCGGTGAACAGGTTTGCGGCGTTCCACTGGCTCTCGCCGTGGCGGAGGATGACGAGGGTGTGCACCGGCCCAGGGTAGCGAGAGACGGCGATCCCGTGTGACGACGGCGATCTCGCGCGGCCCAGGCCCAATCGGTGCCCGACTCCCGAGATCGGGGCGCGGCGTCGCGACGATCGCGGCAACGTCTGAGTCCCCGGGTACTACCGGTCGTCGGGCGGGAGGGAGACAGGTCTCAGAATTGGCCTGGGAGCTGCTTTCTTTCTTCAGGTGTCAAAGTTGACAAGAGAGCACTTAGATTTGCTATAGTCGTTGACAACAAGCCGGGTGGCAGGCGGCGCTACGCCGCCGGTCGCCCGGGCAGGTCATCTCAGGGAGTGGAGGCAGGACGAATGGCAAAGGCGGTCGGTATCGACCTCGGAACGACGAACTCCGTCGTCAGCGTCCTCGAAGGCGGTGAGCCAACGGTCATCCCGAACGCCGAGGGGGGCCGCACAACCCCGTCGGTTGTGGCGTTCGCGAAGTCGGGTGAGGTACTCGTCGGCGAGGTCGCGAAGCGTCAAGCGATCACGAACCCCGACCGGACGGTTCGGTCGGTGAAGCGGCAGATGGGCACGAGCTGGACGGTCGATATCGACGGCAAGGCCTACACCGCACAGGAGATCTCCGCCCGCATTCTCCAGAAGCTGAAGAGGGACGCGGAGGCGTTTCTCGGCGATGCGGTGAACCAGGCTGTGATCACCGTTCCGGCGTACTTCGACGATGCGCAGCGCACCGCGACGAAAGAAGCGGGCCAGATCGCGGGGCTGGAGGTGTTGCGGATCATCAACGAGCCGACAGCGGCCGCGCTGGCCTACGGGCTCGACAAGGAAGGTGCCGACCAGACGATCCTCGTTTTCGACCTCGGCGGCGGGACGTTCGACGTCTCGATCCTCGAAATCGGTGAGGGTGTCTTCGAGGTGAAGTCGACCTCCGGCAATACTCATCTCGGCGGTGACGACTGGGACCAGCGCGTCATCGACTGGCTCGTGAAGTCGTTCAAGGACACCGAGGGCGTTGACCTGTCGAATGACAGGATGGCGTTGCAGCGGCTGAAGGAAGCCGCCGAGAAGGCCAAGATCGAGCTCTCCGCCGTTCAGGAGACGACGATCAACCTCCCGTTCATCACGGCCACGTCGGAAGGACCGAAGCACCTCGACATCAAGCTCACGCGCGCGAAGTTCGAGGAGCTCACGGAGGACCTAGTCCAGGCGTGTCGCGGTCCCTTCGAGCAGGCGATGAAGGACGCCGGCGTCACCAACGCGGACATCCACCACGTCATCCTCGTTGGCGGCTCGACACGGATGCCCGCCGTCCAGCAGCTCGTCCACGACCTGTCCGGCAAGGAGGCCCACAAGGGTGTCAACCCCGACGAGGTTGTCGCGGTCGGCGCGGCGATCCAAGCCGGGGTCCTGAAGGGCGAGGTCAAGGACATCCTGCTCCTCGACGTGACCCCGCTCAGCCTCGGGATCGAGACGAAGGGGGGCATCATGCACCGTCTCATCGAGCGGAACTCGACCATCCCGACGAAGCGCTCCGAGGTCTTCACGACGGCGGAGGATAACCAGCCGTCTGTCGAGATCCACGTGCTCCAGGGAGAGCGCGAGATGGCGATGTACAACAAGACGCTGGGAAAGTTTCAGCTCGTCGACCTGCCCCCGGCGCCACAGGGCGTTCCGCAGATCGAGGTGACATTCGACATCGACGCCAACGGCATCGTCCACGTCTCCGCCAAGGACCGCGCGACGGGCCGCGAGCAGTCGATGACGATCACCGGCCAGACTTCGCTGCCCCATGACGAGATCGAGCGAATGATCCGGGACGCGGAACAACACGCCGCGGACGACCGGCGACGCAAGGAAGAGGCCGAGACGCGCAACCAGGCGGACACCCTCGTCCACCGGACCGAGAAGCTCCTGAAAGACGAGGGCTCGAAGTTCACGGGCGACGAGAAGGACCGCGTTGAGTCGGCGCTGAAGGGTCTCAAAGAGGCCCTCGCCGGCACGAACGTCGAAGCTATCCGCTCGGCGTCCGACGCCCTGCTGTCGGCGTCGCAAGCTTTCGCCCAACGCCTGTACGAACAGGCTTCGGCGCAAGCGGCGACCTCGGGTTCGGGTGGCTCGTCGGACTCCTCCGGGACTCCGCCGTCCGATGACGAGGTCGTCGACGCCGAGATCGTGGATGACGCGGGGTCGGCTGGCGCATGACCGGGGACGATCCCCTTGTCGAGACGGGACAGCACGAGCCCGAGTTGACAGACGAAGGGCGTGACGTCGTTCCCGAGGACGGTCCAGCTCCGGGGGCTGCCGCGGAGACCACGCCCGGAGATCTCGCAAGCCTGACCGCTGAGCGCGACGAGTACCTCGACGCCCTGCGCCGGCTCCAGGCGGAATTCGAGAACTTCCGGAAGCGGACCCTGCGTCAGCAGACCGACCTGTTGTCGCGAGCGTCAGAGGGCGTCATGGAGAAGCTCTTCCCCGTGCTCGACGCGCTCGATCTCGCCCTCGCTCATGCCGGGGAGAAGGTTACGACCGCCGCCCACCTGAAGGACGCGCTGGCCCAGATCAATGCGCTCTTGCGCGACACCCTGAGCCAGGAAGGCCTCGAGCGAATCGACGCCTGCGAAGTCCCATTCGACCCGACGATCCACGACGCCGTGGCGCACATTCCCCGCGACGCGACCGCAGGACCGGATGACGAAACGGAGACTCCGACCGATGACGGGGCCCAGGTCGTCGAGATCATGCGTGCCGGATACCGACTGAAGGGGCGGGTTTTGCGACCCGCGATGGTGAAGGTGAAGGGCTAGAGCCGCGTGACAGCCCAGCGGGAGTGGTTCGAAACCGACTACTACAAGATCCTCGGAGTCCGACCGGACGCACCCGAGAAAGAGATCACACGGGCGTACCGCAAGCTCGCCAAGCAGCACCACCCGGACGCCAATCCCGGGCACGAGGACCGTTTCAAGGAGATCTCCGCTGCCTATGACGTGCTCGGCGATCCGGAGAAACGCAAGGAATACGACGAAGTGCGTCGCCTGAGCGAGGCCGGTCCCGGATTCGGTCCCTCGGGCGGCTTCAACTTCAACATCGGCGACTTGTCGGACCTGTTTGGCGGCGTCTTTCGCCAGTCGAGCGGACGTCGGCGCACCGGCTCGCCGGGTGGTCCCCGGCGCGGCGGAGATGTCGAGGCCGAGCTGCACCTTGCCTTCGCGGAGGCCGTCGAAGGGGTGGTGACGACGGTGAACGTGACGACGCCGGTGGCGTGCCACACCTGCGGCGGTTCGGGGTCGAAACCGGGGACGATGCCGGTCGTCTGCCCCCGTTGTGGCGGCTCGGGGGTCGTCAACGACAACCAGGGGCTGTTCTCGCTCGCGACGACGTGCACCGAATGCCACGGACGCGGGACGAAGGTCGTCGACCCGTGCGCGACGTGTTTCGGGACCGGGCTCGAGCGTCGGGAGCGTCGGGTGAAGGTCCGCGTCCCCGCGGGCGTCGAGGATGGCAAGCGCATCCGCGTGAAGGGACGGGGCGAACCCGGTCGAGACGGAGGACCTGCCGGCGACCTCTTCGTGACGCTCCACGTCACCCCGCACCCGCTCTTCGGGCGCCGCGGACGCGATCTCACGCTGAATGTCCCGGTCAGCTATCCGGAAGCGGCTCTCGGGGCGACAATCACGGTTCCGTCGCTCGGTCGTCCCGTGACATTGAAGATTCCGCCGGGGACCAAGACCGGCCAGGTCCTCCGCCTCCGCGGCAAGGGCCTCGAGCAGGGGTCGGCCACTGGCGACCTCCTCGTCACGGTCGAGGTCGCCGTCCCGTCCAAGCTCACCGAACCCGAGCGCAAGGCCATCGAAGCTCTTGCCAAGGCGGCGCCGGCGTCGCCGCGCGCCCACCTCGGGGTCTAAACGATGACCCCTCCTGGAGGCCTCCGTCCCTCGCCCCGGGCCGTCTACGTGATCTCGATTGCGGCGGAGCTTGCCGGCGTGCACCCGCAGACGCTGCGGATCTACGAGCGCCGGGGACTCCTCGACCCGGAACGGACCGGAGGCGGGAGCCGACGCTACTCGGACTCGGACATCGCGCAGCTGCGTCGGATCCACGAGCTCACGAGTGCCGGAGTGAATCTCGAGGGCGTGCGGCGGATCCTCGCGCTCGAGGCCGAAACGGCCCGCCTGCAGGCCGAACTCGACGCCGCCCAGGCCGCGGGGCGAGAAGCCGTGTTGCGCACCCACCGTGAGTACCGCCGGGATCTCGTTCCGGTTCGCGGCGAGCAGCTGCCGGCGACGCGCCGTCCCGAGGTGCGGAGGATCGACTGATGGCACTGGACCCGAATCGCTGGACGCTGAAGACCCAGGAGGCGGTAGCGGAGGCGTCGCGCCACGCCACCGAGGCACACCACGCCGAGGTGACCCCCGCCCACGTGCTCTTGGCTGCACTCGGACAACCCGACGGGCTCGCGCTGGCACTGCTCGAGCGCCTCGGGGTCGATCCCGGCAAGACGCGGGATCGGCTGAACGCCACCCTCGGGGGGCTTCCCCGGGCCTACGGCGGAAAAGGCCCGGAACTCGCCAAGGTGCTGGTCGAAGCGTTCGAGCAGGCCGACCAGAGCCGACGCGAGATGGGCGACAATTACCTGTCGCTCGAGCACCTGTTGCTCGCTCTCGCCGGCGATCTCGGAGTGGACCGGGCGCAACTTCTCGAGGCCATCCGTCAGGTGCGCGGTTCGCACCGCGTGACCTCGCCGGAGCCCGAGGACACCTACCGCGCGCTCGAACGCTACGGGCGCGACCTCACCGAGCTCGCCCGCCGGGGCAAGCTCGACCCGGTCATCGGCCGGGACGAGGAGATCCGCCGCGTCATCCAGGTGCTCTCGCGCCGCACGAAGAACAACCCCGTCCTCATCGGCGATCCCGGCGTCGGCAAGACGGCGATCGTCGAGGGTCTCGCCAACCGGATCGTCGTCAGCGACGTTCCCGAGGGCATGCGGGACAAGCGCATCGTCGCGCTCGACCTGTCGGCGATGGTCGCCGGGGCGAAGTACCGGGGCGAGTTCGAGAAACGCCTGCGGGCCGTGCTACGCGAGATCGCGGATTCCGAAGGTGAAGTCATCACTTTCCTCGACGAGCTGCACACGATCGTCGGGGCCGGGGCGGCCGAGGGCGCGATGGACGCCGGCAACATCATCAAACCGATGCTCGCCCGAGGCGAGCTTCATCTCATCGGCGCGACAACGCTTGACGAGTACCGCGAGCACATCGAGAAGGACGCCGCGCTGGAGCGGCGCTTCCAGCCGATCTACGTCGGGCCGCCGTCGGTCGAGAACACGATCGCGATCCTGCGCGGGCTGAAGGAGCGCTACGAGGTGCACCATGGCGTGCGAATCCAGGACACCGCGCTCGTCGCCGCGGCGGTGCTCTCGGACCGCTACGTCACTGGTCGATACCTGCCGGACAAGGCGATCGACCTCATCGACGAGGCGGCGAGCCGGTTGCGCATCGAGATCGACTCGATGCCGACCGAGATTGACGTGATCACTCGCCGGATTCGCCAGCTCGAGATCGAGCAGGTTGCCCTGGGAAAAGAGATCGATCCCGCCTCGATCGAGAGACGCGAGAGAATCGCGACCGAGCTCGCCGACCTGCACGACAGCGAGCGCGCCATGACCGCGCACTGGCAGGCGGAAAAGGATGCCATCGCCGCCATCCGCGCCTTGAAGGGTCGGCTCGAGGCGCGCCGTGGCGAGGCCGAGCGCTTCGAACGCGAAGGCGACCTCGGCGCCGCGGCAGCGATCCGCTACGGCGAGATCCCCGAGATCGAGGGCGAGATCACGACGGCCACCGCCAAGCTCGCCGAGCTGCAGGCCAGTCAGAGGATGCTGAAAGAGGAGGTCGACGCCGAGGACGTCGCCGAGGTCGTCTCGCGTTGGACAGGCGTGCCGGTCACCCGGCTCCTCGAGGGCGAGGTCGTCAAGCTCGTCCGGATGGAGGACGTTCTCCACCGGCGTGTCGTGGGACAGGACGAAGCAGTCCGCGTCGTCGCCAACGCCATCCGGCGGAGCCGGGCCGGACTCGCGGACCCGCAGCGTCCGATCGGCTCGTTCTTCTTCCTCGGCCCGACTGGTGTCGGCAAGACGGAGCTCGCCCGGGCGCTCGCGGAGTTCCTCTTCGACGATGAACGGGCGATGATCCGGATCGACATGGGTGAATACCAGGAGAAGCACACCGTTTCCCGTCTCGTCGGGGCTCCTCCGGGCTACGTGGGCTACGAGGAGGGTGGTCAGCTCACCGAGGCCGTCCGGCGACGTCCGTACTCGGTGGTGCTGCTCGATGAGATCGAGAAGGCACACCCGGACGTGTTCAACGTGCTGCTGCAGGTTCTTGACGACGGCCGTCTCACCGACGGCCAGGGCCGTACCGTGGACTTCACGAACACCGTCCTTGTCATGACCTCGAACCTGCAAGGCGAACCGATCGAGTTCTTCAAGCCGGAGTTCGTCAACCGCATCGACGAGATCGTCCATTTCCGCGAGCTCGATCGCACGGACATCGCGGCGATCGTCGAGATCCAGCTCAGCGTGCTGGAGCACCGGCTCGCCGCGCGCGGACTCGGCCTCGACGTCTCGCCGGAGGCGAAGTCACTTCTCGCTGAGCTCGGCTACGACCCCCAGTTTGGCGCCCGGCCGATTCGGAGGGTCATCCAACGCGAAATCGGTGACCCGCTGGCCCTCGCGCTACTGGAGGGACGGTACCGGGACGGGTCGCAGGTGCGCGTCGACGTCGCCGACGGGAAGTTCTTTTTCGGCTGAATCTCGGAATCTCCCGAATCCCAGGGTGCCTGGAACTGGCCAGTAGGATCGGGGTGGTCGAGCCGGAGGGGAGCCTGGTGCCCGCGACCGTCGTGGTCGGTACCCAGTGGGGCGACGAGGGTAAGGGGAAGCTGACTGACCTTCTCGCCCGGGACATGCGGCTCGTCGTCCGTTACCAGGGTGGGCACAACGCCGGCCACACGATCGTCGTCGGAGGCGAGACCTTCGCGCTCCAGCTCGTCCCGAGCGGCGTTCTCTACCCCGACACGGTGCCAGTGATCGGCAACGGCGTCGTCGTCGACCCCGCTGTTCTGGTCGCCGAGTGCGACGCGCTGGAGGCACGGGGCATCGACACGAGCCGGCTCGTCGTCTCCGGCAACGCCCATCTGATCATGCCGTACCACTACGAGCTCGACCGGGCAACAGAACGGTCGCTCGGCAAGAACAAGCTCGGTACGACGAAACGCGGTATCGGACCCGCCTACGCCGACAAGGCGGCTCGGATCGGGTTGCGCGTCCAGGACCTGCTCGACGAGAAGATCTTCCGGCAGAAACTCGACGTGGTGTTGCGCGAGAAGAACCTCGTCCTGACGAAGGTCTTCAATCGACTGGCGCTCGACGGGCGGGAGATCGAGCGCCGGTATCTCGAGGAACTCGCGCCGCGGATCGCGCCGATGATCGGCGACACGGTCGCGCTCGTGCACGAGGCCCTTGACGCTGGCGACAACATCATGCTCGAGGGCGCACAGGCGACCTACCTCGACCTCGACCACGGGACGTACCCCTATGTCACTTCCTCGAACCCGACCGCCGGCGGAGCGTGCTCCGGGAGCGGCATCGGGCCCCGGGACATCAGCCGCGTCGTTGGGATCGCCAAGTCCTACGTCACGCGTGTCGGCGCCGGTCCCTTCCCGACCGAGGTCGGCGGGGATCTCGCGGATCTGCTCGTCGAGCGCGGTCACGAGTACGGAACGAACACGGGCCGGCGCCGTCGCCCCGGCTGGCTCGATCTCGTGATGCTCCGCCACGCCGTGCGGTTGAATTCGGTCTCCGAGATCGCGCTGACCAAGCTCGACGTGCTCTCCGCCCTTGACAGGGTGAAACTCTGCGTCGCCTACGAGTACGAGGGCGAGCGTCTCACCCGGGTGCCCTACCACCAGTCGGTCCTTCACCGCGTCCTTCCCGTGTATGAGGAATTGCCGGGTTGGGGCAAGGACCTTTCCGTTGTCACCGAGATGGATGACCTGCCGGGGGCAGCCCGCGACTACGTCCGGCTGATCGCCGAATACGCCAAGGTGCCGGTCTCTTACGTCGGGGTCGGGCCCGGTCGCGAGCAGTACGTGCGGTTCGCGGCGTGACCGTCTGCATCGTCGGATCCGGCGCTCGGGAACACGCGCTCGCGCTTGCCTGCGCGCGCACGACCGACGTCGTCGTCACCCCGGGAAACCCCGGGATCCAGGGTCGTTCGCCGGAAGGACACCGGCTGCGGTCGACGGAAGAGCCCCCCGAAGAGATCGAGGCCGACCTCGTCGTCGTGGGACCGGAGGTGCCGCTCGTCGAGGGCCTTGCCGATCGCCTGCGCGGCTTGGGAAGACCCGTCTTTGGTCCCGGGGCGGACGGTGCTTGCCTCGAAGGATCCAAGGCGTTCATGAAGAAGCTCGTCGAGGCGGCTGGAGTGCCGACGGCCCGCTTCGCCGTCTTCGACCGCCTCGACGACGCGGTCAAGCACCTACGCCGCGGGCCGGGTCCCTACGTCGTCAAGACCGACGGGTTGGCCGCCGGCAAGGGGGTGCTCGTCACCGACGATCTCGACCGAGCCGAGCGCGACGTGGCGGCGAAACTCTCCGGCGAGGCATTCGGCGCGTCCGGCCGACGCATCGTGATCGAGGAGGCGCTGGCGGGGCGGGAGGCTTCGTTGCTCGCGGTGTGCGATGGGGTGCGGGCGGTCGCGCTCCCGGTCGCCCGGGACTATAAACGCGCCCTCGATCATGATCTCGGTCCGAACACCGGCGGGATGGGCGCCTGTTCGCCGGTTCCGTTCGTTTCCGGCGCCGACCTCGACGCGGCGATGGACCGGATCGTTTTGCCGACACTCGCGGAGCTCCGGCGCCGGGGGATCGACTACAGGGGCGTGCTCTACGCGGGACTGATGCTCGGTGAGGAAGGGCCACGGCTCGTCGAGTTCAACGTCCGGTTCGGAGATCCTGAGACCGAGGTCGTGTTGCCGCGTGTCGAGGGCGATTTCGCGGGGCTCCTCGCCGCCGCTGCCGCAGGATCGGTGCCCGAAGTGGTCGGCTGCGCGCCGCTGGCGGCGGTCTGCGTCGTCGCCGCGGCTCAGGGTTACCCCTCGAAGGCACGAAGCGGTGATCCAATAGGCGGTCTCGACGCGGCCGGTGCCGTGGAGGGCGTGACCGTCTTGCACGCCGGAACCCGTCTCGGCCCGGACGGGGTGCTGAGAACGGCTGGCGGACGGGTGCTCGCCGTGACGGCGGTGGCACCGACGGTCGATGAGGCTCGTGAGCGTGCCTACGCGGCAATGGGCGCGGTCAAAATCGACGGTATCCAGTACCGGCGCGACATCGCCGTGTTCGACAATGGGCGGAGAGCGTCGTGATCGGCCGGTACGCGCTTCCCGAGATGGCGGAGTTGTTCACCGACGAGGCGCGCTTTTCGCTCTGGCTCGAGATCGAGTTGCTCGCCGTCGAGGGGTGGTCGAAGCTCGGCGTCGTGACGGCGGAGGCCGCCCTCCGAGCGCGGCAACGGGCGCCGAGGGTTGACGCGGCTTTCGTCGCCGCCGTTGCCGAGCGTGAGAGTGTGACGGACCACGACGTCGCCGCCTTCGTCGACGTCGTGAGCCAGGCGATTGGTCAGCCAGAGAACGCCTGGATCCACCACGGGCTGACTTCGTCTGACGTCGTCGACACCGCGCTGTCGGTGACGCTGTGCCGAGCCGGCGACCTCCTCGTCGGGGCAGCCGCCGGCCTCGTCGACGTGCTGAGGCGCCGTGCCACGGAGTTCGCGTCGACGCCGATCGTCGGTCGCACCCACGGCATGCACGCCGAGCCGACGACGTTCGGGGCCAAGCTCGCGCTCTTCTGCCTGCAGGCTGAACGGGACCGCATTCGGCTGGAACAGGCCCGTGCCACGGTCGCAGTCGGCAAGATCTCCGGGGCCGTCGGGACGTACTCGAACATCGACCCGGGCATCGAAGCATACGTCTGCGCGGCACTGGGGCTGACTCCGACGCCGGCGAACCAGGTGATCGCCCGCGACCGTCACGCGCAGTTCCTCTACGCCATCGCCTCGACCGGGGCGACGATCGAGGCGATTGCCACCGAGCTGCGGCACCTCCAGCGCAGCGAGGTCGCCGAGGTCGAAGAGTCCTTCGGCGCGGGCCAGAAAGGCTCCTCGGCGATGCCCCACAAACGGAACCCGATCACCGCCGAGCGCCTCGTGGGGATCGCGCGCGTACTTCGTGGCTACCTCGTCGCCGGGCTCGAAGACGTCACGCTCTGGCACGAGCGCGACATCTCACATAGCTCGGTCGAGCGAATCGTCCTGCCGGACGCCAGCCAGCTCTGCTACTACGCGCTCGCGCGGGCCTCCCGCCTCGTCGACGGCCTCGTCGTTCAGGCCGACCGGATGCGCCAGAACCTGCTCGAGGGTTCGCACGGGCTCGTGTTCTCCCAACCTGTCCTGCTCGCGCTGGTCACCGCGGGATGCGACCGAGCCGACGCCTACGAGATCGTGCAACGTGACGCCCGCCGCGCCGCTGAGGAGGGGCGATCGTTCCGGGCGGTGCTCGAGGCGGATGACCACCTGGTCGCCGCGCTCGGAGTCGAGCGCGTGAGGATCGTCCTCGACGAGGCGTTCGACCTCGAGCGGGCACTGCGGCACGCCCACCGCACGACCGACGCCCTAGGCGAGGTGGAAGGGTGACGCTCGAGCTCGTCTACTCCGGCAAGGTGCGCGACCTCTACGACGCCGGCGACGGTCTGTTGCTCGTCGTCGCGTCCGACCGGATCTCGGCCTACGACTTCGTCTTTGACAAGCCGGTGCCGGACAAAGGGCGCGTGCTCACGGCGATGACGGTCTACTGGAGCGGCGAGCTCTGTTCCTTGGCGCCGACGCATCTCGTGAGCGCCGACCCCGCCCGTTTCCCGGCGGAGACGCAGGATTGGCCCGGACTCGCGGGCCGGGGGATGCTCGTCCGGCGGGCCGAGATGCTCCCGATCGAGTGCGTCGTTCGGGGCTACTTGGCCGGTTCGGCCTGGCGGGAGTACCGGGAGAGGGGAACGATGCACGGCGAGCCGCTGGCCGTGGGTCTCGTCGAGGCCTGCCGGTTGCCCGAGCCGGTCTTCACGCCGTCGACGAAGGCGGTGAAGGGGCACGACGAGAACATCAGTTTCGCTGCCGCCGCGGCCCTGATCGGCGCCGAGCTCGCGGGGCGAGTGCGACAGCTCTGTGTCGCGGCGTACACGAGGGCTGGCGCGATCGCGCTCGGACGGGGTGTCATCATCGCCGACACGAAGTTCGAGCTCGGGTTGGTCGACGGCGAGCTCACGATCTGCGACGAGATCATCACGCCGGACTCCTCGCGCCTGTGGGACGCGGCGGCCTGGGTCTCGGGGCTGGTCCCGCCCGCGTTCGACAAGCAGCCGATGCGCGACTGGGCGGCAGCGACCGGTTGGGACATGGCGTCGCCGCCTCCGCCCTTACCGGCCGAAGTCGTCGCGTCGACGCGCGCCCGCTACATCGACGCCTACGAGAGGGTCACCGGTCTGCGTTTCGCCGACTGGTGGAATGACGGGGGGGAAACGTGAATTATGGCATCGTCGTCGAGATCCGAGGCCTCACAGGGCTGGCCGATCCCGAGGGTCTCGCCATCGAGCGGGCGCTCCCCTCGCTCGGTTTCGCCGGCGTGGAGGGCGTCCACGTGGGCAAGGTCTTCCGCTTCTCGGTCGACGCGCCCAGCGCGGCCGAGGCACGAAGAACGGCCCAGGAGATGTGTGACCGACTGCTTGCCAACCCGGTGATCGAGCGCGCCGAGATTCGCGTCCTCGACGACCCGCCGGAGTCTTCGACGTGACGGCGGATGTCGGGATCGTCTGTTTTCCGGGGTCGAATTGCGAGCACGATGTCGCGCAGGCGCTTCAAGGGCTTGGTGCGTCGACGCGGTTTCTCTGGCACGGCGCGGATCAGGTCGGGGAGATCGGTGCCGTCGTCATCCCGGGGGGATTCGCGCACGGCGATTACCTCCGGCCTGGTGCGATCGCTCGCTTTTCCCCGATTATGCGGGCGGTGGCCAACTTCGCCGTCGACGGCGGTCCAGTCCTCGGGATCTGCAACGGCTTCCAGGTGCTCACCGAGGCGGGGCTGCTCCCCGGCGCGCTGACGCGCAACATCGGACTTCGGTTCATCTGTCAGACGGTCGAGTGCACGGTCGAATCGGTCGCGAGCGTGCTGACGTCAGCCGCGACGCCGGGGTCGGTGCTCCGGCTCCCGATCAACCACTACGAGGGCAACTACACCTGCGACCCGGCGACACTCGCCGAGATCGAGGCGCGCGGCCAGATCGTGCTCCGCTATCGGGAGAACCCGAACGGCGCGATGAATGCAATCGCCGGGGTGCGGAATCCCACGGGCAACGTCGTCGGTCTCATGCCCCACCCCGAGCGCGCCTCCGACCCGCTCGGGGTCGGGACGGACGGCGTCGTGCTCCTGCAGTCGCTGCTCGTTGCGGCGCTCGCCAGACGCGGTGTCAGCCGGCGCCCCGCGCCAGGTGACGCGGCGAGTTAGGCCCCGGCGCCTCGGTGGACACCCGCGCGACGCAGCACCTCGGCGGGGACCCCCGCCTCGCGCCAGGTGGCGTAGTCGATGCCCTTGCGGGCGCCGTACTCGGCTGCGGCGCTGACGAAGCCCTTCTCAAGTGCCGAGATGTCTTCCGGACCGCTTCCGGCCGACAGTCGGGCCTCGATGCTCTTGCGGCGCTGAATGAG
The DNA here is from genome assembly GCA_035625025.1 of Acidimicrobiales bacterium. Classification (GTDB taxonomy): domain Bacteria; phylum Actinomycetota; class Acidimicrobiia; order Acidimicrobiales; family Bog-793; genus Bog-793. The sequence goes on from DASPQJ010000054.1 coordinate 134,723, forward strand.
GTGAAGTCGCTGCAGCGGATCGGCGTCCTTCAGACGGGCGGAGATTTCGTTGAGTTGCTTGCGAAGCGACTCTGCACTGGGACGACGACCTCGGCGCGGGCGATTGCGCTCGAGCGCTTCCAGGTAACGCCGCACGGCGAGCCCTTGCGTCCGGCCCGCAGCGAGCGCCGCCTTGTGCTCGGAGGTCATCGAAGTTCGCTTTCTTGGTGGTGTCATAACTCCACTATGACCGCGGACAGAATCGAATGCAATACGTTAATGGCCGTTGGCAAGATTGTTCATTTCATGACGTCGTCGGGAAGGGGCAGAAGTAATTGAACAGCTCGACGAATCGTGCAGAATCCGTGGACCTCCGACGCCATCGGAGCCTCGGACTTAGCGACGATGAGTACGGCATGATCGTCAGGATTCTCGGACGGAAGCCGACCGACACGGAGCTCGCGATGTATTCGGTGATGTGGAGCGAGCACTGCTCGTACAAGTCGTCGCGTATCCACCTGGCCCGACTGCCGACCAAGGCGCCCCACGTGCTGGTCGGGCCGGGTGAGAACGCCGGGGTTATTGACGTCGGCGACGGAATCGCCGTTGCCATGCGGATCGAAAGTCACAACCACCCCTCGTACATTGAGCCGTACCAAGGAGCGGCGACGGGAGTCGGTGGGATCCTCCGTGACATCTTCACGATGGGGGCGCGACCCATTGCGCTCATGGATGCACTCTTTTTTGGCTCTCCAGACGAGGCGCGAAGTCGGTTCATCTTCGACGGCGTCGTACGCGGTGTCGCGGGTTATGGGAATGCGGTCGGTGTGCCAACCGTGGGCGGTCAGGTCACGTTTGATTCCACCTACCAGTCGAATCCGCTCGTCAATGTCTTCTGCCTCGGATTGTTGCCGATTTCACGGTTGGTGCTCAGTTCAGCCTCGGGTGTCGGCAATCTCGCGGTCCTCCTTGGCTCCTCGACGGGACGGGACGGGATCGGCGGGGTGAGCGTCCTTGCCTCAGCCGGCTTCGCCGAGGCCGGCGCGGCCGAGGAGTCGTCGAAGCGCCCGAGTGTCCAGATTTCCGACCCCTACGAGGAGAAGCGCCTGATCGAAGCCTGTCTCGAGCTGCTCGACGCCGGGCTCGTGGTCGGGATCCAGGACCTTGGCGGAGCCGGGCTGTCGTGCGCGACGAGTGAGAGCGCGGCGCACGCCCGCTTGGGCATGGACGTCGACGCCTCCCGTGTGCCCCGCCGCGAGCCAAACATGAGTCCGGTCGAGGTGATGACGAGCGAAAGCCAGGAGCGGATGCTCGCGGTCGTTGCCCCGGAGTCGCTCGCGGCTGTCGAAGAGGTCTGCCGACGCTGGGAGGTGAAGGTGACTGCGATCGGTGTCGTCACCGCGCCGGACGCCTCGGGCGTCGGACGGTTGCGGATCCTTGACGGCGGGGACGGCACGGTCGCCGCCGACGTCCCCGCCGCGTCGCTCGTCGACGAAGCCCCGCGTTACCGGCGGCCGTTGTCGCCGCCGTCGGACCTCGCCGCGCGCCGTGCCGACGACCCGTCGGGCCTGCCGGTGCCGCCCGATCCGGGCGGTGACCTCCTCGCTTTGCTCGCCGACCCGGCTCCCATCTACCGACAATACGACCACCAGCTGTTCTTGAACACGGTCGTCGGTCCGGGGGAAGGCGACGCTACGGTCCTCAAGCTGGCCGCGCCTGGGATCCCCTGGCGCCACAAGGCGCTCGCGCTGAGTGCCGACGGGAACCCGGGATGGTGCACCGTCGACCCCCGGGCCGGCGCGGCGGCGACAGTCGCGGAGTCGGCCCTCAACGTCTCGTGCACCGGGGCGGTCCCACTCGCCCTGGTGAACTGCCTGAACTTCGGCAACCCTCAGCACCCGGAGGTGATGTGGCAACTCTCCGAGACGATCGACGGCATGTCCGAAGCTTGCGAGGCGCTCTCGATCCCCGTCGTCGGTGGCAACGTCTCTCTCTACGACGAGTCTGCAGGACGCGACATCGACCCCACGCCGGTCGTGGCAGTCGTCGGCTTGATCGAACGCCTTGTGCGCAAGCCGCCCCTTCCCGGCTGGCACGCTGGCGACTCTCTCGTCGTTGCCGGGCCGCGCGCCGGGGGACTCGCCGGATCCCGCTGGGCGCGGACCGTCGCCGGCCGTGCCGGGGGGGTTCTCGCACGGGTCGATCTCGCCGCGCATGGGGAGCTTTGCCGCTTTGTGCGCGAGCTCGTCGCGCGCGAATGTGGTGAGGACGATCCGCCGCGGCTTATCGGCGGGTTGCATGACATTGCTGACGGTGGTCTCGGCGTCGCTCTAGCCGAGTGTGCCCGTGCCGCGCGTCTCGGAGCTGAGATCGCGGGCGTCGCGGGTCACGAGGGACTCTTTTCTGAGTTGCCTCCGCGCGTCCTCGTTGCGACGTCGCGGCCAGACGAGATCACACGACTCGCAGCGGACGCTGGAGTTTCCGCTGAGGTGATCGGAGTTGCGGGCGGCGGGCGCCTTGTCGTGCGGGGACTGGTCGACCTCGGTCTGGATGAGCTCGATTCCGCGAGCGCCCGGATTGCTGTCGCGCTCGACGCTCGGGCATCGCTCTGAGGACCGCGCGAAATTCGGCAGATCCGAGCCCGGCTTCGGCTCGCACACGTCGGGGGTTCGCGAGAGCTTTCGTCCGACGGGTGTGTGCCCGCACACCCGTCGTGGTGCGCAAGATCTCTAGATCTTCGTGTAGCTAATCGCCCGAAGGCAGTTCGGACACCGCGGGAACTCGTCGCCGACGTTCTTCATGTGAACGGTCGAGTGCCCGCAAGCCGACCTGTACGTACCGGGGTCCATGCACTTGTCTCCGGTTCTTGCCATTGCCCACCCTCCTTGAGTTCGTGGCTAACCCAAGGCTATTGGCGCGCCGGGAAAATCGTGCCAGTCGCCTGGCACGGTTGTGACCGCGCGCACAAGACTGTCGTCCGGCTTGTGTCCGTGGGCGGACCCGATCTCCGAGATCAGGACGCCCTACCATCCCGGACATGAACCCAGACACTTCCGGGAGTATCAGCCCTGACGTTTCCAACCGGCTTGTTGAGATCGACGGCGTCGTCGCAGGCATCGCGGTCGACGCTGCAAGTGGGAGCCAGATCGAGGCGCTCGCTTACGCTATTCACAACCTGATTGGTTGCATGCGCGATCTCCATGGATCCTCCATAATGACAGTGCTGTAATTAGCCCCTAGCGGTCCGGTGCTGACAGACCATCAAAAGACACGAATGTTATTCAGGTAGAGGGAACAGCCTCGGCCGGTACGAAGAAAGCGGCGCGTCCGAATCGACGGTTGACGACAGCCGTGCAGAGATACAGGGCTTTTGGTTAGGAATCCGTCAGCCCCGCGAGCCGATCGATCTGGTCAGCTGGCTGTTGTCCACAGTGTGTGGACAACCGGCAATGTGTAGGTTGACAAACCCATCTGGGTGTGTCATCATTCTACCATGGCAAAGATCACCGTTACGGAACTGGCAAAACTGATCCCGACCGAGGCAGCCGCCTACGAGTACATGGAGTCGCTGCGCTGGCCAACCGGCCCGGTGTGCCCCCACTGCGGGGTTATCGGCGGCCACTACTACCTCAAGCCCAACAGCGGGCTAGCCACCGACGAAGGAGACGCGGCCCGCAAGACGCGCACCGGCTCCCTCTCTGCCCGGCGCGTCTGGAAGTGCAAGGACTGTCGTAAGCAGTTCAGCGTGATCACCGGGACCGTGTTCCACGGCTCCAAGGTCTCCCTGCGGACGTGGATCTTCGTGTGCTTCGAGATGTGCGCTAACAAGAACGGTCTGGCCGCCCGCGAGATCGAGCGGAAGTACGGATTGCCACCGGCAACCGCCTGGTACGTCGCCCACCGCGTGCGAGAGGCCATGATGAGGCGCAGGCCAGAAGCGCTGCTCAGTGGAGTCGTCGTTTCCGACGAGACGTGGATCGGCGGGAATCCCGCGAACAAGCACCGCGGCAAGGTCCCGCGTGACGGCTTGGGCAACATGATTCACCACACCGAAAAGACCCCAGTGCTCTCCCTGGTCGAGAAGGACACAGGCGAAGTCCGTAGCCAGGTTCTTCCGACGGTCAACTCGAAGAACCTCCGAAAGGTGTTCGAGCAAGAAGTCGACATGCCTCGCACCGTTCTGCACACAGACGGCGCGACCTGTTACGACGCGTTCGATTGGCGCGTTCGGCGCCACGAGAGCGTCAACCACGAAGCTGGCGAATACGTCCGTGGCGACGTGAGCACGAACAGGCTTGAGAACTACTTTTCGCAGCTCAAGCGGTCGATTGACGGAACCTTCCACCACGTCAGCCGCGAGCACCTGCCGCGGTACCTGGCTGAGTTCGACTTCCGCTACTCGACGTGCGACCTGAGCGACACCGCCCGGTTGAACCGACTATTGGAGCGAGTGGGCGGA
>DASPQJ010000055.1:0-2890 GCA_035625025.1 Acidimicrobiales bacterium
CGCGACGGGGATCGTGAGCCTCGGCGACGTCGTCGTCGAGCCGGGGCCGCTTCGGGTGACGACCGTGACCGCGGCCCTCGGCGGCACCGCCCAGGCCGGCTCGCCGGTGCTCACGGCTTCGTCGACGGCCCGCGTCGTGACGATCGATCTCGACGTCTCCCTCGTCCCGGACGTGAAGGTCGGTGACGCGGTCGGCATCACCCTGCCGAACAACGTGACGACGCCCGGGGTCGTCACCTCGGTCGGCACGGTCGCGACGTCGGCTGGTTCCGGCGCCACCGGGCAGGGTGGGCCGACGGTCACCGTCCTCGTCGCCCCGCTCCATCCGGCGGCGACGGGCCTGCTCGACCAGGCGAGCGTCGAGGTCGAGATCACGACGGCGAGCGTCGCCCGGGCGCTCGTCGTCCCGGTCGACGCCCTCCTCGCCCTCGCCGGCGGCGGCTACGCCGTCGAGGAGGTTTCAGCGCGCGGTGTGCACCACCTCGTCGCGGTCTCGCTCGGGATCTTCGATGACGCCGACGGGAGCGTCCAGGTGACTGGTTCCGGCCTGGCGGCCGGACAACGGGTCGTCGTGCCGGCGCTGTGATGGTCGAGGGGCCGTCCGACGCGGCCTTCCTGGCCGCAGGTGGCGCCGCCGCTGACGGCGTCGTCTTGGAGCTCGACGCGGCGAGCAAGATCTACCCGAGCGTCCCGCCGGTCGCGGCGCTCGTCGAGGTGAGCCTGCGCATCGAACGCGGCGAGCTCGTCGCCGTCGTCGGGCCCTCGGGTTCGGGCAAGACGACGCTCCTCCACTTGATGGGCACGCTCGATCGCCCGACGTCGGGCGCGGTGCGAGTGACCGGGCTCGACGTCGCCGGGCTGGGCGACCGGGAGCTCTCCGCGTTGCGGGCGACGCGGATCGGCTTCGTCTTCCAACAGATGTTCCTCGCCGAGCACATCAGCGCGCTCGACAACGTCGCCGACGGCCTTTTGTACGCGGGAGTCGGACTCGCGACGCGCCGCCGTCGCGCCGCCGAGGCGCTCGAGCGCGTCGGCCTCGCCGGGCGGGCGCCGGCCCGACCCACCCGGCTCTCGGGCGGGGAACGCCAACGGGTGGCGATCGCCCGGGCGCTCGTCGGGCGGCCGGCGATCGTGCTCGCCGACGAGCCGACGGGCAACCTCGACCAGGCGACCGGGCAGTCGATCCTCGACCTGTTCGAGGAGCTGAACCAAGAGGGTGCCACGATCGTCGTCATCACCCACGATCGCTCGATCGCGGCGCGACTACCCCGACAGGTCGAACTGCTCGACGGACGGATCGTCGCCGACCGCACCGCGTCCGACGCCGATCCCAGGGCGCGCCCGACCCGCGAGGGCGCGGGGCGTCCCGGCGACGCGGTCGGTCGGAGCCGGCACGCGGGCCCGGGAGGTGAGGAACCTTGAGCCCGGCCGCGCCCCCTTCGGTGCCGCGGCTGCGTCCCGGCGATCTGCTCCGTCTCGCGAGCGTGGGACTGCGGACCCGGAAACTGCGGGCCGGGCTGTCGGCGCTCGGCATCGCCATCGGCGTCGCGGCCATCGTCGCGGTGCTCGGACTCTCGTCCTCGTCGGAGGCGGGACTCCTCGCCGAGATCAACAAGTTGGGCACGAACCTGCTCACCGTGACGAACGGCCAGACGCTCTTCGGCCAGACTGCCGAGCTCCCCCTGGCCGCGCCGGGGATGATCGGTCGGATCGGCCCGGTCACCGACGTCCAGGACACGGGCTCGGTGAACGCCAACGCCTTCCGCAGCCCCCTCATCCCGACGATCGACACCAACGCGCTCTCCGTCGACGCCGCGACCCTCGGGCTGCCCAAGGCGGTCGGGACGCGCGTCGCCGTCGGAAGCTTCCTCAACGCCGCGACCCGCAACGAGCCGGTCTGCGTGCTCGGCGCGGCCGCCGCCCAGCGGCTGGGGATTGACCGGATCTTTTCGGGCGAACGCATCTGGGTCGGCAACACGTGGTTCTACGTCGTCGGGATCCTGCGACCCGCGGTCTTGGCCCCGGAGATCGACTCGTCGGTCCTCGTCGGGTTCCCGGCGGCAAAGGCCTACCTCGGTTTCGACGGGCACCCGTCCGAGATCTACCTGCGCACAGAGACGAACGAGGTGAACGCCGTCGACTCCGTGCTCGCCGCGACGGCGAACCCCGAGGCGCCGAGCAACGTCGACGTCAGCCAGCCCTCGGCGGCGCTCGTCGCCCAGGCCGACGCCCAGGCGGCCCTCAACGGCCTCTTCCTCGGTCTCGGGGCCGTCGCGCTGCTGGTCGGGGCGGTCGGAGTCGCGAACATCATGGTCATCTCCGTCCTCGAGCGCCGCAGTGAGATCGGCCTGCGCCGGGCGCTCGGGGCGACGAAGGGAGACATCCGCACCCAGTTCCTCTCGGAGGCGATGCTCCTCGCGCTGCTGGGCGGCGCGGCCGGCGTCGTCCTCGGGGCGATCTCGACCGCGGTCTACGCCTCGGCGAAGCACTGGGCGATCGTCGTCCCCGTGCTCGCCTGGGCGGGAGGGATCGGCGCGGCGATCGTCATCGGGGCGATCGCCGGGCTGTGGCCCGCGCTGCGCGCGGCGCGGCTGTCACCGACGGAAGCGCTCTGGAGCCTGTAAAGGCGCCGTCTGTCGGGGAGCCCGCGTCTTCCCGCCGGAGACCGCCGGGGCCGGGGATCGAGGACCCGCGAACCGGGGGTCAGGGGCTGCTCGGTCGGGAACGACCGCGCCCGGGGCCGACCCGGGCCGGGGGCGCCAGGCGCCGAGCCGGGGCCGGTCCCCCGGTCGCGGTGGTCCTGTCGCTTACGAGAGGCCGACGATGTCTCCTTTGTCGTCGATGTCGATCTCGTAGGCCGAAGGCGAGGAACTGAGTCCCGGCATCGTCG
>DASPQJ010000056.1:0-86072 GCA_035625025.1 Acidimicrobiales bacterium
CCGATCCAGTCGGACAGGGCACTTGCCTTGCTAGGTGAGCCTTCGCGGAGGTGAAGCGACATGTCTTCGCGCCGGTCACCACTGCGTGGAGATTCAACGCTGCTCCTGCTGCGGGCAGTCGAGCGGGAGTCGCGGCAAAGAACAGGATCCGGAGGGACTCGGCTCTCGCCGCAAAGTTCATGGATCTGATGGCTCGTCTCGCGTCGGTAACGCGAGTCGAAACTCGCGCCGTCGTAACTTCCGCCCTGGTGGCAAGCGCGCAGGGCACACCAGCATCCAGCGCACTGACGAGGAGCAAGGTCCACCCGATCGTCGCGCGGATTTGAGCGCGCAACCGCGCTTCGAAGTTGTCGCTCACGTTGACAGTCTTACAACCCAACTCGTTGGATCGCTCCTCCTTGTCGACTTCGTTAATGCTCGCCGGCTAGTGAGGTGTTGCGTTGTTCAGTTGAGGACAAGCCGAGACGGCGACAGGCGCGTTGCTGGCTGCCACCTAGCGGGCGGCACCCGGAGACTTGCCAGACGTAGCAACGAGTCTCGCGGCCGACCCGACGAGCGACGCACGATACAAGTTTCATACGTGCGGCGGACGCCGCAGGGATTGCGGATGAATTGAATCCTCAGGGCAGGTGAACACTTATCGTCGCCCAGCCTCGATACGTCCGCGATCTCTGGCAGGCAAGGCGGTTATCCGGTGTGCCGGGTGTTTACTTCACTTTCGCGTTGAACGCGCGACCTATCCTGTTGATCGCAGCTGGGCGACAGGGCGACCTGATCGCTGTTAGTGAGGTGCTACCAGTGTTGGTTCGCCAGCTGATGGAGGCTTTGCGAACCTGCATCGGGTCAGCAATGCGATTCGGCGCCACCGCCTATTCGCGCAATTTCCTGGTCGTGAAGCTTCGCATTTCCTGTCGTCCCCTCGCGGTGCGGGGCGGTTTGGCCATAGAGTGAGCAGCGAGCGCAGAGCAGGGAGATAGAGCTGATGTCCATACTGCCTCTTTGTTACGGATTCGGCGGCGGTCCGCACGTCTTCGCGTGGCTCTTCGGAGGGCTCGTCTTCGTGCTGTTACTGATCCTCGTGCTCTGCGCTCTCCTGTTTCTCTTCCGGGCTTTTTGGCACACTGGGCGGATGTACCGGCCGATCGGTCGCGTCGAAGTCCCTCCGGAACAGATCCTCGCCCGGCGGTTCGCCGCGGGAATGATCAGCGAGGAGGAGTTCCATCGTCGTCTCGACGTGCTGCGGCGCCATGAGACGCCATCTGGTACCTGAGGCGCCATCCCGCCATCGCCCCCCCAGTCGCTCCTTTCGAACCGATTGCGCCACGTGCTGGCTTGTTTGACCTGCATGGTGGCGATCCGTGACGCACTTGACAAGGTGACCTGTCACCACTGCCAACAGTCCCCCGAGACACGGCAGCTGCACGTAGCCCAGGAGGTGTGTCAGTCGCTCCTTTCGCAAGGAAGCCCTGCATAGACCGGTGCCGCGCCGGCAGGGCGTGTCCCTCTCCGGGAATAGTGTGATTTGAGTGCGTCTGCCTCGCCGCAGGCGACCGAGGAGGAGCGATGGCGGTGAAGGAGCTCGGGCATCTCGTGCTGTACGTCCACAACCTGGAGCGCTCCGCCGCGTTCTACCGCGAAGTGCTCGGCTGGCACCAAGTCGCTGGCCCGGGTGGCGACGTCGCCCTGCCGGGGTCGTTCCCGGCGGCCGTGTTCACCGGCGGCCGGACGCACCACGAGCTGTTGTTGATCGAAGTCGGCGAGTCTGCCGCCGAACCGCCAAAAGGCCCGCACACGGGCCTTTACCACTTCGGCCTGAAAGTCGGCGACTCCGACGACGAGCTGCGCACGGCTCTCGCCCAGGTCACGGGGTCCGGTGGCGAAATCGTCGGCGTCGCCGACCACACGGTCACCCACAGCGCCTACATCCTCGACCCCGACGGGAACGAGATCGAGCTCTATATCGACGTGCCCGGCGTCGACTGGCGCGACCCGGCGCAGCTCGTCGGCCCGGTTCGACCGCTCCGTCTCTGAGCGCTCGGTCCGGCCAGCTGCGACCGAGGCGCGCCCCTACCCGTCGGCCGCCGGGTAATTCGGCGCATCGCGCACGCCGGACAGGTCATGGGGGTGGCTTTCCCGGTGCGCCTCCGGGCTCACGCGGATGAACTGCGCCTGTTCGCGGAGCTGTGCGATCGTGCGCGTGCCGCAGTAGCCCATGGCCTGGCGCAGCCCCCCGACGAGCTGGTGGACGACCCCGCTGAGCGGTCCCCGGAATGGCACGTACCCCTCGACGCCCTCGGGCACCACCTTGTCGGGGTCGACGACGACTTCCTGGGAGTAGCGGTCCTTGGAGTACGAGCGGGTCGCCATCGCCGAGAGGCTCCCCATCCCGCGGTAGCGCTTCATCGGCCGGTTTCCGATCATCGTCGTCTCGCCGGGGCTCTCCTCGACGCCGGCGAACAGCCCGCCGATCATCACGGCGTGCGCGCCGGCGCCGACCGCCTTGGCGATGTCACCCGAGAATCGCACCCCCCCGTCGGCGAGGATCCCAGTTCTCTGCTCGCGGGCCGCGCCGGCGCACTCGTGGATCGCCGTCCACTGGGGGACGCCGACACCGGTGACGACCCGCGTCGTGCAGATCGCCCCGGGCCCGAGGCCGACCTTCACGACGTCGGCACCGGCGGCAACGAGTGCCTGCGTGGCCGTCGCCGTGCCGACGTTGCCAGCGACGATCACGCCGGTCGGCCAGTTGGCGCGCACCTCGGCGACGGTCTCGATCACGCGCCGGGCGTGGCCGTGGGCGGTGTCGACACAGATCACGTCGACCTCGGTGTCGGTCAGCACCTTGGCCCGGGCCAGTGCCTCGCCGCCGACGCCGATGGCGGCGCCAACCCGCAACCGCCCGTCGGAGTCCTTGCAGGCCTGAGGGAAGGCTGCCTGCTTCGTGATGTCCTTCACGGTGATGAGACCCCGCAGCCGGTTCGCGTCGTCGACGATCGGGAGCTTCTCGATCTTGGCCTTCTGGAGGATCCGCCGCGCCCCGGCGAGATCGGTGCCGACCGGTGCCGTGACGAGGCCCGTCGAGGTCATCACCTCGGACACGAGCGCTCGGGGGTCCTCGTGGAAGCGGAGGTCGCGGTTCGTCACGATCCCGAGGAGGTGGTCGTCGGGGTCGACGACGGGGATCCCCGAAATGTGGAAGCTGCCCATGAGCTCGAGCGCCTCGGCCACGGGGCGGTCCGGCCCGATCTTGATCGGGTTGAGCACCATGCCGGCTTCGGAGCGCTTGACACGGTCGACCTCCTCGGCCTGGCGCTCGACGGACATGTTGCGGTGGATCACCCCGAGGCCGCCGAGGCGCGCCAGCGCGATCGCCATCCGGGCCTCGGTGACCGAGTCCATCGCCGCCGAGACGAGCGGGATGTTGAGCTCGAGACGGTCACAAAGCCGCGTGGTGGTATCGACCTCGTGCGGCAGGACGTCAGATTCCTGGGGGACGAGGAGGACGTCGTCGAAAGTGAGCGCGATGCCGTCGGAGAACTGCGGATCGACGAGCGCCACGACGCACCACCTCTGGTTCGAACCCGCGACGACGGGCCTGTTCTCCTGAACAGTACCGACAACCCGCCGGGGGCGCCGCCGCTGAACAGGCTTACAAACGGAGGACCGCCGAGCAGACCGGCCACGCCGACCAGCCGACGATGTGCTGCAGGCGACGGGCGGCGCGGTCCTGGACGGCCGCCGGGGCATTGCTCGGCAGCCCGCGGTAGCCGAGCGCCCACCACGTCGTCGGCGCGAACTGGTAGGCGCCGTAGTAACCGTTGCCCGTGTCGATGTCGTAATGGTCGTCGGACTCGCAGTTGCGCAGGGCGCGCCACTGTGTGTCCGTCACCGCGCCCTCGGAGCTGAGGCTGATCCGCCGCGAGGCCACCGCCCGTCCCAGCGGGAGAGGTCGTGTCGCCAGCAAGTAGGGCAACGGCGTCGCCGGCACGCGGCCCGGCAAGAGCAGATTCCCCGGTCGCGCGGCCGCCGCGGCGGGAGAGGCGCGCCGTGCGTGACGGACCGCAGGGGCCGAAGGGATCGATCGGAAATAGCCGCCGATCGCTGCGGCCCGCAAACCGGGTGCGCCGTCGGCGAGTGGGCCTGCGCCACCGACGATGACGATGGCGGAACTGAGCGCGAGCAAAGCGTGTCGTCGCATCGAAGGCCTCCTTGGAATAGGCGATGTCCAGGTGGGTCGGGATGCGGGCGAACCGTCTTCCTGCATCCGTCTCGCGGCCCGGTCCCGGCAGGGAAATCGACGGGTCAGGGCGCACAGGGCGCCCAGGCGAGGTGCAGACGGTGTGCGCCCTTGGCTGTTTGCTGTGGCTGCTCCTCACTGTCCAGGACGGACGGTTGCTTATCGGCTAGGGCGACGGTCTTCGGTGACCGGATGGTCGTGCTCAGACCTTCGTCGCGCGCCGAGTGCCTCGGGACCCGCGCGCCACTAGACCGACTGGAAAATTACTCAAATGAAGTTTACCGGGTTGCCGGGCCAGTGCCGGTGATTCTAAGCGTTATCCCATCTCAGAAAGGGTGTAAGGCCGGAGTGCGCTGACCTGACCTTCGAGCGTGTCTCGGCCGCGGTCGACGTGATCGGGCGCGCACCGAGCCGGTCCTCCCCGGCTCCGGGGGACCGAAGCCGTCGAGGCTGTGCACAACCATCCGCACGCGGGAACGCCGTCGCGGCAAACTTCCGGTCGGGACGGACCCGGCGGGCGCTCTTGATCGCCGCTGTCGTGCCGAGATTCCTGGCATGTCGGCACTGCGCCGACGACCCGGTCCCGGGTCGCCGGGCGACTAGTGCCGCGGGCGAGTTACGTGGCCTTCGCGCAGGCCTTCGGCGCGCTGCCCTCGAGACTGACGAGTGCACAGAAGCTCGCGTCGCTCACCTTCCAGACCTTCCCCACGAGAAGGGCCATACCGGTGGCGTTGGGTTCGGCCGGTGTGGTGCCGAGGTAGATCGTGTAAGTGACCCGTGCTGTTGTCTTCGACAGCAGCGTCACCTTGGTGACCTTGACGGTTGTCGATCGCGCGGTCGTCGTCTTGGCTTGGGCCTGCAGGAAGGTCGCGAATTCCGTCCCATTCTGGAGCAAGGTCTCCTTCTTCGCTGCTGGGGTCGTTCCGTTGAAGAACGTCGTCCAGTTCGCCTTGATCGCTGCCGTCGTGCTGCCAGAGCTGCTCGAGGCGCTGACGACGCTCGGTGTGGCCAGGAGGATCGCGATCACGCCAAGTACGACGAACGACCCGAACGCGAGGCGCGTGCGGGTACGACCACTGCGCAAATTGGGACTGATCATCAACCTCACCCCCGGAGCGGTATAGAAGGCGGATTTGCCTGTCATCTCGCCCACGGCTCGATGTTAGCTCCCGTCGCGTCGGGGGCTCTTGGGCCCGCGACGGCGCGGTCGGCACGTCAGCGGGGCGTGGCGTCACCGTCAGCTGGTCGGGAGGGCGAGACCGCGGGTGTCCCCGGCCCTTTCCCCGACGGGTCGCCTGAGAACCGCCTCGCTAGGATGACAACGTGCGGCGATCACGCGCCTGTCGCGTCGGTGGCCGTTGACGAAAGGGAACGGCCCATGATCCAGCCACAGAGCAGGTCGACGGGCATTCGCCCCGTGCACGCTTTCGTTGTCATCGGAACTCTCGTCGTGGCGGCCGTCGTCGCCTTCGCGGCGCTGCACTTCATCGTCGGGCTGTTGTGGTTCTTCGTGAAGCTCGTCGTCGTTCTCGCGCTCGTGTTCTTCGTCGCGAGCCTTGTGTTGCGTCACGCCCGCCGCTAGCGCGGCTTCCTCGCTGGGGCCAGTCGATTTTGTGCGGCCGATACGTTCTTGCGACGCCGATCGATGAGCTCGCGAGCTTCTTTGGTGCGCGTCAAGCTTCCGAACTCGGCCGCGAGTGGGTCGCGAACTACAACATCGCGCCGACGAGGACCGTGCTGGGTCTCGCGCCCGATGTCGACGGTGGTCGCCTTCTGGGCAAATACCGCTGGGGCTTGATACCTTCCTGGGCCAAAGAGGCGGCCATCGGCAGCCGTCTTTTCAATGCGCGGGCCGAGACCGTCGCCGAGAAGGCGTCATTTCGCGGCGCTTTCCGGGCCCGGCGGCTCGTCGTGCTCTCGGACGGGTTCTACGAGTGGCGCCAGGGCTCCGGGAGGCGTCGCCAGCCGTTCTTCCTCCACCGCACGGACGGCGACCCGATGGCCTTCGCCGGACTGTGGGAGTCGTGGCGCGATCCGAATTCGGCCGACGACGAAACCGCGTGGATCCGCTCGTGCACGATCATAACGACGGAGGCCAATCCCGAGGTCGCGCCGATTCACGACCGGATGCCGGTGGTGCTCGAACCCGACGTCCTCGACGCCTGGCTCGACCCGCACGTCTCCGAGCGGGACGAGCTTGAGGCGCTCCTGCGCCCCGCAGCAGCCGGCACCCTCGCGGTCCGCGCCGTCGACGCGCGGGTCGGCGACGTGCGCAACAACGGTCCGCAGTTGATCGAGGATGTGGCGCCCGAAAAGAGCTAGACGCCGAGCACGGCTCGATCGCCTGTCACGGTCGCAGGGGGTTGTTCCCGTTGCCGTGGCGGACGCGTCGGGATCGCGCCTAAAGCCAGTTGTCTCCGTAGAAGAAGTTGCCGCTGTCGTAGTCCGGCCGCGCGCCGAGCTTCATGCGGACCTCCACCCTTCCCGCTCGGTAGTCGCGGGCGACGAGCGCGTCGATCGTTTGCCAGCTCGAACCAGGCACGCGCACGGTGAGGACCCCGAAGCCACGTTCGCCGCACGCGTGCTCTGCCGCGTCGAGTAGACGGTCGAAGGCGGGCCTCGAGGACGCGGCGACGAAAGGGAGGAAGCCGGTCCCCTCGGCTTCGAAGGTCGGCGCGAAGTGACAAACGGCCAGACCCCCCTCGGTGACGTAGGTGGTGCCCACTGCGAATGACTCCGTCGTCGCGACTTCGGCGGCGACGTCGAGCCCTTCGTAAACGAAGTCGAGATCGGGCGGCGCGCCGTCGGTCGTCACGTCGGTCGGCATGCGCACCGGAGCGATATTCCGTCGGAATCCGACACCCGTCCAGGACGGTCGGAATCCGAACTTGGAGTAGAGATGGACGTGGAACGGGCTGTCGGCGAACGTCTCCAGCCCGACGAGGCGCACCCCGCGCCCGCGCAGACTTTCGAGGCAGCCCGCGATCAGCGCTTGACCGACACCTCGACCCTGGACGTCGGGCGACACGGCGAGCGGACCCAGCCAGCCCAAAGTGCCGCGGGCGATCGAGAAGACGGCACCGCTGATCTCGTTCGTCTCGCCCGTCGCGACGAAGCAACCCGCCGGGTCGGCCGCGAGTCGGGTCGAGAACAGGAGTGGCGGCAGCACCGGCGTCGCCGCCGCTCGGCCCGTCATCTGCCCGATGATGTGGCCGAAGGCCGCGTTGGCGACGCGTGCCACCTCGACGAGGTCGGGTGTCTGCATCGCTCGCAGGTGAACCCTGTTCCGTGCCACCTCAGCTCCCATTCGCCGTCGATCGCGCCAGCCGGCGGTCGGTCCCTTCCCCCTCCGGGGCGCGCGAACTCCTCGACCCCGCTTCAGTCCCGGCGGCCGGCCAGCGCCAGCCGCGGCCCGATGCCGATGATCGCGATCCCGCTCAACGCGCCGACGAGTTCGAGCCAGCGCGGTGTGCGGCCAAGCCACGTCCGAACGCCTCCGGCGGCGAGCGTCCAGGTGGCGTCGGAGACGAGCGCCATGGCGACGAAGATCGTCCCGAGGACGAGGAGCTGCGCCGAGACGTCACCGGCGGGACGGTCGACGAACTCGGGGAGGATGGCGGCGAAAAGGACCACGGTCTTCGGGTTGGCGACACCGACGACGAAGGCGTCGCGCAGCTGTCGACGGGCTGTCCTCGGCTCGGGGGTCGTCTCGAGGACCCGGCAGCGCGCGCGACGGTGGCGGAGGGCCTGGATGCCGAGGAAGATTAGATAGGCGGCGCCGAAGAACTTGATGATCGTGAAGACGGCGATCGATTGCTCGACGATCGCCCTGATGCCGGAGGCGACCGCGACCACCTGTAGGTACACACCCGTGGCGTTGCCAGCGACGGTTGCCAGTCCGGCTCGGCGACCGAACGTAAGGGCGCGGTGGACGACGAAGAGCACGCTCGAACCTGACGCCACGATGAGCACGCCCACGGTCGCAAAGAAAGTGAGCAGGTGGCCGGTCGGCACCATGGTTGCACGCTAATCGCGCCGGTGTAGCGGGCGTCCCGCCGCCACCGTGGCTGAGCGACTGGTGTGCCGATGGAGGGCGGGTGCCGGGCCCTGACGCGTTCCTCTCGATCGTTCGCCGTTGACCCTTGGCGATCGAACATATGTTCGCTAACTTTGGGGGATGACCGTGACGCTTCCTGTCCCCGGACCGGCCGGACCTGCCCCCGGGATGCCAGGTACGGGTCAACAGGTCCGTCCGGCGGTTTCCGATCTGATCGCGCAACGGGTCCGTCCGCTCGTCCTGGCACGAGAGGACCTCTTGCCGGTCGCCCCGGGATTCGCCGAGCTCCTCGGTACGCCCGGTCTCCGGCGGGGGAGCACCCTCGCCGTCGCGGCCGACGGAGCCTGCGGGACGACGGCGGTCGCGCTCGGTCTCATCGCCGAGGCGAGCTCGATGGGAGCGTGGTGCGCGGCCGTCGAGCTGGAGGACCTGGGAATCGTCGCCGCGGACGAACTCGGCGTCAGCCTCGATCGTCTCGTCCTCGTGCCCCGGACCGGGAAGCGTTTCCCGACCGTTGTCGCGGCGTTGCTCGACGGGTGTGACATCGTGCTCGTCGCCGCGCCCGGGCTGTCCCCGGCCGATCGACGCCGGCTGAGCGACCGGGCCCGGGAGCGTCGTGCGGTGCTCGTCGTCCTGTCCGGCTCCCTGGCGGCGCCCACGGTGACCAGCGGGCCCTGGCCGGACGGGGTCGATGTCCTTCTCTCGGTGACGGGGAGTTCGTTCGCGGGTCTGGGGGCCGGCAACGGCCGGATGCTTGCGCACCGGGTCGACGTCATCGCGACCCGGCGGGCCGCCGCTCCCCAGGAAAAGCGCGCCAGTCTCTGGCTCCCGTCGTTGCCCGAGGGCATCTCGCCCGCGTCCCCGGTTGGCGCCAAGGCCGCGCCGGCCTCGGCGGGTGTGTGGTGAAAGGCCCCACCCCCGAGCGGGCGCTCGTTGTGTGGTGCCCCGACTGGCCGGTGAGCGCCGCCGGACACCGACCGGAAGAGGCGGTCGCTGTCGTCGCCAGCGGCAAGGTGATCGCCGCGTCGGCGGCCGCCCGGCGGTCGGGCGTCCACCCTTTTCAGCGTCGGCGCCAGGCGGAGTCGTGTTGCTCTGGGCTCGTAATCATCCCGCGCGACCCCGGGGCCGAGGTCCGAGCCTTCGAGCCGGTCGTCGTCGCCCTGGAACGTTTCGGGGCGCTCGTCGCCGTCCGGCGCCCGGGCTGGGCCGCGCTCGCGACCCGCGGGCCGGCCCGGTACTTCGGAGGGGAGGAGTCCTTCGCCGTCGAGGTGGCAGGAGCGGTCGAGGTACTGGGCGAAGGCCTCGGGCTCTCCGGGGCGTCGCAACCCGGTGACAGGCACGCCCCCCTTATCGGTGAGTGGTGGCGGGTCGGGATTGCCGATGGGCCGTACGCGGCGACGATGGCCGCGCAACGCGGCTGTATCGTCCCCCCGGGCGAGGCTCGAGCGTTCCTCGCGCCGTTCGACATCGGGCGCATCGGCAGCACCGAACTCTGCGCTCTCCTCCGGCGCCTCGGGATCACGACCCTCGGCGGTTTCGCCGCGCTCGAGGAGGTCGACGTCTTCGCCCGTTTCGGTCCCGACGGCGCGCGGCTCCACCGTCTCGCGCGAGGACTCGACGGAGGTTCCCTCGACGCGCGCCCGCGCCGGCGCGATCTTGGCGTCGAGACACGCCTCGAGCCTCCCGCCGTCGACGTCGGCACGACGGCCTTCCTCGCGAAGAACCTCGCCGAGAAACTCTGCAGCCGGCTCGCCGGCGAGGGGCTTGCCTGCGGTCTTTTGAGGATCGAAGTCGAGACGTCGACGGGGAACCGGCTCGAGCGTCGCTGGGCGCACGACGGGACGTGGACGCCGGCGCTCGTCGCGGAACGGCTCCGCTGGCAGCTCGAAGCGTGGCTCGGCGGTGCTGGTTTTCCTGAGGACACCGACGACACGGGCGAGCGGACCGGAATCGCGCGGGTCCGACTCGTGCCGGTCGATGTCACGGCCGACAACGGCCGTCAACTCGAGCTGTGGGGACGTCCGCGCACCGACGACGATCGGGTCGCCCGGGTGTTCGCCCGGATCCAGGGGCTGCTCGGACCCGAGGCAGTCGTCCGACCCCGGCTCGTCGGCGGCCGGGGACCGGCCGAACGGGTCCGTTTCGCCCCGTTCGGCGATCCTTTTCCTGCCTGTTCCGACGACGTCGCGCAGCCGTGGCCCGGTCAGCTGCCCCGTCCGAATCCGACCGTGGTTCCCCACGAGCCGTATCCGGCGGAAGTGCTCGACGGCGACGGCCGCAAAGTCGGCGTGGACGGGCACGGCACACCGAGCGGGGTGCCGGCAGCCGTCGTCGTCGGGGGACTGCCGCCGTCCCCGGTCGTCGCGTGGGCCGGTCCCTGGCCGAGCGACGAGCAGTGGTGGGACGCGGCCGCGCACCGCCGACGCGCCCGGTTCCAGATCGTGACGGCGCGTGGGGACGCGTACCTCTGCGCGATCGATCGGGGTCGCTGGATTGTCGAGGGGAGTTACGACTGACGCCGAGTCGCCCGATCGTCGCCGAGCGACAAAGATCCCCCCAACGCACACGAAGGAAGGCGCGAGGAACAACGAAGCGTCCAGGGATCCGTATCCCGAATCCGCACAGCTCGCCTATGCCGATCTCGCCGAGCTCCGGAGGGCGCTCGACACCGGCGAGACGACGAGCGTCGAGCTGGCCGAGACACTCCTCGCGCGGATCGCCGCGATCGACTCCGCGGGGCCGCGGCTCCACGCGGTGCTCGCCGTCGGCGGGGCCGTCGTGAAGATCGCGCCGGACCGCGACACCGAACGCGTCTCGGGTGCGGAGGTGGGCCCCTGCACGGCATCCCGGTCCTCGTGAAGGACAACCTTGACACTGCGGGCCCGGCGTCGAACGCCGGCTCGTTCGCACTCGCCTCGGAGCCGCCGCGCCGCGACGCCCTCGTCGTCGGTGGCGTCATTCTCGGCAAGACCAACCTCTCGGAGTGGGCGAACTTCCGATCGGCGTGTTCCACATCGGGCTGGAGCGCCGTCGACGGCCCGACACGCAATCCTTTCGCGCTCGACCGGAGCCCGAGGGGATCGTCGTTGGGATCCGGTACCGCCGTTGTCGCGGGGCGAGCCTCAGCCCGTCAACGGTCGCCGGGCTCGTCGGCCTGAAGCCGACGGTCGGCCTCGTGAGCCGGACAGGAGTAGTGGCGATCGCCGCGAGCCAGGACGCGTCGGGACCGATGGCACGCTCCGTCGTTGATACGGTGACACTCCTCGGCGTGCTCGCCGTCGCGGACCCCGTCGATCCGGCGCAATCCCGTCGGCCGACCAGCCTGCCCGTCGACTGCTGCTCGTTCTGCCGGCCCGACGGCCTGCGCGGGGCGCGGATCGGCATCCCGTGGGTTGCCCCAAGCGAACGGGCGCGTTTCCTCTGCCCCGGTTACCACGGGGCGTCGAACGCGCTCTTCGCTGGCGCGGTCGCGGCGATGCTGATGCCGGGACGACGATCGTCGGCGCCGTCGGCGTCCCGGGCGCCGAAGAGGAGCGGGTTGACGACGACGAGCTCATCGTTTTCTGTCACGAGTTCCCTGACGGTCTCGACCGCTACCTGGCGGACCGCGCCAGGTCGACGGGCGAAGGACCGCGCTCGCTCGCCGAGGTGGTCGCCTTCAACACCGCGCACGCCGGTGCGGAGCTGACGTTGTTCGGCCAGGACCATCTGGAGCGGTCTGTCGCGACGGGGGGACTGGGCGACGAGGAGTATCGCGTTGCCCGGGCGCGGTGCGTGGAGTGCGCGATCGCGAGGAGCATCGACCACGCGCTCGACGCGCTCGCCGTCCTCACGACCGCCCCGGCGTGGTGCATCGACCACGTAAACGGTGACACGTTTCTCGGCGCGGGCTTCAGAATTGCCGCGGTGGCGAGCCACCCGTCGATCACGGTCCATCGGCGCGCTGCACGGACTTCCAGTTGGGTTGGCGTTTCTGGGCCGGGCCTGGAGTGAGGCCGTACTCTTCTGGCTGGCCGCCGGTCTCGAGGCGGCGCTCGGGTTGGCGCTCCGACCCGGCCTCGGTCCTGCGAGCGCACTCGTCGAGGGGGACGGACCGGCGCAGGGCATCCGGGCAGGTGGTGGCCTCTAGCGAATCGAACATATGTTCGATATCGTCAGGCGATCAGTTCGTTCAACCCGATCGTTCCCTGGTCCGAGCTCGAGCGTCGTCTCTCGGGACGGCGTAACGGCGCGACGCCGCTCCGTCACGCCGTCGCGGGGCATATCCGGGGACACGAGGCCGACCTCCCACAGGGGCGTCTCGAGCCCCTCCGGGGCGGGGTGCAGTACGCGGAACTGCACTGTCACTCCAACTTCAGCTTCCTCGATGGCGCCTCGAGTCCCGAGGAGCTCGCCGAGGCAGCGGCGGGCCTCGGCCTCGAGGCGCTCGCGCTCACCGACCACGACGGGTGCTACGGCGTTGTCCGTTTCGCCGCCGCCGCCCGGGAGCTCTCGCTGCCGACCGTCTTCGGTGCCGAGCTCTCGTTGCCGACCGGCAATCGACGCCAACCGGAGGCGCGGGCCGGGTCGATCGATCCCGAGGCCGCCCACGTCGTCGTGCTGGCGCGGGACCCCGAGGGATACGCCCGTTTGTCAACGGCGATCGCCCGGGCCCATCTCGTCGGGGGCGAGAAGGGCCGGCCAGCCTTCGGTCTCGAGCTTCTCGCCGAGGCCCATGCGGGTCACTGGTGCGTGCTCACCGGCTGCCGGCGTGGCGCCGTGCCCGCGGCCCTCTTGGCCGGGGGCCCGGCCGTGGCGGCGCGCGAACTCGCCCGCCTCGTCGAGGCGTTCGGCCGAGACAACGTCGTCGTGGAATTGTTCGACCACGGCACCCCGCTCGACGAGGCGCGCAATGACGCCCTCGCGACACTCGGTATCCGCGCCGGCCTCGGCGTCGTCGCCACGACGAACGCCCACTACGCGACGCCGTCCCGCTATGCGCTGGCGACGGCGCTCGCCGCGGTCCGGGCCCGGCGCAGTCTCGAGGAAGTGGACGGCTGGCTGCCGGCCTGGGCCGGGGCCGCGCTGCGTTCGGGGGCCGAGCAGGCGAGACGGTTCCGTCGCTATCCCGGGGCCGTCGAAGCCGCCGCCGAGCTCGGCCGGGTGTGCGCCTTCGATCTCCGTCTCATCGCCCCGGGCCTCCCGCCGTTCCTGGTGCCGAACGGCACCGACGAGGCGGGGTTTCTGCGTACCCTCGTCGAGGCGGGCGGTACCCGTCGCTACGGCCCCCGGGGCGCGGCGCGCGTCCCCGGGGCGTGGGAGGCGATCGACAGGGAGCTCGGCGTTATCGAGATGCTCGGCTTTCCCGGCTACTTCCTCGTTGTCTGGGACATCGTCGAGTTCTGCCGGCGGGCGAACATCTTCTGCCAGGGGAGGGGATCGGCGGCGAACTCGGCGGTCTGTTTCGCGCTCGGGATCACGAACGCTGACGCTGTCGGCCTGGGATTGCTATTTGAGCGGTTCCTCTCGCCTGCCCGCGACGGCCCACCCGACATCGACCTCGACATCGAGTCCGGCCGGCGCGACGAGGTCATCGCCTACGTCTACGACCGCTACGGGCGGGAACACGCCGCCCAGGTGGCGAACGTCGTCACCTACCGTCCCAGGTCCGCGATCCGCGACGCCGGGCGGGCGCTCGGCTATCCACCCGGCGCCATCGACACCTGGTCGCGAAGGGTCGGGTCGGCGTTCGTCGCGAGTCTCTCGCACTCCGCGCCGACTACCGCCCACCCGTCGGCCGTGGCCTCCGAGCTCGGGATCCCTCCGGAGGTGGTGCGTCTCGCGGCCGGGCTCGAGGGCTTCCCGCGGCATCTCGGCATCCACTCGGGGGGGATGGTGATCTGCGACCGCCCGGTGATTGCCGTCTGCCCGGTCGAGTGGGCCCGACGGGAGGGGCGTTCCGTGCTCCAGTGGGACAAGGAGGACTGCGCGGCCGTCGGGCTCGTGAAGTTCGACCTGTTGGGGCTCGGCATGCTCGAGGCGCTCCACCGCATGGTCGACCTCGTCGCCGTCCGGTTTGGCGAGGCGATCGAGCTCGCGACGATCCCCCAGGAGGACGCCGTCTACGACATGCTCGCCCGGGCGGACTCGATCGGGGTGTTCCAGGTCGAAAGCCGCGCCCAGATGGCGACGTTGCCGCGGCTGCGCCCGCGCGTCTTCTACGACCTCGTCGTCGAGGTCGCGCTGATCCGACCCGGACCGATCCAGGGCGGTTCGGTCCACCCCTACCTGCGCCGCCGCAACGGCGAGGAAGAGGTGCGCTACCTCCACCCCCTGCTGCGGGGTGCCCTCGAAAAGACGCTCGGCGTGCCGCTTTTCCAAGAACAGCTGATGCAGATCGCGATCGACGCCGCCGGGTTCAGCCCCGTCGAGGCGGACGAGCTCCGCCAGGCGATGGGCTCGAAGCGCTCGGTGGCGCGCATGGAGAGGTTGCGGGGGCGGCTCTACGAGGGCATGGCCGAACGCGGGATCACCGGAGAGGTCGCCGACACGATCTACGAACAGCTCGCCGCCTTCGCGAACTTCGGCTTTCCCGAGTCCCATTCGGTCTCGTTCGCCTATCTCGTCTACGCCTCGGCGTGGTTCAAGTACCACCACCCCGCTGCCTTTCTCGCCGCGCTGCTGAATTCCCAGCCGATGGGGTTCTGGTCGCCGGAGAGCCTCGTCGCCGACGCCCGGCGCCACGGGGTCACGACGCTCCGCCCCGACGTGAACGAAAGTGCCGCCGAGGCGAGCCTCGTCGACGATCCCCGGTGTCGGGGGGCGACGGCGGTGCGCCTCGGCCTCGGTTCGATCCGCGGAGTCGGCGCCGAACTCGCCGGCGAGCTCGCCGCCCGGGCGCCGTACACGAGCATCGACGACCTCGCGCGCCGGGTCGGGCCGACCCGTCCGCAGCTCGAGTCGCTGGCGACGGCGGGTGCCCTCGCGGCTCTCGGCCCGGTCGAGGGGTTCGACCGGGCTGGTGCCGTGACCTCACGCCGGGCCGCGTTGTGGGCCGCCGGCGCGCTCGCCCCGGGCCGTCCCGAGCGGCTGCCCGGCATGGTTCCCGGGGCGAGCGCGCCCGACCTGCCGGAGATGGGCGAGGTCGACGAGCTCGCCGCCGATCTCTGGGCGACGGGCGTGTCGACCGACAGCCACCCCCTCGCGCCGCTAAGGGAGTGGCTTGCCGCACGCGGCGTGCGCCCGGCAGCGGCGCTCGTCGAGACGGACCCGGGCAGGGTCCTCGTGGCGGGCATCGTCACCCACCGTCAGCGGCCGTCGACCGCGGGGGGGACGGTCTTTATCAACCTCGAGGACGAGACCGGGGTGGTCAACGTCATCTGCTCACCGGGGCTGTGGTCCCGTCACCGGGGCTCGGTCGCACAGGCGTCAGCGCTCATCGTCCGCGGCCGCCTCGAAGGCATCGGCGCGGCGCGCTCGGTCGTCGCCGAGCGTCTGGAGGCGCTCGAGCTGGCGATGGCGATCGGCCGCTCCCGGGACTTCCGCTGAACTTCGGCGACCGACGACCACCCTCAGCGCAGTCCGGAGATCCGCTCTCCCTTTCCGCGACCTCGGCGACTCGACCCGCCACTCCTCGTGCTGGTGCGGATGGGCCAGAACGCGCACACGGAAATGCTAGTCAGAACGTCATTGACCACAAATAGTGGCAAATGTGGATTTCATCTTGACCGAGAGTGGTCACGAGTGCCACACTGCGTGGTATGCAGAAGACGAGAGAGGCGGAGATCCTCCAGACGACCGAGACACTGAGCCAAACGGTCCAGATCGGTGAGTGGTTGATCGACGGGACGACACTCGGTGGGGACGGGACACCGATCGACGAAGTGCTCGCCCGTGGCGGGACCTTCTACGGACGCGAGGTCCTCAACGCCTGGCGTTTCCTGCCTCCGACGGGTTGGCGCCTCGTCTACGAGGACGAGATGAACCGCGTCTACGCCGCGCCAGAACCCGGCGCCGAGGGCGAATGGGCGGTCGCGCCGTTGAAGCTCGAATCGGGTGTCTGGCGTGCCGGCAGCGCCGGGCGCAACCTCCGGGCGATCACGGCCGGCACCTCGCCGACGAAGGACCTCGAGTTGGTGTGGCCGGCCGAGCAGGTCATCGTCCGGGGCCTGCCGCCGCAGCTCTACGCCAAAGTGAAGAACACGAGCAACGAGCTCTGGTCGGCCGACGGTGAGCGGCCGCTGGAGGTCATCGCCTGGCTGCTCGAGCTGCCGTCGAACCGGCGCCTGCTCGCCTCCCGCGACGACGAGTTGCCCCCGCCGCCGAACCGCGTCGGCAAGACGATCCTCGTGCCACCGGGCGCGGCGATCGAGGTTCCGGTCCGGCTGGCGACGATCGCCCCGGAGAGCTTGGTCCCCGGCACGTACGGGATCATCGGCCGCCTCGAGCGGCTCAGCCTGACCTCCACGACGGGAACGGTTGTCGTTATCGAGCGTTGACAGCGACGTGAGACCGACAGGAGCCCGGCTGCGAGCCGGGCTCTTTCGTGTCCGGGGTCTTGGTCAGTCGTCGAGCTTGAAGTCCCCTCCCGTCGTCGGGCCCGTGCTGCCCGTCGAGTCGGCGGGTGCCGACGCGGCCGCCGACGCGGCCTGGGCCGCCTCGTGCTCTTTTAGCGCCGCGACCAACCGGTCGATCTCCGCCGACGTGCCGGCGTCGGCCGTGCCGCTGCGCTCGGCGTAGACGGCGGCGCCGAGGTCGCGGAACATCGCGTCCTGCTCGCGCTTGGCCTTGGCCTCGTCGAGCTTGGCCTGTCCGGCCTTCGCCGCTTCCTGGGCCTTGTGCGCCGCCTGGGCCGCTCCGGCCTTCATCTTGTCAATGAATGGCATCGTTCCTCCTCGTCCCGAATCCCTCGATCGTCTAGAGCCTGTCGAGGAAGCCACCGCCGCTGCGCACGCCGCGCTTGTCGTCGGTGTTCCTCTCCTCGGTCTCCAAGTTGAAATGCAGCGTCGACTGCAGGATCACCGGTCCGCTCCCGGAGAGCGAGATCAGGCTCAGCCCCTGTCCGCCGAACGCCGCGGTCATGACGGTTTGCATGTTGAGGCCGCCAACGTAGTCGACGCCGTACTCGATGGTCTCGGCGAAGGCGACGAGCGCCCCGGCGTGCACCTGGATCTTGCCGCCGTAGTTGGCAGGGTCGATGTCGATGAGCGTGCCGCCGCCGACAAGGAGCAGGGTTCCCGAGCCCGTGAAGTGCTCGAGGATGTAGCCCTCACCGCTGCGCCGTCCGGAGCGGAACTTGGAAACCGAGATACCGAACTTGACGCTGTCCTCGGCGCAGACGAACGCCTCTTTCTCGGAGATCCAGCCGGTCGACCCGTCGAGTTCGATCACCCGCATCTGGCCCGGTAGCATCCCCGCGAACGCGACGAGTCCGGAGCCCCCTTCGGGGCGGAACCACTGGAAGGCAAGGCTCTGACCGCTGAGCACGCGCTTGCCGACGTCGGTCGCCGTCGACAGCGCCTGCTGGAGGAGGCCGCCCTTCTTCGCCGGGGCTCCGCCGGAGGCGTCCGAATCCGGTGGCGTGCTGAGCCGCGTCTCCATGGAGACGTTCGTCGTCTTCCAACGGAACTTGTTCGCGTTGGAGTAGATCGTCTGTCCCGGCTCGAGCTGGCAGGTGACCGACTGCGCGAGCTCTCCGGTGATCTTCATCTTGATCGTCACGACTGACCTCCCCAGAGCGAAAGGCACGCGGTCAAGGTTCCGACGGTAACGCGGTCGGCCCCGGCCGGGCGCGGCAACCCACTCGGGTCCACCGCGTCGCTGTCTAGCGCACCTCGCCCCACGCCCGCGGCGCCCCGGGCGAGGCCACGCCGGCCCGCGCCTCAACGGGGAGACGGGCGGCTCCCCGCCGGACGCCTGCCGCGCGCCGGCGTCGAGCTCGCCGGTCCGGGACCAAGGACGGGCTCTTTCGACGGCCCGACGGATGACCAGGGCTTTTCGGACCTAGTATCGGGTCGATGCCTCCTGAGGAGGTCGGTGTGAGACGTCGACGTCAATCCAGTGCCGAGCCCATCGTCTCTCCCGGGGAGCCGGAGACCGCGCCCGACGGCTCCGGCGGTCTCGATCCGGCGCTCACCGGACGGCTCGCGGAGATCGACCGCCGTGTCCAGCGGGTCGCCTCCGACCGGCCGGAAGGAAGCGACCTCAACACGGTGGCCTCCGCCATCCACGACCTCGTCGAGTGCATCCGGGAGCTGCACCGCTCGGGGTGATCGGCGGCTCGGCCGGCAAAAGGCACGCCAAGATGAGCCGCGGCCGCCAACCCTGTCTGGGCGGTGCGCGACACTCCGGGGCGGCGCGCCCATCCCGCCGTCAGGGGTCGGTCGCGCTCTCGTCGGGCGGAGCCCGTCGAGTGGCGGCCGCTTCGAGCAGGGCGATGACCTCGGCGTCGGAGGTCTGGGTGAAGTTGTCGTACCACTCACCGACCGAGCTGAACCCCGTCGGCGCCAGCAGGCAGACGAGCTCGTCGGCCGAGGCGGCGAGCTCGGCCAGCGACTCCGCGGGGGCGACGGGGACGGCGAGAACGACCTTTCGCGCCCCGGTGGCGCGGGCGACCTCGCAGGCGGCCCGCGTCGTCGCGCCCGTCGCCACGCCGTCGTCGACGACGATGACGCCGCGCCCGACGAGTGGGGCCCCCTCGCGCCCGGCGCGGAACAGCGCGGCACGACGGGCCACCTCGGCGGTTTCGCGCCGCTCGATCGCGGCGAGCTCGTCGTCGCCGATCCCCGTGGTGGCGGCCACGGCGGCGTTGAGGACCCGCACCCCGTTCTCGCCGACCGCGCCGAGCGCCAGTTCGGGTTGCCAGGGCGCGCCAAGCTTGCGCACGACGATCACGTCGAGCTCAAGGTCAAGGGCGACGGCGATCTCGAAAGCGACGGGGACGCCGCCCCGGGGCAGGCCGGCGACGACGGTGTCGGTCCCGCGGTAATCCTCGAGGCGGGCCGCGAGCTGCCGGCCCGCGGCGGAGCGGTCACCGAACCGCTCGCGCGACCGGGCCACGGGGAATCGCATCGCGCCGATTCTCGCCGATTACGCCCTGCGGCGCGGCTGCGCCTCGGCTGGCCGTCGCCTTTGCCTTCGACCGCCTTCCGGGGCGCAAGTCACGTTCGTCGGTTCGATCTCGACCGCCGTGCACAGGCTGTTGGCGAGGTAGCACTGCGGGGCGCGGCCCCGGCGAGGTGGCGGACGTGGTCCTCGTCGACGGGGCCGCCGACTCGATCCGCGGCCGGAGCACGATCCGCGTCAGGCGCACCGGGGGCACATCGGGCATCTCGCCCAGCGGCGTCGTCCTCGTGGCCGCCGGCGTCAACTCCCCTGGTCGCCACCTCGAGTAAGGACCGGAGCTTGCTGGACGACGCCGCCAGCACGACGAGCTGCTCCGGGTTCCAGGCCGACGCGTCGCCTCCGAAGGCCGGGTCCACCGGAACCGACAGTTCCGTCGGCGCATTCGTCGCCTCATGGCTGTGGTCGCAGGACGCAGCCGGCGCCGGTCGACCCGGACCACGAGAGTCGGACGGCGGAGGGTGGATGGCGCTCACGGGGAGATCTCCGCCCGGTGGCGGGGCCGTGTGACGCGCGCCGGGGAGAGCGGGCGCCCGGCGGATGTGCCCGTCCTGCTGGCGACCGTCACCGGTGTGTACTTTGTGCTGCTCATCCGGTGTGCCGCGACAGAATCGGCGGTGGCCGAGCGTGCACGAAAAGTCGTCGCTTTGTCGGTGGGTCCGCACAATGCCCCGTCCGAAAGGAACCTCGCGTGATCGCCGCGGGCCGTGGGTGGCACGTCGTGGCGGCGTCTGATGCTGAATTCAACAGGTCCCGCCTTGTTGGTCCGGATGGGTCCGCCTAGCGCGCTGGGCCTCCGTTCCGGAGGCCGTTTCGTGAGATCCGCGCCGCGCGAAGAGCCTTGATGGGCACGGGGCTCAGGCCTCTTGTCCCCGTGCCAGGAGCCAGCGAGCAGCGAGTATTCTCGGACGGATTCCGGGTCGGCGGGTCCGTCCTGACCGCTCGCCTGGGGGTGTAGCTCAGCTGGTAAAGCGCCAAGTTCGCAACGTGGAAGTCGGCGGTTCGAGCCCGCTTACCTCCACAACGCTGTCGAATCGACAATGTCTAGGCTGTTGAAGTCGTCGTTTTCCTGTCCGATCGCTCGGACGTCCTGAAGGCTTTGTTCCAACCGCCGCAGCCGTCTGTCAATCCTCGACGTGTGGCGTACACCCGGCAGTCGGGGCATCCACGGCGATGGTCGCGGGCGCGTATTGTCGGGCACACAGCGCAATCCCGAGCCGTCGCTCTGGGTCGTCGAGCAGCGGCGACTACTAACGCTGAAGGGCGTCCGCTAACGATTGTTCTGGGCGCGCGGGCCGCCGTTGTCAGCGCCGTCGTCGCCCTCCTTGTTCATGTTCTCCACCTGCGAACCGCCACTACCGTCAGCGCGAGCAGCACCGCCGCGATCGCGACGAACACACCGGCCTCGACCAACTGGAGCGGCCAGTAGTGGCTTCCCGGCTGTACCTCTGAGACAAAGTGCAACCGCAGCTTCGCGGCACAAGTTGCGAGGGGCTTTGTCTGGAAGCCTTGAGCGACTTCGCATCGGTTGATGGCGTTGGCATCGCTCTGCCAGGTGTGGCCTGGCGCGGGCGTGAGGCGTCCGAGAGGAACGAAACCCTGCTGTATGAGCCAGACGTCCACTGGAGCGATCAGCGCTTTCGTGGTGAACGTCGTCGCGACGAGGTGAACGCGCACGAAAGAACGCTCCAAGTAGCGGAAGCCCGCGAAGAGCGGGACGCCGATGGCGAACGCCCAACCCGTACGCTGGACGATTGCCCCAACGAGCGCGCCGAGAGCGAAAGCGAACAGCGCGTAGGCGACCGGGACGATGCCAGACACGTCGAAGTCAAACGAGAGCATCCGTGGTCGTTGCACTGCGCCGGTCCACCACTGGAGCACCGGCGTCAGAGCCGCCGCGATAGCAACGGTGACCAAAACGCCGACCAAGAGCTTTACGAGGAGCCAGCGCGTCCTGGTGATCGATTGTGTCCATCCGAGCCGGTTCGTTCGTAGGCCGTATTCTGCCGCAACGAGCGGCGTCCCGACGACGAGGCCGAGTAATCCCGGCAGCACGATGCTGACGACGACGCCGGCAGTCGAAAAGTCGCTCGCCGCGTAGTAGCGCTCCGCGGCGTCCATGCACGACGAAGACGTGCCGGGCTGGTTGCAGTGGAGCGCCGAGAACGCCAGCCACGCGGACTCCTGGCGCGCACCTGTGATAGCAAGCCATACCCCGACGGCAATGGCGAGAACGACAACGGTGCCATAGAGCGGACGTCCGAGTCGCCAGGTAGCCCAGATCACCGCTTGCTCCGCTCTGTGGTCGTGGCCGACTCTGGCGGCGGGCCACCTATTGCCTCATCGAGCTGCGGCTCTGCTGCCCGAAGGTAGGCGAGCACGATCTCTTCGAGCGTCGGTTCGAGCACCTGCCATGAGCGATCCTCGACCGGCTCCTCGAGGCGGACCAGTAGGTGCGTCTGTCGGGCAGCCCTCGCTGTCGAGACGAGCACCGCTCCTCTCGGCAGAGCGACCCAATCGCTTCCGCCAATGAGCAGCCGGTGGCTCGCTAGCACGTAGTCGAGATCGTCGGCAAGCGCGACCCGTGAGCCGGCAAGGAGGACCAGATAGTCGCAGATTGCCGCCAAGTCTCCGATGGCGTGCGAGGAGAACAAGACCGTGGCGCCTTCCTCGGCCACCGATTGCATGAGAATCTGCAACAGCTGCTCACGCGCGAGTGGGTCGAGCGCTGCGACGGGCTCATCCAAGAGCAGCACCTCTGGTCGCTTCGCCAAGCAGAGCGTCAGCGCGACCTGAGCCTGCTGGCCGACGGAGAGCTTCCCGACGCGGGAGTCGATCGGGATGCGCAGCGTTTCGAGGTAGTGGCGAGCCAGCTCACCGTCCCAGTGAGGATTGAGCCGCTCGCCGTAGTGGAGCATTTCCTGCACTTTGAACGAGCGATAGAGGGGGCGCTCCTGATCGAGGTAGGCGAGGCGCGGCACGACTTCGGCGCTCGAAGTAACAGGGTCGAGGCCGAGCACGTTCACGGTGCCCGTCGTCGGGCGGGTGATGCCTGCTGTCATCGTCAAGAGTGTGGACTTGCCCGAGCCGTTCGGACCGACGAGAGCGGCGATGCGTCCCATCGGGATGGAAAACGTGCAGTCGCGTAGCCCCCAGTTGCCGCGGCCGTAACGCTTGCCGAGGTTTTCGGTCTCGACGACGGCGGGATTGCTCATGAGAGCGCCGCGAACTCGTCACTTCCCGGCTCGAGGGCCGTCGCCACCAGCGCCAGCACGGACTCACCGTCGAGACCCGCCTCCGTGGCCTTTGCGAGCCAGCGACGCAGCTCGACAACCAACGACTCGAGCTGCTCGCGCTCTATCGCCTGGCGGGCGTCGGTAGCGACGAAGGTGCCGAGGCCCGGGCGACCTTCGACGAGACCGAGCTGCTCTAAGTCCCGGTAGGCGCGGTGAACCGTGTTCGGGTTGATCGGGATCTGTGCGACGACTTCCCGGACCGACGGCAGCTGGTCACCGGTATGTAGTCGGCCGAGGCTAATGGCGCGACGTACCTGGTCGACGAGTTGGCGAGAGGGAGCCAGGCCAGAGCGCGGATCGAGCCGAAACCGGATGATCGGGTTCATGTACCGGTGTTCTAATACAGCAGAACATACCGGTCAAGATGGACGGCCGTGACGGGTGTTTCGATTTTTTCGATTTCCTGGTATTCTCCCTCACATGCCCAAGTCGAATCAGGTCGCCCCGGTGCTTTCACCGGACAAGGAGGAGAGCCTCGTCTTTCCTCCCACGAACCTCGACGTCGTGTTTGAGCTCGCCCGTTTTCTCGAGCAGCACAGGACGCCGGCACGACTCATTGGCCCGGATGGGCGCGAAGCGGCCCTTCCTGACGAGGTCTATCGCGTCCTTTGCCAAGTAGCAGAGGAGATGCGCGGAGGGAATGCCATTCTCGTTGCGCCGAAAAGCTTGCTACTCACTACCCAGGAGGCGGCCGACTTCCTCGGCATCAGTCGGCCGACGTTCGTGAAACTCCTCGAAAAGGGCGAGATCCCTTACCAACAACCGAATCGGCACCGCCGCGTGCAGCTCAAGGATCTCGTCGACTACCAAGCTCGTCGGCGAGCCGAGCGACGCGCAGCTCTGAACCAGATGACCGAGGAGGCGAGCGAACTCGGCCTGCATGATGAACGCGCCGACGCGTACACAGAAGCGCTCAGAAAAGTTCGGTCGCGCCGCGCGAATCGCTGAGTCGCGCTGACCGTGTCTCGATACTCGGCGGTCCTCGATACGTCTGTCCTCGTGCCGATCGCGCTCGCGGACACGTTGCTGAGGCTCGCCGAGCGGGAGCTTTATCGACCGCTCTGGTCCGACGAAATCCTGGCGGAGCTCGAAGAGGCGATCGTCGAGGTTCATCCCGACATCGACACCCAGGCCGTGCAACGGCGGATCGGATCGATGCGTTTGACATTCGAGGACGCCTGCATCGTTGGGTGGGAGTCGATCTCGGTCACGGGACCGCTTCCGGATCCGGGTGACGCACACGTGATCGCCGCTGCCATTCGCGGTCGAGCTGACGCGATTGTGACAGCGAACACTCGCCACTTCCCGCCTGAGGCGTTGAAAGGCTTCGACATTGTGGCGATCACACCGGATGACTTCCTTCTCGACCAACTCGACCTCGCTCCAAGGATCGTGGTCGGCGCGATTCAGGAGCTCGCGGCGCATACTTCGAACCCTCCACTAGAGGTGATCGACGTCCTGGTCCGCCTCGAACGGAGCGGAGCACCGAGCTTTGCTGACGAGGTGCGGCGGCTGATCTGACGAAGCAAGCAGGACCGGTGGATCCAATGCCGCGGTGCAGACGTTCTCGGTGCGCTTGACGGTACAGACGTTCCGCGTCCCGAACCATCGTTACACAAAACCGGTTGAGCCTTTCGGGGCTTTTTCGAACCCGAGCAGGAAGGAGCGATCTGTACACTCTTGCGAAATGCGACCCCTTCGGTACTCCATCAACGTCACATTGGACGGATGCTGCGATCATCGTGCAATCCCGCCGGACGAGGACTTGCATCGTCACGCGGTCGAGAACCTCAACCAGGCCGATGCCCTTCTCTTTGGCCGGGTGACTTACGAAATGATGGAATCAGCGTGGCGGTCGCTGGCGCCGACGGGAGCGAGACCTGATTGGATAGAACTGTTCGCCCAGACGATCAACGCGGCAAAGAAGTATGTCGTGTCGAGCACCCTGGAGCAGGTCGATTGGAACGCGGAACTCGTGCGCTGCGATCTGGGCAAGGCCGTTCAGCAACTCAAGCGAGAGTCGGGCATGGGACTGTTTGTGGGAGGTGTGAGGCTCCCACTGGCGTTGACGGAGTTGGGATTGATCGATGAGTACGAGTTCGTGGTGCATCCCAGGCTTGCCGGCCACGGGCCGACGTTGTTCGCGGGGCTATCGAAGCATGTCGACTTAAAGCTCGTAAGCCGGCTGGAGTTCGGCTCGGGAGCGGTGGCGATGCGGTACGAGCCGAGGAGGTAGCCATCGGGCTTGCTAGCCCGAAATCGCAGGCGACGGCCTCGCCGACCTCTTCGGCGCGAAGCCGACGTTGGAGCCGTCCTGACTCCCCGATCCCGTCGTCCGGATCCTTCGCGCCAGTCGTGCCGAGGAGCTGCCTCAGGCGTTCCACCTGCTCATAGGCTGTCCAGGGGGGTTGAAACAAGGTCTCCTTGCCCCCACGAATCCGGCGGAGTTGGTTCTGGTCTATAGACAGGTGAACCCTCCATCGAGCCGCAAGACGCCTCGGGTCGCGCCCCCGCGATGCGGGCTCAGAGGTTCACACGGACATTTGCTCGGCGATGCCCGAGTCGTTCGCGACGGCTCCCTTCGGAACGGTCTCGTCGATGGCGGCGAGATCCTCCGAGGTGAGCTCGATCGACGGCTTTGACGTTCTGTTCCAGGTAAGTGCGTCGTTTTGTCCCGGGAATGGGCACGACATCGTTGCCTTGGGCAAGCACCCAGGCGAGCGCTAGCGGGGGCCACCCCCTTTGCTTCGGACGGCACCGCGATCCTTGTGACGAGCGCCAAGTTTGCGGTGAAGTTCTCCCCCTGAAAGCGCGGGTCGTGGCGTCGGAAGTCATCCCCGCCGAATTGGCCCGGATCGGTGAACTGCCCAGAGGTGAAGCCTCTCACCAGCGGGCGGTAGGCGACCAGCCCTCTGATGAATGCGGCGTGGGCAGCGCGCGACACGCGTGCCGATCGTGCCGCCGACCTGGTGGGCGACGCCGAGCGCCGAACCGAGCGTGCCATGGGCGGCTTGCGCGAGCACGTGCGCCAGGTGGTGGGGACGAGGGCGGCGGTAAAGCGGTCCGGGTAGCGGCTGGAAAGGAGGCTGCCGATCAGGGCCACGCCGAGGGCGCCGGCGACTTGGAAAAAGGTGCCGTTTGTCGCTCCACCCACCCCGGTGTGCTCTGTGGGGAAAGAGCCCATCACCGCCCGGCGGGCCGGCGATCCGAACTTGTACGCTCGGAACCCGGCACTGGGACGTGGGAGAGACGATGGCCGCACTCGAGCTGTCGACGGTCGCGTTGGAGATCCCGGACGAGCTCAACGTGATCGTCGGCCAATCGCATTTCATCAAGACGGTCGAGGACCTCCACGAGGTCCTCGTCGGCACGGGCCCGCACCTGCGATTCGGCGTCGCCTTCTGCGAGGCCTCCGGCAAGCGGCTCGTGCGCACCTCGGGCAACGACGACGAACTTGTTTCCTTGGCGGCCCGTAGCGCCAGGGTGATCGGCGCCGGGCACTGTTTCGTCGTGTACCTGCGCGACGGTTACCCGGTGAACGTGCTGAACCAGTTGAAACAGGTCGCCGAGGTCTGCTCGATCTTCTGCGCGACGGCGAACCCCGTCGAGGTGATCGTCGCCGAGACCGGGCTCGGGCGGGGGATCCTCGGCGTCGTGGACGGGGCCACCCCCCTCGGGGTCGAGACCGAAGAGGACGTCGTCGACCGGATGGGCCTGCTGCGGGCGATCGGCTACAAGTTGGGCCCGTCCTGACTGTCCTGGCCCGGGGGTCGGCTACAGGGCGCCCGCAATTCGCCTGCCGGAGGGCAAACCGGGACGGCGCCCGATCAGGCGCGATCTCCCAGGCGCTGACCGATCACTGCTGGGAAGTCGGGGAAGTAGTCGGCGATCTGGTCGAGGCTGAAGCGCCGCAGGATCGAGGTCGCAGGTTCGTGTGCGAGGAGGAAGGCGAACGAGGCCCGGATGAGCTCTTCGGTGGCAACGTCGGCGCAGCCGAGGGTGGCCGGGTAGCCGTCGGGCACGGTGACGAAGTGGGTCGTGGCGCAACCGCGGCCCGCCACCTCGACCCGGAACGTGCCGTCGGGCTGCGCGACGACAGCGATCTCGGCCACAGAGGCGATGCTAGTGGCGACCTCGCGCCGTTTGAGCGGAGGCCCGAGCGGCGCCGCGCCGGACGGGGACTTCGTCACGGTCAGACCGGTCGGAAATCACGAACGGCGCCAGGAAGGAGGGGCGAGGATTGGCGGCGGCTCGCACCGGGGGGCCCGGGCCCTGCCGGCTGAGGACGGTCTTTGGCGAGGGCGTTGAACCGCTCGACGTCTTCGGGCCATCTGAGGTCCGGAGTGGGAGCGCGCGGTTCGAGCTACGCCTTGTGGAGCCGGAGATCGGTCCGGTACGAAGCGCACAGGGCCCGCAGGGGGTGACCGACTCCGCCGACCGTGTCGCGCCCGTGCCGGAGATCGTGCTCGTTCCGGGCGGCATCGACACTCGCCGGTTGGTCGAGGAAAGTCCTTCCGTGCCTGGCTGCGTCGGTAGCGCTTGTCCGTGGCGGACGTCGCGTCGGTGTGCACGGGTTCGGGCTTGCTTGCCATAGCCGGGCCCCTGGACGGTTACTGGGCCTTTTCCAGCGGGCACGCCTTTTCCTGAGCTCGGTGCGAAAGCGACCGGGTCGAGTGGGTGTCCGAGGCCCACGGGGTCAAAGCCCGCGACCGGTGGACCTCCTCGGGGGTGGCTGCGGGCAGGGAAACGGTCCTCGACCTCTCGCGCACCTGCACGGCGAACCTCGCGCGGCGGACGCGGCCGACGAAATCGAACTCGACCGGCACCGTGACGCGAGCCGGGCTGCCTTCACAGTGCGCAACGGTCCCGACAGGGCTGATCCGTTCTCGCCCCGTCCGTCCGGCGATTCCCTGTGTCGGGACGAAAGGGAAGGTGCCGGGATGGGGGACGCCGGATGGGGCGGCCGCGGCGCACGCCGCATCAGAGGCTGCGGCCGATCAATTCGGCAACCCCGCTCACCGCCGCGACGTTCGGGCGCTTCTCGGGCACGGGGCGGCCTCCTGAGATCCAGACTGCCGACATCCCGGCATCGAGGGCGCCGACGACGTCGCGCTCCCAGCTGTCGCCGACCATGACCGCCGACTCGGCGCGGGCGCCCAACTGGGAGAGCGCGAGGGCGAAGACGTCGGGGTCCGGCTTGCCGATTCCCACCTCGCCGGAGATGACCACGGCCTCGAAGAACGGAGCGAGCCCCGATCCCTCGAGCTTCAACCGCTGGATGTCCGCCGGTCCGTTCGTGACCAGTCCCAACCGGCAACGTCCTTGCAGGGAACGGACGAGCTCTGCGGCCCCCTCGACGAGCGGGTGCCCGCCCCGCTGGTATTCCACGTAGGCGTCGGACAGGGCCGCGGCCAGCGCCGGATCGTCGAGGCCGAGCTCGGCGAGGGCGGCACGCCAGGCTTCCAGCCGGTAGACGGGAGCCCAGTCACGGACGTCGTCGAGGATCGAGGGGCTTCCTTCGAACGTGGCCCAGAGCGCTTCCCAGGACGCGATCCCGAGCCGGTGGCAAAGCGCGTAGTCCGGCCCCGCCCGCCAGATCCGGCGGGCCGTCGTCAAAATGACCTCTTGGACGCGTCCAGGTTCCCGGCCCTTCACCAACTCGGCGGCCCGGCGCATCGACGACAGGGCCACCGCCTCCTCGACGATCAGGGTGTCGTCGAGATCGAAGATGACCGCGGCGGAGGACACGTGCGAAAACATACAGGCCACGTCCTGCGGGTCCCCGGTCTCGCCGGCCTCCACCCACCTCGCGCGCGGCCGCAGAAGCGAATGTCTTGACAAGGAGCAGGGAATGAGGCGTTGAGGGGCGCGCCGGATCTTTTCCGCCAGGGGCCGGCCTCAGCGGCTCTCAGCTCAACGGAAGCGTGATCTGTTGCGGCGCTCTCGTCGTTCTCGGAGGATGGCGAGGATTCGCCGGAAGATGAAACCCATGGGTGCAACCTAGCGCGCGACGCCGAGGCTTCGGTTTCCGACGCGGAACCTCGTGCTCGTTGGTCCTATCTGGCGCGTCCAGGGCGGATTCCCGCCGGAGGAGGCCGCGATCGGGTCAGCGGCCAACCGTCGCGAAGCCCCTAGGGATGGGGTGGATCTTCACCCACGTCGAGACCGACGATCCGTGGTCGTGGTCCCATGACGACGTCGAGGAAGGGACTAGAAGACGGCGGAGGAGGGGGAAGCCGGTCAACCGCTTCCTCGGCCGCGAGCAACTCGGGGTTGTCTTCCAGTTCCGCGAGCGACACGTCGTCCGTCGCGTCGTCGTCGCCGGCGGGCCGTTGACGTCGCCAGATGCGCACGTCCGGAGGATAGCGCCGAGCCTCGTCGGGGCCGCCTCG
This sequence comes from Acidimicrobiales bacterium, assembly GCA_035625025.1. GTDB lineage: Bacteria > Actinomycetota > Acidimicrobiia > Acidimicrobiales > Bog-793 > Bog-793. The sequence continues at coordinate 29,083 of DASPQJ010000056.1, forward strand.
CCCGGTCCGCCGGGCCCAGGCGGGTGAACGGCCCGTTCTCGTTCCGGGTGGCGGGCGTCACAGGGTCCGGGAGGCGACTCCGGTCGGTACGCTCGTGGCGTGCTCACCCGCCGCGTTCTCGCGGTGACTCCGGCGCCGGTCGCTCTGGTCGCCTGCCTTCTACCCTGGGCAACTTCAGGAACGACCGTGCGATCGGCCTTTGCGCTCGCGCACGCCCTGGAGAGCTCCGGGGCGCTCTCGGCCCGCTGGGAACAGGCTGGCGTCGACGTCGGGTACGCGCTCCCGGCCCTCGTCGGGTGCTGTCTCGCGGCGGCGGTGCTCGGGTACCTCCGCCTCTCGTTGTATCTGGGCGGCGTCGCCGGCGCCGCGGTCGTCACCGCGTCGATCGCCGCGATCGTAGAACTCGGCGCGAGCGTGGACGCTGGTCCCTGGTTTGGGGTGTTCGGGTCCGCGGCCGCGCTCACTGTCGCGGTCGCGGCGACTTTCCGCTAGTTTGCGGCTCATGTCAAACGAGATCGAACCGGCGGAGATGGCCGGGAACTCCAATGAGACGCCGCCGGCATCGGGGCGTGAGCGAACGCGGCGCGGCCGCAGGATCGTCGTTGTCGTCGTCGCGGTCTGCCTCGCCGGGGGCGGCGTGGGAGCGGCGATCGCCGAGTCGGGAAGTTCGAGTGGCCCCTCGACGCCGGCCGGGGCAGTGGAAACCCTGCTCGACGCCGCCGACCACAGCGACCTTCTCGGCGCGATCGACGCCATCGCGCCCGGCGAGAGGGCCGCGATCGAGCCCGGCTTCGTCGGTCTCGTGAGTCAGCTCGAACGGTTGGACGTGCTGTCGGCGACGACGAATCTCAACGACGTCGGCGGATTGACCCTGCAGTTCCAGGGCATCAAGACGAAGACGACGATGCTCAGCTCCAGCGTCGCGGCCGTCGCCATCACAGGCGGTTCCGTGACGAGATCGCTCGACGCGCGAAAACTGCCGATCGGATCGTTCGTGGAAGGGCTCATCCAGGGCCTGCTTCCCAGCCGGGTCGAAACATCGACGGGACCGGTCGCGACCGGTCCCGAGGCGATCGTGACCGAAAAGGTCGGGGGGACCTGGTACGTGAGCCTGGGCTACACGATCGCCTACGACGCCCTCCGCGCGGCGGGTCGCCCGGCAGTCCCACCGGCGGCCGCCGAGGCGGTGCGCGCCACCGGCAGCAGCACTCCCGAAGGCGCGGTGGGCGTGCTCCTGACGGACGCGGTGGCGCTCGATCTGCCCGGACTTCTCGGTGATCTCCCGCCGGGAGAGATGGGGGCCTTGCAAAGCTACTCGCCGCTCTTTTTGGGCAAGGCGGAGGCGGCACTGGCGAAGGTCCGCTCCCGAGTGACCACCAAGGTCACGGGCTTCACGGTGTCGAGCTCGGCGGTCACCGGCGGCACGCTCGTCAAAGTTGGCGATCTCGGTCTCTCGGTCCGGTACGAGGGCATCACCATCAACTACAAAGGTGGCTGCCTGACGTACAGCTACCTTGGTCGCTCGGTCCGGAGGTGCGCGAAGCACGCCGTGTCGTCGGCGGAGGTCCGCAAGATCATCGAGGCGTTCCCGCCGTCGCTGCGCGGGCTGGTGACGAGCCTCGCGAAGAACCCGCCGGCGATCGGATTCGTCACCGTGCAGGAGGGCGGCCGGTGGTTCGTGAGCCCGGTGGCGACGTTGCTCGACGACGTCGACGCGAGCCTGGCGATCCTGCGTCCACAGGATCTCGTGGCGATCGCCGCGTTGGCCGAGAACCGCCAAGAGGCGGAGGCTCTCGCCCGTTCGCTCGAAAAGCTCCTCTTCGGATCCGTGCTGGGGCCGGTGACGGCGACCTCGACTGCGATCGTGTTGCCGGCCACGGCCGCGACGCCCTGAGAGCGCCACCAGGCGGGACCGACGCGCGGCCCGCGTGAACCGCCCCGACGGCCTGGCAGTGTCTCGAAGGTGACCTGTCGGAACTGGACAAGTCGTTGCTTGTGGGGCGATCAGTTGCGACAGGCCGGAAGGGCGAGGATGAGACATGCTCGGCATGTCTCGGTTCGGAGAAGTTCGCGTTCGCCTCGCCCGAAAGAACCTTGGTCGCCGCGACGCTAACGAGCGGACATCTGACTTGCCTGTGGCGGCGCCGATTCTGGCCACACGACGACACCGGGGCGGGTTTTGTCGTCGAGACACAGCTTCTCCCGCGCTGGGGGACCCGTCGGGTCGGCGGCGGCCGTTTTTGGTGCTAGACGGAACTCGAGCCACCGATCGGAGCGGCGTCGGACTGCCGCTTTTTCCAATCTCGGGGCGTATCTTCAGCCGAATCCGGTCGAGGGGCCGAAGATGAGCATCGGGCGCGGCGAAAGGGGGACGCCGCGGTCCGGGTGGGCGTTCCGATGGACGCACAAAGGTCAAGGTCGAGGAACCACGTCGGCGAGCGGCAGCAGGGGCACTCGTCATTGCCGTCTTCGCCGGTTTTGTGCCAGTCAGGCCCGCCGTGGCGGCTTCGACTGAGGTGGCGCACGGCGAGGTCGAAGGCGCATCGGCGTAGATTTCCCGACGAACGACCGGTGCGGGACCGGTGTCGTTTCCGCCTTCGCTCTCGGGTCGCTCACCGCGCGGCGCGGGATCCAGCCCGCCTACACGGTCGACATCCTGTATCGCCGGCTTACCGGATCGCCAGAGCGCGCGGCTGCGCGGATCAATGCCCGGATCGTCGCCTTCGTGGGCCGCCCGGCGCCGAGATTCGAGCACGAGTCGATGGCCAGCTGGGGCTTTCCCCGTCCGCTGCTTACGGTCCTCGACGTTGGTCGGCTCGGTGACCACGGATATTGAGAGCCGACTGGTTTTCGCCGTGAGCTTGGCCGAGCGACTCGCCAGCTTCTACCATGGCTGGCGGTTCCGGAGCCCTTCGATGACCGGTTTTCCTGCTTACGGCGACCGGACGGAGTGGTGACAGACGAAGAGCCGGCCGGTCCGCCCGCCGTTTGACTCTGTGCGACCCAGCCGCCAAGACTCACGACAGGGTCCGGGCTCGCGGTGCCCGGCGGCGATGGCAGAGACGGGACAGCTCCAGGGGGGGTTGACCAGCGATGAGATTTCGGTCCGGTCTCACGCCCGGCGGTCCGACCCGGCCGTGCGAGGTTGGCTCCGTCCGGGAAGCCCAGCGAGCTCGATGCGGGCTGCGGGCACCCTCGCGAAGAGCTGGGGTCGCCGACCTGTCTTCGGGAAGCGGCGCAAGTACGTTGGATTGGCCCACGCCGATCACGGCCCGGGCCGCCGGTCAGAGCTTTTGAGATAGGAGACGACCATGCGTGTCCGACTCGTCGAGCCCCGGCCGGCCGGCCACAACGTCTACGACCTCGCGCTCCTGCCCCGTCTCGGGTTGCCGCTCATGGGGAAGATGCTCACCGACGCCGGCCACGACGTGCGCGTCTACTGCGAGATGCTCTCTCCCGTCGACCTCGAAGACTGCCTGCACGCCGATCTCGTCGGCATCTCGTCGACCACGGCCACGTCGCTGAACGCCTACCGCCTCGCCGACCTCCTCACCGACGCGGGCGTGCCGGTCGTGTTCGGGGGTCCGCACGTGACCTTCCAGGCCGACGAGGCGCTCGGCCACGCGCCGTTCGTCGTGCGCGGCGAGGGCGAGGCGACGATGCTGGAACTCGTCACGGCACTGGACCGGGGAACGCCGCTCCAGTCCGTTCTCGGCCTGTCGCACCTGTCTGACGGCGGCGAGCCGCTCCACAACCCGGCCCGCCCCCGCTGCAGCCAGCAGGACTTCGAACGCCTGCCGATCCCAGACTTGACCCTCATCGAGGGGCACGGGCGGATGAAGACGAAGCCGCTCATGACGCAGTGGGGCTGCCCGTTCGACTGCGAGTTCTGCGGGGTCACCGCGATGTTCTCCCGGGCGGTTCGTCATCGGCGCGTCGACCAGGTGATCGCGGAGCTCGCCGGCCTCCGGGCGGAGCAGGTCTTCTTCCATGACGACAACTTCGTCGTGAACAAGGCCCGGTCTGCCGGGTTGCTCAACGCCATGCTCGACACCGGAAACACTCCCCGGTGGTTCGCCCAGGTTCGTTCGGAAACCGCCCTCCGTTCGCTCGCCCATCAAGAGGTGGACGACGAATTCCTCAGCCTGATGCGTCGGGCCGGTTGTCAGATGGTGATGATCGGCATCGAGGCGATCACCGACGAGGGGCTTGCCGAGATCGGCAAGCGCCAGCGGGTCTCGATGATCGAGCAGGCGGTGCGCGCCTTCCACGACCACCACATCGCGGTCCACGGGATGTTCGTCGCCGGCCTCGACACCGATACCGCCGGGAGCGCCGAAGCGATCGCCGCCTTCGCCCGTCGGCTGCACATCGACACGTTCCAGCTGATGGTCGAGACCCCCCTACCCGGGACGAGGCTGTGGGACCGCATCTCCGAAGAGAACCGGTTGTTGAGCGATGATTGGTCGCTGTTCGACGGGCACCACGTCGTCATGCAGCCCGCACAGATGACGCCCCTCGAGCTCCAGCTCGGCGTCTTGAAGGCGATGCGCCGCTTCTACTCCTGGCCGACGATCCTTCGCGGCGGGATCGCCGGTGTGTTGCGCCATCTCCCGTCGTTCACCGTCGCGGCAAGGCCCGCTTTCATCCGCCGTCTCCCGACGCTCGCCCGGGTCGCCTGGGCACAGCGCTGGGAGGACGTGGCACCGACTTTGCGCGCGGCCCTTTCCGAGAAGATGCGGGCCCGGGTGAGCTCGGCGATGTGGCTGCCGGCGCTGCGCTTCTACGCCCGCCGCCAGATCGCCGCCTGGTCCGCCGAGGAGCGCTCCCGGGCGTATCTCGCCCGCCTCGCCTCGGGGACGTGACCGTCGCCGCCTCGGCGGTTCGGCGGTGCAGCTCGCGCGCGCAGGCGGTGCGGAACGCGTCGACGGAAGGGGGCGCGGGCAGGCCGTGAGCGGTCGCGAGCCGGTCGTCGTCATGGCGAAGCCCGTCGGGCCGGTGTGCAACTTCGACTGCGGCTACTGCTACTACCTCGGCAAGACGAACCTCTTTCCGCCGGGTGAGCGGTACCGGATGGGTCACGACGTGCTCGAGGCCTACGTGCGGGCCTTCATCGCCGCGAGCCCCGGCCCGGTCGTCAACTTCGTCTGGCACGGCGGGGAACCGACGCTCGCCGGGACGTCGTTCTACGCCGCCGCGCTGGCGCTCCAGGAGAAGTACCTGCCGGAGGGTTGGAGCTGCGCGAACAACCTCCAGACGAACGGCAGTCTCCTCGACGACGCCTGGTGCGCCTTCCTCGCCGAGCACCGGTTCAGCGTCGGGATCAGCATCGACGGTCCCGCCTTCCTCCACGACGCCGGCCGACCGGACCGGCGCGGTCGCCCGACCCATGACCGGGTGATGCGGGGCCTGCGCAACCTGCGCGCCCGCGGGATCGAGCCCGACGTGCTCTGCACCCTCAATGCCAACAACGCCCCCCATCCGATCGAGGTCTACCGGTTCTTTCTCGCCGAGCGCGTCCGCTGGCTGCAGTTCCTGCCGGTCGTGAGTCGGGACGCCGCGGGAAACGTCTCGCCCTGGTCCGTTTCCCCCGAGGCGATGGGGGAGTTCCTGTGCACGATCTTCGACGAATGGGTCCGCCACGACGTGGGTCGCATCGGCGTGCAGAACTTCCTCGAAAGCCTCCTCGTCGCGACCGGCGAGTCCGCCAACCTCTGCATCGTCGCCGAGACCTGTGGACGAGTCCTCGCCGTCGAGCACGACGGGGGTGTCTATGCCTGCGATCACTTCGTCGACCCCGCCCACCGCCTCGGCGACGTGACAGCCGACGGGATCGGCGCGCTCGTCGAGGGTCCCGCCCAGCGGGCCTTCGGCGACGCCAAGCGCGACTTCCTGCCGGCGTGCTGCCGGACGTGTCCGGTCCGCGTCTACTGCAACGGGGGCTGCCCGAAGGACCGATTCGTCGCCGCACCGGACGGCGAGACGGGACTCAACTACCTGTGCCCGGGATACCAACGATTCTTCGGCCACGTTCAGCCCTACCTCGAACGCATGGCCGGCCACGCCCGAGCCGGACGGTCCCCGGCGGTGATCATGGGGGAGCTCGAGGCCGTCGAGCACGACGAGCGGCAGTTGTGGCGCGACACCGCGCGCAACGACCCCTGCCCGTGCGGAAGCGGCGCCAAGTACAAGCACTGCTGTCTGGCGAAGCGGCGGGGCTGATCCGCCCAGCGCGGCCGGAGCGATGGTCCGCCGGACGGGCTCCGACCCCGGCTTCGTGGTCGGCCCGTCCAAGGCGCGCCGGCCGTCCCGCTAGCATCGACGCTCCGATGCCGGGATCTGTCGCCTTCATCTGTGCGATGCCCCTCGAGCTCGCCCCGTTGCGGCGCAGACTCTCGCTCCGAAGGACCCGCCTCGGACCACTCGTCGTCTACTCCGGAGCGCTCGCCGGCCGACCGGTGGTGGCGATTTCCACGGGCATGGGCGCCGAGCTTGCCACGAAAGGCCTGGAACGACTCCTCGAGGCGGTCGAGGTCGCCCGCGTCGTCGTCGTCGGCATCACCGGCGCCCTGGCGGCCGAGACGCCGATCGGCGCACTCGTCCAGCCAGAAGTGGTCGTCGACGCCGCCAGCGGAGCCGAATACCAACCGGACCGGCTCGGCGACGCCGAGCCGAGCGGCAAGATGTGGACGACGCACGAGCTCATCACGGATCTCGCCGTCATCGCCCGGTTGCGCACCGAAGGCGTCGTCTCGTTGGACATGGAGACGGCGGCGATCGCCGCAACCTGTGCGCGACGCCGCATCCCGTGGTCGGTGTTTCGCGCGATCAGCGACCGGGCGAGCGACGCCAGTCTCGATGACGAGGTGTTCGGGTTGATCAACCCCGACGGCTCGTACCGACCCGGGGCGATCGCAACGTACTTCGTGCGGCATCCGGGCCGTGTTCCGGCCGTCGTCCGCGTGTCCCGGGACGCGAAGCTCGCGGCCGAGCGAGCCGCCGCGGCCGCCGTCGGGGCGCTGGCGCACGCGCCGCCAGCCGGAGCGGCTCCGTCCGAAACCTGAGGGGGGAGCCGGCCGCGACGGTTGCCTCTCGGCGTGAGCCGCCAGGCGACGCTCGTCTGGCGAGACCCGAAGAATTCGTTGGGGGGGTTCGCGGCCGGATGGTTGAGAACTGCCCGAACGGTGGCGCGCGCCGGTCAGGCGGGCGGCGGCGCCCCGGCGGGTTCGGGCCGTTCGGGGGCCTCACGTCGCGGTCCGGTTCTTCTCGTCCGATGCGCGCCGCGCTGTGCCGGGCGGGGCCCTCGGGCCCGGAGGCGCAGTTGCAGGATCCGTGCCGCGCCCGCAAGCACGACGAACAGACCGCCGATGACCGCGGCGAAAAGAAGCGCCACTCCCTGGGGAAGATGGCCGTGCAGCCCGAAGAAGGCGACGCGGGCGGTCTGGCCGTTCTCGAGGATGAAGACGAGAAGGACGAGCAGGACGACCAGTCCCACGACGACCGAGGCCCAGTAGCCGCTGGTCCGGGTGTGGGAAGCCGGCGAAGGCTGCGCCGTGGTGGGTTGGACTTGTGGCTCGCTCGGCGCCGCTTGCGACGACGACTCGTTCGGCTCGCCCTGTCCGGCCGGGTTCCCGGTGTCAGTCATATCGTGCCGCCGAGTGTAGGCGCGATCGCTTTTCCGTCCCGGGGCCAATTCCGACTCAAGCTGTGGCGTCTCCCGAGGAACAGTCGCCCTCGTTGCCGCCGAGCGACGCGCTGATCCGGGCGAGCAGCGTCGGGACCCCGTCACTCGCCCGTTCGAGCATCGCCGAGAACCGTTTCCGGTCGTCGCCGAGTCCGCCGCCGAACTCCTCCGGCGGTTCCGGTTTCCGGTCCCGCCGAAGATGGCTCTCGGCGCGGCTACTCGCCTCGATTCCCCGCCGACTGGATGCCGTTTGGCGGGGACGAGCGGGGAGCTCGTGACGACAGATGGTTGGCCACGAAGCAAGCGCGCAAACTTGCCGTGGCGCCCGGGTGCTGCCGGATCTCAGTGGCGGTGGGCGTTCCCAACGCTATTCAGCCACTCAACCTTCGACGGTTGGGGCGCTTCGGCCTGGGCGAATGCCGGGCCGAGCTGGGCGCGCACGAACTCTTCCTGATCGGCCCGGGATGCCCACACCTCGACGACGACCAATTTGTCGCCGGCTTCCCCGGCGGTGTGGCTGAGCATGCCCTTCGGCCAGTGCTCCCAATCGGATGTGCCGTCGAAGCCGAGGATGTGGTTCACCTTGTTGTAGATGTCGACCGCGTTCGGTGCGGAGAATTCGAGAACGATGACGTCGGCCACCGGGCCCCCTTGGTCGTTGTTCGGGTTGGAAACCTGCAATCGGGATGACCCTAACGGCGGCGGAGCATCGTCCGGTCGGCGGGGACAGACCAGCCAAGAACTGGGCATATGTGGCCGAAAGGTCGGGAATCGCAGGCGGGAACCAGGATGCGCGTCCGAGGCACCGCGTTTCGCCGCGGTCCTTCGCCGCTCCTAGACTCCACGAGCGTGACGGACGAGAAGGAGAGGGCAGAGGCGGAACGTGTCCTCGACGCCTCAGCGTCGAGTGCTTCTGCGACCGGCGGTGGAGAGTTGGACGAAGGCCCCAGTTCCGCGACCGAGACGCGCCAGAGCAAAGGCCACTGGGTGTTCATTCTGGTCGTTGTCGTGGTCGTGCTCGCCGACGCCGCCGTGCTGTCGGTGAAGTTTCTCTTCACGCACCCGCAGGCGGCACCGAGCGGCCTCCCGCCAGGTGTCTCGCTCGCGGCCTTCGAAGGGCGTATCGAACAGCAGGTCCGCTCCCGGGCAAAAGACGGCTTCGGCGTCGCCTCGGCGCGCTCGGCGCGCTGCTTCATGGGTTCGGCATGGGCGAAGGGCCAGCAGTTCACCTGCGTCGTGTACGACTCGCGCGGAACCTATCTCGGCGAGGTCACCGGCACGGTCGGCGCGAACCGGGGCAAGAAGCCCTCCTGGTACAGCCTGTGGACGCCGACCTCGAAGAGCGGCACGACGACAACAAGTCCGACGACGTCTCATTCGTGACGTACCGTTCACCGTCGGCGAAACGCGCGTGAAGGATCTGGCACCCTGATTGGGGTCTCTGAAGGGCTGCGGCGAGCAACGCCGGTCGGACTTGGACAGGCGAAGAACCAACCCGGAACCGCCGCGACAGATCTGAGCCTGGCGGAGGCGGCACCGGGAATCGAACCGGGAGGGCGCGGCAGGGTGCCAGGACAGACGCGGCGGGAGCTTGCGCCGGCGAAGACGAGCTTCTCGAGGTCAGTTGCTTTTCTCAAGGACAGCGAGGTCGCGCCCGGCGTCGAGGCGGCGCCGCCACTCCTCGTTGCGGACGACCAGGGGGCACCTGCGGACGGGGAAGGTCTCGCCCTCGCCCGGCCGCCGGGGCCGACGCGCGGGTCGGACCGGCCGTCGAGCTGGAGGTTGGTCAGGCCGTCGACCGCCCGCCGCAGCATCGCTGTCGCTTAGAGCCGCAAGGCGAGGGCCTCGTCGAGCGAAGGGCGCGCCCCACGTTCGTGCGGCCACCCGGTCGGGGCCCATCTCGTCCCAGGGCGGGGACAGCGGACGCCCCAGGCTGAGATCGCCCAGGATGCCGCGGCCGGCCCACGACTCGGTCGCGAACGCGAGATGGCGCAGGGTCTGGATGGACGACCACTCGCCGCTGATCGGCTCGTGCAGCATTTCCGAGGGCACTCGGCGCGCCGGCGCGCGTTGACTTCAGCCGCTCGTCGAGGTCCCAGGCCTCCCGGAACCCCTCGGGGTTCGTCGGTCGGAACTTGGGGCGGTCGGGATGCCGGCGATCCAACAGGCCTCCAGCGACGGCGCGGCGCCGACCCCGTTGCTGGCGAGGCTCTGGATCTTGCCGTCGCCGGTGGTGTCGACCATCTCGGCGCCGCGCAGCACGACCTCGTTGAGCTCGCACGCCAGGAACGTCGCCCCGCTGAGACGCACCGTCGTGAACCGCGCCCCCGTCATGTCGCCGTGCGCGAACTCCTTGTCGCGCCAGTCCGCAAAGTCCCTGTCGCTCACGGCGGCCAGGCTAGGGCTCGAGTGCTGTCCCTGGATCACGTGGTGATGGCGTTCCTCCAGCAGAACCGTGGGCTTCATCAGTCCTCCTGCGGGGCGATCAGTTCCCGAGGACTTCCGCTCCAAAGGTGGAGGGCGGACGACGTCGACCTGGGCGGGCGGGGTTGGCGGTCCGTCCGAAAGACAGGCGCGACGACCGGGCGAGGCGCCCCGATCGCGGGCTCGCCGCCATCCTCATTCGACTCCGGCAGTCCGTCAGCGGCTGTTCGGCAGCAGCATTCACAATCGGTCGCGCGACGGGCGCGTGATGAGAGAACGACCGACATCCGCGTCAACCCGACGCACGGGCCCGAAGAGGTATTTCTTGGAGGCGGCGCCCAGAATCGAACTGGGGTAGAGGGCTTTGCAGGCCCTTGCCTAAGCCACTCGGCCACGCCGCCGCCAGGAGTAACCCTACTTCGGCGGCGTCCTTGGTCGAATACTCCCCTGTCGGCCGGACCGAAGATTTCGCCGGGCGTCACGCTCCGATCGCGTGGTAGCCGCCGTCGACGTGGATGACCTCACCCGTGGTCCGGGGGAACCAGTCCGAGAGGAGCGCGACGCATGCTCTCGCGACCGCCTCGCGGTCCCGGCTGATGTCCCAGCCGAGCGGCGCGCGCTCCAGCCACACCTCCTCGAAGTGGTCGAAACCGGGGATTGCCCGGGCCGCGACCGTGCGGATCGGACCGGCGGCGACGAGGTTGACGCGGATCGCCTTCGGCCCGAGGTCCCGGGCCAGGTAGCGCGTGAGCGACTCGAGGGCCGCCTTGGCGACGCCCATCCAGTCGTAGCCCGGCCAGGCGACGGTCGCATCGAAGTCCAGCCCGACGATCGACGCGCCGCCGGCGGCCTCGAGCAAGGGCAGGAACGCCGCCGCGAGGATCTTCAGGGAGTAGACGGAGATCTCGACGGCGGTCGCGACGTCCCCCCAGCCCGCCTCCAACATCCCGTGCCCGATACAGGAGCCCGGCGCGTAGCCGATCGAGTGGAGGATCCCGTCGAGTCGCCCGAAGTGCTCGGCGACCGCGGCCGCGACTACGGCCGGATGCTTGCTATTCGTGACGTCGAGCTCGAGGACATCGGTCGGCTGGGGGAGCCGGCGGGCCGTCCGCTCGGTGAGCGACATCCCACGGCCGGCCCCGGTAAGCAGCAGTTCGGCGCCTTCGAGCTGGGCGAGCCGAGCAACGGCGAAGGCGATCGAGTCCTCGGTGAGGACGCCCGTCACGAGGATCTTCTTCCCTTCGAGTAGGCCCAAGGTCTCCTCCTCTGTCGGACCATCGTCGGCGGGTCGGCCTTGCGGACACTACCGGTAGCGTCTCGGAACGTCCATCGAGCCGGGGCGCGTTCATGAGCGTTCGCCGCGGCTCGGCCTCAAGTCGCGACAACGGCCTTGTGACGCCAAGTCGTGCCTTCTGGCGCTGCGCCGGTCGTCTCGTGCGGTCTCGTGTCGCAAACGGGCGGCACCGCCGGGTGGCTGTCGGAACTGCGGCACGGACCCCGGGCGCGATCCGACCGGTGCAGCGCACCGGTCGGATCGCGTGTCGCGTCATTACGGCTTACGACGCCCGCTTACCCCACGATCTTCGCTCCCGCGGGGAGGGCGAAGGCGCTCGTGGGCGGCGTACCCCCGTAGCCCGTGAGCGAGAGTGAGCCAGCCTTTGTTCCGGCGTAGGCGAGGAAGCCCCCGCTGGTCACGCAGTAGGTGGTCTTTACGCCACCGTACCTGCCGGCGGCGCATGTCGAAGCCTGCTTGGCGAAGGTTGACGTCGAAAGCTTGATCCCTTTCGCCCCCGCCACGAAGGCCTTGATTTTCGCGGACTGGTCCACCGGCTGGATGAGGTCGAGTTCCGGGGCCACCGTCGAGGCCGACTCCTTGGTGCAGATGTTCGTACCGGCAACAGATACGCAGTCGTAGGCGGACTTCCCGATCAGGAAGACCTCGACCGTGCCCTCTTTCGATGAGAAGGTCAGCGTGTAGTCCGGTGGCTTCTGCGAGTAGGTGTAGGTTCCCGATACTGCCCCTACCTTGATGAGGTAGGTGACGCTGAAGGACCCCTTCGCTCCTTTGGCGAGAGCGCTCGAGAGGCTCCCGGCCGAGGGTGATTTCGGCTTGGGCTTCTTTTTCGCCACGACAGGCTGAGCCGAGGCGGCGGTCGCGAGCATGCTGGTGACGCAGAGTACGGCGAGGGCGATGAAACCGGCGCGTCTCGCCCATCCCCGAACGTCAGACGATGGAACTGTGCGCATATACACCACTTCCCCCCGAGCGACTTCCGGGCATAGGGCGATCTGAACAGAAGAATGCTAGCCACGTGCAACAAGGAGGTGACGCAATGCGCAAGACCCGGTGGCGCGCTTCGAGCGACGCCGAGCCCGGTTGGCCTTTCTTGACCCGTGGAGAGTGCAGATTCGGTGCCAGCTTCGCGACGAGACCCAGGTTCGCGCCCGCCCTCGCCGCGCTGGCGTCGGTTGGGCGGGTGGCGCCGGGCTGAACCGTCGTCGGGGGTCCCTCGTTTAGCCCACGGAGCTCATCTGGGCCGAGCGGCCAGAGAGGCGAGCGTAGAGCGCCGCCGTCTCAGGGTGGACGCCGCGCAGAGGATCGCCGTCGATCTCGAGGACGAGCGCCAAGTGGCGGAGTGTCGCCTCGACCCCGGCCCGGTCGCCGGCGGCGTCGGCGGCCTCCATGAGGAGCCGGTGGAGCCGCTCGTCCCAGGGTGTCGCCCGCAGGGCCCGCTGTGCCGCCCACATCGCGTCGTCGGGACGGCCGACATCGAGTGCGAACCGGCCGAGGCCGAGCGCGCATTCGACGATGGCGTGCTCGATCTCGACGACGAAGCCCTCGAGCGCGGTCCATTGTCCCTGGTGTAGATCGGAAAAAGCTCGACCGCGCACGAGCTCCAGAGCTTTGTGCCACGCCGCGGGGTCTTCTCGGCAACCGGCGAGCGCCTGGAAGCGCTCCCAGTCGGTCTCCACCTCGGCGATGCGGTGGCGCTCACCGGACTTACGTAGGCGAGGTCGGCCGTCGGACGAGAAACCGAGGGCCCGGCGGGCCTCGGAGAGTCGGTTGGCGATTGTCTGCGGCGGCATGCGCCGTTCCGGCCACAGGGCGGTCTCCCACGCCGGGGTTGTCGCGCCTTCGGGGTGCATCGCGAGGTAGACGACAAGTTCGGTGAGCCGCGGGTGGCGCCCGAGCGGGATCGCCGAGCCCCGGATCTCGACGGGGCCGAGGACGGCGACCTCGATCGGACCGCTTCCGGCCGAGCGTTCCGGGAGCGCGTCGGGATGGACGCGAGCCGAAAAGGCCGCCCCCGGGGCTCCCGGAGGTTCGGGGACGCGCACGTACACGACGCAGCTGTCGCGCCTCCCGGCGACGACGATGGCCCGCGCCGCGGTATGCGGTGTGGCAACGACGACTGCGGAGGACCGATGGCGGTGGACGGCGGCGACGAGCCGTTCGAAATCGTCGTCCGCGAGTGGTGTCCTGATGAAGACGACGATGGGGTCCGTCGACTCGGCGAGCGTGGCGAAGGCGTCGGCGAGCGTGGCGACGCGGGGGGCGCGCGGCGGGCCGAGATCGCCGACGACGAGGAGCTGCGCCTGACGGGTCCGGGACGCCGAGGCGGATCGGATCAGGGCGTCGAGGATGGTCGTGACGTCGTCGGCGGGTCCGACGAGCGCCGCGCACTCGGCGGCGACAAGGTCGACGAGCAGCGCCGGCCCGTGCTCGTTCGGCACGGCGACGAGACAGACGCCGGGAGCGGTGGCCGCGCCGTTGGTACGGAGTGGGCGCGCCTCATGGTCGAACGGGAGGGTCCAGCTCGAGCGGCGAGTGCCGTCGCCGAGTGGCGGGTTGAGGCGGATTCCCGAATCGGAAATGAGGACGAGGTGATGCCGCGCCAACTCGTAGACGACGGGCCGCTCGCCCCGTTCGGGGGCGAGCGAGGCAGCGACGAGCCCGACGATCTCGTCGGCGAGCGCCCCGATGCCCTGGCGTCGGGCAGTGCCGCAGGCTCTCGGGGCGATGCTTTCTGGGCTGGTGGCGCGGTGGTCGATCGGCCGGAACGGCTCGGAGGCGTGGCCCTCCTCGTTTCCGCCCACCGATGCTCCCTTGTGCATCTCGCGTCCCCCGTTGGAGGGTCCTCGGACCCGGCCGCGGTTGCCGATCGGTCCCTTCCGATCTCACGCCAGCATCGATGGGCGCCGTACCGTTTCTTCTACCGCCTCGACGCGGTGACCGCCAGACGAGATCGCCTCCCGCGGCCGATCGCCTCAGATCGGCCAGGTTCCGCCGACGGACCGGTTGCTATACTCGACCCGGCGGTTTGTCGAACGGAAGGTTGGTCTGAACGTGGGCTCCGCGCCCACGTTCTTGTTTTTCGGGGCAGTTCGGTGGCGGGTGCGAATCGACAGCGACCGCGGGGACGATGGCGACGAGAGGAACGGACGTGGCGGGAGGGAGACGATCGGCGGTGGGTGCCGCCGACGCGCTCGAGCGCGCCCTCGATGACGTCGTCCGGACCGCGGGCGCGCGGCTCGTCGATGTCGAATCGGCCGGCGGCGTCCTGCGGGTGACCGTCGAGCGCGACAGCGGTCTCGATCTCGATGACCTCGCCGAGGTCTCTGCTGCGATCTCGGCATTTCTCGACGCGCATTCCGACCTCGCCCCGGTCGGCCGTTACGACCTCGAAGTTTCTAGCCCCGGGGTCGAACGACGGCTGCGCCGGCAGGCGCACTTCGCTAGCGCAGTGGGCGCGCGCGTCGCGATCCGAACGGTCGCGGGCTCTCCCGGTGTCCGGCGCATCGAGGGTGATCTGCGCGCTGTCGACACCGAGGGGATCACGGTCGTCGACGACCGTGGTTGCGAGCACCGTGTCTCGTATCCGGCGATCGACCGCGCCCACACGGTCTTTGACTGGCGCGCCGCCCTCGCCGGACGGTCCCGGCCCAAGAGGCCGGTGGCGGCGACGGAGAGCCGGCAGTCATGAGCACGACGAACTTTGAGTTCCTCGACGCGCTGCAGCAGATCGCACGCGACAAGGGCATCGCGGTCGAGACGCTCCTCGAGGCGCTCGCCAACGCGCTCGTCGCGGCCTACAAGCGCCAGCCCGATGCCGCCGAGGAGGCCTTCGTCACGATCGATTCGGACTCCGGAGAGATCCGTGTCTACGGACAGGAACTCGACGAGGACGGCAACGTCGTGCGCGAGTGGGACGACACCCCCAACGATTTCGGCCGTATCGCGGCGCAGGCGGCGAAGCAGGTCATCTTGCAGCGGATCCGCGAGGCGGAGCGCGACCTCAAGTACGAGGAATACGCCGGGCGCGAAGGCGACATCGTGACCGGGATCATCCAGCAGAGCGACAACCGCTACACGCTGCTCGACCTTGGAAAGGTCGAGGCTTTGCTGCCCCAGGCCGAGCAGGTCCCCTATGAGCGCTACGACCACGCGGCGCGCTTGAAGGCCTACATCGTCGAGGTGCGCAAGACCTCGAAAGGACCGCAGATAGTCGTCTCGCGCAGCCACCCCGGGCTCATCAAGCGGCTCTTCGAGCTTGAAGTCCCGGAAATCTCGAACGGCGTGGTCGAGATCAAGGCGTGCGCCCGCGAACCGGGGCACCGGACGAAGATCGCCGTGTGGTCGAACGACGCCAACGTCGACCCCGTCGGCGCCTGCGTCGGCGCGCGCGGCGCCCGCGTCCGGATGGTGACGAACGAGCTGCGGGGCGAGAAGGTCGACATCGTCCCGTACTCCGACGATCCCGCCGAGTTCGTCGCCCGCGCCCTGCAACCCGCCCGGGTGAAAGAGGTCCGCCTCGACGAGGAGACGGGGACGGCGACGGTCGTCGTCCACGACTTCCAGCTCTCGTTGGCGATCGGCAAGGAGGGGCAGAATGCCCGCCTGGCGGCTCGCCTCACGGGGTGGCGGATCGACATCAAGAGCGAGACCCAACTCGCCGAGGAGGAGAGCGGCGTGTCCTCGGTCGACTGGGCCGAGGGTGAATGGCTGCGGAACGAGTCCGGTGAGATGGTCTTCCAACCCGCCGGCGGCGGCGCTCCGGTTTCGATGGCCGAGTGGGCCCAAGGCGGTGAGCCGGAGAGTCCCGCCGCGCCGGCGGAGGTCCCGGCCGGCGCGGCCGAGGCCGCCCCCGCCGCAGGCGCGGCGGAGACGCCGCCCGAAGCCCCCGCGGGGGCCGTCGCCGACGAAGCCGGGACTGAGGATGTCGTCGGCGAGGGCGGCGGCGAGGTCGCGGCGTCACCGGGCGACGCGCCCAACGGATCGGCGTAGCGGACCGCTGGCAACAGTCGAGGGCTGTCGGCCTGGCCGTCCTGTGGGGCGGGACACCGTGTCGGGCACGGCGCGAGTTGTCGTGTGCGAGGATGGATGGAGCCATCGCGCGCTGGAGTGCGGCGTGTGAGCTTCGTCGGGAAAAGGGGCTGTCGGGTACTTGGCTAGGAAGATCCGCGTCTACGAGCTCGCGCGAGAGCTCGGCCTCACGAACAAGGAGGCGCTCGACCTCTCGCTGTCGCTCGGGATCGGGGTGAAGAGCCATTCGTCCTCGATCGAGGACGCCCAGGCGGACCGCGTCCGGCGCAAGGCCGAGCGCGAGGGTCTCATCCGGGAGGCCCAGCCCTCTCCTGAGCCCGCGCCGGAGCCGGTCAAGCCGCCCGCGACCCGTCGTGTTCCCGTTACCGGGCCCATCGCCGTGCCGGAGTCCCCCGCGGAGCCCGAGCCGGCGGCCTCCGTTCACCGCGTCGTGCGCAGCCGCCCCGCGTCCGAGCTGGGCGAGGTGCCACCGGCCGCGGCTCGGCCCGTCGTCGCGAGCCGCCCGGCCGCGCCGCGGGAGACCGCCCCGCTCCGTCCGGCCCCGCCCCGCAGCGCGGCCCCACCCGAGACCCCGGCGCGCCGGCCCCTCACGAGTGCAACCGGCAAGCCGATTCCGCCTCCTCCGGGCCCGCCGCGACCGAGCCCGCGCCGGCCGATCCCCCCGCCGCCCGGCATGGGCCCGCCGCGGCCGCCCGCAGGGGCGCGTCCCGCGCCTTCCGGCGGAGCGCGGGGCGGCGGATTCGGCTCCCGATCGGCGCCAGGAGGCACGCCGCGCACCGGCTTCGGGGGCGGTCGTCCCGGTGGTTTCGGCCGCCCGGGCGGTGGGTTGGGTCAGGGCCGCCCCCCGGGGGCGGGCGGACCGCCGACGGGGGGCACGCGGGGCGGACCGGGAGGGCGTTCGCGGGCGCCGCAGCGGCGGACGCAGCGTCGCCGCCGCACCGTCGAAGAGCTCGAGCCGATCCAAGTCGCGACGTATGTCCCGTCGAACGCGCCCGTGCCCGACCACGAGGTGATCATCGAGCGTGGCAGTACCCCCCAGGAGGTCGGGCCGAAACTCAACCGCTCCGCCGGCGACGTCATCCGGTTCCTGTTCCTCCAGGGTGAGGTCGTGACGGCGACCCAGTCGCTCTCCGATGACATGATCGAGCTCTTCGCGGCCGAGATCGGGGCCCGGGTGGCCCTCGTCGACCCGGGAGAGGAGCAGGAGGCCGCGCTACAGGCGCGCTTTTTCGCCGCCGAGGCGACCGAGGTCGACCCGAAGATGCTGCGCTCCCGTCCGCCGATCGTGACGGTGATGGGGCACGTCGACCACGGCAAGACCCTCCTTCTCGACCGCATTCGCCGGACGAACGTCGCCGAAGGCGAGGCGGGCGGCATCACCCAGCACATCGGCGCCTATCAGGTCGAGCGCGACGGCCAGCGGATCACCTTCATCGACACGCCGGGGCATGAGGCCTTCACCGCGATGCGCGCCCGCGGCGCCCAGGTGACCGACATCGTCGTGCTCGTCGTGGCGGCGGACGACGGCGTCATGCCCCAGACGGTCGAGGCGATCAACCACGCCAAGTCGGCGGGGGTGCCGATCATCGTCGCCGTGAACAAGATCGACAAGGAGAGTGCGGATCCCAACCGGGTCCTCCAGCAGCTTTCGGAACAGGGACTCGTCCCCGAGGTCTGGGGCGGGGACACGATCACCGTCGAGGTCTCGGCGCTCCAGGGCCTCGGGATCGACGACCTCCTGGACCAGATCGCCGTGCTCGCGGAGGTTCTCGAGCTGAGGGCGAGCCCCGAGGCGCCGGCACGGGGCGTCGTTTTGGAGGCGAACCTCGACGTCGGCCGCGGCCCGGTGGCGACGGTCATCATCCAGTCCGGAACGCTGCGCGTCGGCGACACGATCGTCGCCGGTCCGGCCTGGGGCAAGGTCCGCGCCCTCATCGACGAGAACGGCGACCAGGTGAAAGAGGCCCTGCCCTCGATGCCGGCCCAGGTCCTCGGGCTTTCGGAGCCCGCCACCGCCGGCGACGAGCTGCGGTCGACCGGGGGCCTCGGGATCGCCCGCACGATCGGCGAAGCCCGCGAGCAGCGCCAGCGCTTCGCCGGCTACGCCCCCTCGCCTTCGGCGACGGCGTCGGGCGCCAAGCTCGAGGACATCTTCGAACAGATCCAGCGCGGCGAGACGACAACTTTGAATCTCGTGCTGAAAGCTGACGTCCAGGGCTCGCTCGAGGCCGTGACGGAGAGTCTGCGTCGCCTCGAGCGCGAAGACGTGAAGGTCGCCTTCGTCCATCGGGCGGTCGGCGGCATCACCGAGTATGACGTCCAGCTCGCCGTGGCCGCGACGGCGACGATCATCGGCTTCAACGTCCGGCCCGACCGTCGGGCGCGCGAGCTGGCCGAGACCCACAACGTGGAGATCCGCACCTACGAGATCATCTACAAGCTCGTCGAGGACATCGAGGCCGCGATGGTCGGGATGCTCGCCCCGGTCTTCGAAGAGATCGTGACGGGCGAGGCCGAGGTGCGCGAGATCTTCCGCGTTCCCCGAGTCGGCGCGGTCGCCGGTTGCTACGTGCTCAACGGGACGATCACCCGTGGCTCCAAGGTCCGTTTCCTGCGCGAGGGCACGGTCATCTGGAAGGGCACGATCAGCTCGCTGCGCCGCTTCAAGGACGACGCGCGGGAGGTGCAAGCCGGTTTCGAGTGCGGTGTCGGGCTCAGCGATTTCCAGGACCTCCGCCAGGGCGATGTCATCGAGACCTTCGAGGAACGTGAGATCCCGAGAACCTGAGCGTTGGTTTCCGCCCCACCGCCGCGGCGGGACGGAAGAAGGAGAACGACCCGATGGCCCGATCTCGTCATCGTGGGACCGTGCGGTCCTACCCGCGGCTCGCCCGCGTCAACGCGCTCATCCAGGAGGTGCTCGCCGAGAAGATCGAACGGCTCGCCGACGCCGACGGACGACTGGCGCTCCTGACGGTCACCGACGTCGCCTGCGAAGCGGACCTCCGGCACGCCGTCGTCTATCTCGCCTCGCTCTCCCCCGACGCCGCCGAGGCGCTCGAGGCGCGCCGGCGCGGACTGCAGAAAGCGATCGGAACCGAGGCGCGTCTCAAGCGCACGCCGACGCTGCGCTTTGCCGTCGACCCGGCCATCGTCGAGGGCAACCGGATCGAAGAAGCGCTGCGGCGGGCGAACGTCGCGCCGGGCGAAGCGGGCGATGCCGGCCCGCGCAAGGAATCCTGACGACCCGGTCCGAGACGAGCTCCCCGACCGGCAGGCGGGGGAGTCTTGACGGGGTCGTCGTCGTCGACAAGCCCGCGGGTTGGACGTCGCACGACGTCGTCGCCAAGGTCCGGGGGGTTCTCGGTGAGCGTCGCTGCGGGCACGCCGGGACGCTCGATCCGGAGGCGACGGGGGTGCTCGTCATCGGGGTCGGGCGGGCGACGCGCCTGCTGCGCTTCGCGACCGCACTTGCCAAGTCCTATGTCGGCGAAATCGTGCTCGGAACCGCGACGTCGACGCTCGACGCGTCCGGAACGGTGACGGGATCGTTCGACATGTCGGCGCTCACGCCCGACGAGGTGCGGACCGCGGCCCGGCGACTGACCGGGAGGATCCTGCAGACCCCGCCGATGGTGTCAGCGGTGCAGGTCGCCGGGCGGCGTCTCCACGAGCTCGCCCGCGTCGGGGTCGAAGTGGAACGGCGGCCGCGCCCGGTCGAGGTCTTCTCGTTCCAGGTCGATCCCACCGACGACCGGGCCGTCTATCGCCTCGCCGTCGAGTGCTCCTCGGGCACCTACGTGCGCGCGCTCGCCGCGGACCTCGGCGTGGCGCTCGGCGGCGGCGCCCACCTGCGATCGCTCCGTCGCCTCGCCGTCGGGCGTTTCTCGGTGACCGAGGCGGTACCGCTCGACGCACTCGGCGTCGACGACGTGCGTCCGAGGGGAGAGCTCGTCGCACACCTGCCGTCCGTTGTCGCCGAGGCGACGGTCGCGAGGGCGATCGCCCACGGCCGGGTGCTGTCGCGTCAAGCAGTCGGCGCGACGGGCGAAGGTCCCTGGGCCGTATTCGACGCCTTCGGGCAACTGCTCGCCGTTTACGCGCCTTTCGGGGTCGAACGCCTGAAGCCTCTCGTCGTCGTGTGCGGCGCGGATCCCGGCGGGGGCGCGTCGTCCGCCGAGTAGCGTCGGACCTCGTGAGCGCCACCGCCCGACACCGCGGACACGCGGGGAACGCCGTCGCGACGATCGGCACCTTCGACGGCGTCCACGTCGGTCACCAGCGGCTGATCGACGAGACGCGACGCCAGGCCGCGGCGACCGGGTTGCCGGCCGTCGCCGTCACCTTTGACCGTCACCCGATGGCGATCGTCCGTCCCGGGTCCGCCCCGCGACTGCTCACCGGGCTCGACCACAAGCTCGAACTGCTGCGGGCCCGGCAAGTCGACGTCGTCGTGCTCGAGTTCGACGCGACTCTCGCCGCCGAGAGTGCCGAGGACTTCGTCCGCACCGTGCTCGTCGACCGGTTCGGCGTGCGCGGCCTCGTCGTCGGCTCGAGCTTCCGCTTCGGCCACCGACACCGCGGCGATGTCGCGCTGCTCGAGTCGATGGGCGCGAGCCTCGGCTTCTCGGTCACCGCGATCGAGCTCGTGGTCGACGACGCGGCGCACACCGTCGTGTCGTCGTCGTTCATCCGCGCCCTCGTCGACGGGGCACGGCTCGACGAGGCGCGCCGTCTGCTCGGGCGCGAGCACGAGGTGCGTGGCGCCCTCGTCGCCGCCGGTCAGGGCTCGATCGCAATCCCGGCCGAGTTGCTCGTCCCCCCGGCGGGCGAGTACCGGGTCCTTTGGTCGACCGGGCGCGCCACCGGCACGGGGGTTGGCCGCGTGCTCGTCCCGAAGGGCGGCGACACAACTGCGATCGAACTTTTTCGGGATCGGGGAATCTCGGGCGACGGCGCCCCCGCCGACCTCGTCGACGGCGAGAAAATCGCCCTCCGGTTCGTCGCGCCGATCTCGCCGGCGCCGGATCTCGGCCGTTCCCGGCCGACGAGCCGGTCGTGGGACCGTCGGTAGGATCGGCGCCGTGGCGACGCACCCCATCAGGGTCTTCGGCGACCCGGTGCTGCGCCAGCCGACCCGCGAGGTCGACGAGATCGACGCCGCGCTCGTCCAGCTCGCCGACGAGATGCTCGAGACGATGTACGCCGCGCCGGGGGTGGGTCTCGCGGCGCCGCAGGTCGGTGTGCAGCGCCGCTTTTTCGTCTACGACGTCGGCGATGGGCCCGGCGTGATCGTCAACCCGCGCATCGTCGAGACCTCGGGCACCTGGACCTACCTCGAGGGGTGCCTGTCGGTTCCCGACCTGCACTGGGAGATCGTCCGCCCGGCCAGGGTCCACCTCGTCGGGATCGGGCTCGACGGCCGCGAGCTCGACCTCGAAGCCGACGAACTCCTCGGCCGCTGCTTCCAGCACGAGGTCGACCATCTCGACGGGACGCTGCTCGTCGAGCGGCTCGAGGCTGGCGATCGCAAGGACGCGCTGCGCATCCTGCGCGAGCGGGCACTCGCCGGCGGACGCTAGGAGCGGGCCCTGAGCCGGCTCGTCTTCCTCGGCACCCCGGAAGTGGCGGCCGGCACGCTGCGGGCGCTCGTCGAGGGCGGCCACGACGTCGCGCTCGTCGTCACGCGCCCGGACCGCCGGCGCGGGCGACGGGCCCCGCCGTCGCCGACTCCGGTGGGAAAGGTCGCGAGGACACTCGGGATCGCGGTGACCGAGCGCGTCGAGGACGTCATGGGGGTGGGCGCGCCCTTCGGCGTCGTCGTCGCCTTCGGCCGGATCATCGCCGCGGAAGTGCTCAAGCGGGTCCCGATGCTGAACCTCCATTTCTCGCTGCTGCCGCGTTGGCGCGGCGCGGCGCCCGTCGAGCGGGCGATCCTCGCCGGCGACCCGACGACCGGCGTCTGCCTGACGGCGGTCGAGGAAGGTCTCGACACCGGCCCCGTCTTCGCCTGCCGGCAGGTGGCGATCGGCGCCGAGGAGACGGCCGACGAGCTGCGGCGGCGCCTCGGGGATCTCGGGAGTTCGCTCCTGCTCGATCTGCTCGGCCGGCCGCACGGGCTGCCGGAACCGGTCCCCCAGTGCGGGGAGCCGACCTACGCCGCCAAGCTCACGCCCCTCGAGCTGCGGCTCGACTTCCGCCGTCCCGCCCTCGAGGTCGCCCGCGTCGTGCGAGTCGGACGGGCATGGACGACGTTCCGCGGCCGGCGCCTCCTCGTCGTGGCGGCACGTCCCCGCCCGCCGGGCGCGGCGCCGGTCCCGGCCCGACCCGGCCTTCTGGAGGGGTCGCTCGTCCACACGGGGGCGGGCGTCCTCGAACTCCTCACGGTCCAGTCCGCCGGACGCGGGCCGCTTCCTTTCGCCGCCTGGAGCTCGGGGGCGCGACCGAGCCCCGGGGAGTTCCTCGGCGACTAGCGCCACTTGGACGGACGCGGGCCGCGCCGCTCGGCGCGCGCCGCGCGGAGCGGTAGCGTCGCGGCGTGCTCCCGCGCGGTGAATTCCGGATCAATCCGTCCATCCTCGCGGCCGACTTCGGTGATCTCGCCGCGGAGGTCGGCAAGGTCGCGTCCGTGACCGACTGGCTGCACGTCGACGTGATGGACGGGCACTTCGTCCCGAACCTCACGATCGGTCCCCCTGTCGTCGCGTCCTTGCGCCGCCACAGCGAGGCGTTCTTCGACTGCCATCTCATGGTGACTGACCCCGGCGACCTCTTGGAGGGCTTCGCCGCGGCCGGCGCCAACCTCCTCACGGTCCACGTCGAGGTCGGCCACACGGCCGAACTCACCCGGCAGATCCGCGCTCTCGGTCTGCGGGTCGGACTCGCCCTCAACCCGGACACGCCGTTTGCCGCCGCGGAACCGTTTCTCGAGGCCCTCGACCTGTTGCTCTTGATGACGGTGTTCCCGGGGTTCGGGGCGCAGGCGTTCATTGCTGACGTCGTACCGAAGATCGAAGAAGCGCGCGCCGGGATCGAGCGGCGCGGACTTGAGGTCTCGATCGAGGTCGACGGCGGGATCGACGCAACGACGGCCGCGACGACCGCCGCCGCCGGGGCGCGGGTCTTCGTCGCCGGCTCGGCCGTTTTCGGGAGCCCGCGGCCCGCGGCGGTCGTCGCGGCGCTGCGGGACTCGGTGGCGGCGGCCCTCGCCGGGGACGAGTCGAGCCCGTCGAACCCGAAGAGTCGATGATGCTCCGCCTCGTCGTTCCGAAAGGGAGCCTCGAACGCCAGACCTTCGAGCTGTTCGCGGCCGCGGACCTCACGATCCATCGCAGCTCGGAGGTCGACTACCGCGGGACGATCGACGACGCCCGCATCGACGAGGTGCGCATCCTGCGCCCCCAGGAGATCCCCGTCTACGTGGCCGACGGCCTTTTTGACCTCGGGATAACGGGACGGGACTGGATCGAGGAGACCGGGGCGACGGTCGTCTCGCTCGGTGAGCTCGCCTACTCGAAGCTGACCGAGAATCCGGTGCAGATCGTGCTCGCCGTGCACGGATCGGCGACCGCACGCCGGGTTGAGGACCTGCCGGCGGGCACCCGGGTCTCGACCGAGTACCCGCGGCTCACGGAGCGGTTCTTTGCGGCCCACGGGGTGCGAGCGGACATCCGCCTCTCCTACGGCGCGACCGAGGCGAAGGTCCCCGAGATCGCCGACGCTGTCGTCGAGATCACGGAGACCGGTCGGGCCCTCGAGGTCGCGGGTCTCCGGGTCCTCGACGTCGTGCTGGCGAGCTACCCGGCCCTCATCGCCAACCCCGCGGCCGCGGCGGAACCCGCCAAGGCCCACGCGATGGAGCAGATCCTCACGCTCCTCCAGGGGGCCCTCGACGCGCGCAGCCAGGTGCTCGTGAAGCTCAACGTCGCCGAGGCCGATCTCGAGTCCGTGATCGCGGTGCTCCCGGCGCTGAAGTCGCCGACCGTCTCCCAGCTCTTCGGCGAGGGGGGATTCGCGATCGAGACCGTCGTGCCGAAATCGGCGATCAACGTGCTCATCCCGGAATTGAAGGACCGGGGCGCGACCGACATCCTCGAGCTGCCGCTCGCGAAGATCGTCCACTGAACGCGATGGACGCGGGCGCGCGGCGGACGGCACCCGACCCTTGGGGCTCGCTCGGCGCGGCGCACGAGGGCCGCGTCGTCGAGTTCGATGCCGACTCCGGCCTCGGCGCTGTCGTCGACGTCGCCGGGCGTCGCTACCCCTTCCACTGCACGGAGATCGCCGACGGCACGCGGCAGATCGACGTGGGGACCGCGGTGCGCTTCGCCGTCGCGCCCGGGCACCGGGGCCGCCTGGAGGCGCGGGATCTCACGCCCTGACGGCTCAGGGTGCCTTGCCGGCCTCGCCGTCGGCGCTCGGTGGTGTCGCGGCCCGCGGACCCGCAGCCGGCGACTTGGCCGACAGTTCGACGAAGGCGAGCCGGATCTGGGCCAGGGCGCCCTGCAGGGTCGGCGTCGACTCGCCGAGGCGGCTGCCGAGCGCGTCGACCACGGCGCCGAGCGCGTCGATCGCGAGCTTGGCCTTGGCGATGTCGGGCGGGTTCTGGGTTAGGTAGAGCGCGGCGAGCTGGAACAGTCCGAAGCAGTGGTTGGCGACGATGTCCTCGGCCGGCGCGGCGGCGAGCTCGCGCTCGAGCGTGGCGCGCTCGGCGGCGAGATCCTCCTCCGACGGCGCCGCCGACGGCTTCGCCGCGGCATCCTGGGTGGGTGCCGCCTGGGACGGCGCGTCGGGGACGCCGTGCTCGCCCTCCGGTGTCCACAGAGTGGGCATGCTGCTAGCCTACGGGAAACAAGCGGGAAAGCGGGGCTGCACGCCGTGCGACTCCCACCCGATCACCGTTTCGGAGCGGAGATCCCAACGAGTGCATCGGGTCGTCGGTGTTCGCGCCGTTCGGTGTCGCGATCCTTCTTGGGGCCCTTCGCCGAAGGTCCCCCAACGAGAGGAGTGATGTCCGATCTCGACAGTCCCCACCGTCAACGAGCCGCGAATGAACGAGCGCATCCGGGCCCGCGAAGTTCGCCTCGTCGATCCGGAAGGACAGCAACTCGGCATCAAGCTGTTGCCCGAGGCGCTGTCGATCGCCCGACAGATGGATCTCGATCTCGTTGAGGTGGCGCCACTGGCCGACCCTCCCGTCTGCCGGATCATGGATTACGGGAAGTTCAAGTTCGACGAGGCCCAGCGCGCCAAGGAATCGCGTCGGCGGGCGACGAACGTCGGGATCAAAGAGATGAAGTACCGCCCAAAGATCGGCCAGGGCGACTTCGACACAAAGACCCGCCAGGTGGCGAAGTTCCTCGCCGACGGGCACAAGGTCAAGGTCACGATCATGTTCCGGGGCCGTGAGGTGTTCCACCCCGAGCTCGGCAAGCGGATCCTCGACCGCATCGCCCTGGTGACGGAGGGCAGCGCCAAGGTCGAGTCCGAGCCCCGTCTCGACGGGCGGAACATGGTGATGGTGCTCGCGCCGGACAAGCGGGCTCGGCAGAGCCAGGCGGCGCGCTCGGCCGCGCTGGTGGGGGAACCGGCGCCGGAGGGCGACGAGGCGGCCACGGCGGAGGGATAGGTCGGTTTCGACCCGGCGACGTTCACCGGGGATCCGCGAACGACGAGGTTGGAGCATGCCGAAGATGAAGACCGACAGAGGTGCCGCCGCCCGGTTCAGGATCACGGGGACGGGCAAGCTGATGCGGCGCAAGCCCTTCCGCTCGCACCTGCTCGAGAAGAAGTCGTCGGCGCGCACGCGTCGGCTCGGGCGCGAGGCCGAGGTCGCGCCCAGTGATCGTCGCAACGTCCGGCGGATCCTCGGGAACTGACTCTCCCGCCGAGGGGCGTCGGGCGTCCTGGCGGCACAGATCGCACCGAAAGGAGCACCATGGCGAGGGTCAAGCGCGCCGTCCACGCCAAAAAGAGCCACCGCGCCGTTCTCGGACGGGCCGCGGGCTACTACGGGAACAAGTCCCGGTCGTTCCGGGCCGCCAACGAGCAGGTCATGCACTCGTTGCAGTACGCGTATCGCGACCGGCGCGCCCGCAAGGGCGAGTTCCGCCGGCTCTGGATCCAGCGGATCAACGCCGCCTCGCGGGCCGAGGGGATGAGCTACAGCCGGCTCATCGCGGGGCTCCACCGCGCCGACGTCGACATCGACCGCAAGGTGCTCGCCGACATCGCCGTGCGCGACTCCGACGCCTTCGCCGCGCTCGTCGGCATCGCCCGACGATCCCTCGCCGAGGAGTCGGCGCCGGGTCAATCCGCCTCCGCCTCGGCCGAGGCCGGCGCCAGGGGCGCGACCTCCTGAGCGACCAGGTCCTCGGGCCGCGCCACGCGCGGGTGCAGCGGCTGCGCCGCCTCACCCGCCGGCGCAGCGTGCGGCGGCGCGACGGGGCCTTCGTCGCCGAGGGGTCGAAGCTCGTCGCCGCGGCGATCGACGCCGGCGTGCCGATCGAGGCCGTCTATCACGCGCCGGACGCCGCGGCCTCCCCGGGTGCAGCCGAGGTCCTCGGCCGGGCGCGACAAGCCGGCATCCGCGTCTTCGGCCTCGCCCAAGGCGTGATGGAACGCGTCGCCGACGCGACGACGCCCCAGCCGCTCCTCGGCGTCGTGGCGGCGATCGACGTCGGTCTCGTCGACGTCGTGTCGGCGCCGCTCCTCTTCGTCCTCGTCGACGTGCGCGACCCCGGGAACCTCGGGGCGATCCTGCGGGTCGCCGGCGGTTGCGGGGCCGGCGGCGTCGTCTGTTGCGAGGGCACCGCCGACGTCTACAACCCGAAGACCGTGCGGGCCTCGGCCGGGGCGCTCTTTTCGGTCCCGGTCGTCGTCGGGATCCCGCCCGATGTCGCCCTTTCCGAGATCGGGACGGCCGGCTACCGGCGCGTCGGCACGGCGGTCCGGGGCGGCTCCGACCCAGCGACGGTGGATCTCGGGACCAAGGTCGCGCTCGTGTTTGGCAACGAGGCGCAGGGGCTCGACGCCTCGCTCGCCCGGTCGCTCGACAGCGTCGTCACGATTCCGATGGCCGGCGTGACCGAGTCGCTCAACGTCGCGACCGCGGCCGCGGTGCTCGGTTTCGCGCTCGCCCCTCGTCTTCGGCTCGGCCCGGGCGGGCCCTACGATGAGCCGACATGAATCGCCGGAAACCCGTCGCCGAGGTCGTGGGGCGGACCGACCCGCCGAGTGTGGCCGGACTCGCCGCGCTCGAGGCCGGGGCGGAGAAACTCCTCGGCGGGGCGGCTGACCTCGCGGCGCTCGCCGGCGTCGAGGCCGAGCTCGTCGGCCGGCGTTCGACGCTCAACTCCTGGAAACGGGCGCTCGGCGGGCTCCCCGAGAGCGAGCGCCGGACGCTCGGCGAGGCGATGAACGCCGCGCGCGACCGGATCGAGTCACGCCTGGCGGCGCGCCGCGCCGCCCTCGAGGCGAGCGCGCGCACCGGGGTCCTCGAATCGGACCGGCTCGATCTCACCGAGGTGCTTCCCGTCCCCGGGCCGGGGCACCTCCACCCCGTGACCCAGGTCCGCGAGGAGCTGGAGGACATCTTTCTCGGAATGGGCTACGAGATCGCCGAGGGACCCGAGGTCGAGACGGACTGGTACAACTTCACGGCGCTCAACATGCCTCCCGACCACCCGGCCCGCAGCGGCCAGGACAGCTTCTACCTCGAGATCGGCGACGGCGAGAGCGTGCTGCTGCGCACGCACACCTCGCCGGTGCAGATCCACCTGCTGGAAAGGGGCGGGTTGCCGATCTACGCGGTAATCCCCGGCCTCGTCTACCGCCGTGACACGCCGGACGCGTCCCACCTGCCGATCTTCCACCAGATCGAGGGGCTGGTCGTCGATCGCGGTGTCACCTTCGGCGACCTCGCCGGGACGGTCGGGACCTTCACGAGAGCGATCTTCGGCGCCGACGTGTCGGCGCGGTTGCGCCCCGGGTACTTCCCGTTCACCGAGCCGTCAGCCGAGTTCGACATCTCCTGCACGATCTGCCAAGGCGCGGGGTGCCGAACCTGTGCCGGGGTGGGATTCATCGAGCTTGGCGGCTGCGGAATGGTCCACCCGGCGGTCCTCGAGTCGACCGGCGTCGACCCCGAGGTCTGGTCGGGTTTCGCCTTCGGCTTCGGCATCGACCGCGTCGCGATCATGCGCCACGGGATCGAGGACATGCGGAGTTTCCTGGAGAACGACGTGCGTTTCCTCACCGGGTTCTGAGTCCGGGCGGAAGGGCGTGTCCGTCGAGAGTTCCTAGAGGAGGGGTGTGCGGGTCCCGCTTTCCTGGCTGAGCGAGTTCACGCCGCTCGGCGTCGCAGCTTCCGATGCCGCCGCCGTCGGCGCTCTCGCCGCGGAGCTCGCTTCGCTCGGGCTCGTCGTCGAGGGCGTCGAACGTTTCGGCGGCGGGCTCGACGGCGTCGTCGTGGCCCGTGTCGTCGAGATCCGGCCGATCGCCGGGGCCGACCGCATCCGGCTCGTCACCGTCGATGCCGGAGGCACGGCTCCCGTCGAGGTCGTCTGCGGCGCCTGGAACTTCGCGGTCGGCGACGTCGTGCCGCTCGCGACCGTCGGCGCGAAGCTCGCCGGCGGCGTCGAGATCATGCGCCGGGAGATGCGCGGGGTCACGTCGAACGGGATGCTCTGCTCGGCCCGCGAGCTCGGCCTCGGGGCGGACGCCTCGGGGCTCTTCATCCTCGCTTCGACCGGGACCGTCACCGCGCTCCCCGCGGGTCTCGAGCTCGGCACGCCGATCGGTGAGTACCTCGGGCTCGCCCCCGACGTCGTCTTCGAACTCGAGATCGAGCCGAACCGGCCCGACTGTCTGTGCGTTACCGGGGTGGCGCGGGACATCGCGGCCCGCCGGCACCTTCCGTTCGCGATTCCCGAGCCCGTCGTCACCGAGAACGGGCCGCCGATCGGCGAGCTGGCGAGCGTCGTCGTCGAGGCGCCCGGGGTCTGCCGGCGCTTTGTCGCCCGCGTCGTCACCGGGATCTCGACCGTCGCCTCGCCACGCGACGTCCAGCGGCGTCTCATCCTGGCAGGCATGCGACCGATCCATTCGGTCGTCGACGCCTCGAACTACACGATGCTCGAGCTCGGACAGCCGACCCACCCCTACGACCTCGACCGCCTGCCCGGCCGGGGGCTGCGGGTCCGCTACGCCCGGCCCGGCGAAGAGCTCACGACGCTCGATGGCGAAAGTCGGGTCCTCGGTCTCGAGCGCCACCATTCTGGGGAGGAACGAAGCGTCGAGGACCTAATGATCTGCGACGCTGCCGATGTCCCGGTCGGCATCGCCGGGGTGATGGGCGGCGAGTCGAGCGAGATCGGGGCCGGGACTACCGCGGTCCTCATCGAGTCGGCCGACTTCTCGGCGATGACCGTTGGGCGGACGGCCCGCCGTCAGCAGCTGCGCACCGAGGCTTCGACGCGCTTTTGGCGGGGCATCGACCCCGAGGGTCCCGGGCGCGCCGCGGACCGCGTCGTCGAACTCGTCGTCGCCGCGGCCCGGGCCGTCGGCGCGCCGGACCCGGTCGTCGCCCGCGGCGTGATCGACCTCCCCGGGACCTCGACCCCGCGGACGTCGATCTGCCTCCGACCCGGGAGGTTGAATGCCCTCCTCGGCACCGCCCTCGACGAGGCGGCGATCGTCGCGTACCTCGCGCCGATCGGTTTCGTCGCGCGAAAGGACGGCGAAGGGCTCGTCGTCGAGGTCCCGTCGTTCCGCCCCGACGTCGAGCGGGAGGTCGATGTGATCGAGGAGGTGGCCCGGCACCACGGCTACGAGAACGTCGCGCCGACGCTGCGCCGATCGCCAGGCGTCGGGAAGCTGTCGGCGTACCAGTCCGGTCGCCGCCGGATCGCCCGGCTGGTCGCGGGCGTCGGCGCCCACGAGGCCTGGACGAGCTCGATCGTCAACCCCGAGCTCGCCCGGCGCGTCGGGGAGGCCCCGGCGTCCGTCGCGCTCGTCAACCCCGTCGCGCGCGAGGAGTCGGCGCTGCGGAACCATCTTCTGCCGGGACTTCTCGGCTCTTTGCGCCAGAACGCGGCGGCGCGCAACGCCTCGGTCCGGCTCTTCGAGATCGGGCGGGTGTTCGCCCATCCCGGGGCCGACGGCGAGTTGCCGGTCGAGGGCGAGCACCTCGGTGTCGTGCTCGCCCGGGACGGCGATGGCGCCCCCCAGGCGGTCCACCTCTGGCACCGCCTCGTCGAGGGTCTCGGGATCGAGCCGGCCGCGGTCGCGATCGACCAGGGCGGACCGGGCGCACCGGCCGTGTCCGCCGACCCGCTGGCCATCGGCTGCCATCCGACCCGCACGGCGGCACTGCGCGACTCGGGCACCGACGGGCCGCCGGGGACGGTCGGATTCGTCGGCGAGGTCGACCCCGGCGTGCTCGCGGCCTTCGACCTTCCGGGCCGCCGCGTCGGTTGGCTCGTCCTCGACCTGGGCCGCCTCCTCGGGATGCCGTCCCGCCGCGGCCGGGCGCCGGTGCTCAGCCGCTTCCCCTCGAGCGACATCGACCTGTCGTTCGCCCTCGACGAGTCGATCCCGGCGGCGCGCCTCGGGGCCGTGCTCGCCGCGGCGGCGGGAGAGTACTGCGAGTCCGTCCGTCTCGTCGACGTCTTCCGGGGCCCAGGGCTCGCCGCCGGGGCGCGCAGCCTTTCCTACCGCGTCCGATTCGTGGCGCCGGACCGCACCCTCACCGACGCCGACGTCGCCGCGGCACGCGCTCGGTGCATCGCTGCGGCCGGGGTCGAACTCGGAGCGGTGCTGCGCGGCTGACCGCCGTGTTGGCCGCGACGGCGCAGCGGCTCAGCGCGCGCGACGCGGCCAGGTGGCGCCCGTCGTGGCGGCGGATCGGTTGGCCGTGGACGGTGGTCGGCCTCGCGGGCACGACGCTCGTCGCCGTGGTGGCCCCGGCGATCGTCGGCGGCTCCGCGGGGTGGTGGTGGAGCGTCCGGGTCCCGCCCGGGACGACGGGCAACCGGGTCGCCCTCTACGTCGGGGTCGCGGCGGTCGCCGTCGCCTGGCTCGCGGTCGGCCGGTCGGCGCGCCTCCCCGCCACGAGGCCGGTCGACCTGGTCGCGCTGGCACTTTTCTGGTCACTCCCGCTCGTCGTCGCGCCGCCCCTTTTCAGCCAGGACGTCTACAGCTATCTCGCCCAGGGAGCCATCCTCCACGCGGGCCTCGACCCCTACCGGGTCGCGCCGGACGTGCTCGCCCACCTCGGCGGGGCGCGTCTCGCCGCCGCGGTCTCGCCGTTCTGGCGCACGACGATCTCGCCCTACGGGCCGTCGTTTGTCGGGGCGATGAGCCTCGTCAGCGTCGCGGCCCGGTCGAGCCTCGAGCTCGGCGTCGTCCTCGCGCGCCTCGTCGAACTCGCCGGGCTTCTCCTCGCCGGGATCGCCGTCCCGGCGATCGCCCGCACCGCGGGCGGGGACCCGACGCGGGCGGTCTGGTTGGGCGTCGCGAGCCCGCTCGTCCTTTTCGAGCTCGTCGGGGCCGGGCACAACGACGCGCTGATGGTCGGACTGATGGCCCTCGGCGTGGCGGCCGCCCTCCGGCACCACCCGCTCGTCGCTGTCGGGATTGGCGCGCTGGCGGCCTCGGTGAAAGCCCCCGCCGCCGTCGCCGTCGTCTTCGTCGTCGTGTGCTCGATGAAAAGCGCGTCCGGCTGGCCGGCGCGGCTCCGCGTGCTCGCCGAGTCGGCCGCGGTCGCCTGTGCCGCCGTCGCGGCCGTCGTCGCGGCCGCGGGGCTCGGCACCGCCTGGATCTCGTCCTCGGTCCTCAGCGCGCCGGCGCAGGTGCACCTCGCGATCACGCCGGTGAGCGAGCTCGCCTGGATCGGCCGGGCGATCCTTGGCGCCGTCGGCCCGGCGGTGTCGCTCCACTCCGTCGTCGTCCCGGTCGGCGACGCCCTTTTCGCCCTGGGCGGTCTCGTCGCGCTCGTCCTGGTCGGGCGGGCCCGCCTCGACACGATGGTCGTCGCGGCCGGGGTGAGCCTTCTCGTCGTCGCCTTCCTCGGCCCGGCGGCCTGGCCGTGGTACTTCACCTGGGGGCTCGTCCTCGTCGCCGGCAGCCCGTCGTTCCAGCGGTCCCGGGTCCTCGTCGCCGCGCTGATCGTCGGCGTCGTCCTCGTCAAGCCCGACGGGATCCTCGTCTTCCCCTTCGGCGCGGCGCCGTACGTGCTCGGGGCCTACGTCGTCGGGGGCCTCGCCGCCTGGCGGGTCCATCGCCGCCGGGGGCAGGGCCGGGCGGCGGGGGACCTCGGCGCGGCGGAGCTGGCGTAGAAAGGGGACGATGGCGTGGAACCGTCGGCCATCGTGAGCGGCGTCCCGCGGCCCGGTGCCGCGGCGAGGGGGCGCGGCGCGCGCCCCTTCGCCCGCTGGGGCGTCGTCGCGGTGCCGACGGTGATCGCGGCGGTCCTCGGGGCGATCGACCTCGGGGGGCGGAGCCTGTGGCTCGACGAGTCGGCGACCTTCGCGATCGCCGCGCAGCACGGAGCGGCGCTCGCCTCCGCCATGGCCCGCGACGGCGGCAACATGCTCGGCTACTACGCGCTCATCCACGTGCTCGTCGACTGGTTCGGGAGCGGCACCGTCGTCCTGCGGGCGCCGTCGGTCGTCGGCGGTGCGGCGACGACGGCGCTCGTCACCGTCCTCGCCGGGCGGATCTTCGCGCCCCGGGTCGCGATGGCCGCGGGGGTGCTCACCGCCGTCAGCTTGCCGGCCGTCTTCTGGGAACAGGACGCCCGCAGCTACGCCCTCCTGACGGCGTTCGTCGCCGGTTCGTATCTCGGCTTCGTCGCGCTCATCGATCCCCGCGCCGGCGGGGGCCGGGGCCGCGCCTGGGTCGGCTACGTCGTCGCGACGACGCTGGCGCTGTACATGAGCTTCGTCGCGGTCCTCGTCGTTCCCGCCCAGCTCGCCTCCCTCGCCTCTTCGGGGCGGCGCGCCCGCTCCGTCGTCTCGGCCCTCGTCGCCGTGGCGTGCCTTGCGGCGCCGCTCGCCGTCCTCGCCGGGGCGCGGGGCTCGGGTCAGCTCTTCTGGGTCCCGCGCCCCGGCCTCACCGTCGTCGGCCAGGTGCTCGTCTCGCTCACCTCGGCGGGCTTCCAGCCGAACTTCCACCTCGGCGCGACCGCCCTCGCCTTGGAGGTCGCGACGCTGTTCGCCTTCGCCGTCGCGCTCGCCGTTCTCGTCGGGCGCGCGGTCGCGGACCGGTCGTCGGCGCGGGTCTGGGGTGAGACCGTCGTTGTCGCTTGGCTCGTCGTGCCGTTCGTCGTCGCTCTCGTCGAGTCGGTCTTCGCCCAGCCGACCTTCACGGCCCGGAACCTGCTCGTCTCGTTGCCGGCGGCCGCGATCGTCCTCGCCCGGGTCGTCGCCGACCGGCGCCTGCCCCGGCTGGCCGGCGCGGGGCTGTTCGCGTTGTTCGTCGGGCTGCGGGCGGCTCAGCTCGCCCCGAGCTACGGGGTCTCCCCGGAGAACTGGCGCGGGGCGACCGCCGACGTCCTGGCGAGGACCGAACCCGGCGACTGCATCGCCTTCTATCCCAGCGACGGGAGGATGGCCTTCACCTACTACCTCGACCATGGCGCCCCGGTGTCGGTCGCGCTGCCCCGCCCGGTGCTGCCGACGACGCCGCTGCGCCAAGTCGTCCCCTACCTCGAGCGGTATACGACGCTCGGCGGGGCGCAACTCGGGCGGGTCGCGGCGGCCTGTCCGCGCCTGTGGCTCCTGTCGAGCCACGAGGGATCACCGACCGGTCCGGCAGCCTCGGTCGCCAACTATCGGCGCTACGTCCGGCTGGAAATGGACCTGAAAGGCCTCTACCCGAGGTCGTCCGTCGTCTCGTTCGGTTGGGCGAGCCCGGTGCGCGTCGAGTTGTTCCGGCGCCCGTCCTAGGGCCGCAGCACGGAATCGACGTAGGTGATTCCGCTCAAGATGGCGAACAACACGATGCTCGACCCCATCAGCCACCAGTAGCCGCGCCACGAGGCGCGCACCGCGAGGACGGCGAGAAGCGGGAAGGCGATGAGCAAAAAGCGCGGGTTCGGCGGCACGTACTCGGAGGTGACCGTGAGGACCGCGATGCCGAAGGCCCAGATTCGCGCCTCGAGCGACACGGTGCGGGGCCGGCGGACGAGGAGGGCGAGACCGGCGACGAGAACGATGACGCCGAGCAGCCCGACGACGAGGTTGAGGTTGATCTTGTGATAGTCGAAATGGGTGAGCGAGATCTCGCCGGCGAGCGTCTGGGCCTGGCGGACGAGCGCGATACCGTCGATCCTCTCGCCCCAGCCGTCGTGCTGGGCGATGAGGCTCGCAAAGGGCGAGCCGGTCCAGACCCACAAGAACAACCCGAAGGCGGCGACGCCCACTGGCGACAGCACCGGCGCGACGAGGCTGCGCCGGAAGGACGGGTCGCGCCAGCCGACCCGGCGCAGCTCCATCGCCGCCGCCACGGCGCAGACGACGATGAGGACGACCCCGTCGGGGCCGACCGCCGTCGCCAGCCCGGCGAGGACGCCGGCGGCAAGCCAGCGACGGTGCTCGCAGGCGAGGATGCAGCCGGCCGCGAGCGGGATGAGGACCCCCTCGGAGTAGGCCATCGAGAAGACGACCGCGCCGGGGAAGAAACAGAAAAAGGCGACGGCCCTCCGGGCCCCGGTCGGTCCCCACCAGCCGAGCGCCAGCCGCTCGACGAGGAGCGTCGCGACGAAGCCCCCGACGAGGGCGAGGACGAGCCCGGCGACGGAGACGCTGCAGACGAGCACGTGGGCGACAAGCCACATGAGCATCGGGTAGAGGGGGAAGAAGCCGAGCGTCGTGTAGCCGTGGCGGACGACGAAATCCGGATAGCCGTGGGCCGCGACCGCCACGTACCAGCGGCCGTCCCAGTTCGTGAACTCGGTCATGAGGCCCTTGTGCCAGATGGCGTCGTCGACGAGGGCGACGACGAGGAGCAAGAGCCGCGATCCGAGGTAGACGGCGACCGGCCAGCGCATCGGCTTGAGGTAGCTCGCCAGGCGCGCGATCGCGAGGCGCCGCCGGACGGCGTGGTCGCCGGGCGGCCCGATCGGGCGGGCTGGCGCCTCGGGGCGCGTGACTACCGGCGCCGACCTACCGTCCATGGCGGCAGTCTACGGCGGGGTCTCGGGCCCGGGAAAAGCCCGAGCGACCGCGTTCCGGCCATTTCGGTCAGGTTCCTCACCGGCTGCGGCCCCGGGGAGAGCCGGCGCGGTCCCGTCGCGCGAGGTCGGCGGCCACGTCCAACCAGAGATCCCCGCCGCGGCGCGCCCGGCTCGGGGGCCCGAGGGCCGCGCTGACCCACTTCACGACGAGATTCGAGTCCGGCTGGCCGAGTTCGACGACGACGGCGTCGACGTGGTGGAGGCCGAGGAAGCTCCGCAGGTCGGCGACCCGGCGCGGATCGACGGTCCCGGGCATCGTCGGGCCGTAGACGACGACGCGCTCGTCGCGCGCGACGTTGCGAAAGCGCGCCCCGCGCCGCACCGCACCGGCGTAGCGGGTCTGGGGGGTCGCCCGGACCTTCACGTAGTCCCCGTCCGACTCGGCGACGAAGAACTCGTGCGTCACGCGGTTGATGGACTCGACGACGCCGGTGACGGCGGGGCGGCGCCCGGCGGTCGCCGCGGCGTGACCGGCGACGACGATCTCGGTCGCGTTGACGAACTCGACCGTCGGCGCGAGGTAGGGGAGCCCCGGGATCGGCACCGTCCCGTGGGCCAAAGGATCGGCGAGCATCGCTTCGACGTTGTAAGGGGGGAGCGCGCTCGGCAGCAGCGTCGCCCCGCCTGTTGGTCCCCGGCGCAGCGCGTAGCTGCCGATGAGCGTGAAGCGCATCCCGGCGAGCGCCTGCCAGAGCATCGCCTCGTCCGTGGAGGGCGTCGTGTAGGGGTAGGTGACGACGACGCTGCCGGGGGGGATCGCCGCGAGGTTCTGGGAGCTCTCCCCGGGGGCGGGCGAGGTCGGTGCGGAGCCGTAGGGCCAGTTGGGGAGCAGGGCCGCGACCGTCGCGAGCGCGAGGACCGCGATCGTGCCGCGGCCGAGCCTCTGGCGGGCGCGCCGCGGACGCGCCCCCGACCGCTCCGGAGCCGCGTTCGTCCGCCGCGTCGCCAGCCACTCGGCGAGGGCGATCGAGATCGCCAGGGCCACGAAGAACGTGACGAAAAGGGCGAGGCGGGACGGCAGCACGTCGTCGAGGAAGGGCAGGCGGCGCAGGATCTTGAAGGGGAGCTCGAACGGCAGGTGCACGGTGTGGCGGTCGAAGCGGAGGTGGTCGCCCAGCGAGAGCACGAAGGCGACGAGGACCATCACCGCGGCAAACCGCATCCAGGGCCGCCGCCACCAGCGCCCGACGGCGAAGGCGAGTAGCAGGAGCAAGGGGATCGACAGGTAGCTCCCGTTCTCGTCGACGTTGCCGACGCCGGCGACGAGCGCCGAGCCGATCGCCGTCAGCCTCCCCGGCGCGACGAGCTCGGCCGACGTCGGGATGATCGGACTGAGGAGGTCGACGTTGAAGATGTCGTGGGCTCCCTGGCTCGGCCCGAGGAAATGGAGCGGCCCGTGAGTCATGAGATAGGCGGGATAGGCGATCGCGGCGGCACAGAGCCCGGCACCGATGAGAAGACCGACCGCGGCGTGCGGGGCCCGGCGAACGACGGATCGGGGGTGGGTGATGATGATGAGGACGATCCCGGTCACGGTGAAGATGACGGTCGAGGCGAGGATCTCCGAGCTGATGAAGTACTGCGCGGCGCCGAGCGCGCCGAGGAGAAGGCCCCAGAGATAGGCCGAGTGCTCCTGGCGCACGACGAGTTCGTAGACGGCGTAGAAGATGAGCGGCGGCAACGGGACGAAGCTGAGGTTGAGGTGCACCGAGGCCTGGCTCAGCATGTAGGGGGAGAAGCCGTAGAGGAGGCCGCCGACGAAGGCGGCCGGTGTCGAGTGCAGCCAGCGCCCAAGGACGAAGAACGTCGCGAACGCGGAAAGGGGGAAGGCGAGCCAGCGCAGCAGGTTCTCGCTCGCCACGGGGCTTATGGCGAGCGTGAGGGGCGCGGCGAGAAGGCCGAGCAGGGGCATGCCCGTGTTCTGGGCGAGATCGACGCCAACGGGGTAGTTGATGAGGCTCGTCGCGAACAGGTTGTGCCAGTGCGCCAGGGCGTAGGGGGTGAAGGCGAGGAACCACGCCGTCTGGATGATGTCCTTGTTCCCGCCGCAATCGCAGGCCGCGATGCGCGTCGGGTCGCCCGGCCAGGCCGGGAGGTTGGCGATGGCGCCGATCAGGGCGTAGACGACGAGCGCGGCGACGAAAGGGTGTCGCCGCACCCGGTCGACAAGGGCGTTCGCCCGCGCCGCAAGGCCGCGACCGATGATCGCGACGCGATGGACGTGAGGAGCGCGATTGACGGACAAGACCCCTACGGTAGGCCGACGGTGCTCCGGTGTGGCGGTGGTCACGGTGGCGCTTGCCAATGAGGCGCGTCCCTGGCGGGGACGGGAGAACCCGGGGTCGACAGCCCATGTCCCCCGGCTCGCCCGGTTCCCTAGGGTCCTCGTTCGTGCCACCCGAAAGGGACGATGTCGCTTGGGGGACCGTTCCCACAGTTGCTGTCGGCGCGCCGGGTCGTTTTTTGGGCCTCAGTCTTCACCGCGGGGAGCGGCAAGTCGGTCGCTCGGACACGGAGAGTCGGCGCGGTCCAAATAGGTCGTCGCCGATCTAGCCGCCTGAGTCGTTTTGGTCCTACCCTGGGCGATGTGCCCCCCACCTGCCCACTGTGCCGCCGATCGGTCGGCGTGCCCACCGCGGATCGCCGCGGCGGAGAGCCGGAGACGAAAGTGACGCCCCCAGGTCGGTCGGGATGAGGGCTCCGAGTGCGTCGTTCTCGGTGACGATGCGGGTCGAGCTCGCCGACCCCCGCGGCGTCGGCGCGATCACGACCGCGGTGGGAGACGCCGGAGGCCTCGTGACGGCACTCGACATCGTCGAGTCCCGCGCCGACGCGCTCGTCGTCGACCTGACGTGCAACGCCTTCAACGAGGCCCACGCCGAGCGGCTCAACGCCGTTGTCGACGCCGTGGACGGTGCGCACGTTCGGGCGATGAGCGATCGGACGCTTCTCCTCCACCTCGGCGGCAAGCTCGCCATCGCCTCTCGCGTGCCCTTGCGCACCCGGGACGACCTGTCGATGGCCTACACCCCGGGCGTCGCGCGAGTCTCGATGGCGATCGCGAAGGACCCCTATGCGGTACGCAACCTGACGATCAAGTCGAACACGGTCGCCGTCGTCACCGACGGCTCCGCCGTGCTCGGTCTCGGCAACATCGGTCCGGAGGCGGCGCTGCCGGTCATGGAGGGCAAGGCCCTCTTGTTCAAGCGGTTCGCCGATGTCGACGCCTGGCCGATCTGTCTCGCCACCCAGGACACCGACGAGATCGTCCGGGTCGTCGAGTGCCTCGCCCCCGTCTTCGGGGGCATCAACCTCGAGGACATCGCCGCGCCGCGCTGTTTCGAGGTCGAGGAGCGGCTGCGTGAGTCGCTCGACATCCCGGTCTTCCACGACGACCAGCACGGCACCGCGGTCGTCGTCTTCGCGGCGCTGACGAACGCGCTGCGCGTCGTCGGCAAGCAGATGAAAGAGGTCCGCGTCGTCGTCCTCGGCATTGGCGCGGCGGGCGTCGCCATCACGAAGCTGCTTCTCGCCGAGGGCGTGGGCGACGTGATCGCCCTCAACCGACGGGGCATTCTCGCCAAGAAGACCCCGGGCCTCGACGAGCCGCGGCGCTGGATCGCCGCCCACACGAACTGCGAAGGCCGCGAGGGCGGCATCGCCGAAGCGGTCGCCGGCGCCGACGTCCTGATCGGTGTCTCGGGCCCGAACCTCGTCACCGAGGAGCACCTCGCGAAGCTCGGCAAGGATGCGATCGTCTTCGCGCTCGCCAACCCGACGCCCGAGGTCGACTCCGAGATCGCCCGGCGGTATGCGGCGATCGTCGCCACCGGTCGCAGCGACGAGTCGAACCAGATCAACAACGTGCTGGTCTTCCCCGGACTGTTCCGCGGCCTTCTGGATGCCGGGGCGAAGAAGATCACGGACGAGATGGAGCTCGAAGCGGGTCGTGCTCTCGCCGCGGTCGTCGGCGAGGAGGAGCTCTCGCCCGCCTACATCATCCCGACGGTCTTCAACCAGGCCGTCGTCCCCGCGGTCTCCTCGGCGGTCGAGCGGGTCGCGCGGGCGTCCGGGGGATGAGCTGCCGCCTGATCTGATCAGGCGTCGGCCCGCCGCCAGTGGATCGCGGCGAGCCGCTTGGCCGAGACGTAGCCGTTCTCGGCAAACCAGCGGGCCGAGCGCTCGATCGCCTCGCCGGCGGGCCGGGACTGGTATCCGAGCTCGCGGCGTGCCCGCGCGTCGCTGAACACCATCCGGGTCGAGGCCATGCGCGCCCCTTCGAGCGGCACGCGCGGCGGGCGGTGGAACAATTTCCCCTCGACGAATTCCGAGGCGTAGGCGGCGCCGAGCGCCGCGGCCCGGGGGACCCGGAAACGCGGTCCGGGCAGTCCGGTGCAGCGGGAGAGCTCGGCGAGGATCTGGCGCAGCTCGAGGTTCTCGCCGCCGACGATGTAGCTGCGCCCGACCTCGCCGCGCTCGGCGGCGAGCAGATGCCCGGCGGCGACGTCGTCGACGTCGACGACGTTGAGCGCGGTGTCGAACCAACCGGGCATCCGGCCGTTCAGGTAGTCGACGACGAGCCGTCCCGTCGGGGTCGGCGTGTGGTCACCGGGACCGAGCGGGGTCGTCGGCAGGACGAGGGTGATCGGCATCCCCAGGGCCGCGGCGCGCAGCACCTCGTGCTCGGCGACGTACTTCGACTGCTTGTACAGACCGAAGAGGTGGTCGACGTGGGGCGCGCAGGTCTCGTCGGCGGGCCCGCGCGCGACGACGTCCTCCAGCCCGAGGGTGCCGACCGAGCTCGTGTAGACGACGAGCTCACTACCGGCGGCGCTTGCCGCCGCGAGGACGTTGCGGGTGCCGTCGACGTTGACGCGGTAAAAGACCGACGGGTCCGGGGACCAGAACCGGTAGACGGCGGCGACGTGGAAGACAACGCGCGCCCCCCTCATCGCCTGGCGCACTGCCCCGGCGTCGCGCACGTCCGCCTCGAATCGCTCGACGGGCATCCCGTCGAGGTTCGAGTGCCGGGCGCCGGGCTCGACGAGCGCCGCGACCTCGAGGCGCCGCGCGACGAGGGCGCGGGTGATCGCCGTCCCGATGAAGCCGCTCGCCCCGGTGACGGCGACCCGCTCGCCGGGCTCGAGCACCCGACGCCTCGCCGACGCCGGGGGCGCTGGACCCGCCCCGTGGCCTGTCGTCTCGCCCATCGTTTCTCCCGTCATCAAAGGACCGGGCACTTCACCGGTCGGGCTCCCCACCGTCGGTCCCGAACGCTGCCGACGCGTCCTGCAACGCGGCGCGGAGCGGCGAGGTGGCCAGTTATACACTCGCCTCCCGTCAGGAGGGGAGGAGCCGTGAGCCCATCGACCAGATCAGCGTCGCGCGCCAAGCTCGCGAACTTCGTCGGGGGGAAGAAGCTCGCCGCGCTCGGCGGGGAGACGACCGAGCTCGTCAACCCCTCGACCGGCGAGGTTTACGCCACGGCGCCGCTCTCGCGCTCGGCCGACGTCGACGCCGCGTTCGGTGTTGCCGCGGCCGCGTTCCCGGCGTGGCGGGACGCGACGCCGGCGGAGCGGAGCCTCGCGCTCCTCCGGATCGCCGACGCAATCGCCGACCACGCCGACGAGCTCGTGCGGATCGAGGGCGAGAACACCGGGAAGCCGCTCGCCCTGACGGCGTCCGAGGAGATCCCGCCGATCATCGACCAGATCCGCTTCTTCGCGGCGGCGGCGCGCCTGCTCGACGGCCGGTCGGCCGGGGAGTACATGGCGAACCACACCTCGTACGTACGCCGGGAGCCAATCGGGGTCTGCGCCGCGGTGACGCCGTGGAACTACCCGGCGATGATGGCCGTCTGGAAGTGGGCGC
Source organism: Acidimicrobiales bacterium (assembly GCA_035625025.1). Lineage (GTDB taxonomy): Bacteria > Actinomycetota > Acidimicrobiia > Acidimicrobiales > Bog-793 > Bog-793. The sequence goes on from DASPQJ010000056.1 coordinate 70,624, forward strand.
CCGCCCTCGCGGCCGGGAACACGATGGTGCTGAAGCCGTCGGACACGACCCCGGCCTCGACTCTTTTCCTGGCCGAGCTGATGGCCGAACACCTGCCCTCCGGGGTCTTCAACGTCGTCTGCGGCGACCGTGACACGGGGCGTCTGCTCGTCGCCCACGACACGCCGGCGATGGTCTCGATCACCGGCAGTGTGCGCGCCGGCATCGAGGTCGCCTCGGCCGCGGCCCAGGGGCTGAAACGCGTCCACCTCGAGCTCGGCGGTAAGGCCCCGGTCGTCGTCTTCGACGACGCCGACGTCGCGGCCGCCGCGGCGGGGATCGCGGTCGCGGGCTACTTCAACGCCGGACAGGACTGCACGGCGGCGACGCGGGTGCTGGCGGGCGCCCGGGTGCACGACGACCTCGTCGCCGCGCTCGTCGAAAAGGCGGCCGAGACGAAGACGGCCGGGATCGAGGTCGCCGACGCCGACTACGGACCTCTCAACAACGCCAACCAGCTCGCCCGGGTCGCGGGGTTCCTGGAGCGGGCGCCCGCCCACGCCGAGGTGCTGACCGGTGGTCAGCGCGTCGGCGAGCGGGGGTACCTCTTCGCGCCGACGGTCGTCGCCGGGCTGCGCCAGGACGACGAGATGATCCAGGAGGAGATCTTCGGCCCGGTCATCACCGTGCAGCGTTTTGACGCCGAGGGCGAGGCCATCGCCCGGGCGAACGGTGTCCGTTACGGTCTCGCCTCGAGCGTGTGGACCCGGGACCACGGCCGGGCGATGCGGATGACGAAGGCGCTCGAGTTCGGCGCGGTGTGGGTGAACACGCACATCCCGATCGTCGCCGAGATGCCCCACGGCGGCTTCAAGAGTTCCGGCTACGGCAAGGACCTCTCCGTGTACGGCTTCGAGGACTACACGCGCGTCAAGCACGTCATGCACTACATCGGCAACTAGGCGCCGACAGGGCGGAAAGGACGGCCGCGGTGGGCAACGACGAGGCCTTGGCAGAAGACGGCGTGCCGGCGCGGCGGGAGATCGTGACCGAGGTCCCCGGCCCGCGGTCGCGCGAGCTCGAAGCCCGCCGACGCGCCGCCGTCGCGCCCGGGGTTTCCTCCTCGTTCCCCGCCTACATCGCCCGGGCGGCCGGCGCCATCGTCGAGGACGTCGACGGCAACCGCTTCATCGACCTCGGCTCCGGCATCGCCGTCACCGGCGTCGGCCACGCCGCGCCGCGGGTCGTCGAGGCGGTGCGCGCCCAGGTGGCGCGGTTCACCCACACCTGTTTCATGGTCGCCCCCTACGAGCCGTACGTCGCGGTCTGCGAGGCCCTGAACGAGCTCACCCCGGGAGATCATGCCAAGTCGTCGGCTCTTTTCAACTCCGGGGCCGAGGCGGTCGAGAACGCCGTCAAGATCGCGCGCCACGCCACGGGGCGTCCGGCCGTCGTCGTCTTCGACCACGCGTACCACGGGCGGACGAACCTGACGATGGCGATGACCGCCAAGACGATGCCCTACAAGGCGGGCTTCGGTCCGTTCGCGCCCGAGGTCTACCGCGTCCCGGCCTCCTACCCGTTCCGGGACCCGCCGGGCATGGCCGGGTCCGAGGCGGCGCGTCGGGCGATCGACGAGATCGAGGTGCTGGTGGGGTCGGACCACGTCGCCTGCGTCGTCGTCGAGCCGATCCAGGGCGAGGGGGGCTTCGTCGTCCCCGCCGAGGGTTTCCTGGCGACGCTCGCCGCCTGGTGCCGCGACCGGGGCGTCGTGTTCGTCGCCGACGAGATCCAGTCCGGATTCGGCCGCACGGGGTACTGGTTCGCCTGCGAGCACGAGGGCGTCGTGCCCGACCTCGTGGCGTCGGCCAAGGGGATCGCCGCCGGCCTGCCGCTCGCCGCGGTGACCGGCCGGGAGGAGCTGATGGGCGCCGTCCACGCCGGCGGACTGGGCGGCACCTACGGGGGCAACCCCGTCGCCTGCGCCGCGGCCCTCGCCGCGGTGCGCACGATGCGGGAGCTCGACCTGCCGGCGGCGGCGCGCCACCTCGGCGACGTGCTCGGCGACCGGCTGGGACGCCTCGGCGCGGCGCATCCGGGGATCGGCGACGTCCGCGGGCGGGGGGCGATGTTCGCCCTGGAGCTCGTCCGCCCCGGGACCCGGGAACCCGACGCCGAGTCGACCCGGCGGATCCTCGCCGCCTGCCACGCCCAAGGCGTCGTCGTCCTGTCGTGCGGCACCTACGGGAACGTCATCCGGCTCCTGCCGCCCTTCGTCATCTCCGACACGCTCCTCGCCGAGGGTCTCGACGTGCTCGAGGGCGCGGTGCACGAGGTGCTCGGCCGCACCTGACGGGGCGGCGCCGCCGGGACGCGCGACGGTCAGGCCGACAGCGGCGGGGCCTCCCGGCGGAGCACCTCTTTCAGCTTCACGGTCCGTCCGGTGCGGAGGATCGCCCGCCGGTAGATCGTGCCGGCGAGCCGCGCCATCCCGACGGTCGCCGCCGCGGTGACGAGGCCGGAGGCGACCACCTCCCACCACGCCATCTGGCCGAGCGCGAAGAGCACCGGCATGACGAAGGGGGCGGTCGGCGGCAAGTAGGCGAGGACCTGGTTAAGAAGCGAGGGGCTCGAGGCTCCGAGGGCCGTGAACGAGATGATGTAACCGAACAGCAGGGGCAACTGGACGGGAAAGGCGACGCTTTGCACCTGCTCCTGGCGCTCGACGAGCGAACCGATGGCGGCGAAGAGCCAGCAGTAGAAGGCGTAGCCGAGGACGAGCCAGACGAGACCGACGACGACGGGCAAGGGCGCGGTGCCCTTGACGAGATTGGAGCCGACGGCCGCCGCGAGGCAGAGCGCGACCGCGACGATCGTCGCCGCCTGCGCCAGCGCGACGGTGCCGATGCCGGCGACCTTGCCGAGGAGCAGGCGCAGCGGCGAGACCGCCGACAACAGCACCTCGACGACCCGGTTCGATTTCTCCTCCACCACCCCCATCAGCACCCAGGTCCCGTACTGGGTGAGAAGGACGTAGGTGAGGATGAGGACGTAGAGCGCCGTCACGAGGTTGGCGCTGTGGTGGCGGGCTGGTTTCAGGCTCGCGATCGGCAGCGGTGCTGGGCTCGTGAGCGCGCCGATGCGGGCGGGCGCCACGCCGGCGTCGCGCAGCGCGACCTCGACGCCGAGGTAGCGGGCGACGGAGTGGGCGAAAAGGGCGAGAGACGAGGTGTCCGAGGCTGCAAAGCCCTGGTCGACGACGAGGTAGCGGTCGTCGACCACCGCGAGGCCGATCCGTCCGGACCGCAGCGCCTGCTCGGCGGCGCGAACCGAGCTCTCGTTTCGGATCCTGACGAGGACCCCGTTTTCCTCGCCGGAGGCTCGCAGCGTCCCGCGCACGAGCGCCGTGTCCGGGCCGACGACGCCGACGCGGGCGACCGGCGTCCCACCCTTGCGGACGACCGGGACGACGACCGCCGCGGCGACCCCGAGCAGCACGATGATCGTCCCAACCCGGAAAACACGCGAGGTGACGCGCTCGTGGACCTCGCGACGGGCGATGAGCTCCACGTCGCCCCGCCGCCGTCGGGCGCGGGCCGTGCCTTCGTCGGGCGCGCCGAGCTTCTTGCGGGCGTAGCGGTGCCGCCAGATGCGCACGCCGACAAGGACGACGCCGAGCAGGACGATGAGGGCGGCCTTCATCGGACGGCCTCCCGGAAGACCTCGGACAGCCGCCGCCGCTCGAAGTCGAAGCGGACGACGGGGCCCGCCGCCATCGCCTGGGAAAGCAGCGCCTGGCTGTCGACCGTGTCGTCGAGGACGAGGCGCGACTCCCCGGCTTCGGTCCGGGAGATCGCGACTCCCGGGATCCCGGCAGCCCAGGCGCCGTCCCGGTCGCCTTCGACCTTGACGACGAGCCGGCGGGAGCCTTTCCGCTCGAGTTCGTCGAGATTGCCCGCGACGACGAGGTGGCCGGAGTCGATGATCGCGACCGATTCGCAGATGTCCTCGACGAGATCGAGCTGGTGGCTGGAAAAGAGCACCCCCCGGCCCTCCCGGGCCTGCTCGGTGAGGATGGCGGTGACCTCGTCGATGCCGACCGGGTCGAGGCCGGCGAACGGCTCGTCGAGGATCAGCAGCTCCGGCTCGTGGATGAGCGCCGCGGCGAGCTGGACGCGCTGCTGATTGCCGAGCGAGAGCGACTCGAGCTTATCCGGGGCGCGTGCCGCGATCCCGAGGCGCTCCAGCCAATGCGACGTCGCGCGCCGGGCGTCGGAGGCGTTTCTCCCGTGGAGTTCGCAGAGGTACTCGAGTTGCCGCTGGATCTGCATGCCTGGGTAGAGGCCCCGCGCCTCGGGCATGTAGCCGAACCGCCGGCGCTCGGACACGCCGATGGCCGCCCCGTTCCAGCGCACGGAACCCGTGTCGAGGTCGACGAGTCCGAACACGGCCCGCATCGCCGTCGTCTTGCCGGCGCCGTTCGGCCCGAGGAAGCCGAAGACCTGGCCGACGGGGACCGCGAACGACAGGTCGTCGAGGGCGAGCACCGCCCCGTAGCGGCGCCGGAGGGCGACGAATTCCAGGGTCAACGAACCCGGTCCCGACGAGCGCGCCGCGGGCTTGCGGGGTGCGCGCCTCCGGCTCGTCCCGTCGCACGCCGCGGCGTCACGAAGGAAGCGTCGCGGGCCACGCGGAGGCGGGCGTCGAACGCGCCCAACAGCGCGAGGGGGGCCACGGGACGAAGGTAGCGCCGTCCATCGCTGACGCGCCACGTCACGTAGTTGCGCTTTCTTCCGTTGTCTTGACGAACCTCGCCAGATGGCGCCACCGCAAGGTGGCGCGCCCGGTTCGCGCTTCGGCCGGGCGGCGGTCGGCCGATCGTCTCAGCCCGCAGACAGGTGTCAATCTCGGACCTGTTGCGCGGTGCCCGCGGACCGCCTTCCCCGGGGGATACGTGTTGGACGAGGGCGCGGGAAACCGCGTCGGCGATCCGCCTAGCGTTGGGTCGAGCCCGTTCGTGGCCAGCTCAAGGCCGGGATCGAACCGAAAGTCGGGCCGAGGAGTCTTAAGGCCGTGAGATCTGCGTCGATGGTCACGCCGTGAGACGGGCGACGACAGACACCGCCGGGCTCGAGCAGTGGATGCAGTCGTGGTACGCGCCGGCGTATCGCACCGCCTGTCTCGTGCTCAGCGACTCGAGCGGGGCCGAAGAGGCGGTGCAGGAGGCGTTCCTGCGCATGTGGCGCTTCCGAGACGCGATGCCCGAAGGCGACGCGGCTCGTCCCTGGCTCTACCGCGTCGTCGTCAACTCCTGTTACTCCTGGGCGAGGAAGGAATGGGTGGCCAACGGGCGCCGCGCCCCGTCGGCGGCGCTCGACTCGGTCGCCGAGTCGTCTCCCGGACCCGACGAAGTTGTCGTGAGCGGCGACCGCGCCAGCGCGATGCGCGCCGCGCTGTCCCGGTTGCCCGAGCCGCTGCGGGTCCCGGTCGTCCTGCGCTACTTCGCAGGCCTGTCGGAGAAGGAGATCGCGCTCGCGATCCATCGGCGCCCGGGGACGGTGAAATCACGTCTCCACGAGGCCCGTCGGCTGCTCGGCGCTGACGCGACCCTCACCACGTTCGCAGAGGGGAAAGAGGGGGCCCGATGATCACCGAGGACGAACTCGACGCCCTGTTGCACGAGGCGGGTGGCGGTATCGCGGTCCCGGCGCACGGCCCCGCGGCGATCCTCGCTGCCGCGGCTTCGCCCACTCCGGAACCGACCGTCGTGCGGGGCCGGTTCCGTTTCCGCGAACTCGCCTTGGCGGGCGTGAGCGTCGCCGCCGTCGTCGCGCTCGCCGTCGTGCTCGTGACCTCGTCGGGGTCCTCGCCTGGCGTGTCGTCGTTTCTTGCTGCCAATCCCGCCGCAAGAGCCGCCCTCGGGCCGAGGCTGCCGGCGGCTGGGGTGCCGAAGTCAACGACGCACGGCGCGCCGGCGGCGTCGGGCGGGCGCGAGATCATCGCCACGGGAACGCTCCGGCTCGAGGTCACCCGGGCCGCGCTGGGCCGTGACGTCGCGCAACTCGACGCCCTCGCCGCCAGGTTCGGAGGTTACGTGTCGGCTGCCAACATCGCCGAGAGCGGAACCCACCCGGGCGGGACCATCGTCATCGCCGTGCCGGCGGCGTCGTTTTCCTTGCTCATCGCCAAGGCTGAGGCGATCGGGAGGGTCCGAAGCCTTTCCACGACGAAGACGGACGTGACGGCGCAAGTCGTCGATCTCGGCGCGCGCCTGACCGCGCTCGTCGACGAGCGCAACCAGCTCGAGGTGCTGCTCGGCCGGGCCGGCAAGGTCTCGGACCTGCTGGCGGTCGAGAACGAGATCGAGTACGTGCAGTCCCAGATCGAACAGATCCAGGGCGAGCAGCGGACGCTCGCGGCGCAGGTGAGCTATTCCTCGCTCACGGTCGACCTCGCGGTGCCCCGGCCGCCGCACGTGTCGAGCTCGCCGAACGGCTTCAGCCACGCCTGGCACCAGGCGGTCTCCGGCTTCGTGAACGGCGTGAAGGCGCTCGTCGCCCACCTCGGCGACCTGCTGTTCGGCGTGCTGGCGTTCCTCGTCGCCGCGCTCCTCGTCTTCGGCCTGTGGCGCGGCGTCTGGCCGAGGGTGCGTCGAAGGATCGCCTAGGCGTGATTCCCGTCAACGTCTTGACGAGACGCTCGAGTGGGGCGAGCCCACCGAGGCCGAAGGAGTCGGAACCGCCGGGCCGATAGGTGCAACTGGCAGGCCGACGGGCGTCACCCATCCCGGAGCCTGAGGCCGCTCTTCTGGAGTGCTCTCCGGCAAGGCGGGATATTGCGAACCGTTGGTCCTCGACAAAGGACCGGGTGGTGCCCAGCCACCGCCGGGAGGGTCGGGCCGGCGGTTGTCGCCCTGGTCGTCCCGTCGGGATGGTGTCGACGATCGGCGCCGCCTCGGCCGTATCCGGCGCGACGGGAACATGGCTGCCGAGGCCTTCGCGCGCAGCGTGCTCAGCGAACCGCCCGTCCCGCCGGGGGGCCGTCTGACCGCAACGGTCGACTGCCAGGACCTCGCCCGACCCTCCCAAGTCGGGGGAACTTCAGCGAGCTCGTCGGCCTCCACCGGCTCTATCTTGTCGACGAGTCGCCAAATGTCGTCGAGGCGTACGCCACGGCGCCCGAGCCCGCCGCGGCGCAGGCCGAGAGGGGGGCGGACGTGTCCGGATGCACGGCGGGCGGGACTGGGGTCGCGCTTGCGGCGTCCGGACCACACGACTACGTCGCCTACCTCGACTGCGCCCTGGCATCTGTCGGTGGCGAAACGGAGCGCGAGTCGACGCCTGGTCCCGGTGGTCGCCGAGTCGCACTCGGGCCGAGGGCTTGGCCGTGGGCGTCGTCGAGGTGACCGGGTACAGCACCGGCGGCGTCGCGGCCGAGCCGATTTTCGGGCCGGTGACCTCCACGCTCAGCCGGGCCCAGGCGGAATCGCTCCTCACTTTCGCAACGACCTGCGATCTGGCCCCAGATCCCCTGACCATCGTCAGCTTCCTCCAGGCGGACCGCCCATTTTCTGCTTTGAGGACGAGCGTGACTGCAAGATCGTCGTGCGCGGGACCCGGGCGCGCCGCCGCCGTTCGAGGCGGACGGCGGGGTTGGCCTCGGGAGCGTCGCCGTCACCGCCCTCGGCCGGAGGATCCAACCGCGGTACGACAACTGCTCGCGGCGGCGCGCCGTCGTCCGGGTCCTGGGGCCGCATGAGGTGAACGCGACCCGCGAAATACTCCGAGGATGTGTTGGGCCGGGGGCCCCGGGCCCGACCGCCGGGGCGAAGATCCCACCGGCGGGGCTCGCCCTTCGCGAGGTGGTCCTTTACGGCTGGCGTCGGAACTTGCGGCGGACCGCCTCGCGCCGGGCCTGCAGCTCCCGGTAGCTGATCTGCTCGGTCGTCGCCGAGACGCCGATCGCGGCGCGCACCCCGTCGAGGTCGACTCCGGCCTGGGCCGGGTCGAGGCCGATCTCGCGGGCGATCCGGTCCCCGTAGCGGCGGGCGAAGTATCCCGCGATCTCGACGACCTCGCCGAGAAGGTCGACATCTGGGGCGAAGGTGGCGATGACGCCGTCGAGGAACAGGATGTTCTTCACGAAAAGCATCAGCTCCTTCGGCATCTTCGCCCCGTAGGCGAGGAGCTGCCTTGTGAGCTCGCGCATCTGGCGCGTCAGCTCCTCGGCGCTCATCTCGGTCACGTCCTGGGGCGGACCGTCGAGCCCGAGGTCGACGATCACCTGGTCGAGATCGGCCTCCGGGGCGAGCGCCCCGAGGTCGCGCAGCGCCGTGACCTGGCTGCGTACGTCGTTCATCGTCGCCCCCATGACGAGGCGCAGGAACGCCAGGCGGTGCGTCTCGTCGAGGCGTCCCGTGATGCCGAAGTCGAGGAGCGCCACGCGCCCGTCGGGGCGGACGAAGAGGTTGCCCCCGTGCAGGTCGCCGTGGAAGACGCCGAAGAGCATCACCCCTTCGAGGAACGACACGACGGCGGCGCGCATCACCTTTTCCGTCGCGATCCCCGCGTCCCGCATCCCACCGACGTCGTCCCAGGCGAAGCCGTCGAGGCGTTCCATCACGAGGACGCGCGGCGTGACGAGCCGGGGGTGCGGCCGGGGGACGACGATCGTGCGCTGTTCGGCGGCGGCTATGGCGCCGGCGACGTCGAGCATGCTCTCGGCTTCGAGGCGGAAATCGAGCTCCTCGACGATCGTCTCGGCGAACAGCTCGATGAGAGCCGGCGGGTTGGCGAGGACGGCGACGGGGATCCGCCCGACGAGGTGGGGCGCGAGGTAGCTCATCACCGCGAGGTCGTTTTTCACGAGCGCCGCGACCCGGGGCCGCTGGACCTTGACGACAACCTCCTCGCCCGAAGAAAGGCGGGCCCGGTGCACCTGGGCGATCGAAGCCGCGGCGACGGGCTCGGGCGAGAACTCGCTGAACACCTCCTCGAGAGGGCGGCCGAGGTCGGCCTCGACGCACTCCCGCACGACGTCGAAGGACTCGGCCGGAACCCGGTCGCGCAGCAGCTTGAACTCGCCGACGAGCTCGGCCGGGAAGATCCCCTCACCCGAGGAGAGGATCTGGCCGAGCTTGATGTAGGTGGGGCCGAGTCTTTGGAACGCGAAGCGGAGGCGGTGCGAGAGCCCAGCCCGCGGTCCCGGGACTTTTCGGCGCCGGTCGACGAAGTACCAGCCGGCAAGCGCCCAGCCGAGGATCGCCGTCACCCGCACGATCCGCCGCCATGGCGGGAAGCGGCGGCGGCGCACGAGGCGGGGGACGGCCGCGCGAGTTTCCTCGCGCACGAGCTCGAGACCGATCCGCCAGGGCAGGCCGTCAGGCTCGACGAGCCACGGCGGATGGTCGGAGAAGGCCCCGATCGAGAGGTCGGCGGGCGGCGGGGGCGCGCTCAGGGGGCCACGGGGCCGAACACGAGGCATCCGTTGTGCCCCCCGAAACCGAAGCTGTTCGAGAGCACGGGGCCCGGGACGAAGGGACGGGCGGCTCCCGTGACGATGTCGAGGCGGATCTCGGGGTCCTGCTCCTCGAGGCCCGCCGTCGGCGGGATCAGGCCGCGATCGACCGAAAGGATCGATGCCACGGCCTCGAGCGCCCCGGCACCGCCGAGCGAATGTCCCGTGACGCCCTTGATCGAGGTGACGGGCGGTCCCGGCAGCCCGAAGACCTTCTCGATCGCCTCGGCCTCGGCGAGGTCGTTGAGCGGCGTCGAGGTGCCGTGGGCGTTGATGTGAGCGACGTCCGCCGGCGTGATCCCGGCGTCGGCGAGGGCGAGCTCCATGCAGGCGACGGCCCCTTCTCCGCCGGGCGCGGGGGCCGTGATGTGATAGGCGTCGGCGGTCGAGGCGGCACCGAGCACCTCGGCGTAGATGTGGGCCTTTCGGGCCCGGGCGTGCTCGAGCTCCTCGAGGAGGAGCGCGCCACCGCCCTCAGCGATGACGAAGCCGTCCCGCCGGCGGTCGAAGGGCCGCGAGTGCCCCGAGGTCGACAGGGCCGTCATGTTCGTGAAGGCGACCATGCCGATCGAGCCGATGCCGTCGGACCTCGAGGCCGCGGCCTCAGCTCCGCCGGTCATGACGACGTCGCAGCGGCCGTCGCCGACGACGCGGAAGGCATTGCCGATGGCGTGGGTCGCCGAGGCGCACGCCGTGACGACCGTCTCGCACGGGCCCCGCCAGCCGAAGCGGATCGAGATCATCGCGGCGCCGGCATTGCCCATCATCATCGGCACGAGCCGCGGTGAGACCCGGCGCGGTCCTTTCGTGGCCATCACGATGATCTGCTCCTGGAGTGTCGCGAGCCCGCCGATCCCGGTCCCGTAGATCACACCGGCGCGGCCCGGATCGACGGTGAGCCCGCCGGCGTCGTCGAGGGCGAGCTGGGCGCAGGCGACCGAGAACTGGGCGAAGCGATCCGTCTGGCGCGCCTCTTTCGGGTCGAACCACGCCGACGGGTCGAAAGCGTCGACCCACTGGGGGCCCTGTGCCTCCGGACCCGACAGGCCCGCGAAGAAGGCGTCCTTGCCGATGCCGCAGGACGCCAGGACGCCGAGACCCGTCACGACGACACGACGCCGGCCCCCTGGGGACATCAGAGCTTGGAGACGACGAGCTCGTAGGCCTGGCCGACCGTGTCGACCCCGTCGAGTTCGGTTTCGTCGACGGTGATGCCGAAGGTCTCCTCGAGCGCCATCACGAACTCGACGAGGTCGAGGCTGTCGGCGTTCAGGTCGTCGGCGAAGCTCGCCTGGGGCACGATTCTGTCTTCCGGCACCTGGAGCACTTCCACGGCGCACTTTCTGAACTTCTCGAACGTCGCGTCGTCGCTCACGGCTCGCTCCTCGTCACGTAGTCGGTGATCTGTCGCAGTGTGATCTGCACCCCGTCGCCGCGGGCGCCTCTCACGACGATACCTAGTGTCCCATCCCAAGGCCGCCGTCGACGGCCAAAACGGCCCCTGTGACGTAGGCAGCCTCGGACGAGGCGAGGAAGCGCACCGCCGAGGCGATCTCGTCGGGGTCGGCGATCCGCCCGAGCGGCACCCTCGAAGCCAACTCGGCGGTCTTTTCCGGGGAGAGGGCCGCGAGCATGTCCGTCGCGACCATGCCGGGAGCGACGACGTTGACGGTCACCGAACGGCTCGCGACCTCACGGGCGACGGCGCGGGCGAAGCCGATCTGGCCGGCCTTGGCAGCCGCGTAGTTCGCCTGTCCGGCGTTACCCAGGTAGGCGACGACGGACGAGATGAGGATGATCCGTCCCGACCGCGCCTTCAGCATCGGGCCGAGGGCCCGTTTCGTGGCGCGATAACAGGCGGTGAGGTCGGTCTCGATGACCCGCGCCCAGCGCTCCTCGCTCATCCGCAGTACCAGCCCGTCGTCCGTCACGCCCGCCGAGCAGACGAGGACCTCGACGTTGCCGATCTCGGCCTCGACGGTGGCGAAGGCCGCCTCGACGGCCTGCGGGTCCGTCACGTCACAGGCCACGGGGAGAAGCGGATGCGTCGCGGCACCGCGGCCGAGGTCCTCCGGCGGTGCCGTCCTGAAGGTGACGGCGACCCTGTCGCCCTCGGCCTGGAACCGGCGGGCACAGGCGAGACCGATCCCGCGCGAACCGCCGGTGACGAGGACGACCCGGCTCACGCCACGCCCCGACGGCCCCAGCGGATGATGGTCGAGGCCCAGGTCATGCCGGCGCCGAACCCCGAGAGCAGGACGAGGTCGCCCTCGGCGACCCGTCCGGCGTCGACAGCCGTGCACAGCCCGAAAGGGATCGAACCGGCCGAAGTGTTGCCGGTGCGGTCGAGGACGACGACAGTGCGCTCCATCGGGATCCCGACGCGCTCGTTCACTGCTTCGATGATGCGCACGTTCGCCTGGTGGGGAACGAAGAGCGTGATGTCCTCGGCGCGACAGCCCGCCGCGGTGAAGACCTTGCCGATCGAGCGGACCTCGGCGCGCACCGCGCGTCGGAAGATCTCGCGCCCGTCCATTTCGATGTAACCGCCGAGATCGGCGAAAAGAAGCGGTGCCGCGCTCCCGTCGGCGCCGAGGTCGTAGGCGAGGACGAGGTCGTCGCGGGCGCCGGCCTCGACGACGACCGCGCCGGCGCCGTCGCCGAACAGGATCGCCGTCGCCCGGTCCTCGAAGTCCGTGATGCGCGACAGCGTGTCCGACCCGATGATGAGGGCGCGACCGAGGCCCGCCGCGATCATCGAATTGGCGAGCACCAGCGAATAGGTGAATCCGGCGCACGCCGCGTTCACGTCGAAGGCGCCGCCCCGGCAGCCGAGCCTTTCGTGCACGGTCGCCGAGACCGCCGGCAGCGTCTGGTCGGGCGTCGTCGTCGCGACGATGACGAGGTCGATTTGCGCGCCGTCGAGCCCGGCGCGTTCCAGCGCCGCCCGCCCGGCCTCGACGGCGAGCCCGCGCGTCGTGCCGCCGACGTGGCGCTCTTTGATCCCCGTCCTCTCCGTGATCCACTCGTCGGTCGTGTCGAGGCGGGCCTCGAAGTCGGCGTTGGTGACGACCTTGTCGGGGAGCGCTGATCCCCAACCCGTGATCGCGGCTCTCCTCAACGAACCTCCTCGGTCTCGTCGGGCAGGGCGCGCAACCACGCCACGGGTTGGCCGTGGAGGACCCGTTCTCCGGCGAGCACGAGCACGCCCGCCAGCGTGCCGGAGAACGAAGAGCGGATCTCCGTCTCGCCGGCCCACCCGACGAGGTCGCCGACCGCGACGAGGATCGCCTCTCCGCCGGGCTCGGCCCGCGGCCCCGGGAGTCTCGGCGCAGCCCCCGCGAAGTTGTCGGAGGGCCGGAACCGGCCGGTCCCCGGTGAGATGATCAGCCGCTCGACCATCGAGTAGTGCTCACCGACGAGCCGCTCGACGGGGGGCCGCTGCGCCGCGGCGCCGGCGAGCGCCTCGACGAGCGCTTCGAGCTCAACGGGCGTCGCCACCGCGCAGTTGACGGTGGACCGACCGGGCAGGACCCGCTTGGCGAGCCCGGTCAGGACACCGCCCGGCCCGAGCTCGACGAACGTGCGGGTCCCCGCCGCGAACAACGTGTCGAGGCTCTGACGCCACCGCACCGGGGCGCACAGCTGTGCCGAGAGGAGTCCCGGCCAGTCTCCGCCCTCGGGATGGGCCTTGGCGTCGACGTTGGCGACCACCGCGGGGTCGGACTCGAAGAAGGTCGCCGCCGCCAGGGCCTTGCGGAGCCGATCGCGTGCCGGCGCCATGAGCGGCGTATGGAACGCCCCACCGACGGGGAGGGCGACGACGCGTCGGGCACCGGCCCTTCTGGCGAGCCCGGCGGCGCGCTCGACCGAGTCCTTTTCGCCGGCGATCACGACCTGGCCGGGGGCGTTGTAGTTCGCGACCCAGACCTCACCCTCGGCGCGCACGCAGGCCGCCTCGACGTCCTCGTCGCCGAGTCCGAGGACGGCCAGCATCGTGCCGGGATTGTGCTCCGCCGCCTCGGCCATGGCGGCGCCGCGTTCGGCGACGAGCTCGAGGCCGTCCTCGTAGGCGAGGGCTCCAGTCGCGACGAGGGCGGTGTACTCACCCAGGCTGTGGCCGGCGCAGGCGGCGGGTTCGAGGCCCATTCTTTCCGCCGCGTCGAGGATGACGAGGCTCGTGACGAACGTCGCGAGCTGGGCGTTGGCGGTGCGCGTCAGCGTCTTCTGATCGGTGTCGACGAGCAGCGACGCGACGTCGCGTCCGAGGACCTCGCTCGCGTGCTCGACGAGCTCGAACGACGGGTGGTCGGCCCAGCTCGCCCCCATGCCCGGGCGCTGTGAGCCCTGGCCGGGGAAGGTGAACGCCAGCAAGCAAACGCCCCCTTCGGACTCCGGACCGCGGTGCCGGCGAGGCACCGGGGGAACTCGACTTGTTTCGTCCTTTGCTGGTTACGTGGGAGCAACTCTAAGGAACAGAGGCGGCTGACGCTAAATGCAGCCTCGTGGCCAGCACCGGAGCAGCTGCACGGGGCTACGGGGGCCACGGCGTCGAGCACGGGTCCGACACGTCACGGCGGCCAGGACGAGCCGCGCCCTCCGGGCAGGAGAGTCTCTTTGCCGCCCCAACCGGGCCGTCTTCCCCGGGGACGGACCGCATCGAGGTCCCGAGCGTGTGCCCGGAGCGGTGTGAGAATCGAGGACTTCGTTCACAGGTGTCTCGCGTCATAGTTCGCACCTCAACGGGGGAGGTGCGGGATGTCGATGGCGCGGCTCGTCATCACGGCGGTGGTGCTCGAGGGGCGGACGAAGAGCGAGGTTGCTCGCGACTACGGAGTCTCGAGGCGGTGGGTGCAGAAGCTCGTCGCCCGCTACGCCCAGGAGGGTGAGGCCGCCTTCGAGCCGCACTCCCGCCGGCCCCGGCGCAATCCGGGCCGGACCGCCGTCGAGCTCGAGGACGAGATCGTCATCCTGCGCAAGGCCCTCGCCGAGGAAGGCCTCGACGCCGGGGCCCAGACGATCGCCTACCACCTCGGTCAACGCCACGGGAGCGCCCCCGCCACTTCGACGATCTGGCGGGTGCTCTCCCGGCGGGGTTTCGTCACGCCCCAGCCGCACAAGCGCCCGAAGAGCTCGCTCATCCGCTTCGCCGCCGAGCAGCCGAACGAGCGCTGGCAGGCCGACACCACCCATTGGAAGATGAAGACCGGCGACGCCGAGATCCTCAACGTGATCGACGACCACTCCCGCCTCGTCGTCGGTTCCTTCGCCCGGACGACCTTCCGGGCCGCCGACGTCGTCTCCTGTCTCCACGTGGCGACCGAGCGCTACGGGATCCCGGCCTCGGTGCTCACCGACAACGCCGCCATCTTCACCGGGACGTCGCGGCGCGGCGGCTTCGTCGCTTTCGAGCGGGAACTCGCGGCCTTGGGCGTGCGGCTCCGCCACCCCCGCCCCTACCACCCCCAGACCTGCGGCAAGGTGGAGCGCTTCCACCAGACCCTGAAGCGCTACCTCGCCCGGCAGAGACGGGCCCGCACGATCGCGGAGCTCCAGGCCCAGCTCGACCGGTTCGGCGAGATCTACAACACCCGCCGACCGCACCGCGCCCTCGGGCGCCGCACCCCCGCCGAGGCCTACGGAGCACGGCCGAAGGCCGCGCCGCTCCCCGGGCAGGCGATGCCGGAGCACTTCCGGGTCCGCCACGACGTCGTCGACAAGGCGGGTCGGATCACGCTGCGGCACAACAGCCGGCTCCACCACATCGGGCTCGGACGGGGACTCGCCGGCACGCGGGTGCTCCTGCTCGTCCACGAGCTCGACGTGCGCGTCGTCACCGAGGACGGCGAGCTGCTGCGTGAACTGACGCTCGATCCGACGCGGGACTATCAACGGCTGCAGGAATGAGGAACGATGTCGCGAGACAGGTGCGAACTGTGTCTCGCGACATCACA
>DASPQJ010000057.1:0-44969 GCA_035625025.1 Acidimicrobiales bacterium
TGATGATCGCGGCCGAGTTCGCCAGGAGGAGCGCCCCCCCGATGGCCTGGAACATCCGCAGGATGATGAGCTCGAGCGCGCCGGTCGGCCCGTGGCTCCACACGACCGAGAGCAGGATGGCACCGAGAGTGAACCAGGCGAAGCCGAGGTTGTACATCTTCACCCGGCCGAAGATGTCACCGATCCGGCCGACGGTCACAACGACGGCAGCGAGCACGAGCATGTAGCCCATCAGGATCCAGAGCAGATATGGGAAGTTCGACGGCACAAGCGGGTCGAGCCTGATGCCCCGGAAGATGACCGGGAGGGCGATCATGAGACTCGTGCCGTTGACCGTCGCCAGCAGCACCCCGATCGTCGTATTGGAAAGGACGACCCACTTGTAACGCGGTCCGACCCTCGCGGGACCAGCTGGTGCGAGCACCGTCACCGGTTCACTCCTTTCAGCGCGCGGCGTCGGCCGCTCGTTTCGTCTGTCCCCCCGGGCTTTCCGTTCGCCGCCTCGCAGGGGCGCTCGGCGGCCAGGACCTCTAGGACCGAGACGGCCCGCTCGAGCGCCCGGCGGTCGGATTCCTCCAGCGCGGCAAGCCGCTCGGCGAGCCAGGTCGTGCCCGCCTGGGCGCGCCGGGCGATGAGCTCGTTCCCGCGTGCCGTCGCGACGAGGTGCACTCCCCGGCGGTCCCCGGGGTTCGCCTGCCGCACGATGAGACCCGCCTGTTCCAGCTTGTCGGCAAGACGCGTCGCGGCAGGCGAGGGCAGGCCCTCGAGCCCGGCGAGCCGGCCCACGCTGAGTGGCCCGGCCTCGACGACACTTGAGAGCGCGGACAATTGGGCGATCGTGTGCTCGGACGGTTCGCGGTGGCGGAGTTGGCGGCTGAGGTGGATCATCGAAACCCGGAGCCGTCTCGCCAACCCATACGGCGTCGTCGCCTGGCTGCGCCGCGCGCTCGACGTCAGTCGTCCCACAGATTGCCCTCCCGCGACCTTGGATCGGTCGTCACGTCCAGTGCCGGCGCGCCAACCCCGGCCTCGGATCGATGGTTGTCATTGATACTAGATGCCATAGGCACCGTTATCCACCATCTCGTCGGACCGGCGGCTCGGCCATAGTGGAGACGGCCGAGCCGAAAGGAGAACGGTGCACACCCTGCTGCGTTGGGTCTCGGCGGCGATTGCGCTCTCCCTCGGCGCCGCCGTCGCCCCGTCCGGAGTGCGGGCGCAACCGGCGGGCCCTGGGGCGCTCCGCCTGATCGTCGAGCCCCAGGCCGGCATGGCCCCGATCGACCAACTCCTCGGTTCGGCTCATCGCAGCGTGGATCTCGAGATCTACGAGCTCGCGGACCCGGTCGTCGAGTCCATCCTCGCGGCCGACGCCGCCCGCGGCGTCCGTGTCCGGGTGATCCTCAACCGGGTCGACACCGAAGCTGAGAACGCGGCGGCCTTCGCCTACCTCGGCGCACGCCACGTCGCCGTGCGCTGGGCGCCGCTGCGCTTCGACCTCGACCACGAAAAGGCCGCCGTGATCGACGACGCGACGGCGCTCGTGATGACGATGAACCTCACGACCCGC
The DNA here is from genome assembly GCA_035625025.1 of Acidimicrobiales bacterium. Classification (GTDB taxonomy): domain Bacteria; phylum Actinomycetota; class Acidimicrobiia; order Acidimicrobiales; family Bog-793; genus Bog-793. The sequence continues at coordinate 1,571 of DASPQJ010000057.1, forward strand.
TACTACCCGACGACCCGCGACGTCGTCGTCGTCGACACCCAGCCCGCCGACGCCGCGGCGATCGAGGCGACCTTCGACGGCGACTGGGGAGCCGGCGGCGCGTCACCGGCGCCGGCGGGCGAGGACCTGCTGTGGAGCCCGGGGTCCGAGCAGGCCATCGTCGAGCTCATCGACTCGGCCCGGCGCGCGATCGACGTCGAGAACGAGGAGATGGGCGACGCCTCCGTCACCGAGGCCCTTGGTCGCGCGGCCCGACGAGGCGTGCGGGTGGTCGTCGTCATGACGGAGGACCGCGCGTGGCACCAGGAGCTCGCCGGCTTGGCCGCAGCCGGGGTCGAGGTCCGGACCTACCCCGACAGCCCGGCGGCGCTCTACATCCACGCCAAGGTCATCGCCGTCGACCCGGGGCAGACCGACAGGCGAGCCTTCGTCGGCTCGGAGAACTTCTCCGTCGCGTCGCTCGTGTACAACCGCGAGCTTGGGATCGTCACGACCCGACCGGCGATCGTTGACGCGCTCGCCCGGATGGTCCTCTCGGACGCCGCCGGCGGGGAGGTGTGGCGCTAGCTCCGGCGACGGACCGTGATCCCGCGCCCCGGCGGGCGACGGTCCCGGCAGTGGCCCGGGAACGGGCGATGCGACGCGGCTAGGGTGGCAGCGGCTGAGGAGTGAAGGGTCGTCGGGAGGCGGTTCTGCCCCCTCTCTCCCCAGAGGGCATGCCATCTTTCGATGGTCGCGACGAGCAGTGAGAACGCGCCCGCGGGACGCGGCCGTGAGGTCCGATGAAGCCTGTCGAGGAACAACAAGGCATCTTGCCAGAACAAGCCTTGGGCCTCGAGGACTACGAAGCGATGTACCAATTCAGCATGGATGCCGTCATGCTGACGGTGCCCGATGGTCGCATCCTTGCGGCAAACCCCGCCGCCTGCGAGATGCTGCTCCTCAGCGAGGACGAGCTCATCCGGCGCGGCCGCCAAGGAGTCGCCGATCCCTCTGACCAGCGGTGGGCGGCGAGCATCGCCGAACGGCAGCGCCTCGGTCAGGTTCGATCCGAGCTCTCTTTCCGGCGCGGTGACGGAACGACCTTGACCGCCGAGGTTGCCTCGAACGTGTTCATCAACGCCGACGGCGAGCAGCGCAGCTGCGTCGTGTTTCGCGACATCACGGAGCGGATCCAACAGGTCGAGCAGCAGGCCCGGCTCGTCGAAGAGTTCCGCGGACTTTCGCTCCTCGACGAATTGACCGGGGTCCGCAACCGCCGGGGCCTGAAGAGTGGCGCCGAGGCACTTCTCGCCATCGCCGATCGCCAGCACGCGAGCGTCCAGGCGTTGTTCATCGACGTCGACAACCTGAAAGAGCTCAACGACCGCCACGGCCACCGAACCGGGGACGACGCCCTCATCGCGGTGGCCCGGGCGTTGCAACGCTGCGTGCGCGCCGCGGATCTCGTGGCCCGGGTCGGGGGCGACGAGTTCATCGTCCTGATGCTCGACGCCGACGCTTCCTTCGGCGAGATCGTGAGCCGGCGGATCGTCGCCGAGCTCGAGCGTTCCTCCGTCCCGGGCACCGAACCCGTGTCCGTCAGCATCGGGAGAGCCACTCGAGAGCCGGGAACACAGCGTCCAGTGCAGGACCTCATGGCCGAGGCCGACAAGTTGATGTACGCGAGCCGGGCCGAACGGCACCGGCGCGAGGCCGAGCACCGCTAGTTGCGGCGTGACGGCATCACCGTCACGCCGCAGACCCGGATCGTCGCCCGCTCGACCCGACCGAAGTCCGCTCGGCTCGGATGATCCCTCCTCGAAGCGGGAAACAACCGAGAAGCACAACCTCAGGTCGACCAGGCTCGACCGTTCCAGGACTCGATGAGCGCCCGGTAGGAACGGGCGCCACTCGTGCTGGGCGCGAATTCACCGACCGCCTGGCACAGCCGCGCCGAGACACAGGACACCCCGTAGAGATAGGCGACGGGCGGGCTCGGGTTCGGCTCGACGGACCAGGCGTGCCCGTTCCAGTGCTGGATCAGAGCCCGAAAGGAACCCGAGGTGTCCGGGTACTCACCGACGGCCTGACAGAAGCTCGCGGAGAGACAGGACACCGCGAAAAGAAGCGCAACCGGCGGTGTCGGGTCTGGCACGACCGACCAGGTGGTGCCGTTGTAGGACTCGACCAGTGTCCCCGGGGGGGTGCTGCTGCCACTGCCGGTGCCGGTGCTGTAGTTACCGACCGCGAGGCACGACCGGGCCGACGGACAAGACACTCCCGCAAGGCCGCCCCACCTCCCAGGGGTCGGGCTCGGAACGGTTGACCAGCGCGTGCCGTTCCACGACGCGACGAGCGTCCTGCCGCCGTCGTTGCCCACAGCCACGCACGACCCCGGGGAGGAACAGGAAACGCCGTTCAGGTTGCCCCGCCCCGACGGGGTCTGGGTTGCCACGGCCGTCCAGGTCGAGCCGTTCCAGGACTCCATCAGACTGCCGGTGCCGGCCCCGCCGACGGCAGCGCACAATCGCGCCGAGACGCAAGAAACGCCGGAAAGGCTGACGGCTCCGGCCCGGAGGCCCGGGCTCGCCCCGATCGACCAGCTGCTGCCGTTCCAGATCTCAACGAGAGCCCGGGAGACACCGGCGCGGTCCTTATAGGAACCGACCGCCAGGCACCATCGCGTCGAGACACAGGCCACCCCGCCGAGGCTGCTCGTCGCCCCGCGGTCCGGGCTGGGCGAGACGGTCCATCCGGAGCCGTTCCAGGACTCGATCAGCGTGTCGAGGCCGGAGTAGCCGACGGCCACGCACCAGCGCGCCGAGGCGCAGGACACCGCGACGAGCGTGGCCTCACCACTCGGACCGGCATCGGACTCGGTTGGGAGACCGGCCGCACCCGACGCAGACGGGGCGAGGAACCACCCGAGGCCGATGACGAGAGCACCAAGGACACCCACCCCGGCCAGGCGCCGGCGCCGCTTGGGCATTCGCATGTCCAGAGCACGCATCGCGCCCCCTTTGCGGATTGGCGCATCGGTCGGACCACCGGCGTCACCTGGCGGGACCGTCGGAGCTCGCCGCACCCCGACTCGGACAAACTGGCCGAGCTGATTTTACTCCCGCGCCCTTGCCGCGAGATGCTCGGAGCCGGCGGTCGCCGACACGATCGGGCCCGCACGACGGGGTGCCAACAGCCGAGACGTGACCGGTGACCGCGGCGCTCCACGGGTCGCGCCACGCGAAGCGATCTGTCGCACCAATCCGGCCGAGCCCGGCACGCCCGGCTGGCTCGCCAGGTGGTCTGCCCTCGGGAACCGACGAGAAGGCCGCACAACTCCGATGACGCATTTGACCTGGGATCCGGAAGACTACGAGAGGCACTCCGCGCAGCAACAAACGTGGGCACGAGATCTGCTCGCGAAGCTCGAGCTTCTCGGCAACGAGGATGTCCTCGACGTCGGCTGCGGCGACGGCAAGGTCACCGCTGAGATCGCGGCGCGGGTCCCGGACGGCCGCGTGGTTGGCGTCGACCTTTCCCCCGCCATGGTCGAGCGCGCCAACGCCCTCCATGCCTGTCGCCACCCGAATCTGCGCTTCGAGGTCGGTGACGCCTCTTCGCTCCGATTCGATCGAGAGTTCTCCGTTGTCTTCTCCAATGCCGCCCTGCACTGGATCCGGAATCATCGGCCGGTCTTGTCCGGCATATCTCGAAGCCTTCGCCGCGACGGCCGGGTCCTCCTCCAGATGGGTGGCCGGGGCAACGCCGCGGAGGTGGTCAGCGTGATCGACGAGGTGATCACGCAGCCCGAGTGGTCGGGGTACTTCGTTGACTTCGGCCTTCCCTACGGCTTTCACAGCCCCGCGGAGTACGAAGTCTGGTTGAGAGAGGCCTCACTGAAGCCGATTCGCGTCGAACTCTTGCCCAAGGACATGTTGCACGAGGGGCGCGAGGGCCTGGCCGGTTGGCTGCGCACGACTTGGCTGCCCTACCTGCAGCGCGTTCCAGAAGACCGGCGGCACGAACTCCTGGAAGCGATTCTCGACTCCTATCTCGCCAGGCATCCCGTGGACGAAGCGGGCAATTCCCACGTGCGAATGGTGCGACTCGAAGTGGAAGCAAGAAAGATGAACGAATCAGGTCTGCCAGAACGATGAGGCGGATCGCAGACGTCCTGTGATCGGGATTGTGTGAGATCGTCGCTCCCACTCGAAGCCGTCGGTCGAGCGAGACCCTCGCAGGGCTGTGGTCCCCACGGCGCCGCGACCAATCGGGGCTCGCCGCGACTGTAGGGCTCGTCACATGAAGTTTTAAGGGAGTTCACAGGAGCCGATGCAATGCTCTCCGGAGAAGGTGCACAGGAAGGCCCATCCGACATGAACGAGCACGAGCAACCCTCCCCCGAACCGACGGCGCCGCCTGCCCAATTCGGAGCGGACGCCGGCTACGGGCCGGGGCAGGCCGCAACCGCTCCCGGTTCCCCGATAGCGCCGGACCAGTGGGCGACGACCCCGACGCCTCCCCGCCCATCACGTGCCGATCGATCCCGGCGCCTCCTCGCCAGCCGGGCGACCGCTTGGGGGGTGGCTGGCGCGTTGGCGTGCACCGTCGTCGGGCTTTCCGTCGCGCTGGCCACGTCCTCCTCGACGACCACGACACGATTCCCGGCGGGGATCACGACGCCGTCCCCCTTCGGCGTCGTCCCGCCGGGTCAATTCCGGATCGGTCGCGGTTCTTTCGGTGGCGGATTCGGCTTCGCCACGGGCGGGACGGGGGGCACCGTCGACAAGGTCTCCGCCTCGAAATTCACGATGACGACGGGCACAGGTCAGAAGCTGACGGTGGACGAGCAGTCCTCCACCACCTACCGCGAGGGAGCGAGCGCGGCGTCCGCGAGCGCCGTCACAGTCGGCGCCCGCGTCCTCGTGCGCGGATCGACGAGCGGGTCGACGATCAAGGCGACAGAGGTCTTCGTCCTCCCGGCGAGCGGTGATTTCTTCGCCTCCCTGGGGGCCGCGTCGACCTCGTGACCCGCCGTCGCCCGCCGCCGGGCGCCCCAGGCTCGCGTCCCAGCGCGCCGGGAGCGCGACAGGGCGTGGCCCGGGGAACAGTCCTCCAGTGGCAACCGGAACTTGGGAGGCTGGACGCACTACGTGGCGCCGCGAGGCCGCGCTTCCGACGACCGCACGAACCGCGCGGCGCTCGCGAGATCGCCGGATCGTCGCCGCGGGCTGCCTTCAGCCGGGGAGAAAACTGAACCGCACTCTGCGCCGGGGATTATCGCGATTCGTGTCGACTAGGACGAGACGTTGCCAGGTTCCAAGCAGAGGTCGCCCGTCTCTTACCGGGATCGTCAGCGAGGGACTGACGAGACACGGCAGGATGTGATCGCGACCGTGTCCCACCGACCCGTGGCGGTGCTGGTAGGGCCCCGAGGTCGGCAGGACCTCATCGATCAGGCGCGCGAGATCGGATTCGCTGCCCGAGCCCGTCTCCATCAGCGCGAGGCCTGCCGTGGCGTGCGGCGCGAAGACGCTCACCAGGCCGTCGCCGTGTCCGCGGCAGAACTGCTCGAGCTCGTCCGTCAGTTCGGTCACGAGATGCGAGCCGCTCACGACTGCGATCTCGACGCTTTCCATCCGACCATCCTTCTTTCCGCCGCGGCCGAGCCCTTCGTCACCAAGCCCCATGGGGAGCTCGCGTCGTAGCAACTCGGCCCCGTCGGGCGGGACTCGTCCTCGTCTCCCGGCCTTCGATCCTCCTTCTCGCGTTCTTCGCCCAATTCCCTTCCCACGCCAAAGCGGGCCGATTTGTGCCGCGCCTTGAGACCGATTCGATTTCCGAAACGAATCGTCTTTGACCGTCCTCTCGCGAAGGCCTCTAGCGCGGTACGAGCGGCATCGTCGGGACGACCGATCTCTTGAAGGTCTCGTTCACGACTCCGGCAAACGAGGCGTACCACGCCGCCGCGGCGGTGGCGATTCCGACCCATCCGCCCGCCTTGTTGAGGTCCTCGTTCATTTGGAACGCGCCAATCGTGAGGAGCACGAACGTGATCGTGAGAAGGACGAAGACGGCAACGACGGCTCCGCTCACCCGAAATGACGCCACCGTCATATAGGCCGTAAAGATGGTCCAGCCGAGAAGGAACACGCCCACGGCCACGGGCAGGTCGACGGCCGTGACCCCCGGCGCGACGAACTTGACGAAGACGTAGTAGGCAATCCAGAACGCGCCAAACGAGGAGAAGGCGACCGCGCCGAAGGTGTTCTTCCGGACGAACTCCCACATTCCGGCGAGGAGCTGGGCCGCACCCCCATACACGAGAGCCAGCGCGAGAGCGGCCTTGGCTCCGGGTCCCCAGACGTTGGTGTTCCCGATGCTCAGCGCGAACGTCGTCATGGCAAAAGCGGCCAGCCCGAGCGGCGCCGGGTCCGCCACACGCTGGACGATAGCGGCGGTCCCCCCACCGCCGGAGGGGGCTCCGAGCGTCTCCCCGGAAGGCATCGACATCGCTTCTCCTTTCTTTCGTCATCCGTAATTGAGTTTCGCGGCGCGGCGGTTGCGAACCTAGTCTGAACGACTGGCCCCGGCACAGGTTCGGCCGATCCGGGCTGGCACTGGGGCGGCGCCGGGTGGCGCTCGCGATAATGGATTGACACCGAATACGGCTGAGATTGGAGAGGAACGATGGCAGAAGAGCTTCCGACGGAGGCCGCCGAGACCGAGAAGGTCTCTGAGGCTGAAATCGCCGTCCACTGGCGCGAAGAGGGCTACTACTACCCCTCCCCAGCCTTCATCGCCCAGGCGAATGCCGCGGATCCTCAGATCTTCGAGAGGTTCAGCGAAGAGCACTTCCCCGACTGCTTCAAGGAGTACGCCGACCTCCTGACCTGGGACGCGCCCTGGAAGACGATGCTCGACACGAGCAATCCGCCCTTTTGGAAGTGGTTCGTCGGAGGTCGTCTCAACGCCAGTTTCAACTGCGTCGACCGCCACCTCGCGACGGCGCGCAACAAGGCGGCAATCATCTGGGTCCCCGAGCCGGAGGACGAGGAGACCGAGACCGTCACCTACCAGGAGCTCTACCGACGGGTGAACGAGTTCGCGGCCCTGTTGAAAGGTTTTTGCGGGCTCAAGACAGGCGACCGGGTCACCTTCTATCTGCCGATGATCCCGGAGCTTCCCGTCTCCATGCTCGCCTGCGCGCGACTCGGGGTCATCCACTCCGAGGTGTTCGGCGGGTTTTCGGGCGCCGCCTGCGGCGACCGGATCGCCGACTCCGGGAGCCAGATCCTCGTGACCGTGGACGGTTACTACCGCAACGGCGAGCTCGTCGACCACAAGGCCCGGGCCGATGAGGCCCTCGAGGCCGCGAGCAAGCTCGGCCAGGAAGTCGACAAGGTGCTCGTGTGGCGGCGCCACCCAGGCCGGTACGCCTCGGAAAGCCCGATGGTCGATGGCCGGGACTTCTTCGTCGACGACCTCCTCGGCAACTACCGCGGCACGGTGGTCGAGCCGGTCTCGCTGCCGGCCGAGGCGCCGCTGTTCCTCATGTACACGAGCGGGACGACAGGGCGGCCGAAGGGCTGCCAGCACTCGACGGGCGGCTACCTCTCCTACGTCGCCGGGACCTCAAAGTACTACCAGGACATCCACCCCGAGGACACCTACTGGTGCACCGCGGACATCGGCTGGATCACGGGACACTCCTATATCGTCTACGGGCCCCTCACACTCGGGACAACGAGCGTTATCTACGAGGGCGTACCCACCTACCCCGACCCCGGCCGGGCCTGGCGGATCGCCGAGCGGCTAGGCGTGAACATCTTCCACACCGCGCCGACGATGATCCGGATGCTCCGCAAGCTCGGACCGGATGAGCCGGCGAAGTACGACTACCACTTCAAGCACATGACGACCGTCGGGGAACCGATTGAGCCGGAGGTGTGGCGCTGGTACCACGAGGTGATCGGCAAGGGTGAGGCCGTCATCGTCGACACGTGGTGGCAGACCGAGAACGGCGGGTTCCTCGGCAGCACACTGCCCGCAGTGCACCCGATGAAGCCCGGCAGCTGCGGACCGGCGGTCCTCGGAATCTACCCCGTGATCTACGACGAAGACGGCAAGGAGGTGCCGGCCGGGAGTGGCAGGGCGGGCAACATCTGCATCCGCAACCCCTGGCCCGGTCTCTGCCAGACCGTCTGGGGTCAGCCCGAGAGGTTCGTGGAGATCTACTTCGCGAAGTACTGCGCCGACCGGAACAGCAAGGACTGGCGCGACTGGCCGTACCTGGCCGGCGATGGCGCGGTCCAGGCCGCCGACGGTTACTTCCGGATCCTCGGTCGGGTCGACGACGTGATCAACGTCGCCGGGCACCGGCTCGGGACCAAGGAGATCGAGTCCGCCGCCCTCACGGTCGACGAGGTCTCCGAGGCGGCGGCGGTTCCGGTCGTCGACGAGCTGCGCGGACGGGCGGTCGAGGTCTACGTCTCCTTGAAGCCCGGACTGTCGCCGAGCAAGGCGATAGAGGACAAGGTGAAAGAGTCCATTGATCGCCTGATCGGCAAGATCGCCCGCCCGAGGAACGTCTGGATCGTGGCGGACATGCCGAAGACCCGGTCAGGGAAGATCATGCGCCGGGTGATCGCCGCCATCTCCAACTTCGGCGACGTCGGCGACGTGAGCACCCTCGCCAACCCGGAGATCGTCGACGAGATCCGCCAGCACGTTCAGAGCGAAAAAGTCAAGCGAGGAGAGCAGCCCCGCGAGCTCACCGCGGAGGAGGCCGAGGAGATCAGGTCGTTCGGTCGCGCCGAGTAGCGAACCTTCGGTCCTCCCCGAGATCCCCCGGCGAAGGCGCCATGCTTTAGCACTGGGAATGACCGGCGCGGCGGTCGCGGTCGGGACTCGTCCACCTTCTCGCCGGCGGCTGAAGGTGCGAGGAGCCTCCTCCTCACACGGTCATGTCCGGCGGTTCGAAGACCGAGACGAACCACTCGCCCGCCAGCTTGGCGACCGCTTCCAGAGCGCCGGGCTCCTCGAAGAGGTGCGTCGCCCCGGGCACGACTTCGAGTGACGTCCGACAGCGAAGCTGGCGCTGCGCGGCACGGTTGAGGTCCAAGACGACCCGGTCATCGCCGCCCACGACGAGGAGAGTCGGGGCCTCCACCTCGCCGAGCCTCGTCCCGGCGAGATCAGGCCTGCCGCCGCGCGACACGACGGCGCCGATCTGGTCTTTGAGGCCCGCTGCGGCCACCAAGGCGGCGGCGGCCCCGGTGCTGGCACCGAAGAGCCCGATGGGCAGTCCAGCGACGAAGGGCTGCCGTCGCGCCCAGGCCACGGCGGATTTGAGACGCGCCGCGAGAAGGGAGATGTCGAAGACCAGCCGCCGGTCGTCCGCCTCCACCTCCGTGAGAAGGTCGAAGAGCAGCGTGGCGAGCTCGGCCCGGTTGAGCGCGACCGCGACCGCGCGGTTCCTCGGGCTGAGGCGGCTGCTCCCGCTGCCGTGCGCGAAGAGCACGACCCCGAGCGCCGAATCGGGCACGGTGAGGTCGCCGCGCAGGCGCAAGGGACCGATCTCGATCTCCACTGATCGGGCCGCAGGCGGGACAGGGCTGTCCCCGGTGTCACGACCCGTAGGCGACTGTCCGGGCAATTCCGCCTCCTCGTCGCGGGAGCCAGGATGGAATTTCACACGGCGCCCGCCGGCGGCGGACGGGCGCGTCTTAAGCCGAGGCGCCTTGCCTTCTCGGCGACGCCCCGGCCCCGGGTCCGGTCCCCATCTCTTGCCTGTGACCACTGGGATCGCCCCGAAACGGGCGCACCGGGGTCTCGTCGTCCCCCGCCGGGTGTTCCACCACGGCGACGACCTTGGCGGCCATGAACCGGGCCGTGCGCACGGGTGTCCCTGACCGCGTGACCTCCGTGACCTCCACCGTTCCCCGGACGCTGGCCACCTCCACCCGCCTGCCGGCCCGGCGGGCCTCGATCTCGAACCGCTCGACCCCGGCTCCCACGTCGACGAGGACTTCTATTCGGTCACCTTTCACCGGCACCAGGGTACCTACCGGGGCGACGCCGACGCGGGCCCCGGCGACCGCGCGTCGACGAAGATCGCAGGGTGCCAGCCGAACCCTGGGGATGGCCGCGGAGCGACGAGGAGCTCGTCGAGGTCCAGCGCCGGCTCGCCACGACCGCGGCGAGCGCGTTGAGCACCGATCCCTGGCTGTGGCCTGGCGCGGGGCCGGTCCTCGGCGGCTGTTTCGTCGCGTACCTCCGCGGCCACACGGGCCCGGGCCGGCCGGGCGACCGGGCGTGGGCGGCCGCCGTTGCCTGGCGGGGTGGCGATCCCGCCGTTCGGGGCGCCCGCAGATCCGACCGCCACCTCCGGGGCGCGCCGACGCCTGGTCGCCCCAGGCAGGCCGACGACGTCCTGGCCCAGAGCGTCGTGACCGCACGTCTCCCCTCTTCCTACGTCCCCGGGCTTTTGGCCCGCCGCGAGGGACCGATCCTGGCCGCCGCCCTGACGGCGCTCGAGCTGCATCCCGAGCTCCTGCTCGTCGCCGGGAGCGGACTCGACCATCCTCGGGGTGCCGGGCTCGCGGTGCACCTCGGCGCGGTCCTGAACGTGCCGACGGTAGGAGTGACCCGACGCCCGCTCGTCGCGGTCGGCGAGAAGCCAGAACTGCGGCGCGGCAGCGTGGCACCGCTGTACCTGGACGATCGCTGCGTCGCCTTCTGGGTCTGCACGAGGACGGGCACCAGCCCGCTTGTCGCCCACGCGGGATGGCGGACGAGCCCGGAGACCGCCTCCCGTGTGGTACTCGACGCGTCCACTCCGGCTGCCCGAACGCCGGTCCCTCTGCAAGAAGCGCGCCGGGTGGCTCGGGAGGCTCGGAGCCTTGCCAGCTCTCGTTGACCGGCGTGGTACGGACATTCGGTCACTCGGCAGCCACAGAGCACGCTGACTCCGGGGCTTGCGTCGACAGGTTCAGCCGAGGGAGGAAGCCGCTCAGGGACTCGGCGTGCGGCGCACCGGCGACTCTTCCCCGAGATTCGCCGGCGCTTCTCAACTACTTGCGGTTCACGCGTCACCTCGGCAGGGCGGTGGACTTTGCACGACCTCCACGATCCGATTACGGATCCCCGCACTCTGGGGACGTGCGGTTGCGGTCCCTCCGCCGACGTGGCTTTGTCGACGCGGCACGCCCGTGGCTCGCGAGGGCTGGCCGGTGAGAAGACCGGCCGCCGTCAGAGCCAGGCTTGAGCCAAGGCCGAATTCCCGCCGCTAGCAGCTCAAACCGGACGAGAGTCCCGCCCCGCCGCGCCCGAATCATCGGTCGACGCAGGCGTATGCTCCCGCCGCGGAGAAGAGGTGATGACAGTGATGAAACGCGAGAGTCACCGAAGCGAGGTCGTCCCGAGGGGATTCGACTTTCTCGACCGGTTCTTCGACGACTGGCCCGAGATGCTGAGGCGGCCGGTTCTTTTCTGGCCCGAGCGAGGCATGGGGGGCTTCCGGGTGGAGGAGTTTCACGAAGAAGGCGCCTACGTCGTGCGGGCGGAGCTGGCGGGTCTCGACCCGGAAAAAGACGTTGATGTCTCGATGCACAACGGCATCTTGCACATCGCCGTTGAACGCCGAGAGGAGGACAAGACCGAGGGACGAGACTACGTCCGTCGGGAGTTCCGGTACGGGTCGTTCCATCGGGATCTGCCCCTCCCGGAGGGAGCGTCAGAAAGCGACGTCAAAGCGACCTACAAGAACGGGGTCCTCGAGATCCGTGTGCCGATTGCGGCCGCCGAGCCGCGGAAGCGGATCCCAGTCGTAACAGACTGATCGTCGACCCGCGTCGGGGATATGTGTGCGATCCGGCGACACGGCGGACCGCATTTCCAGGCTGGGCCGCTCGTGCGACGAACGAGTTTCGTCACCCGAATGTCGCCAAGCTCGCCCTCGCCGACGTCGCCGCGGCCTCGAACCTCCCCTGACCGGGCGATTCTTTCCAATCGCGAGATCGCTGACGGGTTGATCGCGGCCATTGGTCGAGCCCCGAGCGATGTCGGTCTGGTTTCGCCCAGATGGCACACGATCGAAGCGAGGAACGCGGTCACTGGCTCGGGTCGTCGGGCTCGTCTGCTTCGACCAGTCGGCGCAGGAGCCTGGTGAGTTGCGACAGTTCTTCGGCTCGCAGGACGCTGATGGCTCGGGGTGGGCGGAGGAGGATGGCTTCCGCGGTCGCGATGGCGTCATGACCCGCGGCCGTGAGCGTGACCAGCTTGCGACGTCGGTCATCGGGGTGGAGCTGACGTTCGACCAGGCCATGGGCTTCCAGCTTGTCGACGATGAGCGTTGCGTACGGGGCGTCGAAGCCGTTGGCCTCGGCGAGCTGGGAGGGCGTCAGGGGTCCGCGGCGGAGCTGGAAGAGGATCTTTCCTCGCCCGGCGCGGAGGTGGAACCCGAGTGCCTTCGCGAGCTCGCCGTGACGGTTGTGCGAATCGACGAACTGCTGCATGAAGGTCCACGCCTGCTCGGCGGGACCAGCTGACCGTTCAGATCTCCCTTCCGCCTCTTCGCCTCGTGTGGCAGTCACCACGGCACCGTCTGTCCGAGGTAATCGACATAGTGGAGGCCCGGCTTGTCACGGAGGGCATCGATCGTCTTGACCACGTTGGGGATGCTGTCGTCGATGCTGAGCCGAGCGTCGGGGCCGCCGAGCTCGGTCTTCACCCAGCCGGGTGCCATCAGGACCAGGCTCCTTTGTTCGCCGTGGTGACGTGCCGCGTAACTGCGCATGAAGGTGTTCAGGGCGGCTTTGCTGCCGCGGTAGACCTCGTGGCCGCCTCGTTCGTTGTTGGCCACGCTGCCCTGACCCGAGGACATCACCCCGATGGTCCCGGTCGGCTCGACATGGTCACCGAGGACTTCGATGACTCGCAGCGGCCCGAGGGCGTTGGTGACCATGACCCGGACAAACTCGTCGGTCGACGTCTCGGCCACCGTTCCCTCCGGCTGGTTCGTGACGCCGGCGTTCACGAACAGAAGATCGAACGTCCTTTGCGCCAGGCGGTCGTGTAACGCCGCGATCTGAGCCGACACCGTGATGTCGACCATCTCGATCTCGATCTTCCCGGGGTAGCGCTCAGCAAGGTCATGAAGACTCGTCCTGTCCGAGCTGCGCACGGTGGCGGTGACGTGCGAGCCACCGCGCGTCCATTCCTCCGCTAGCGCAAGCCCGAGACCGCGGGACGCCCCGATGAGGAGCACCCGTCTCGTGGAAGTCCCGAGCACGGGGTGCCGCTTCGAGATCGTTATAGGCACACCAACAATTATAGCCTATACAATGAAATCCCTCAAGCTCGGCAGCTGGGAGCCGCCGCGGCCCCTGGGACGGCAGCAGACGGTGGTTCTCGGGACTCCGGGACCGCCGGTCAGGATCCTCGCGGCCAGGTCTGCAAGGCGCTTCGGTACGTAGAACCCAGGGTAAAGACGATCCCCTGGGGGACGGTCGCGGCCGGCGGCGCGTCCCCGGTGCTGCTCATCGGCAGCTTTCTCGTCGGCACGGTGCTCCGGCCGGCTTCGCACAACCCGGTCCGCGGCACCGCCAGCGAACTGGCTGTGACGACCGGAGACGTTCTCCCTGGGACAGCCTCACGGCGCGCCTGGGAAGTCCGTCGATCGAGGTCTCCAGGGCTGCGGGTTGCGAACACCATTTCGGCCGCCTGGCGAGGTTCCCGGAGTCGTTCTCGTCACCCAGATCCCCCGCCTGACAGGGCCTCATTCGGACCCTTCGTCCGACAAAGGACGGGCCTCCGACGAGGTCTCGACGACTCTTGTCGGATTACTGTCGGATAGCACGCGACCTACGGGTCGAGTTGCGGGGCATTTTCGCCGCATATTCGCGTTGCTTGTCCCGAAGCCAAATGCCCCGATCGACCGCTTGCTTCCAGGCATATGTCGTGCTAGGGAAATGCTCAGCTGTCCCGGGGAGGCTCGGCGCACGACAAGAGACGTGAGATGTCCGATCGAAGCGGCATCGAATTGATCGGTACAACGCGGAATCCGACGCAGGGTTGCACTCGTACGTCTCGAGGCTGCAACCATCGTGATGCGTCCATGCTCGCGAAGCGTCTCAAGAAAATGGGACAAGCGAAGTACCAGCGAGATGGCGATCAACCCGCCAGTCGCCCCGGCATCGGGTCGACGTCGCACAAGCAAACGCCCGAGTTCCCAGTTCGCTCGGATGTAGCTGGGATAGTGTTCGTCAACTCGATGGGCGACCTGTTTCACGGCGAGGTGGCGCCGGAGAGCGTTCATCCAATATTCGACGTCACGCGCAGGACGACTCAATGCACGTTCCAGCGCGGTTCATGTCAGCGAGGAGGATCAAAGATGAGAAAGACCCTCAGCACCGTCATCGGTGCTCTGTGTATCGTCGCGGCGTCGACGACCGCGGCTATGGCGGCCACGGCGGTGTCGAAGTCAGCAACGAGATCCAATGTGACCGTTGCCCTGTCTGCATCTGCGGGGATGCCGACGACCTGTCCACCTGCCGCGGCGGTGGGCAAAGCGCTCGGGCTCAGTGTCTCGAAGCCAACCGTCGTCGTGTACGCCAAGGGAATATCTCTCGAGTGCAGCTACACGAGCAAGAAAGAGGGCAAGACGACGCTCTCTTACACGCCGGAAACCCAAAAGGTTTTTCTCGCGCAGGAAAAGTCCCTGCCCAAGACCAGCATCGACGTCGTGACCAGTTTGGGTAACGGGGTCTCGGCATTCCTGATGCCCCCTTACATGCTGGAGGTCCAGAAGGGAACGGTGGAATGCATCATCGAGACCAAGGCCGGCGCCGCTAAAACGGAGGCCTTGGCCGGGGTCCTTCTGAATTCCTACTGGTAATCCGGCTCTTCTCATTGCCAGGAAGCGGTGGTTCGGTCTTCCCGAGGTCGCCCTGGCGCGCCATCCCCCGCCCAATCCAAACGAGGCGACCAGGCAAGGGCAACTCACACGGGACCCGTCGGCCGAAGCGGGCTGACGTCTCGACGGCAGCGAACAGAGCGGGACCGCGCCCGGCTGGTCCCCGGCGCTGCAGTCGTGCAGCTGCGACCGGCGACTGTCGGCTGCGATCAGAACGCAACGCCGTCGCCGTTCCTGATGGCGTCATCGGGGCGCCGGGTGACAGAGCGATCAACGGCCCGGCTTACGAACATCTGTGACGCGGTCGTGAAGACGGAACGGCCGCCGGCCCCCAGTCTCACTCTGCAGGACAGCTTTCCGACAGCCGCGGGGACGGCGACACCCCCCCTGCGACCCGGGGGAGAGACGCGCCGACCTGCCGATGCGCAACGGGCACCGGAAGCCCAGACCTGGTGCGGCGGGCGCCCGCCACCTATGGGAGCGTCTCTACACCGCGCTCGATATTCACCGCGGAAATACCCGCGGTCTTGCATGCTTGCGAGTGCATGGGGCCGGTCAGCCAATTCGTATAGACCTCCAAGCTCCCGTGCAGGTTCTCCACGGGCTGATAGCTCGCCTTTCCGGCAAAGGATCCGGTAACCGAGAACGAGTTGCCAGCCGCCGGGAAGACAATCACCAAGAGCCCGGAGGTGTTCTTGCTGGAATAAACGAGAGTCTTGCCGCCCGCGTACACCCGAGAGCTGTAGTCCTCTGAAATCACCCGCGAAGGCGCGATTGAACTGGGCAACCACGTCTCGGTGCCAGTCAGGTCCGCGCCGACCCCGTCGGCAGGGCAGCCGTGGACCATGGTGGTCACCTTGAGGGTGAGCTTCCCTCCGGCAACGTGCGCCACGTTGGAGTGCTCTGTCTTGCAACCGGCGACGTCGACCGAAATGGTGAGCGTGTCCATCTGCACCACTTTGGCGTGAACGGGAGAGCTGAACCCGATGATCCCCGCCACCTGGGTGCAGATGATGGACCCCGTCGCGACCGTGGGGTCGTGCTTGGCAGGGACGAGCGCCGGCCCGGCAACGATCCCCGGTACGCAGAGCACTGCTATTGCGGCCGAAGAAAGGATCGAAGCCCGCGCTGCTCTCCTTCCCCGCCGAGCAGGAAATGTCATCGTCATGGAAAAAAGCTAACGCCATAGCAAGACCGGCGCCAGGAACTCTCGGCCTCGGTTTGGAGAAGTATTTGCCCGCCGCTCGCCTTCGCGACCGGCTTGGACGGTGCCACTTCGACTCATGACGGGCTCATGTACTCGCGGCCCGGGGACGAGCTCGGGTCGGAGCCCGCCCCGAGCGAGCGATATTGGGAAGACATCCGGGTACTCCCCGTCGCCTGGGAAGCGACCGGGTCCGGCAAGATGACGCGGGCGGTGCCATGGACTACCCGCCGTCAGGACGCTCATGAAAAGGCCATGAAGGAGCGCAAACGAGATGCCGCGCGCTCGCGGTTCCAGGTGCCCGGCCAGCCTCCCGACTTGTGCAGAAGCACGAGGTCGTCGACCCGAACCCCGGGATTCACCGACAACACCGCCCGCACGAGGCTCAAGGCGGCGCAGGCGCAGGCGGTGAGCGATTCCATCTCGCCCACGGTCCGCTCGATCATCTCCGCGGTCGCGGTGATGGTCGCCTCCGTCTCCTTGGTCGTGATCTCGCCCCGAATGGCGTCGATCCGGATCGGATGGCAAAGCGGTATCCACGCCGCGGTGCGCTTGGCGCCCTCGAGTCCGGCGGTGCGCGCTTCGGAAATGAGGTCCGGGCCGGTTCCCTCCCGCAACAGCTGGGAGCCGACCAGGCTCATCCGCACCGCGCACGAAGCCCGGGCGAGCCGGTGGGACAGGGCTTCGACACGATGTTCACTATTCGACGCCCGTCCGTGGTCGTCGAAGTGGCTGAGCCCCTCCTCGGCGCTCCGAGAGGGCGGACCGGCTTCCCCACGCCTTCTGTGCCGCTCGAAGGATATGAACTCGTCGAGGTGCGCCTGACCGAGGACGGCGTGAGCGATGAGCCTGACCTTGACGCCTTGCGCCTTCCCGCCGGAGCGATTCCCGCCGCGATGACGAAGCGACGGCGGACCTCGGCCTTTCGCCGAGACGTCGTCCTGCGCCCCGGCGACCGGCTCCTCGTCCTCCTGTCGTCGATTCCAGGCGATGACGCGCCGGGAGATGTCGCTTGACCTACGGGATCGAGACGAACAGGAAAGGGCGAGCGGACGAGAGCCCGCCTGCGGCGACGAGGCACGGTGTTCGATAGCCGCTCCGAAGTCGAAGCGTGCGCGTTTGCCCACACCGAGCCCGCCGCGCTCGTCGAGATTGCAACGGATCCTCGAGCGGTGGACGTCGGGAACGCCCTTGGGGACCGAATCGGCGATCCCCTCTGTCGTGAGAGGGCCGCCAGCCTCGACGAGCGATCCCACGCCGAGGCGCCGCGGCCCGATCGTGCGCCGTCTTTCGGCACTTCGGTGCTCGAGCACCCCTCAACTACGGTGTCGACCCCCGTCGTCCCAACCGCCCTGAACGGAGTGACTCGTCAGGCCCACGATTGACCTACTAGTCAGACCCCTTCTGTCATGGCGGTAGCTTTCCTGCGATAGTGTCGCAGTAGGGAACGGATCGCAGAGGGGGGCGCGTGGCGACCACGCTCGAGACACCGCAAACGAGCCGCTTCACGGCGGTGCGCGCCGCACTGACCCCGGCGGAGTGGGCTCGGGCGAGCGCGATGTTCGTCTCCATCATCGGGCTCTACGTGCTCGGGTTCCTCCTCCTCGGCGCTTCGGCCACACACCATTACCACCTCTCCCCGACCGAGGTCTTCGGCTTCGGCACGGGGACGCTGGCGCTGACCCTGGGGATGCGCCACGCCTTCGACGCCGACCACATCGCGGCCATCGACAACACGACGAGGAAGTTGATGGCCGAAGGCAAACGCCCGCTCTCGGTCGGCTTCTTCTTCTCCCTCGGCCACTCGACGATCGTTTTCTTGATGGCGTTGCTGTTGAACTTCGGCATTCGCGCGCTCGACGACCAGGTGAAGAACAACTCGTCCGGCCTCCACAGCATCACCGGGATCATCGGGACGTCGGTGTCGGGGACGTTTCTCTATGCGATCGCGGCTCTCAACATCGTCATTCTGGTCTCGATCATCAAGATCTTCCGGGAGATGCGCTCGGGCAAGTACGACGAGGAGACTCTCGAAGCCCAGCTCCAGAACCGTGGCCTCATGAACCGGTTCTTCGGGCCGTTAGCGCGCCGGATCGACACGCCGTGGAAGATGTACCCGATCGGAGTGCTCTTCGGCCTGGGGTTCGACACGGCGACCGAGGTCGCCCTCCTCGTGCTGTCGGGCACCGCCGTCGCGAGCGGTCTCCCCTTCTACGCGATCCTCTCGCTCCCGATCCTCTTCGCCGCAGGGATGTGCACCTTCGACACCCTCGACGGCTGCTACATGAACTTCGCCTACGGCTGGGCCTTCGCGAAGCCGGTCCGGAAGGTCTACTACAACATCACCATCACGGGACTCTCCGTCGCCGTCGCCTTCGTGATCGGGACGATCGAGATCCTCGGCCTCCTCCCCACCGAGTTCGGATGGAGCGGCGGGCCCTGGTCCTTCTTCCAGAACTTCGACATCAACAAGGCCGGCTTCTTCCTCGTCGGACTCTTCGTCGTGACGTGGGCCGTAGCGCTTTCGATCTGGCACTTCGGCCACATCGAGGCGCGCTGGAGCGCCGCGGCCGACCGGGCGCGCGAGTCCCTCGCCGAGGAGTAGCGCCCTCCCGCTCACGTGACAAGCTGGGCCTCCGGCTCAGCGAGCAGATGGGTGGCTTCGGGAGCCGCTCTGGCCGTCACGATCGGCTACTCCGCGGGGAAAGGACGAGCGCCGCCCCACCTCACGCCCAGACATTCATGTAGGGGAAGGCGCACTCGGCGGTATAGCGGCGAGCCGCCAAGCGAATGAGACCGGCGACGGACTTGGCTCCGACCCGAGTTTGACGGTCCAGATCGTCAAACTCGGTCCGAACTTCTCGGCCACTCGACAACTTCCAGAAGGTGCTTCAGAGAATCTCAACGGACCTTCTCGAAGCGAGAAGCGTCGATGAGGCGTGGACAATCGGCACCCGGAAACGGCAGCGAAAGGCACTTGCTCGTCCACTGTTCACCGATGCGACAAGGACGTGGCGAATCGAGTCCTCCCCCCACCGGTCGTTCTGTCGCTGCGCGGGCACAGTCTGCCCTGACGCGAGGTCGTCTCCTACTGGCCCCCTCGGCGCATGAGCGCTCGTCGTGCCGTGACGTACCCGGATTCGACCGCGGCCGGGAGACCACGCAGGAGAACCGCGCCCGCAATAACTTGAACTCGAGTAAATCTATCGAATAAGAAATGATACTGTTCTGATCCGGACGGCTTCCCATCAGAACACTCGGAACGATGCCGAGGCGTCGACCCGGCGGCATCGGCATCAAGAGAAAGAGGGGTCGTGACCGGCTTTCGCGTTCCGCTCGTCGGTGACGGGATGCTCGTGCCCTGCGTCGACGGCCACGAACGACCGTATGTCGCGCTCGACGCAGCGGCCTCGACGGGTGTGCTCGAGCCCGTGTTCCGCCGCGTCGAGGAGTTCCTCCCGTCATACTCAAGCGTCCATCGCGGCTCTGGCTACAAGTCCCAGCTTTCAACCAACGCGTACGAGAGCGCACGTGAGGCGGCGCTTTTCTTCGCTGGACGCGATGATCGCGATGACACCGCGATCATCTGCCGAAACACGACCGAGGCCATAAACCACCTCGCCTACAGCCTGGGGCTGAGTTTCGACGATGTCGTGGTCACGTCGGTTGTCGAACACCACTCCAACCTTCTGCCGTGGTCTCGCGTAGCCACGTGCCGCTTCGTCGAATGCGGGCCTGACGGGACATTCACAGCAGCCGACGTCGTGGCTGAACTCGACCGAGCTCCAAGGCCCCGGCTGCTCACCATCACCGGTGCTTCGAATGTCACCGGATGGCTGCCACCGATCGAGGAGATCATCGACGCCGCGCACAGCCGCGAGATCCCTGTGGCTGTCGACTGCGCCCAGCTCGCGGCTCACCGTCCGCTCCCGGCAAAGGCCGATTTCGTCGTCTGGAGCGGCCACAAGATGTATGCACCCTTCGGGGCAGGCGTACTCATCGGGCCCCGCGCCGTCTTCGCGAAAGGTGATCCCTTTCTGGCTGGTGGTGGCGCGATCAATCTCGTTGCACTTGACGAAGTCGTCTGGAACGACCCTCCCGACCGCGAAGAGGCGGGCTCTCCGAACGTCGTTGGCGCAGTGGCGCTGCACGCCGCGATCGACGCCCTCACTGGGACGGGTTGGCCGTCGCTTATCGCCCACGACCGCCATATCGCCCATCTCCTGCGGCGTGGACTGGCGAGTATCCCGGGGGTGCGCCTCCTCGGTCCAGGTCTTCGCACCGATACCCTGCCGATCGCGGCCTTCAACGTGGAAGGTCTCCCGCACGGTTTGGTGGCAGCCCGGCTGTCAGCCGAGGACGGGATCGGAGTCCGGCATGGCTGCTTCTGCGCTCATCCCTACATGATGCGAATCCTGGGCCTCGCCGAGGACGAGGTTGTCGACTTCCGCAACGAGATGCGCCATGGTGACCGCACCCGGATGCCCGGAGCGGTGCGGGCAAGCGCTGGCATCAACACGACCGAAGCTGATATCAGCCGCTTGATCTCCGCCGTCGCACGCATCGCAGGAGGTGCGCCTGCGCGGGCCTCCTACACCCAGGATCCGCGAAGCGGCGATTACAGCCCCGGCCGCGACAAGGCGCCGTGGTTGGCGGACATCCGATTCCCTGCGTCTTGTGCTGGCCAGCCGAGCACACCGACGCGTTTGTGACCTCGGCGATGTCTCTGTCGCAACAATCCCCACGAGTCGCGCACTTTGAGCTTCGGCCGGCCCCTAATGGCGGATTGATCCTTATGTAGTTGGTGCGACCCTCAACCTCCACCCGCAGGCGCTCTCTGAGGTAACAACTAGGAAGTCGCTCGTGTGAGGGGGCTCCAGCAGGTTTGGCGGCGGAGTTCAGGTCGGGATTACCGAACCATTCCCTGATGGACTGCCCGCACCACATGCACCGCAGATGCGGTGGAAGCCGCAGCAGACAGCAAGGCGACGAATCACGTAAATCGGCTGACATCAAGAGCCAGCTGAACGGCGCGTGATGGCGGCGGCGTAGAAGCAGCGCCTGTCCGGGAATGCTTCGAAGCACGAAACCAGTCGCGACTGGGTCCAAGGCCACTTCTCGAGGGACTTGGGCCTGGAACTGTGCCGTGACTGTCAGATGAAGAGCACGATGTCGGCCTTGGCGGCCATGTCGATGAAGCTCGCAGCACCGAGAGTGGGCTGCACTCCGTCGATGAAGTCGGATGTGGAGAACCCGTACAGGTCCAAGGTCATCTGGCATGGGTGCAACCGCACGCCGAGATCGATGGCCATCTCCATCAGCTCGGTGACGCTAGCGACGTTGTGTTGCTTGGCCAACAGCTTGATCATCGAGGTGCCCAACCCAGCAAAGTGCACTTTGCTGAGCTTGAGGTGCTCGCTGCCGCCCCGGTCGAACAGCGATTCGCCTTTTTGCATCCAGTTCCGTCCTGTGACCCGCTTGTCGTTCTTCTGTAAGACGCGTAGCCCCCAGAACGTGAAGAAGACGTCCACCTCCAGGCCAGATGCAGCGCCCGTCGTGGCCAGAATCATCACGGGCCATACCCGGTCGAGATCGTTGCTCCAGCAGATGATGGCCATCCGCTTTGGCTCTGCCTTGCGGGAAGCAGCTGCCAAAGCGTTCGGTGCGGTGTCAGCATTATCCATGTCGGTTCTCTCCTAACTCGGCCGAGACGGCCTAAAGAGTCGGGGCGTTTTCGCCCTGCGCTTGGGTCGCGACACCACGCCAGCTCCTCCATGAACCATCTCTGTGCTTGTTCTCATAGTTAAGACGTCTTTCGCTTGGGGTCTTGGCCCCTTGGTCCGGCATCCCGCTCACGACCGATGCAAGCCTCGGGCTTCCTCGCGTCACCCACAGGTAATCCCTTCGGCATCGAGAAACTGACGGTAGAGCTCGATGCCTTCCGGCCCGGTGACGAGGTCGGCAACATCGCTTTCCCAGTCGGACGGGCGCAACCGGGCGACCCATCCGCCGCCATAGGGATCGGAGTTGACCAGGCTCGGCGAGGCGACGAGAGCGTCGTTGACCGCCACGATCTCGCCGCTTAACGGCGCAGAGACCGGACCGACCCACTTGCCGCTCTCCACCGTCGCGATGTTCTGGCCCTTCTGGACGAGTCTGCCCACGGCTTTCGGTGTCACCGCGACGATGGTCTTCGCCATACTCTGCGCGACGTCGGTCATCCCGACTGTGACCAGCTCTCCCTCGCGGCGCGCCCACACGTGCTTGCCCACCACGTAGTACAAGTCGTCAGGAAGGTCGCATCCGTTGACAATGGTCATTGCTTCGTCTCCCATCCGGTTCCGACATTGTTGCGATCGTGGCCAGCCATCACACCGTCTCCCCCGCCCTGCCGCGCTCCCCACGCCGGGCGATCGCCTCCTGGACCAGCGACGTGATGTCCCGGACGACAAGCCGGTCGTCTGCCCGGACCGTCTTGACCGCATCGGAGAACATGGTCAGGTCCTTCGGACAGGCGACGACGAACTGTCCCACGCCCAGACGGAGTGCTTCGCCGATCCGGATCTCGCTCGGCCGCTCGGTGAAGATGCCGTCATCCATCCAGATCCGGCCGCCGCCTGCGCCGCAGCAGAAGGTGTCCGCGCCGTTGCGGGGCATCTCGACAAGTTCGCAGCCGAGCGCCCGCAGGATCCGCCGCGGCGCTTCGACCACTCCGTTGTAACGGGCCAGGTAGCATGGATCGTGGTACGTGACTCGGTAGCCCAGCGGCCCGAAGCGGATCGCGCCGGTTTCTAACAACTCGGCCAGCAACTCCGTGTAGTGCCATACCGGGTAGCCCGCTCCGAACGCCGGGTACTCGTTGCGCAGCACGTTGAGCGTGTGTGGGTCGGTCGTGAAGATCTCGCCGAACCGAGCCTCGTGCAGGACCCCGACATTCTGCTCGGCGAGCGCCCCGAACAGGCCCTCCTCGCCGATGCGGCGCACGTCGTTGCCAGCGTTGCGCTCCGCCTCGTACAACAGGCCAAAATCGAGGCCGGCATCATGCAGGATCCTGGCGAGAATCCGGGAGTTCTCCTGCAACCGCTCGTCAAAGCTGGCGAAGTCGCCGACAAACCATAGGTACTTCACCGGCTGCTTGCGGGCATCAGGTATCGGGAAGTCCAGTTCGTGGGTCCAGCGACCCCGGATCCGGGCTGATTTCCCGAACGAGTTGCCCTGTGTGGCCAGGTTCTGCAACGCCTGCTGCAAGGTGGCGTCCATCGTCCCTTCGTCGACCAGGCTGCGCCGCAATTGGACGATCGTCGGCACATGCTCGACGCCCACCGGGCAGACCTCGACGCAGTGCATGCACGTCGTGCACGACCACAACGTCGCGGCATCGATCACGTCACCGGCGATCCTCACCCCGTCAGCCTTCGCGAGCGGGCCCGTGCGCTCGGCTCTTTGTTCGCGATCCAGCAGCGTGATCCCCCCGGTCGAAGTGTCCACCCACTGCCGTAGATCGAGGATGAAGTCGCGCGGCGAGAGCGGCGCTCCGCCGGCGCGTGCCGGACAGACCTCATGGCAGCGACCGCATCTCGTGCAAGCGTCAAGGTCGAGCAGCTCTTTCCAGGTGAAGTCCGAGATCTCCTGGTAGCCCGGGTGACCCACCGCAGGCGCGGGCAGCGCAAGTGTCGCCGAGCGGTCCGCGGCAACGAGGCTCACCCCGCCGACCAGGATGTGCAGGGCCTTGGAGTACGGGACGTAGGCAATCCAGCTCAGCGCGAGACCGGCATGCACCCACCACATCACGGTGTGAGCGCTGACAGCCTGTCCCGCCGTCATTCCAAGGCCGGAGAGCGCCTCAGCAAAAACCCTGCCGAAAGGGGTGAACACGGTGAACCAGGGCATGTGCTGACCGAGGATCCGCAGGCCGGTCAGAAGATAGGCGGTAACCAGGATGGCCAGAAGCAACCCCAAAAAGAGCCAGTCGCCTCCCACCATGGCCGTGCGCGAGTAGCCGCCGGCAGGTGCGTCCGCCCGGGCGTAACCGAGCCGCCACGGTCTGCGTACGCCTCGGCGTACGACCATGTAGACGAGGGCGAGGAGACACGCGAATCCGAACGTGTCGACCGCAAAGGTGTAGACGATGAAGAAGGTGCCGTGAAAGAAGCTGTCTGCGTGTCCGGCGGTCAGCCGGGAGACATTCCGGACGACGTCGTAGTCGATCGTGAGGATGACTGTCGCCAGGAAGGCAACCAGGACACCCCAGAAGATGAAGAAGTGCGCGACGCCGGCCGCGAGGTTGCCCTTGGCCACCGACGCGCCCGTGCCGATGGAGCGCAGCCGACTGCCGAGGGTTGCCCGGATCGTCGGCCCCCGTCCCGCCGCCCGACCGGTCCGGTATTTCCGCACGCGGCACCAGACCCCCCGGGCGAAGACGGCCGTCGAAACCGCGGCCAAGGCGTAGAAGACCGCCTTTCCGAGCGGGCCGATACCCTCGAAGATGGGCCGGGTCACTTCCACGGCCGTCAGGCCGATCCGACCTGTCATCTCAGCCGCGGACCTTGCCCACGAGCTCCGGTACCAGATCGAAAAGATCGACGGTCGTGCCGTAATGGGCAACGCCGAAGATCGGCGCTCCAGGATCGGTGTTGCAGGCCAGGATCAGCTCGGCGTTCCGCATCCCCTCGAGGTGCTCGGGAGCTCCGGAGATGCCGAGCGCGAGATAGACCCTGGGCTTGACCTTCAAGCCGGATTGGCCCACCTGGCGGGTCTTCGGCAGCCATCCCGCGTCCACGACAGGTCGCGACGCCGAGAGCGGGACGCCAAGGGCGGCAGCTAGCTCGGCCACGATCTCCATGTTGTCCTGCGACTCGATGCCGCGACCCACCGAGACGAGCATGTCGGCCAAGCTGATGTCGACGTCTCCCGGATCGGCCTCCACGACCCGTCGCAGCGACATCCGCAGCGCGTCGAGTCCGGTTGGCGGCGCGACGTGGATGACCTCGGCGTCGCGGGAGCTCCACCGTGTCCCGGCCTCGAAGACGCCTCCCAGCAAGGTGGCGATCCCGCGCTCCCCGGGCAGCTCGACCCGGACGAGCACTTTCCCACCGAGGATCTGCGCAGTGGCCGTCACGGCGTCCGCCTCGATCTCCAGCGCGCTGACCGCGGTGACCAGTGCCGCGTCCCAGCGCACCGAGAGCGCTGCCGCCAGGTCGAGGCCGATAGTCCCATTCGACATCAGCAGCAGCCGCGGGGATCGCTCCGCCAACAGATCCAACAGCGTCCGCTCATAGGCCTCGGGAAGGTACTCCGACAAGGCCGGGTGGTCGACGGTGACGACGATGTCGGCGCCATCGAGCTGACCTGCTAGGTCGGTCCGTCCGAGCAGGGCGACCTCGGTCAGACCGCCCAGCGCCAACGCCAGCTCGCGCGCCTTGCAGATCAGCTTGTGGGTTTCCTCGGAAACCTGCCTGCCGGTGTGCTCGGCGAGCACCATCACATTTCTGCTCACCTGTCGTTCACCTCTGCACCAGGCCCCGGGCGCGAAGCAGGCCAACGATCTGATCCGCCACGTCGCCGGCGCTGCCCGTGAGCATCTCGGCCTGGTGGTTCGCTTCCGGTCGGTGCATGCCGCGCACGACCGCGCCTGCTCTCGTCGGTAGCGGCGACACGGCGCACGTGATCAGCCCACCAGCCTGCATGGCCTGTCTGATCCGGGTGATCGGGGCGTAGCGGGGTGCCTGACGGGCGGACTGGACGCCGATGACGGCAGGCATCTGGACCTGTAGCTCATGTAAGCGGCCGGCGGCGAACTCCTGGCGAACTATGACCGAGCTGCCATCGACCTCGACGCTGACGGCCACCGAGACGTGCGGGAGATCGAGCAGCGCAGCGAGCGTGGGCGGCAATTGGCCGTCCAGGTCGTCGGCGGCCTGTACGCCAGAGATCACGAGATCCGCCGGCTGGGCCGCGAGGTACCCTGCCAAGAGCGCCGCCCGGTCCGCGATCCTGATCCCGGCCGGTCCGGGCGGCACCGCGCCGGCGGCATCAGTGAGCTTCACGGCCACGTCCGCGCCCTTGGCCAGCGCCGTGTAGAGGATCTGGTCGATCTCGAGGTCGTGAGCGAGACCGACGGTCACGACCTCGGCCCCGCCGGCATCCTTGATGAGCAGCGCCTCTTCCAGAGCCTGGGCATCCCACTCGCCGAGCACGAACGTCAGGTACTCACGGTCGATCCCGGTTCGGTCCGCGTTGAGATCAATCTCCTCGACGAGGTCGGGTACCGGCTTCAGTGGCACGACGATCCGCACCTCAGCCGACCTCATTGTTCATTTGACGACATCCTCCAGCCGCAGCTGGCGGCGGATCTCCTCGAGATCGCTTGCCACCGGTTGAAACGGGTAGTCACGAAAGGGCGCGGCGGGCCGGTACGAACCGTAGGGCCTGGTGCACCCGGGCTCACCTTTCTCGCTCGGGCAGCCGTTGGTCGTGAACGCCCTGCCGTCCGCCACGGCGGCCTCAACGGCCGAGCGGGCCGCTCGCACGCGGACAATCCCGCCAGCGCTGTCGAAGTCGAACTGGCCCAATCCGTAGCCGTCGACCTCGACCAGGTGCCTGGCCAGCTGCACCCGGCGCCAGCGCCGGAGCGACGGCTGCGGCTGGGCGGCCATGCGCGAGCCCGGCTCCGGATTGAAGCAGAACAGGTAGGAGAAGATCTGCCGGTCCCGCAGCGCCACGAAGAGCGAAACCAAGTCGTGGTCCGACTCCCCGAGTCCGACAAGAGTGTGCACGTTGACCTTCCAGGGCCCGAAGATTTCGCGGGCGTCGGTCACGACGTCCCAGTACCTTTCCCACTTCAGGCCGCCTGCCGGAACGTCCGTGCGAAGGTGCTCGAACAGCGCCTCGGTGACGGCATCGAGCCCGATCCCGATCATGTCGACTCCGATCGACCGGAGTTTTTTCACGCGCTCGCGCGTAAGTGTCGGTGGCGCGACGAGGACTGATATCGGAGTTCGAACCCGTTCCGTGATCCGGCGCGCGATATCGCAGGTGTCTCGATAGGCGCGGCCGTGGGTGACCATCGAGATGCAGAGCCGGGTCAGCGTGGGCTCGAACCGGGTTATCCGCTCCACCAGTTCGTCGGTTCGCACGAGGGGCCACTCCACCCTGATGAACGACTTGTCCTCGTAACTGCCCGGACGCGTGCGGGCCAGCCCGCAGTAACCGCAGTCGGACCGGCACCCTTGTTCGTAGTTGAGCAACAGGTTGA
Organism: Acidimicrobiales bacterium; assembly: GCA_035625025.1. GTDB lineage: Bacteria > Actinomycetota > Acidimicrobiia > Acidimicrobiales > Bog-793 > Bog-793. The sequence continues at coordinate 28,928 of DASPQJ010000057.1, forward strand.
TGCCACCGAACGCGAAGTCCCGGCTGAACCGGCCCGAGCGCATCCGCAGTGCGATCGCGCTCGCCATGGAGATGCGCACGTGCTCCGGACTGTCCTTGGCAGGCCCACCTGTCGCAGGCGGCAACGAAAGCTCGGGAAGAACCATGGCGTCTCCTACCGGCTCGGCTCGGGGAAGCTGGGCGGATCCGCGGCGGCAGCCGTCTCGGACGGGAAACGGAGGTCCGCGACCCGGAAAGCCTCGGCCGCCTCCTGTTCATCGACACGGCAACCTGCCTCCATCACGGCGGCAGCGAGCAGCTCGGGCGTGACGCCGAGGGCCTCGGCCGCCCCCGAGCGGGCGACAACGGCGCGGATAGCGTCGTGCTCCAAGCGCCGACCGCGCAGCCCGGACTCCATCGCCGCCAGGCCAGCCGGCAGCTCGTTGAAGTCCCCGACGATCATCACGCTCTTGACCAGGTCACCTCGGGTGGCGAGGTAGATCCTCACCAGCCCTGCCGGCGTCTTTATCAGCGACGACCCGTTGGCATCCGCCGCGATGCTCCGTTCGCCCAGCCAGGACTGCGACCGGTACCTGCCGACAGCAAGCGCATCGGCGCGAGCCTTCTCTTGTCGGTCAGGCCTCGCGGCTTCCAGCGTCACCCCAAAGGTCGCCGCGAAGCCGTCGGCGATGATCGGTCGAAGCGTCGCGGCATCGTGGGGGACACCGGTCTCGGCGGAGACGGTCGTGATCCGCTCACCCACCGCGGCCACGGCCCTGTCGGCCAGTTTCGCAGCTGGTATCCGCAGCACTTGAAGCATGAACGCGACATCGAGATCGGCTAGGACGCTCGCGTGAAAGAGCATCGCTCCAGCCGAGTCGACGTAGAGCCCGAGGCCCGCGATCTTGCGGCTACCGACCTCCAGGTCGTTCTTGCCGCCGAAGCTCGCCGAAATACCCAGGCGCGTGCAGCCGGCGACAAGCGCGTCCGAGAGCTCCTCGATGGTCTCCCGGGGACGCTGGCTGGCTCGTGCCCGGTCCACGTAGGCGATTCCCAGCTGGCTGGATCCCATGACGATCGCACCGCCACCCGTGAGCCTGCGGCTGACCTCGGTTCCGGTACGGTGACAGGCCGCCAGGTCGACCTCGGCTTCCAGGTTCTGGTACCGGCCGATCAGGGCGCAGTGATCGCGATAGCTATACAGCCGAAGCGTCGGCGGGCAGTCCGGTTCGTCCCGTGCGTACCGGCTCATGAGTGCTTCGTCCAGTGCGAGCCCCTCGGCCGCCCCGGCGCCGTCGTCGGCCAGCAGCCGCCAAGTCCCGCTCACTTCGCCACCTTCAAGCCGGCAGGGTTGGCCTCTCGTGCCTCGCTCCAAACGAGCGAGCAGCAGTATTCGAACAACCGAGGCGCAAGGCCGCGCGACCTCGCGTATTCGATCGTGCCTTCCGCCGGATAGGCGATGCCGTTCAGCCCAAGGTCGATCGCCGCCTGGTCCAGTTCACGCTTGAGCGCGCCGAAGGGGCGGGCACAGCCGAGATTGATCGTCGTCGACGGAGCGGCCAGTCGGGCGGTCGCGAAGAACTCCGCCACCTGATCGGCCGGAGGTGGCGCCACAAGCGCCATCGGGGTGCCGACGAGCGGCACGAGCACCACGAGGACGAGTGTCGAGACCGGGTAACGGGTGAGCATCTCAAGCGCCCGGTGCTCACCGAGGAAACGCCCGTAGTGCAGACCGAGCACGATGTGCGGGATGATCCGTAGCCCGCGCTCGGACAGCAGCTGCAGCGAACGGTCCACATCAGCGACGGTGAGGTCTAGGTGGCAGATGTCGCGCAGGGTCTCGTCAGCCCCGATGACGTCGAGCATGACGCCGTCCACACCCGATGCCGCCAGGCCGGCCGCGAGCTCTGGCGACACCAGGCCCGAGTGCACGACGACCTTCATCCCCAGCTCTTCTCGGATCCGGCGGAAGTGGCGCAGGTGTGCCTGCAACGGCACCCCACCGGCGCGGGTGGATCCGCCGGACACCAGCAATCCCTCGCTCCCCTGCTCACGGAGGCGTGCTGCGAGAGCGAAGAGATCCTGGCCGGCTCGGACCGACAGCATCCCGTCGAGGACCTTCGCCTGACAGTGATCGCACGACAGAGCGCACGTCGAACCGGTGACCGATACGGACAAGAACCGGCGGGGGCTGACCGGGACCCACTCCGAGGTCTGCCAGCGCTTCAGGCCGGGCGCGTAGAAGTCCATCACGTCAGCGAAGTTCGCCCGCCGCACCTTGGCGGAACGCGACCGTAACTGCCCGCTGATCATTGCGCGATTAGCCCACTACGCCGGTAGTGGGTAACCCTCGCGGCGAACCAGGCGGTGATCTCGGCCGGCTCGGCGAGAAGCCCCGATCCTTTGTCGCCGATCTCGCTCACGCTCGCCTCGATCAGCCAGCCGGCCCCGTACGGGTCCCGCGCTGCGAGGCCCGGGTCCCTGGCGACTTCTTCGTTCACATTCGCCACCGTTCCGGAGACCGGGCTGATGAGCGGACCGACGAACTTGGCCGCCTCCAACTCGCCAAACGGTCGTCCCGCGCTGAGCTCGGTTCCGGTCGGTGAAAAGGACAGCTGAGCCAGGGTGCCGCTGGTCTCGATACCGAGCGCGTCCATCCCGATCCGGACCCGGCCGGGTCCGGTCTCCAGCACCCACATGTGCGTCTCGGCTTGATAGCGCCGGTCGAGAGCGAGCGGAAAGCCCGCTACGACGACGAGCGGAACCTCTGCCATCACAACCTCGCAGGATCGGCCGTCGCGAAGGCCACAGCCAGCCGGCGCCCTGGATCACCGAAGCCGGCCAGCACGGAAGCGGCCGATTGCAACGGAATGCCGGTAAGGGCCCGCTCCGCCCGATCCTTGGACCCGTTCAACCCCCGGTCGTGCAGCCGCACCAGTTCGATCATCCCCCGGACCACGCTGGCGGCCACCCGCGCACCGTCGTATGACGCTCCGAGGGTCCAGACGCCGGAGCGCACCTTGACCTGGCGGGCACTCGGTCCACAGGCTCGGGCCCTCGCTTGCCGGACCGGTCCGGCAAGCCAGGCATCGCTGGCGAATCTCTCGTCCAAGCTGGCAAGCGCCGCGCGTTCGGCCCCGGTCAGTCCGCCGAGCTCAGGGCCGAGCCCGAGCGCCGTGGCGTATGCCGCGATCAAGGCGGCCTGGAAAGCAGCCGGGTCCAGTGGCGTCGGAGCCACGAAGCGGCGCATCAACGTGAGCGTCTGGTCCCGTTGACAAGGATCAGCCAAGGCGAGCACCCGAGCCGCTCGCTCGTGGTCGAATCGCTCGATCAGGTTGCCGCAGACCACGACAGCGTCCTCGATTCGAGCGGCTCCGTGCCCGCAGATCTTGCGGTCGCCGGCGCAGATCTCAAGGTCGTCATCGAGCACGGCCGATACCCCGACGGCGCGGAAGGCGGTCACGGCCGGCTCGAGCAACAGGCGCATGGCCTGGCAGCGGGCCGCCGGCACGACCCGAACCGGCAGGCAGATCTGGAAGAACAGCTGGTCCGAGTCCAGGTAGACGGGACCGCCGCCCACCATGCGCCGCAGCAACGGGAGCCCGTTCTCCAGACAGTAATCACGGTCGACCTCTTCGACTCCCCGGTGGTAGCCGAGGCACACGTACGGGGCGGCCGGGCGCGTAAAGGAAAGAGTCGCCCGTTCACTGGTGGACACTCCATAGGCGATCGCATGCCACAAGGTCTGAGAGCGCAGTGGTGAGCTGCGACCGAAATCGACGATTCGCAGCGGCTCAACCACGTTGAGTCTCGTCCCGCATCGCCTCGTCCATCAGTTCGACGATGTCGCAGACACGCAGGTTCTCGTGACCGGTCGCCTTGGCGGCGTCGGCGAACCTGGACACCTCATAAGGACAGCACACCGCCAGTACGTCGGCCCCAGTCTGGGCGGCCTCGCGCACCCGTCGCTCCGAAAGGCGCTCTGTCGTGTGGTCTCTTGTGAAACCGTCAAGCCACATGCCGCCGCCCCCGCCGCCGCAGCAGTAGGCATTCTCCCGACAGCGGCCCATCTCGATAAGTTCGATGCCGGGAATTGCCTCGAGCAGCAACCGGGGCGCGTCGTACTCACCGTTCCACCTTCCCAGGTAGCACGGATCGTGAAACGTCACCCGCAGGTTCAGCTCCCTCGCCCAGTCGATCTGGCCGACGAGCGGCGCGAGCAACTGTGTGTAGTGAAGCGCTTCGAATGTGTGCCCGCGCTGCGGGTACTCCTTGACGAGCGCGTTGAAGGCATGCGGGTCAGGCGTCACGATGCGGGCGAAATCGTATTTCGCGAGGATTGTCGCGACATCTTCGACGAGAGCGTCAAACAGGCCCTTTTCGCCCGCGAGACGCTGAGAGTCACCAAGCGTCTTCTCCTCCGGGCCAAGGATCGCCCAGTCAACGCCGAGCGCCGAGGCCACTCGGGCGAACGCGCGGGCCGCGTCCTGGCCCCGGGGGTGGAAACTCCAGTAGTCCTCCAAGTAGAAAAGCACATCGACCGGTGAGGGATCCTTGGCGAGGATCCGCACCGGAACCCCGGCGCTTTCGGCCCACTGCGCCCGGCGCCGCTGGTTCTCGCCCAGCGCATTGCCTTGTCGGAAGGTCTTCTCGAAGACCTCCTGCAGCTCGGCCGGCACCTTCGCAGCAGTCAGTGCAGCCTCGCGGACCGCCAGCATGACAGCGATCATGTCGACCTGTTTCGGGCAGACCCTTAAGCAGTTCGCGCACGTCGTGCACAGCCACAGGTCGGCGTCGGTCAGCAGCTGAGATCCCGTCTGCAATTTGCGGTGGATCTTGCGCGGGCCGTAGTCGCCCACCATGTCGATCGGGCAGACCGGCACGCACCTGCCGCAGCCGTAACACCATTCGAGCGACTCGCCACCCGGCAGCGCTGAGATCGTGGCAAAACCGTCCGGGCCGCAATCCGTGAGGACCCGCGGCTCGAACATCCGGTTCCATCTGCCCGGGAGCTCGACTTCGCGCCCAGAGATAGTGGAGCAAACAGTCGCCTCCTCCACTTCCACGGCGATCGGCGGGACCTTCCGGCCACCGACAGGCACGGTCCTAACCCTCCAGGTGGCAGACGCCAAGCAATCGACGGACGAGGTCGGCCAGCGGCGGGATCACCCGGCCGAACTCCCGGGTGAAACGGATCTGCAGGACCGTGCGCATGTAGACGCCGTAGACGGCGGCCAGCAAGACGTCGACCCCGAAAAGACCAGGACCTGCCGCCGTGAAGCCGGCTGCCTTGCCGGTCTCGTCGACAAAGGCCGTCGCCTGCCCGACTGAGAGGTACGTCGCGCCCCTCGAGGCGCTCGCAGCCAGATCCCACTCATCGGTCGTGACGAGCCCCAGCGCGCCGGTGCGGGTGGCGGGATCCCAGATCCACCTCGTCCACAACCAGTAGCGATCAGGCTCGGTGAAGTGCAGCAGTTCCGAGGAAAGATCGAAGCTGGAAGCCAAAAGCGCGGACTGCGCCGCGTACTCGCTGAGCAAGCCATCGAAACGGTCGATCCGCTCTTCGACCGCTGCTCCCTTCGTGAGAAGCCCGGCGATGGCGCCTGCCAGCTGCTTGGGGCCGATCGAGTCGATGATCTGGTCGGCACGCCTCCGGGTCGCGAACACCCAGCGCAGCACCTTGCGCAAGGCCGCTCTATCCAGCTGGGCCGGATCTCCGGACAACAGGTCTCGCAACGCCTCAGACTTGCGATCCAGATCAGCGGCGATGGCGTGCAGCTCCGCTTCGCTGATCTGGCCCAGAATCTCGCGCTGGAACTCCAGGGCGCTCGGCGTGTCGACTACTGGTCCGGTGACCACCAGACATTGCCTCACTTCGCCGCCGCGGTGGCACGCGACGTCAGGTAGCTGACCGCTTTCATGGCTGCACCGGCGGCCGACGAAACGGCGTCCTCCAGGTCAGCGGGTCCGAGGGCCGCTCCGCAGGCGAAGATCCCCTCCCGATCGGTACTGACAGGGTCGAGCGGTTTGGCGACGGCCTCAATGAACCCGTACTTGTTCTGCTTGACCCCGAGCAGCCTCGCGAGTTCACGGGTGCCCTGTGACGGCTCCATACCGACCGACAACACGACGAGGTCCATCAGGATCTCCATCGGCCGGCCCATCGTCGTGTCCTCGCCGCGAACGAGCAGGCGATCCCCTTTCGGCAGCACTTCGGTGATCAGCCCCCTGACGTACTGGACATGGTGCTTCTCTTGGGCTGGCCAATAGATCTCGTTCTCCCAATAGCCGTACATCCGCATGTCGATGTAGAAGATCAGCACCTTCGAACTCGGCAACATTTCCCGGATCTCGATCGCTTCTTTCGAAGCCACCCCGCAGCACACCTTCGAGCAGTACTCGTTGCCGATCTGGCGGTCCCGGCTGCCCACGCACTGGACGAAGCAGACCCGCTCTGGGGGCTGTCCATTGGAGGGACGAAGCACCCGGCCCTCGGAGAGCATCGCCTCGAGGTCAGCCTGGGTGATCACGTCGGGGAACTCGTAATACCCGTACATCTGGGTCGCCCGGCCGGGATCGAAGTGTTCGAACCCGGTGGCAATGACGACGGCGCCGCACTCGATCGTCTGGTCTCCGCCGGTCTGAGTCGCCGACGTCTCGGCGCGACGCAGGGTGAGTTCGAAAGCACCGGGTTCCCCCGCGGCGGCGACGAGCTCGGTGCCGAGCCGGATCTCGATGAGCGGGTTGGCAGTGACTAGGTCGATCATCTGACGGATCTGCGGTTGCGCCGGCGCGCCGAGTGGCGTCAGACCGCAGTAGTTCTCGGCGACCGGAGTGCCGCCGAGAAAGTCGCGCTGCTCTATCAGCACGGCTTTCCCACCGATCTCTGCAATTCCTTGGGCGGCGCGCAGTCCACCAGGTCCCCCGCCGATGACCGCAACCGTCTCAGAGGACATTTCGCACCTCATTCGCCGTGTTCGTGCCCGACAGGAGCTACCTGGGGCCGATCTTCGTCGTGCGCGCCATCGGCATCGTCCCAGTCGAGGTAACGCTTCTCGCCGCTCTCCAGCCGGCGCAGATCACTTTGAAACTCCGTCCATGCCTTCTCCCAGTCGATGCCCATCTTCTCGAGCAGCGGCCTGTAGTCGGCCGAGTGCCAGTGCAACTGGCACACGCGGTAGGGATGCGCCCCCAGTGCGAGTGCGGCGAACTGGGCATCGCTCATTACCGCGAGCCCGACGTTGTGCCCCTGCGCTCTGGCCGCGAACTGGCTCTTGTCGAGGGTCGTGACACACCCAGTGTCGTGAGTCAGCACGACGTCGGGGTCGGCCTCCTCCTTCATCACTTCGATCTTGCGCAGCGTGGCAAAAGAACGGGTGAAGTCCCTCTGCACCAAGATGTGCCGGAAACCGAACCCACAACAGTCGAACCAAGTCGAGTAGTTGCGCACCTCGGCGCCAAGCGCTTCGGCGAGACTGGTCACAACGGCGGTCCGCTGACCTCCGTAGATGTCCGGGTCGTAGATAGCATCACCCGAGACGATCTTGTAGTAGTGGCACGCCGGATGGACGGTCACCACGATGCGCGAGACATCGCGAACCCGCTTGGCGGCGATCTCGTGGCGCAGGGCGTGGAGCCACTCCGAATAGTGAACGATCTCTTCGGGCAACACCAAGGGCTTGCCGAGCTTGGCCATGATCTTGCGGACCTGCGCCCGCAGCTCCGGGTGCCGTATGAGCTGCTCGCGCACCTCCTTGTAGTGACCGTAGGAGGTGCCGCAATGAATCAGTGGGAAGTAACCCGTCTCGTGCGCGGCGGCAAAGTTGCGTACTGCCACCGCCGCCTGCGCCGCCACGTTGGAGGTCGCGCTCGCGTAGTAATTCCAAGCCGTGCACGAGGTCTGGTCATGCGGATCGAAGTAGTCGTAGCCGAGCTTGCGCATCACCCAGAAGATGGACGTCGAGTAGCCCGGAATGTGGCCGCACTGACCACAGGACTTGTGGTGCCACAGGTGCGTCTTCTGGATTCGCTTCTCGCGTCCGTACTTCGTCGTCACGCTGATCGCTTCCCTGTCGATCTTCTGCACGATCAACTCGCCCTGACGCTCAAGCTCGAGCAGTTCTGCACGGGGGTCCTCAAGAGCCCGCCGGTCAACGACGGGCTCGGCAGGTGGGATACGACCTCGACGCGGGTCGATGGGGGTCTCCAGGGGAATGGTCATGGCTCGAGGCCTTCTTCGTCGAGGCGATCCTCCATCAGCTCGGCCAGGATCGAGTGCAGGCCAGGGTCGACCTGGGCGATCATGTCGAGGGCACCGGTCTCGAACCAGATCAGGTACAGCTCGATCAGCGTTCTGTCGGCGACGGACCAGCCGGTGGATGTCGTGTGCATGGTCTCAGGCGGCAGCGCGCGGCGCCACAGATCAAGGTTGTCCGCCACGTCGGCCGTCTCAGGTCCCCAGTCCGGGAAGGCGTCCGGCCTCAGCATGTCCGGTGACACCTGGGTACCGGTAGACATGATCTTGTAGATGATCCGGGAGTAACCGACCAGGGCCTCTTTGGCCGAGGCCAGCCCGCTGCGAACGGCTACTTCCCGCATGATCGTGATAATCCCGCCAGGGTTGTTGCCGCGCGGGCAGCGTAAACAGGAGAAGCACTGGGAGCACTCCCAGATGTCCTCCTGCATCTGCTGGTAGATCAGCTCCACATCCATACGTGCGGCCGCCTGTGCGATCCGGCGCGGGCTGAAGTCGTAGAACTTGGCGGACGGGCAAGCACCAACGCAGATGCCGCACTCGTAACAGCCGTACAGGTAATCGCCGAAGCGAATATCGCTCTTGATCTGCTCGAACAGCCGCGCCTTCTCCTCATAGGGCACGTCGGTGTAGCCGGCGACGTCGGCGACTTTGTAGTCGGCGTCCGCCTTTGCCCGTGGGATGGCCGTGACGCTCATCGCGCGGGCCTAAAAGCTGATCACGGCATCGGCTGAAGCCGCGAGGTCATTGAAGGCTGCGCCGCCGATCACCTCGACGCCGTCGATCAGATCTTCGAGGACCAGATCGTTGAGCTCGAGCGACGGCTGGCAGACCAGCAGCCGGACGCCCAGACCGGTTGCCTGCTCAATGAAATGGCGCAACGGCTGGCCCTGGTCCCCCTTCGGGCCGATCTTGTCCACGACGTCCTTGCGCAACAAGGTGGGCCCGTACATCGTGAAGTAGATCATGACCTCGAACTCCATCGCGGCCGCGGCGGCCGCAAGGAAAAAGGGCGTCGCGCTGCGCCCTGGGTCGTCTGCGCCGTGTGTCTGCACGTAGAGGATCTTCGTCTCAGAGTCTTTGGCCCACATAGTCGGCTTCTGTCACCTCACACAACGGATGAAGACATGGAAGACCTCAGCTTGCCTGGTGATGCCGAGCAGTTCGTTGCCGGTGCGGCTGCACCACGCCCTCATGTCCGGCTCGACACCCGGGTCAGTGGCAAGTAGCTCGAGCGTCTGTCCCGGCGCGAGATTCCTGATCGCCTGTGCAGTCTTCAAGACGGGGAGTGGACACGCCGACCCGGTGCAGTCAACAACCTCGTCTGCGGGTCGAGTCGAGAGCTCGGACACAGCATTCTCCTTCTTGTCTCAGATCGAGAAGTCTTCTCCGGACCACACGCCGGCCTCGGACGGACGGACGTCGTGGCCGTGTACGTGTCCCTCTGCCACCGTCTCCAGCTCGTCGACGCGCTCTATCAGCGATTGCAGGCTGGCACCGAGGAGGTCCGGCACGAAGGCAGACTCGAGGTCCGGCCGGTCAGTCGCCCGGTGCGGATGACTGCGCGCGATGATCTGACCTGGCACGCCGACCACGACCGAGTTCGGAGGCACTGACTTCACGACGACCGCGTTAGCGCCGATGCGGCTGTCGTCTCCGATCGTGATCGCCCCGAGGATCTTGGCCCCGGCCCCGATGGTGACCCGATTGCCCACGGTCGGGTGACGCTTCACCCGCTCGAGGCTCGTCCCGCCGAGGGTGACGCCTTGATAGATGGTCACCTCGTCACCGACCTCGGCCGTCTCGCCGATGACCACGCCGGTGGCATGGTCGATGAACACGCCCTGGCCGAGAACCGCCGCTGGATGAATGTCGACCCCGGTGAGAAGGCGCGCCAGGCTGGAGCATCCCCGTGCGAGGAGTTTCAAGTCGTTTTGCCAGAGCCAGTGGCAAATGCGGTGGCTCCAGATGGCATGAACGCCCGAGTAGCAGATCGCGATCTCGAGCGACGACCGCGCCGCCGGGTCGCGCTCGCGGGCGGCGGCTAGGTCGCGTCGCAGGGTCTCGAACATGCTCAGTCGCTGAGCCCTTCGAACAGCGCCGTGGACAAGTAGCGCTCGCCGAAGGACGGAACGATCACGACGATCAACTTGCCGGAATTCTCCGGGCGCCCAGCCACCTTGAGTGCTGCCCAGATGGCCGCCCCTGAGGAGATACCCACAAGCAGGCCCTCCTCGCGCGCTGCCCGACGGGCGAGAGCGAACGCATCGGCGTTCTCAACGGTGATGATCTCGTCGATGACGCCGGTGTCGAGGATCGCCGGAACGAAGCCCGCACCGATGCCTTGGATCGGGTGGGGGCCCTTTTGGCCGCCCGAGAGGACCGGCGACGCCGCGGGTTCGACCGCCACCATCTCCACAGAGGACTTGCGCTCTTTGAGCACCTGGCCGACGCCGGTGATGGTCCCCCCGGTGCCGACGCCGGAGATGACAATGTCAACCTTTCCGTCGGTGTCGTTCCAGATCTCCTCAGCGGTCGTAGCGCGGTGGATCGCAGGGTTGGCTGGGTTCTCGAACTGCTGGGGGATGAAGTATCTCGGTTCGCTCTTCGCGAGCTCCTCGGCCTTGCCGATCGCACCGGGCATGCCCTCGGGCCCAGGGGTCAAGATGAGCTCGGCCCCGTAAGCCCTGAGCAGCGCCCGACGCTCCTTGGACATGGTCTCGGGCATGGTGAACGCGCAACGGTAGCCTCGGGCCGCGCACACCATCGCCAGCGCGATCCCGGTGTTGCCGCTCGTGGGCTCCAAGATGATCGTGTCGGGGTCGATCAGGCCGGCCTTCTCGGCGGCGTCGATCATCGCGACGCCGATACGGTCCTTCACGCTGTGCGCCGGGTTGAAGAACTCGAGCTTGGCCACGACCGTGGCCCCGCTATCCCCCGTGAGCCGACGCAGCCGCACCAGGGGCGTGTTCCCGATGAGCTGGGTGATGTCCTCAGCGATCTTCATGCTCGTCTCGCCCCTCGCATTCCGTCACCCAAGCCGAGCCCGGCTTGGCGATAAATACCGTCATAATCATGCAATATGTCACATACAAGACTAAGTCTATAGATAATCTTAATTACATCGTCTTGTCCAGTCACGAAACCCTGAGCCAAGCCGAACGCAACCAGACGAGACCGCGGACCTCGAAGGCGCTGTGACCTCACTCTCAGCCGGGCGCTGGCTCGGTGACCGTCCGCCTTACTGCCACCGCGTCATCGAAGCCGGACCACATCAGAATCCGTCGCGAGCCGCATCAGACGCTCGATTGCAGCAATTCGTACCGGATCTCGAGACGGCACCGGGCGTGCGACACATCTTCACCGTGCACTTCGCCGAGGGGGCGACAACCACGTCGCCGTTGCGCCCAAGTGGAAGAGCTCGTGGGTCTGCAGAGAGCCATCTGGTCCTTGGCAGCGCGCCACGAACGAGGACACCAACGGGCTCTTGCGCCAGTACTTCCTGAAGGGCATGTCGCTCGCGAACATCACCCAGGACGAGCTCGACACCGTCGCCGCCCGATTGAACTCATGACCGAGGAAGACTCCGGTTTTGCGACGCCTGCGTCTACGCTCGAGAAGCTGTTGAGCTGACGGGTTGAACCCAGGGCCGCTCGGCGCAGGATCCCATTCTCCGCCTCGAGGCGGCGCTTCTCGTGCCGCAGCTGGATGAGCTCGGACTGCCCGGCGGTGGTCCGGCCGTCCTCGTTTCCTCGGCCACGTGATGAACGACCGCCAGCGCCAGGGCCGTGGGGGCTACTCCTATGACACGGAGATACGGTCGCTCGTGTACTGAGACCCGCTCGTTCCCGCAGGGAGGAGCTGCACGAAGAACGTCTTCGCGCCCTTCACGCGCGGCACGGTCGCGAACGCGTGGCCGTGACCGGTCGCGTTCGTCGTCAGCGTGCCGCCATTGGCCCGGTTGAGCGGACACAGTCCTGGCACTTCTTGCATGAGCACGACGAATTTCGTCTTCGGGGGGCCCGCTTGCAGCTCGATGTCCGCCCGGAATGAGCTGGCCGTCAGCCTGAGGACGACAAACCCGACTGCCGTAGCCGCCTCGCTCATGTTCGTGGTGCAATCTCCTGCGAAGGGATTATTCGTCCCCAGCGCCAACTTCTCACCGGGGCGCGGGATGGTGCTCGTGGTGGATGCGCGAGAAACCGGGGTGGACGTGGACTGAGGAGGTGCCTTGGGACCGCTCGAACAGGCTGAGACAAAGACCAAGCTGGAGACGAGAACGACCGAGGCCACAGCCAAGAACTGACGAGATAATGAGGATCGCATCCAGGTGATTGTATGAGGAAGCCTTGCAATAAACTAGGGACGACTGCACCGCGGATACTTCAGGCTCCCTGGTAACGCATCCGGCGGCGTGCCCGGGCACCCGCTGGGCGACGAGGTGGTCGTTTCGGCGAGAGAGCAGCGCGTAGCCAGAGCCAGGGAACTCGCGAAAGAACACCTCTGACCCGCGAGGCGGCGCGCAGAATCGAACTAGATACAAGACTTTGCAGGCTGTTCCGAATCGTCCAACAGAGTCGCTCCCGTGCAGGGAACATGCTCGCATCGGGCCGTTTTTTTGGCGTTGGATCCGCCAACCGACACAACACCAGATGATTAGCAGAGCGCGACGCGCGGACCCTCGGTGGAAGCGGCCCGAAGATGAGAAAGCCCAACGGTGGATCTACCTACGGCAAGCCACGCGTTGGGCCGTATCCAGCCAGGTCAGTCCCAGACCGTCTGGACTCGGTATCTCGTGAACGGGCTTGACGCGATGAGCTTCGCCTGGCAGGCGGCTGTCCAGGTCGCTCGGGTCATGACAGGAGAGTGGCAATCGGCGACCGGTTCTGAGGGGTAGAAGCACTGGAAAGGTCCCAAGCCACTCCAAGCCGCGTTGACGGCGACACAAACCTGTTCGTCTTGCAACCGCATCGCCCAAATCCTCCTCCGTGCGGACCAAGGCGCGATGGTGGGCAGGCTTCGGACCCGAAGCTCGAGGACCTGTGAACCCGCGGGGTCGAGCGGGCAGATGAGCGGACCGGAGTGAGATCCAAGCCGGGCGAAACAGGGATCTTCTACCCAATTGTGAATATGGCCGGTCGTGAAGCATCGGTAGGACAACCCCCCGGCTTCGCTCTGTCCGACACACCATGCGGCAAAGACCTCGGCAACCCGCAAGCCCGGCTTGAGCCGGCCATCCGCGGTGAACGGGTAGTACGTCACGACTCTGGTTCCCGTGGGCTTGCTCGCGAGTGAGGACGAAGCCAACTGGATCGAGACACCGACTGGTGACGCCTGGTTCCCGACGCTTTGTCCAGTGCTCGTCGAGAACTCCCAACGCGAGATGGGAGCGAGGACCAACGCTCCGGCAAGAAGACAGCCGCAGGCGGCGAGCAGTCGCAGGGAACCGATGACTCTGTTGATCACGCTTGGCCCAGGTGTCCTTCCTCGCTTTACACAGCGACTATGAATCCCACGCGACCGGGTCGGCACCACCCCTCCTCCTCCGTCGCACTTACGCTCCTATGACATGGCCGTGGGAAAAATGCGTTTGCCGATAAGTCCAGGCCGCCTGGGGAGTCCCGTACCTCTCAGAGATGTAATTCAGACCCCACTGAACCTGCGTCAAACCGTCGATCAACCAGTCTGGCCCGTCGATCGGCTGTGCACCGACGTTGCCCATCATCGTGCCTGGGTCAGGCTGGGGAATCCCGTAGGCTTCTTGGGCTATGTCAGCATAAGTGCAACCCGGATTCGGGTAATGAATACCTCGGCATTGTGTTCGTTGGCGGACCCAACGCCAATGATTAGCCCCCGGGCAAGAGAAGCGTTCGCAGAAGACCCGGAGATACTGGCTGCAGCCAATAAGAGCAGCTCAAATGTGGTGCCGGAGAACCGACTTCCCCAATGTCCGACTGGCGACTGCGGCGTTGGAAGCAGTAGCAGTGTCGGAGAAGCGAACCGTTGGACAGGCTACCAGCCACTGGCGGCTCCGGCCTTCGGACACCTAAATGACGGGAGGGGCCTCGCGACACTGCCACACCCGCTCATTCGCGAAGAGCCCCCAATCGCAGTAGGCACCCGGCGGAAGGAGGAGGTCCCTGGTGAAGTGATCGGCGCGTGCCGAGAAGTGCTCCCCTATGACTCGAGCCGCTTGCGAAGCTCCTGGATGACCGCGCGCTCCCAGTACTTCATGGAGAACCCATCGATGAGCGGCTTCGCCACCAGGCGGAGCCACCGTCGATGGATGGTCACCTGATACGTGTAGTCGATCACCGTGCCGACTGGGCTGTCGGAGAGTCGCACTTCCTCATGGCCGGAGGTCCCGAACTTCGGGCTCTGGTTCTCCGATACAAATCCTCGCCCGGGGAGTACTTGGGTGCTCATCGTGACCGGGAACCGCTGGCCGAATGACTTGACCGTCGCATCAATATCCAAGCGATCATCGCCGTGCCATGCGACGCGTACCGACTCGGCGACCTTGGGAAAGTACTCAGGCCAGCGTTCGAAGTCCGTGAGCGTGTCGAACACCTCCGATCGAGGAGCTTTGACAAGCCAGTTGCCGTGGAGGGTGATCGCGTCGGACACGGCGACACCCTAATACCCCGCTCATTCGCGAAGAGCCTTATTCGTCTCCTGCATGCAGACACCCTGCGCCATGGAAATCCTTCGGCTTCACGTATCCCGCCGCGTGGCCGATCGCCACTACTGCCCCTGCCTGGATAAAGGGAATCGTGGCAAGGATCCATCCGATGGAGCCGGCGTCGTTCAGAATCGGTCCACTGCAGGTCCACGATTGCGAGATCGACTTGCGCCAGCAGTTCTCCGAACGGGCGTCTTGCTGGATCCACTGGTAGCCCCAGCCGTCGCTGGAGATGAAGCGGAACGACCATTCGCCTCGCTGGCCCGGCCAAGCCGTGGAACCCGAGGCGGCTCGCTGCGCGACGACGACCGTTGCATTACCGGTGTCACCCTTTCCACCGGCGATGCCGACCAGCCGGTCGGTCGCTTCAAAGCTGCCATCGAGGCCCCTGGGCAAGGTGCATGAAGGCTGTTGGCGACAGGCCCGTTCCCGGCGCACTCGCGCGTCCACTAACTGCGGGACTCGGGCTTGTCGCCGCGCCAGCGATACTGGTTCCTGCAGCTCCCAACGCCACGGCAAGTCGGAGCAGCATTTCGAGCACAGAAAATGATCGCCTAACGCGCCCCGCGCCGACGTCACCAACCTCGCCGAAGCGAAGTGCGTGGGGTTTGGCGGGGCGAGAGGATCACTCTGACTCGCTGGCTCCGCGTCGTCAAGCCCGTCATTCCGGGGATGTCGCGATCAACGCAGCAGTCCTAGTGTCTTCTCGTTCAATGGCCCACTGAGACACACGTGTCGCTGGATTGTTGCTCGACCGTCGTTGCCTGCTGCTCCCCTCTCGGGCCCCCTTACGCTCTTGACCCCGATTCAGCGGCGTGCAACCCAACGTACTATTCGAACGTCTGGGAGCCGATAGTTACTCCGCGGGCTGAAAGCATCAGGATCTGCTGCGGCGTACCGGCATCCGCGGGAGCACGCCCAACGAAGAACCGGAGATCGCGCAGAAAGCCGTGCGGCGCAGCGATTGTCGCGAGATGAAGTATTCGGCGGGAGTACTCCACCAACACCGTCTTCACGTTCGTCTGCGTCATCCCGAAGACGACGACGGCGTTGTCTCCGATCCAGTCCACTCCCGGGCCGCCGCAGGAGGAACCAGCACCTGTCGGATAAACGTACGCGATGCACGTC